>CABYSX010000001.1 GCA_902521795.1 uncultured Alphaproteobacteria bacterium
ACTTCAAGAGGGGTATTAAAAGCATAGGAACCGAAGCGTTTTTTGTTGATAATTGGTTGATTTTGCTCAAGAACCACACCACTGTCGTTATAAGCAAGCCGGATGTTGGATGTTTCTCTGAAGTCTTTTTTTAAGAGTCGCTCACAAATCTCGGCTCCCCAACTCACGCTGGAGAAGAAAACCCAGACACCTACAAAAATCCCCCTTAGTAACAAGCTAAAGTGATTTTAGCACACTCTTAATTTTACTCAACTGATCATCCAATTTTTGGATATCTTGATAGATTTTCTCTTTTTCATGAGGAACTATTTTCGCTCCCCCAGAGCTCTTCTCATCCATCGACTCACGCACCGCGTCCATTAAATCTCCCAGTCTTCCTCCGATCGCCAATATCTCTGATTGTACCTCACTTTCGCTTGCAGGTTTTTCAGGTTGCGCAGTTGCCAGGTAATCTTTTAGAAAATTACTAAAAGGAGTTTTTTGATAAATTTTTTGCATGGCATGTTCTAAGAGAATGACGGTTCTAAATTGGATGTTCCTTTCATGGTCATCAGGATCGGCACACTTGTAGATATATGATTTAGACTTACCGGTAATCTCTTGGATGTCTTGATCACTGAGATTTTTTAGGACATCTTTAAGGGTGTGTTCGATGGTGATAATTTCTTTAGTTTTAGACATACCCCACTATAGCAATTTATGATAAGGGGGTAATCAATAATCTCTGTCCAAAAGTAAAAAAGCTTTGGACTATTTTAAAAAATGCTTTCTCTCATAATAGGGATATGAAGTCTAATTATATTACCCCTACTTTAACCGGAGGATCCTCCTCCGATAAAAAATTTGAACCTCAATCCCTAAGTAATATTGAGGAGTATTTGCGCTGCCTTGCTCAAATCAGGGTAGAGAACAATATTTCAGTTGAGGATGTAATGCAGCATTTGAATTATTCTCGTAGCACCCTTGATGCTCTTGAACAAGGCGATCTGGAATTTATCCAGTATCCTCTGAACTACTTCTTTACCAGGCAGTATGCCTCTTATTTAAAGGTCCCCTTTCCTCAGCAGTTCCTAATGAGCCATTTCAAGCCAGGAGAGAAAAAGTAATGAGGGTTCTATTATTATTATTTATCAGTACTTTTTTAACTAATTGTACGTTGAAGGCTGAGAGTAACTCCATTCACCATGAGTTTGATAACTGGATACATATGGAGGCCAAGGAAGACAACCTCGATTTGGTCTTTAGCTTAGAGAACAGTGAACGAATGATTATTTTTATTGTCGATCCCAACTTAAGTTGTGATGCTCGGTTAGTTTACACAAATCGTGAATTTGACCCCCAGGATTTTGACGTCATGAGTGGTGAAACTTTCGATTGGATCCTCTCAGGGCAGACATACGACGGCAAAGATGCCAGTCGATTAAACGCAGACGGATATGTTCGGTGGGAGCTAATGAGTTTTTACAAACATCACTTCTCCAAGCTTGAAGATTTGTTATCTAAAAGAGGGCAAATTTCATTTTCAATCAACGACCCTCTCAATCGATTTGAAAAACAGGAAATACAAATGAAAGCGAATGGACTTAGTTCTGCTCTTGTCAGTGCCCTTGATACTTGCCAAGGGTGGACATGATAAAAAAATTATTATGGTTACTCTTATTCATAAGTTGGTCTTTACCTATGAAGGCAGAAGAAAAACCTACGGCAATTTTTGTACTTGGTAGTTTAGATAATGACATAAAACAATTATTTAAAGAAACGATTAATGACCAGATACACAGTTATGCTCAAACAATCAGTGTGGGACCACAATCTAATATTTATGTTTTTCCCTATCGCAGTCAAGATCAGTGGCAAGTGGTAAGCCTCCAAGTAGAAGGCAATGAAAAGCATACAGACCTTCTTGGTCTTACTTTTGAGGGTCCCCCACTTCGATCTTTAGATGAAATCCGCCAGCTGGTCGGTCTAGATGGCTCCCTTAAATATATCGGTTGGAGTAGCTATGATGAGCTCCCTCCAGAAAAGGTTTTTATTGCTTCCAAAATTATCGCTCAAGATTATCTATACCTGTATTTTTAACAAAACCTCTGTAAGCGTTTTACTCTTTGCTTGCTTGATGTCTTTTCAAAGTGGTTTTGTCCCTTTAGTGGTCACAGTGGGTGTCTTATTATACAAGTGTGTGATCTTATTTTTTTATTTAACCTACATTCATCAAAAATCATCAACACCATCGATAGCTGAAACCACCATTAATGACTCAATATAGCGCTTTTTACTACAATCATAGCAAATCGTAATCATTTCATCGTTGATTTTATTGATATATTTCTTTGAGACTTCCTTGAGATCTCCGCATTCGGAACACTTATTATAAGGTATCTGATCTTTTTCAATTAATTCCTCTTTCCCGTTCCACCAGCCCATATCTATTACTATCATAGGTAAAATATTCTTTGGAGATACATGCGCAAAAAAATTAAAAAAGTTGTTTATAACTCAATTTTGAATGGATTATTAAGTTATTGCAAATTGTAAGCTGAAATATTACATTTCATGTTCACTTGAAAAATCGCTCAGAGGAGGATGAAGTGGCTGATATAAAAATAGATAAGATAGATAAATTTTACGGTAACGTTCAAGTTATCAAAGATGTTTCTTTAGAAATAAAAAGTCAATCATTTACAGTTTTAGTTGGTCCCTCTGGTTGCGGAAAATCAACTATGCTCAGAATGATCGCAGGTTTAGAGGATATAAACTCAGGAACAATTTCAATAGATGGTACAGTTGTAAATGAGCTGCCTCCAAAAGAAAGAAACATTGCAATGGTATTTCAATCTTACGCTCTATATCCCCATATGACTGTATTTGACAATATGGCATTTGGATTAAAACTAGAGAAAAGATCAAAAGAAGAAATTGATGAACGTGTTCAAGAAGCTGCAAAAATTTTGCAAATTGAAGAGTATCTTAGTAGAAAACCAAAGCAATTATCTGGAGGTCAAAGACAAAGAGTGGCCATTGGAAGAGCTATTACTCGTAAACCAAAAGTATTTCTATTTGACGAACCACTGTCAAATTTAGATGCTGCTCTTCGTGTTCAAATGCGTGTTGAACTTGCCAAACTCCACGATAACTTAAATGCTACTATGATTTATGTTACACACGACCAAACTGAAGCTATGACTATGGCAGACGATATTGTTGTTTTAAATGAGGGTGTTGTTTCTCAAAAAGGATCACCATTGGACTTATACAACGGGCCAAATAATTTATTTGTTGGAGGCTTCATAGGCTCTCCAAAAATGAATTTTATTTCAACTAAAATAACAAGCAAAAGCCAAGGCAAGACTGAAGTTGACTTAATGGGATCATCAACAATAAACATATCAAAGACTTTATCTTCTGCTAATGAAGGTGACGCTGTGATGCTTGGCATAAGGCCCGAACACCTCATCATCAATGAAGAGAGTGATGGTAGCTGGGAGAGCAAAGTCTTCGTTGTGGAAAAATTAGGGTCTGGAACTTTCCTTTATCTTGAAAAAGAGGGAGAGCCTCTTGTGGTTCAAACTGATGGTGACTCGAATATTAAAGTCGGAGATACAGTTAAAGTAGGATTTTCGGCGTCTCGTTGTCACATTTTTGACAAGTCGAGCCAAGAAGCTTTCAAATAAAAATTATTTTTTATCTTAGTTAGGGTCTATTTTATATTAATTATCTTGATGTGTATCCGCCGTCTACTACAAGTACTTCCCCAGTAACATAGCTTGAGGCAGGACTACATAAAAAGAGTGCGGCAGATGCAATTTCGTCTGGTTCTGCCATTCTGTTCATTGGAGTGAGTTCATTCCAAGTTGGATACCAATGCTCGTTTTCTTTTGGTAAATTAGTCATTTCTGTTCTGACATAACCAGGAGCAATAGCATTCACTCGAATGTTTTGATTGGCATAATCACTCGCTAAACTTTTCGTCATCATATGGACTGCAGCTTTAGATGCATTGTAAGCTGTTTGAGGTTGAGGAATGTTTGACACTAAACCTGAAATAGACCCAATATTTAAAATAACTCCCTCACCTTGTTTTTTCATGGGTGGAATAACTGAGCGACACATACGAAAAACTGCATCAACATTAAGATTCATAATTTTATCGAGCAAATCGTCATTAAATTCTTCTGTATCGCCGTGCTGAGCAACACCAGCGTTATTAACAAGGATATCGATTTTCCCGTGTTTATCTAAAGTATGGTCTATGGCTTTTTGAGGAACCGATCTGTCGATTAAATCCCCCTCATAAAAAGAAACTTCATAATTAGCTTTTTTTAGTTCTTCTATTCCTCCGAAGGGGTCTGTTCTATTAATTATAACTAATTTTGCACCAGCCTCACCGAGAGCATGAGCTATAGATAACCCAATTCCTCTTGTGCCTCCTGTTATAAGAGCTACTTTTCCATCAAGTTTATATTTTTCTAAAAACATTTTTGTAGAACAATAAACTTATCATATTAAATAAAATAATGACAGTTTTGGGAAAATACCAATAAAAACATATGTTTAGATGCAAATTGCATGATGTTTACATTGTGACCATATGTAATATAATTGAGACGTTTTTATATCTTGAAATTAGTTTCGTCTAATTAAAAAATAAAAACATTCTTATAGGAGGAAATAATATGAGAAAAATACTATTTGCCTTAGTGGCATCCATCTTCTCTTTTTCAGCAATGGCTGGCGGTCATGCTGATTGGTTTAAAGAAGCTGGTGCTCCTTACAAAGGCACGGTACTGCAAGGTGTAGCTGAAAATACACCTCCAGGACAATTTGCTGGTGAAGTTTTAGCAAAAGAATTTGAAAAACTTACTGGCATTAAAGTCCAATTAGAAAATACATCATGGGATCAGATGTATGATAAAGCAATTAAGGATATGGAAGCTAACTCAGGTATCTATGACTTTGTTTATATTGAACAAGACATTGTATATGACTACTTAAATAGAGACTTCTTAGTTAATATTACCGAAGGTTTAGCTAACAATCCTGATCTTCAAGCACCTGGTGTAAGTCTAGATGACTTTACAACCTTCATCGATTATTTCAAAGATGGATCAGGTGATGTGTTTGGTGTACCAATGGAAGCATTCATTAAAGTATACTTATACAGAAAAGATCTTTTTGAAAGAGCGGATGCTAAAGCTCAATTTAGAGCACAATATGGTTATGGTCTATCTCCAGCCACATCTTTTGAACAATACAGAGACAATGCTGAGTTCTTTACTCATTTCTGTGCTGAACAAGGTATGGAGTGTTGGGGAACAACAGTTCAAGGACACACAGGTCACCCAGCTTCAACTTATGAGTTCCTAGAATCAATTGCACCTTCTTTTGGTTTATATAACTGGGGTGTAAATATGGACTCTTACCAATCATGTGTTGAGAATGGTGGACAGTTAAACGGTGGAAGAGCTAAAGCTGCTCTTAACTTCTGGACACAATTATTACCATTTGCTCCACCCGAGGCTCTTCAGAGTACTTGGAGTGAAGTTGGATCATCTTTCGCTGCAGGAAGAGCGGCTCAAGGATGGGTATATGGTGAAAATGCTGCATGGATTGCAACTGATGCTGAAAAATCAGCTGTTGTTGGAAATGTTGGTGTGATGTTACCTCCTACTGCACCCGGTGTTATGACACAAGCTGCATCAGGAAATGGTTACATTGGTTACTATGATGGAGGTGCCTATGGTATTCCTCACTCATCTAAAAACAAAGAGGCAACTATGCTTTGGTTGCAGTATGTTGCTTTAAATGAGCACCAAGCTGATTGGGCTATTGCTGGCGGACGTATCACACACAAAGATACATATGCAGACCCTAAAGTTATGGCTGTTGACGAGCAAGCAGATGGTTACTTTACTCTTATGAGAGATACTGGCTTTTTATACGCTGGTGCTCCTCCGTTCCCATTCCATGGTGCGGGAAGAGGTGCGATTGACCCATTCATTTACAGCGCTTTAGCAGGTGAAATGACACCTGAAGAAGCTCTTGATGGTGCGTGTCAAGCTTTAGACACAGTAATGGCTGACCTCGGTTACCAAAACTAATCAATACTTTTTTTAAGGGAGGCGCTAACGCCTCCCTTTTACTTTAAATGCTTTCTAAAAATAAAACTGGCTGGCTACTTTTATCTCCAACAATATTGATTTTGGCTCTAGCAGGCTTACTTCCATTCATCTATGTCTTATATGTTGGTTTTTTTCAATGGAACCCTCTCGCCGTTGACCCCTCTCTTCAATTTGAAGGCTTCGCTTCAAATTATAGGAGACTTATATTTGATGAAGTATTTCTAGAGTCAATATGGCGTTCAATTAAATTTTCAGTGGTCACATTGACCATAGAACTTAGTCTTGGGTTTATACTTGCCCTCTCTTTATTAAGTTCATTTCCTTTAAAATCATTTTTTAGAAGTGTTCATACACTCCCTTTAGTTATCGCCCCTATTGTCGTTGGATCAATTTTTAAATTATTTACAGTGCAAGGATTGGGACCACTACCTCATATTTTAAAAGATTATTTTGGTTATACCTTAAATTACGGATTGAATGCTGATCAAGCTTTTTGGATGATAGTAATAATGGATGTATGGCACTGGACACCATTTGTAACTTTAACATTGCTTGCAGGTTTAAGTGCACTGCCCCAGGACCCCTATGAATCTGCAAAAATAGACGGTGCGAATAATTTTCAAATTTTTACATATATAACTATTCCTATGATGGTTCCTGTTTTGATTGTGGTTATTTTTATTAGATTAATGGACTCATTAAAGATTGTTGATGAGGTCTGGATGCTAACAGGTGGTGGTCCTGGATATGCAACACGCTTTACAGGTATTCACATTTGGAAAGAAGTGTTTGAAAAAAGGTATTATGGATTAGGTTCTGCAATGTCTATTTTATATTTATATATCACAATTGTTATTTGTTGGGTTTTATACAGTGTCATGGTCGCAAGGGGAAAAAATGAAGACTAAAAAAACTTTTTCTAAAATTGGAACAACTTTTCTTTGGAGTTTACTCACCATCATCACTTTATTTCCTATTTACTGGATGGTTTTAGTATCTACAAGAACACCCGTTGAATTGTTTGGAAAACCAGATTTAAGTCCCACATTTTTTCAGAAGGTTCACTGGAAAAACTTTACAAAACCATTTCTTGATGGAATTTATGCTGACTATCTTTTTAATTCTATTATTGTTGCCACTTCAAATGCAGCATTAGTTACAATACTAGCACTAATGGCTACCTATGCTCTCTCTCGATTTAAATTGCCTGGATCCGAAAGTATATTTTTTTGGACAATGACTAATAGAATGGCGCCTCCTGCAGCTTTTTTATTACCATTATTTTTATTATTTTCTACTGTCTTTAAATTTGGAGACTTTACTTTATTTGATACAAAAATTGGATTAATTTTATTGTACTGTGTTTTTAACTTACCCTTTGCTATATGGCTTTTAAAAGGGATAATCGATGGTATACCAAAAGAATTAGATGAAGCAATGATAGTTGATGGCGCTAATTTATTTACAATTTTTAGAAAACTAATAATACCATTAGCAGCTCCAGGTATAGCAGTTACATCTTTACTTAGTTTTCTTTTTGCATGGAATGAGTATTTATTAGCATCAACTTTAACAAGTGTTTATGCAAGAACTATTCCTACTGGTTTATCAGAGTTTGTTACCACCACTGGAACTAACTGGGGAACTATGGCTGCAGTAGCATTAGTATCAATGTTACCTGCATTATTATTTTTATTTGCGGTTCAAAAACATATAGTAGCAGGATTAACATTTGGAGCAGTAAAAGGTTAATATGAAAAAAAGAGGTTTTATTCCATTAAATACTAATTGGTTTGATAGGCTATTTATTGGAGTAATAAGTTACGTTGCATTACAGTTATTCTGGATGAGATTTCTAGAAAGCTTCGTATCATTAAATTTTGCAATAGGAATAGGTCTATTGTGGATAATTTTTGTTATTTGGAAAGGATAATATAACATGAAAGCTTTAGTCTTAGAAAAGCAATTGGAATTAAAATTGCGTGATATTGAATTGCCAACAGAGGTGGGTCCCGATGATGTAAAAATTAAAATGCATACTGTGGGCATCTGTGGATCTGATATTCATTATTATGAGCATGGTAAAATTGGTCAATGGCATGTTAATGCCCCAATGGTTTTGGGCCATGAAGGGTCTGGTACTGTAATTGCTGTTGGTAATAACGAAAAAATTTTAAAAGTAGGTGACAGGGTTTGTATTGAACCACAGGTCGTTAGTAAAAAATCAAAAGAATATAAATTGGGTATGTATAACTATGACCAAAAAGTTAAATTTTGGGCTACTCCTCCGATACACGGCTGTCTTGCGCCTGAAGTTGTTTTTCCTGGGGATATGGTTTTTAAAATACCTGATAATTTATCTTATGCTGAAGGAGCGATGGTGGAACCTCTTGCGGTGGGTATGCAGGGTGTCACTAAAGCTAAAATTAAACCAGGGCAAATTGGTTTAGTTATGGGCTGTGGTCCAATTGGTCTTGTTACAGGTTTGGCAGCATTAGCTGGAGGATGTTCAAAAGTCTATATTGCTGATGTACTAGGTGATAAATTAAAGATGTGCGATCACTATCCTGACTTGATTCCAGTTAATTTAACTACTGAAAATTTATCTGAGAGAATTATGGATGATACTGGTGGTTGGGGAGTTGATCGTTTTTTTGAGTGCAGTGGTGCAGTCAAAGCTTACGAGTCAATTTTTTCATGTTGTTCACCTGGAGCTCATGTCGTGCTCATTGGTAATAATGCAGAACCAGTGCCAATGAATTGGGCCATTTTGTTTGCTAAGGGGTTAGAATATCAAACTGTTCATAGATACTCACATCAGTATGAACCTTCAATTAGACTACTAGGAAGTGGAAAAATTGACGTAAAACCAATGATCACTCATACTTTTAAATTTGAAGAGAGCGTTGAGGCTTTTGAAAGAGCGGCGGAGCACAGACCAACTGATGTCAAACTTCAAATTAAGGTAGATGAAGGAAATTAATATAGCTTTAAAATAATACCTGAGAATATTACGAAGAAACTACCTTGTAGTGTATCCACCATCAACTACTAATACTTCACCAGTAACGTAGCTTGATGCAGGACTACATAAAAAAAGGGCAGCAGATGCAATTTCATGAGGTTCTGCCATCCGTTTCATAGGTGTTTGTTTATCCCAGGTGGAGTACCAATGCTCATATTTTTTTGGTAAATTTGTAATGTCCGTTTTCACGTAACCTGGGGCAATAGCATTCACTCGAATTTTTTGATTAGCATAATCACTAGCTAAGCTTTTGGTCATCATATGGACTGCAGCTTTAGATGCATTATAAGCCACTTGTGGTTGAGGTATGTTAGAAACTATTCCTGACATTGATCCAACATTTAAAATAACTCCCTCACCCTGTTTTTTCATAGGTGGTATTGCCGATCGACACATACGAAAAACCACATCTAAATTAATATCCATAATTTTATCTAACATTTCATCATTAAATTCATCGGTGTCCCCGTGTTGAGCGACACCAGCATTATTTACAAGGATATCGACTCTTCCATGTCTTTCTAAAGTAAAATCTATAGTTTTCTGTGGTACAGAACGGTCAAGCAAATCACCCTCGAAAAAAGACACATCATAATTAGCTTTTTTTAGCTCTTCTATTCCACCATTTTTATCTTCTCTATCAATTAAAACTAATTTTGCACCAGCCTCACCAAGAGCATGGGCAATGGATAGGCCTATCCCTTTTGCACCTCCAGTGATTTGGGCAATTTTGCCATCTAATTTGAATTTATCTAAAAACATTTACCCCCCAGAATTAAAATTAATATAATATTTAATATAATACATGAAAACTTTTGATTTCATAATTGTCGGCGGTGGAACTTCAGGTACTATTACTGCAACAAAATTAGTTGAAAATGGTCATTCTGTTCTTCTAATAGAAGAAGGTGGGAATAATAATAATCCTTTATTATCAATGCCTGCTGGATGGATACCAATGTTAGATGGAAGTCCTTATTTAAAATTCTATAAGTCTATTGTTCAACCTCAACTTAATAATCGTCAACATGATATTGCACAAGCAAAAGTTCTTGGTGGGGGTTCCTCTGTAAATGGAATGGTTTATATGAGAGGTAAGCCATCTGATTATCAAAAGTGGGTAGAAGAGACAGGCGATGATAGATGGGGTTGGCAATCATTATTAGAAAGTTATAAAAAATTGGAAAATAATCAAAGATTATCAGGTAGTTTTCATGGATCTGATGGAGCAATTAAAGTTTCTGACCCAGGATATGTAGCCAAAGGTTCGGATTTGTATATTAAGTCAATGCAAAATTTAGGATTGCCTTATAATAGAGATTTCAATGATGGCGAACAGTACGGAGTGGGTTTAATGCAGTACACTATCGGTGATGGAAAGAGAAGTGATACGGTGTCTACTCTTCTAAAACCTTTATCAAATAATAAAAATTTACAAATAAAATTAAATACTATTGTTACAAGAGTTATTATAGAGAATAAAAAAGCGACTGGGGTAGAGGTAATATCCAAAAAGAGAGTTGATAAATATTATGGAAAAGAAATTATCCTAACTGCTGGATCTTTGGTTTCACCGAAAATATTGATGCACTCAGGTATTGGTGAAGAAACTCAACTCAAAAAGTTTGGAATAGAAATCAAAGAAAAATTAGAGGGTGTTGGCAAAAACCTTCAAGATCATCATGAGGTTCCTTTTATTTCAAGAGCAAAAAAGGGGTATGGATATTTTAGACAAAATAAAGGATTAAGAATGATCAGAAATGGAATTCAATATTTGTTGTTTAAGTCAGGGCCAGTAACATCAAACGGCGTTGATTGTTGCTCATTTTTGAACCCTGATGATTTAAAAAATCAAAATGAACCAAAAGTAAAATTATACTGTGTACAAATTATGTATACAGATAGAGACACAAAAGGAATTAAACCCGATCATGGTGTTACTTTAACTCCATGCATTATGAATCCGAAGTCCAGAGGAGAAATAACATTAAACTCTTCTAATCCTTTGGATCTTCCAAACATAAACCCTAATTTTTTGAGCAATGATGACGATATTGAAACATTTATTTCCAGTCTTAAACTGGCAAGAAAAGTTATTAATACAAAACCGTTATCAGATATAATTTTAGAAGAAATACTTCCTGGTAAAAATATCAATGATGATCAATCGCTGACAAATTATTGTAAAAAGATGGTCAAAACTAATTGGCACCCAGTTGGAACTTGCAAGATGGGGAAAGATACTGATGATATGGCCGTTTTAAACTCAAAGCTTCAAGTTAAAGGTATTGAAAATTTGAGAGTTTTTGATGTGTCTATGATGCCGAATATTGTTGCAGCTAATACAAATGCACCTGCGATGGCAATAGCTGATAAAGCTACTGATATTATGCTAGAAAATTAGCTTTGAACTCTGAGTCCTTAGATAATCAGTTACTACTTTTAAATGAGAGTAACCTTGAAGCAATTCAAAAAATAATTTTAAAACCAAATTACATTAGATCAAATTTAAGTGCTGGTATTTTACATATTGGAGTCGGAAATTTTCACAGAGCTCATCTTTCTTGGTACTTGCATCGACTTATGCAAAAAGATTTAGCAAAAGATTGGGCTATTATTGGGTCTGGTATTACAGAATATGATGTAAATATGAGAGAGAGGCTTCAAGTTCAAGATTTCCTTACGACTCTTATTGAACTAGATCCTGAAGGAAATCAGTCTTGTGAAATTGTTGGACCTATGATTGGATATGTACCAGTTGAAAAAAATAATCATAAATTAATTAATACTATGTCAGACCAAAAAATTAAAATTGTTTCGTTAACTGTAACAGAGGGAGGATATTTTTTAGATGAAAATGGTGGGTTTGATATTAAACACCCCGATATATTAAATGATATTAATAATCCTGATGCTCCAAAAACAGTATTTGGGGTAATTGTTTCGGCATTGAGGAATAGAAAGAAAAATGATGTTGGACCATTTACTGGCTTGAGCTGCGATAACTTAATTCAAAACGGCAATAAACTAAAACAAGCTGTAATGGGGATAGCTCGAGAACAAGATTTAAAATTATCTGAGTGGATTAATAAAAATTGTACTTTTCCAAATTCTATGGTTGATTGTATTGTTCCACGCACTGGAGAAGTTGAAATAAATATTGTTAAGAACTTGGGCATTGAAGATCATGTTCCTGTTTCACATGAGGATTTTCGTCAATGGGTGATTGAAGATAAATTTTGTAGAGGGCGTCCTCCTTGGGAGAAAGTTGGAGTTCAATTTTCAGATAATGTTCATGGTTATGAGGATCAAAAAATTCGAATTCTTAATGGAGGTCACCAAATCCTAGCCAATGTAGCTGAACTTTTAAATATTGAAACTGTAAGGGATGCCATGAGTAACAAAAATATAAGCGATTTATTGGAAAAAGTAGAAAAAGATGAAATTATACCACATATAAAACCAGTCCCTGGTTATACTCCGTTAGAATACTTCAAACTTATCGCTAACAGATTTTCTAATCCATCAATACAGGATACAATCAGACGTGTAGCATTTGACGGATCATCGCGTCATTCAGGTTTTATAGTTCCATCTATAAAAGATGGAATTGAAAATGGTACTTTGATTATTGGGCTCTCTCTGGCAGAAGCTTTGTGGGCGCGAATGTGTGAAGGAACTCGTGAAGATGGTTCTGTTATTGAGCCTAATGATCCTTATTGGGAAAAATTAAATGCATGTGCCAAAAAATCTAGAGAAAATCCTTTAACATGGTTGGAGCAAAAGGATATTTATGGAAATACCTCTGAAGATGAAGGATTTAAAAATCATTTTTCTAAGTGGCTAAAAATGATCTATGAACAGGGTGTAGAAAATACTCTCAATGAATATCTAAAATAAATCAGTCTAGTTATACAATACCTGAAGAGGAACCACTCTTATTTTTCCTTGTGAGTGATTTTTTCTTCTTATAATCAAGTGTACGATAAGTACTAATTGGGTCTATTGAGTTACCATTTTCATATCGCGCCATAGCAACTAAGGGGCTTACATCTGTGTTAAAAGCTGTTTTTAAAATTTGCATGGATTGAATGGCGTCGTTATTATCTTGAGCTTTATCTAAAAGTGAGTAGTTAACAAGCAACGATTTTGCATATGAATTGACTATTTCGTTTGCACTTAATATTAAACTTTCAATAGGATCAGTAACATTATGTGATTGATCAATCATGTATGCAATATTTTTAATTTTATTATTTTGGGAAGCCGCAGTAAGTTCATTAAAGATCAAAAATAATTCATAGGGATTAATAGACCCTGCATCTAAATCGTCATCTCCAAATTTGCTGTCATTAAAATGGAACCCACCCAATTTATTAACTTCAATTAATCTTGAAACAATCATTTCGATATTAGTATTAGGAAGGTGGTGTCCTAAATCAACTAAGCACATCGCCTGATCCCCTAATTCTTTAGCACAGATATAACTAGTGCCCCAATCACTTATGACAGTAGAATAAAAAGCTGGCTCATAGGGTTTATGTTCTAATAAAACTGTCCAATCTTTAGGAAGGTAAGCGTAAATTTTTTTCATGGAGTCTATGTATCTTTCCAACGATCTTGAAAAACTCATTTGTCCTGGGAAGTTACCTCCGTCACCAATCCATACAGTTAGCCCTTTAGATCCAAGGGCTTTACCGTTTTCAATGGATTTTGTATTTACCTCTATTGCTTTATCTCTTACTAGAGAACTTGAGTTAGTTAAACTGCCGTATTTAAAAGTTTCTTTTCCATCTGATGGGTCTTGAAAGGTATTAGAGTTTACAACATCAAAACCTATGCCGTATCCGTCAGCAAATTCTTTTAACTCAGAAAAATCATCTACGTTATCCCACGGAAAATGGGGTGAGACTTTGTTTGTAAAGCCGATTAAATCATTGATTACCGCACAATCTTCAATTTTATCATATATATTTTGAGGTTCTCCTATTCCAGGAAAACGAGCAAATCGTGTTCCACCAGTTCCAACACCCCAAGTGGGAACTGCTACTTGAAACTTCTTTACTTGATCTAAGATTAAGCGAATATCAACGTGATCCTTGTTTAATTTTTTTTCTAAATATTCAAAATCAAAATCAAGTGAAGATTTTATTGGCTGGTTATTCGCGCTAATAGTTTCTTTTTTTACAGCTTTAAACATCGCTACCCCATCCCATGGCGGTCATAAATGCATTGTGTTCTGATGTTGTATCCAACCTTGATAGCTGAGCAACAACATTAATATTACTTTTCAAAACAATTGAATATGGTTTTTCTCTCGGTAGTTTTTGATTATTAATCTCTATATCATCTAATCTGAGATGGATACTTCTTTTGCCTTTCATAATAAAAGAATAATTTTCTATCGGATCTTGATCTTCATATAAAAAATCTAAGACTATATTCGCGGGATTTTGATCATAATTGATAATACATAGAGACTCATGACCATATTGATCTCCATGATTTGTTGTTTTATATGGATGGCCCTTGGCAGGTAAAAACGCATCAGGGAAAGCCCAAATTTTTTTTCCTAAAGACTCACTCATTTTTTCTCCTTAAGGTTCTCACAAAAGATGGAAAACCAATACTTAAAATTAAAAGCAATCCAGTGAAAATTATGATACCCACTCCAGGAACGTTTAGCAATCCCAATCCAAATGATAACATCCCAAGGATAAATATTGAAATTACAACTCCCAGAATTGATCCAGATCCGCCATAAATGTATACGCCACCTAAAACAACCATTGTTATAATTTCTAATTCCCAACCAAAAGCAATGTTGGGACGAACACTTGATAGTCTTCCAGACAAAAATATGGCCGCTATGGCAGAAAATAGGCCATTAAGAGTAAAAAGGACAAAAGTATATTTATCAACAGCAATACCAGTGTATTGGGCCGCATCAGGATTATTGCCAATTGAGTATATTTTTTTTCCAATAGAGGTTTTATGTAAAATAAAAGCAAACACAAATGCTAATAAAATAAAAGTAAGAAAAGCATATGGAATATAACCAAAAAGATACCCACCTCCTAATTTACCTACAAGTTTTGGAAACTTATTATAATAAGAGTCTTCTAGGAAAGAATAAGCTAGACCCCTAAATAGGGACATTGTACCGATAGTTACTATAATAGATGGAATTGCGAATTTCGTAATGATAGCTCCGTTAAATGCTCCACACAAAGCACCGCTTAACAATGTTAGTAATAAGACCAACCAAGTGTCGTAACCAAGGCTTGTTGTATATCCTAAGACAACAGAAGAGACTGCTATAATTGATGCAACAGATAAATCAATTTGTCTTGCAATAATTACAAATGTCATTGTTAATGCAATAATTGCTTTTTCACTGAAAAGAAAAGTGCTATCGATAAGATTATATAAATCTAAAAAATAAGGTGAGATATTAGAATTGATAATAAGAATGGAGACTAAAACTACAAAAAGAATAAATTCTTTTTTGTATAAAATATCTAGTAACTTAAAAGGTGGTTTGTCTGGTATTAAACTCACTAGTTTTCCACCATTATTGTTTTTTCTTTTCGTTGCTCAGTTTTAGTATTTATAATTATTGCCAATAATATTATTGCTCCAGAAATGGCTAATTGCCAAAACTGAGAAATGTCAACAGCAGGTAAGGCATTTCGAATAAGGCCAATTAGAAGAGCACCTAAAACACATCCCAAAACTGTTCCAACACCTCCCATAACACTAATGCCACCAACTACACATGCAGAGATTACAGTAAGTTCAAATCCTATTGCTATCTGGGTAGATGCTACAGAATATCGAGCAACCCATAAATATCCGCATAATCCTGCAAAAAATCCAGAGAGTGAATATGCCATTATGATGTATTTATTTTCATTAATTCCTATGTATTTCGCGGCATCTGGGTTACCTCCAAGTGAATATAGATTTCTCCCAAAACGAGTATGATTAAGCAATATATATATGACTATAAAAACTACGACTGCTAACCAAAATAGGAATGAAAGAGATAAAAATTTAACGTGTATTAAAGCTAGAAAGTCTTCAGAGAATTCATTTGAATAAACCTGCTTACCATCGCTTACAAAATAAATTAAACCTCGATAGATACTTAATGTTCCCAAAGTAGTAACAATGAATGGAACTTTTAAAATAGCAATAGAGATACCATTCAAAACACCTAAAATTGTTCCAATTACACAAGAGAGAGCAATGAAATAGTAAACGGGTAATTCTGGATGGACTGTCGAAAGCAATGATATAAGCATTCCAGAAAGTGCAAGATTAGATGCTACTGATAGATCAATTGCACGAATTAAAATTACAATCATCTGACTTAAAGCAAGAATAATTAGTATTGAAGTGTCAGTTAAAACATCAGAGATACTTTTTGGAGTTACAAAAAGTGGGTTAGCAAAGCCCACTGCAATTAATATAATTAAAATAATTGAGAATAAAATGAAATCTCTATTTAATAAAATTTTTTTCATGACTCTCCACTTGCTAACTTGACAATTTGTTCTGAAGAGGCCTCTTTAACATTTAAAATATCTTTAATGAGTCCTTTGTACATCACTACGACTCTATCACACATACCTAATATCTCAGGTAACTCAGAAGAGATCATCATTATTGACATCCCCTCTTCAACTAGCTCCCCCATAAATTCGTGGACAGCAGACTTAGATCTTACATCAATGCCTTTGGTGGGCTCGTCTAGTATCAATACCTCAGGTTTTGTCGAAAGCCACTTAGCTATAACAGTCTTTTGTTGATTCCCCCCTGATAAGCTTTGAGTTAATTGGCTCCAATATGAAACTTTAATATTTAATTTTTCCTGCATGGCAGATGAATTTTTTATCTCTTTTAATGTATTCATCACATAAAAGTTAGAGTTTCTATCCATGACGGCCATATTAATATTGTCTTTGACTGACATAAGGCCAGTCATTCCCAACTGTTGTCTTTCCTCTGATAAATAAACAATACCTTGATCGATAGCATCACTTGGTTTTTTAATTAAGATTTTTTGATCTTTAAATAGTATCTCTCCTTCATCTAGTTTTGTAATTCCAAAAATAGATTTCATGATTTCTGTTCGTCCAGAGCCAACTAAACCATAAAATCCTAAAATTTCTTTTTTTCTAAGATTAAAATTAATATCTTTGAATTGTGTTTTTTTAAATAAATTGCGAACTTCAAAAATTTCATTTTCTATAATCACATCGTTTTTTGGAAATATTTGATTTACTTCTCTACCGGCCATGTAAGTTATTAGTTGATCTTTGTTAGTATTTTGTATCGAGTCTGATTTAATTAATTCACCATCTCTTAATACTGTAAATTCATCACAAACTTCTATTACCTCATCTAATTTATGCGAAATGAATATGATAGACTTATTTTGTTTTTTCAAATTTCTTATAATTGTATAAAGTTCATTTATTTCTTTTTGTGAGAGAGAAGCAGTGGGTTCATCCATTATTACAATGTCAGCATCATGAATAAGTGATCGTGATATTTGAACAATATGTCTTTGAGCAATACTAAGGTCTTTAATTTTTTCATTTGGCTCAATGTTTGCTTCAAGATCTTTAAGTAGCTGATTTGTTTTATCTTGCATTAAACCCCAGTCGACCAAACCATTAGATTTAGTTATATGATTACCAATAAAAACATTTTCTGTTACTGATAATTCATCGAACATAACTGACTCTTGGTGTATAGCTGAAATACCCAAGCTTAAAGAGGCACTAGGGTCAGGTATAGATTGTTGTTTATTATTTAAATTAATTGTCCCACTATCGGGTTGGTAAACACCACATAAAATTTTTACTAATGTGGATTTACCAGCACCATTTTCTCCTAAAAGTGCATGAATGCTATTTTCTTGGAGCTGAAAATCAACGTTTTGGAGTGCTTTTACTCCATGAAAATTTTTTGAGATATTTTTAAGCTCAAGTTTCATTTGTAAACACACGACCACTTAGTGATCGTGTGTAAAAATATATATTTAATTAAAAGATTTCTGCGAACTTATCGATATTTGAAGCATCAAATATAAATGGATCTGCCATTGCCGCATTATTACCTGCACCTATGCAAATTTCACCCATTCTGCCAGTTGGAATACATTCTCCTTCTTGACCTGTGTAAGCACCAGTTGCAATTTGATGTGATAAATAAACAGCTGAGTAACCTAAATCAATTGGATTCCAAATACCAAATTGAATTGCAGCACCACTTTTAACATGTGCTTTCATTTCACTTGGGAGTCCAAGACCAGTTACAAATACTTTTCCAACCAATCCTTGGTCTTCAACAGCTTTTGCTGCTGCTACGATACCAACTGATGTTGGAGCTATGATGCCTTTAAGGTTTGGATGTTTTTTAAACAAACCAAGAGCTTCTTGATAACTCTTATCGAAAAGGTCATCACCATATACAGTGTCTACCCACTTCATCTTAGAGTATTCTGGCTTTGCGTGTTCTTTTTTCATTTCTTCTATCCAAGCATTTTGATTTGTTGCCTGACTAGTAGCACTTAGAATTGCAAATTCACCCTCATCACCCATAGAATTTTTCATCCACTTAATATTTGATGAGCCAATAAGTGCGGTATTAGATGGGTCTAAGTTCATAACTCTTCCCTCTTCAGCGATACCAGAGTCCCAAGAAATAACTGTAATTCCTCTGTCCATAGCTTTTTTACCAATTGAAGCAAGAGCGTCCCTATCATTAGCAGAGATAGCAATAGCATCAACTTTTTGAGCTATTAAAGAATTAATAACTTCGATTTGAGCTTCAGCAGTAGTAGTAGCAGGGCCGGTATAAATAACCTCAACTCCGCCAATTTCTTTCGCAGCTTCTTCACCACCTTCGGCAGCTGCCTCAAAAAAACCAATACCTAAACCTTTCACCACTAACGCAATTCTCATATCAGCTGCATTAGCACTAAAAGCAAACAGGATTGATGATATTATTCCTAAAAATAATTTTTTCATTTTTTCCTCCTAATATAAAGTATTTATATTATTCACCCTATTTAGCTTTAAATCAATTTATTTTGGGAAGTTTAGGTATAATAAATTATTTTTTTATGGATTTTATGAGAAAAATGATTTTTATTTTTTTTTTATTGAAGGTTATTTTTTTTCAATTAAAAATGTCGCATGAGATTTCAAAAAAACGTAATAAATAAATGGGATAATAAATTTAATAAATTATCTAAACTTGATCAGCTAATAGTAAGATCTAACCTACTTGGGGGAGATTTAAAAGTTACCAACTTTGGTGGAGGAAACACCTCCTCCAAGATTTCTGTGAAAGATCCTATAACAAAAAAAAATGAAAAGATTTTATATGTTAAAGGGTCAGGAGGAGATTTAGGTTCAATTAGAAAAGATGGTTTTGCAAGTCTTTATCTAGATAAATTTAATAGCCTTAAAAATATTTACAGGGGCTTTAATCATGAGGATGAAATGGTTGGATATTACCCGATGTGTACGTTTAATAATAATCCAAGGGCTGCCAGTATTGACACACCACTTCATGCCTATGTGCCTTATCCTGAAGTAGATCACACTCATCCTGACTCAATTATTGCCTTAGCAACAATGAAAAATGGAAGAGATATTATTAAAAAGGTTTATGGAGATAGTGTTGGCTGGATTGATTGGCAAAGACCTGGTTTTGACCTAGGATTAAAAATGGAGAACTTAATTCATAAAAATAAAGGTATTATTGGAATAGTTCTTGGTCATCATGGATTGTTTACATGGTCGAATACTAGTAAAGAGTGTTATTCAAATTCTGTAGACTTAATAAAAAGAGCTCAAATGTATTTAAATAACTCTATTAAAAAATATTCATTTGGAAAGCCCATGTACAAGAATAAATCAAACCCTGAATTTGAGATAAAATTAATAACAACTATTCGAGGAAGTCTCTCCAATGAAAACTCAAAAATTCTTCACTTAGACAAATCAGCTATCGCCTTAGAATTTGTTAACTCAACAAATTTAAAAAAAGTTGCAGCAATTGGTACTTCTTGCCCTGACCATTTTCTCAGAACAAAAAGATTGCCTATGGTTTTACCTCCATTGTCTGATTTAATTAAAAATGAAAATAAAATTCACAGTATCGTTAAAACATATTTAGAAAAATATAAGGAAGCATACACAAAGTATTATAATAGAAATAAAAGCAAAGGATCTCCTAACCTTAGGGACCCCTACCCAGTAATAATTCTAATCCCTGAGTATGGAATGATGTCTTTTGCAAAAAACAAATCAACTGCCCGTATCTCAAGTGAGTTTTTTTGTAATGCAATGAATGTTATGAAAGGCGCGGAGGGTATAAGCAAATACACAGGACTTACTGAAAAAGAAGCATTTAGAATAGAATATTGGGAATTGGAGGAAGCAAAATTAAGAAGAATGCCTCCAGAAAAAGAGTTAGCTGGAAAAGTAGCTCTTATTACAGGAGCGGCTGGGGGAATTGGGTCAGCTACTGCAAGAAAATTCCTTAGTGAGGGTTGTTGTGTAATTTTAACTGATATAGATAAAAAAGCACTTAATACGAAACAGGAGGAATTTAGTAAAGAATTTGGCAGAGATGTTGTTCATTCTATATTGATGGATGTTACTAGCGAACAAGATGTTAAAAGAGCTGTATCAAATAGTGTAAATGCTTTTGGTGGTATCGATATACTAGTTGCAAATGCAGGATTTGCATCCGCAGCACTATTTGAAAAAACATCTTCAAAACTTTGGGATAAAAATATGGATATCTTATCGAAAGGATGTTTTTTAATAAGTCGTGAGGTATATCAAAAAATGATTGATCAAAAAAATGGAGGCTCAATTATATTTGTCTCAAGCAAAAATAGCTTAAATGCATCAAAGGGAGCATCGGCTTATAGTGTAGCAAAAAGTTCTTTGCTTCACCTTTCTAGATCTATTGCGCTGGAGGGTTCAAGTCATAAAATTCGTTCAAATGTTGTAAATCCTGATGCTGTTATTCAAAACTCAAAAATATGGCAAGGTGAGTGGACCAAACAAAGAGCAATCAGTAATAAAATTAGCGTTAATCAAGTTGAGGAATTTTACAAAAACAGAAGTTTATTGAAAGTAAGCATACTTCCGGAAGATATAGCCGAGGGAATTTACTTCTTTGCAAGTTCCAAATCAAAAAAATCGACAGGAAATATTATCAATGTCGATGGAGGTAATATAACATCATTCACTAGATAATGGTGTCTTCTAAGAAACTAAATATCGTCCTCGATATTGGTAAAACAAATGTTAAGTTAACATTTGTTGATAGTTTAAATAATAAGACAATAAAATTTTTTACAACAAAACAAAAAAATATTTATAGACATGGTATAAAAATTTTAAATTCAAATTCTATATTTGAGTGGGCACTAAAAAAAATTACATACATTGGAAGAGAACACAATTTAGATAAATTTGTTTGCACTGCTCATGGAACTTCTATTGCTCTTATAAGTTATGATGATAAAGAGCTTTTGGCTTGTACTGATTATGAATATAAATTTGATAAATTATTTAATAGTTATAAGAAAATAGCACCTAAATTTAATGAGAGTTTCTCCCCTTTTTTAGAAAATGGACTTAACATAGGTCAGCAAATTTACTATTTGTATAAAAAAAAACAGCAACTTATCAAAGAAACAAAGTACATCCTTAATTACCCTCAGTATATTGTATGGAAACTCACTTCTAGTTTTTCATCTGAGATATCATATGTAGGCTGTCATACACATTTGTGGGATTTTAAAAGAAATAAACTCTCCTCTTTTGTTAAAAAAATTAAATTAGAAAAGAAATTTCCAAAAATAAAGAAGGCATGGGATACGATAGGACAAAGAGAAATTGGTGGATCAAATTTAAAAATTATAAATGGTGTTCATGATAGTAATGCGTCCTATTTATATTTTAAAAATTCAGATATCAAAAATTTTACCTTGGTTTCAACGGGAACTTGGTACATCATATTTAATCAAAAAACACCTTTAAAAAACCTTAACCCTTCTCTTGACATGTTAGCTAATATTGATGTTTTTGGAAAACCTGTTCCAACTATGAGATTTATGGGTGGAAGGGAATATGATCATTTAATGGGAGTATTTAAAATTTCAAATAAAACTAGAGCTATTAAAAATTTTAGTTTTCATAACTATTTGATTTATCCTAGTTATGCATCTGGTGGAGGATTTTCAATAAATAAAATTAATATTGGTTTTTATGAAGGGCTAAACAAAGGTCAAATTTATTATCTAATTTGTTTATATATTTCGTTTGTAATTAATTTTTGTTTAAACCAAATGAAATCCTCAAATACTATAATTCTTGATGGACCTATTACTAAAAATATTACAATTATGAAAATACTTTCATCATTGAGAAAAAAACAAAAAGTTCTAAAAAATAAGAGAGAAATAGGAACTACTCTTGGAGCTACAAATTTATTTAATATTAAGAAAAAAAATAAATTACAAACAGTTGTTATAAAAAAGTATCAAAATCAATCTCTTCAAGCTATTTACAAAAATTGGGAGCAGAACCTTTATAAAAAAGAGTTATTTAGACATTCTTAATTTTTGTTTAATATAAAAATATGTTCAGTAGCATTAACAATTGTCACAACTTTGAAGATTTTCGAAATCTAGCAAAAAAAAGACTTCCGTCACCAATATTCCATTATATTGATGGCGCAGCTGACGATGAAGTAACTTTTCGAAGGAATACCGAAGCGTATGATAAATGTGACTTAATTCCTAATGTGCTAACCGGTGTAAAAGGTATTGACATGTCTACAACTGTAATGGGGCATAAAATAGAAATGCCAATTTATTGCTCCCCAACAGCTTTACAAAGGTTGTTTCACCCTGATGGAGAGATTGGGGTTGGACTGGCAGCAGAAAAATATGGAACAATGTTTGGGGTTTCTTCTCTAGGAACAGCGAGCATTGAGGAAATATCTAAATTAATTTCGACTCCAAAATTATTTCAACTTTATGTGCATAAAGACGAGGGACTAAATAATTATTTAATTGATCAATGCAAAGAACATAATTTCGACACGATGGCCATTACGGTTGACTCAGCTGTTGGTGGTAATAGGGAAAGAGATTTATATACCGGTTTTACAATTCCATTAAATTTATCTTTAAAAAGTATAATGAGTTTCGCTACACACCCTGCTTGGGCCTTTAATTATTTCACAAAACCAAAATGGGAATTAAGTAGTTTAAAAAAGCATGTAACTGAGGGCACCAATGTAATGACCAGTATTGGCGATTACTTTACAAAAATGTTAGACAACTCCTTATCTTGGAAAAAGATTGAGGACATTAATAAAAAATGGGGAAAGCCTCTAGCTATCAAGGGCATTATGTCTGTA
The DNA here is from genome assembly GCA_902521795.1 of uncultured Alphaproteobacteria bacterium. GTDB lineage: Bacteria > Pseudomonadota > Alphaproteobacteria > HIMB59 > HIMB59 > HIMB59. The sequence continues at coordinate 23,614 of CABYSX010000001.1, forward strand.
GACGATGCCAGGAAAGCGGTAGATGTTGGAGCATCTGCTATTATGATTTCCAATCATGGTGGAAGACAATTAGATGGATCTCGATCACCTTTTGATCAACTTGAAGAAATTGTTAATGCTGTTGGTGATAAAATTGATGTGATATGCGATGGTGGTATCAAAAGAGGAACTCATGTTTTAAAAGCTCTTTCTTTAGGCGCTAAAGCCTGTTCGGGAGGTAGAATGTATCTTTACGCCTTAGCTGCAGGGGGTCAGAAAGGTGTTGAAATAGCTTTGAACAATCTCAAAAAAGAAATAGAGAGAGATATGATTTTAATGGGAGTTTCAAATATTAATGAGCTTTCAAAGAAAAACTTAAGATTTAGGTAGCAATCATTATTGTTTTGTTAGTTCTCTAATTAAAATATTCAGGTCGCTAATAAATATTCCTTGATCTATGGATTTATCGAAGTACATGGTGCAATGGTGTCCCAAAAAGTAGTCGTTTAAAAAATTCAAAACATTTTCTTCACCGCTCCAAGTTTTACTAAAATCTTCAGACGCTTGAAAAAAAGAGTTTAACGATTGCTCAGAGCAATCATTCCAAAAAGCAGGACAGTAGTTAGTTCCGTCTCCTTTAAATAGATTGATGTATGCATCCAACACAAGGATTTCAAAATTAGGGTAATTAACTTTTTTGTATTGACTGATATCAACACCATTTAAGTCAGTTAAAAACTGTTTTGATTGCGAGTCATAATACAAGTCATAATTTAAAACTTTAGCTCCTTCAAAATTTTCATTGAAGAAGAGTATAATTTGATCTCGTGTCTCAATCTCTTCAATCGGATCTAAGGACCAGTAAACTTCTTCTAAATAACCCACACAGTAATCTTGATCGAACGAATTAGAAAATAATTTTGAGGAAATTAAAATAGTAAATATAAAAATGAAGAGCTTTATATACACTATAAAAACTTATCAATTGAAAAAGCTGGATTATTTGATGTCTCACCGTTTACTAGCCCAGAGATTACTTTTCCAGTAATAGGGCCTAGAGTCCAACCTAGATGATTGTGTCCAAAGCCGTAGAAAAGATTTTCAAGTTTTGGGGACTTGCTAATAATTGGCAAACAGTCTGGAAGGGTCGGCCTATAGCCCAACCATGAATTTTGATAATCTTGAAGTTTTGGAATGAGTTGTTTAGCGTAATTATTAATATATTTTAGCCTAGATTCATTGATCTTTTTTTTCGTGCCCGCTAGTTCTACTGTTCCCGCAGCTCTAATTCCATATTCAAGTGGGGTCAAGTACATGCCGGATTCTATCAAACAAGTTGGACGAGTTAAATAATCTTGCATTCCAAGAAATTCTAAGTGGTACCCCCTTTCTGTTTCAAGAGGTATCCTTTTATTTTCTAGTTGATTGACTAAATCATTTGAAAAGGCACCACTGCAAATAACCAAGCAATCAAAATCTCGATTGTTGATCTTAAATTTTCTGTAACTGGGATTTACCGAAAAAACCCTCTCCTTTAAAAATTGCCCACCTTTTTCAAGAAACTTCAAAAATAACTTATTTAATATTGTATCTGGATTTAAAGTGTGGTGGGCACCAGGGAAATACCAGCCCCCTTTAATACTTTTGCTTAAGTTGGGCTCGAGATCCAAGATCTCGGCCGGAGAGAGACTCACTTGTTCAACATTGTTTTTTTTTCTAACTTCTATTTGATCAGGGGTTGGCTTTTCTTTCTCATTCATCCAAACATATAAAACTCCTTTATGAGTGACTAAATCTCTGGCACCAATCTCAGTCAATAAGGTTTCATAAGATGGCAGGGCATCTTTTAAAAGGCTTGTCATTTGCTCTGCTGTATAGTTCATTGATTTTGAGTTACAGTTTTTAAGAAATTTAACAATCCAAGGGAACATTTTAGGCAAATAAGACCAACTTATGCTTAGAGGTGAGTCACTATAAAAAATATAACGTAACAAATTCCTCCAAATATCTGGTTGATTTAGTGCAGGAACTCCATAATCTGCAATTACGTTTGCATGCCCTCTCGAAGTTCCTGAGCCTGGATCGTTTTGATCAAAAATTGTAACGTTATGACCTGAGGACTGTAAATAATAAGATGTGCTCAGTCCAACAATACCCGCCCCAATAACAGCGATATTTTTAACATTACTCATTAATTATTTCTTCGGTAATCCCAGGGATATTGAAATTCCATGGACCACATACCAAGCTTATTGAATTTGGCGTACTCTTCATCCTCTATATATTTGTTTGAATATTTTCTGTATGCAAATGCAAAACCCTTTCTGACTAAGTAACTACTCAAAGACTCTCCATTAACAAAGCACTCACCTAATACTCTTCCATAAAAATCTTTTCCTTCATCTGTGCAACTAATTTTATTATTTGTAACTTTTTCAATTAAAAAATCTCTTGATATTTTTCCACATGCAACTTTCCCTTCACTTGCAACACACGTTTGGTTTATTTCAGGGGCGTCTATTCCACTAAAGCGTATTTTCACATCACCTAATCTAATTGTATCTCCGTCAATGACGGTGACATGAGAGGCAAAAAGATTATTTGAAAATAGAAATAAAGAAGATAGTGAGCATAAGATGAACTTTTTCAATGACACGCAATATTATACTTTTTTAATCTCCAGTAATTATAAGGCCAAGGAGTAATAAATCCTACAAAAAGCATAATTGGAACTACCCACCATGTAAGCATTGCCCCTCCAGTTAAAATAACGTCAGTGACATTCATAGCAATTTCCATGGAGACCATTGAAATAAAGCTCATTCCAAGAGCAGTGCTAATAGCATTTCGTAAAGAAAAACTTTGTCTTAATAGAATTATTGTCTCAAGGATTATACTAGTAATCAGTCCATTAATTATTGCTAAAATCATAATATTCATGGTAGGCCAAGCAATCTCATTTATTTGAAAGTAATATATTGTGCCGAGATCTCCTATGGCACATCCAATTAAACACCATTTAGTGTTGTGTGCACTTTTTTTCCATGTGTGTTTACATTTCCAATTAAAGTTAGTGAGGGCTGAGACAGACATTTTTTTATTTACTATATACTGGTATATAGTATATATAACTAATATGTCAAATGTAATTAAAATAAATAAAAATCCAGACCATATTAAAAATATCCATCGTATTAATCGTATTCATGGCCAACTAAAGGGTGTGGAAAAAATGATTGTAGAAAAAAGATATTGCCTTGAAATTTTACAACAAACAAGAGCCATAACTTCTGCAATAAAATCTCTTGAAAATAATATACTCAATAAACACATTGATCACTGTGTTGTAGATGCTATGAAAAAAAATGAGAAACAAAAAAAACAAAAGATAGAAGAATTACAAGATCTACTTAGAAAATTTAATATCTAAAAATATTGTCGTATCTTTTGAAAAGAGTTTTAATATTTATTATTGGTTTAGCAGTAATAATAATTACCCTTCTTTATTTCTTACAACCCAATCCAATAGAGCCTAAAAATAACGAAACAACCAAAGTGGACATTGATGAAACGTTAATCAGTCAAATTAACTTAGGTAAATCTCTTTATGTGACTCACTGTGCATCATGTCATGGAGATAATTTACAAGGTCAACTTAACTGGAGCACAAAAAAAGATGAAGATGGGCATAACCTTTCTCCACCTTTAAATGGTACAGGTCACACATGGCATCACAGTCAAGAACAGCTCTTTAGCGTAATCAAGTATGGATTTAAAATTTATAATGAAAACTACGATGGTAAGATGCAGGGAAACGACAAGCTAAATGACAATGACATATGGTCTATCTTAGCTTACATGAAGTCTGTATGGCCTGAGTCGATACAAAAAAAATATGACAGTATAAGTAAGCATTAATTTTAAACATAACTAAACTATTTAAACCCATAAAAATACAGCTTTAATTGAAATAAACGTTGAAATTGTTGACTTTGAATCCATTCCATAAATGCATAATGAAACAGCTTTTAGCTATTTGAAATCACATTCAGTTTGTTACATTTTATAATTAAATTTTCTAGGAGGAGGATTTCTATGAAAATATTAAAAACGCTTACAGCAATAATTGCGCTTTCTCTATTTGGGGCAAGCTATGCAAATGCTGGTTCTCACGCTTATACAGGCCCTGACCTGTCGGGAGAAAAACTAACAATCTTTGGTCCATGGTTGGCGCCACAAGATGATGATTTCAGGGATGTCATATCAATCTTTGAAGCAGCAACAGGAGCTTCTGTCGAGTACGGAGGTTCTGATGAGTTTGAATCAATTATTAATATTGACTGTCAAGCAGGAAGTCCAGCAGATATCGCTGTATTCCCTCAACCAGGATTAGCGGCAAATATTGCAGCAACAGGTTGTCTTTCACCATTAGGTAATGATGTCAAACAGATGGTTCTTGATAATTATGCAGCAGGTCAATCTTGGGTTGATCTTACAACATACAAAGATCCAGCTGGTTTCAAAAAGTTCTATGGTGTATTTTACAGAGTGAATGTAAAAAGTTTAGTATGGTACTCACCAGATAACTTTGAAGACAATGGTTATGAAATTCCAACAACCATGGAAGGCTTGTTAGCATTAGCTGATCAAATGGTTAGTGATGGAAATACACCTTTCTGTATTGGTTTGGGATCCGGTGGTGCCACTGGGTGGCCAGCTACTGATTGGATGGAAGACATTATGCTAAGAACCCATTCACCAAACACTTATGACCAGTGGGTATCGAATGAAATGAAATTCAATGATCAAAGAGTGATTGATGCCATGGATTTCTTCGGTTCAATTGCGCTTAACGATTCCTATGTAAACGGTGGAACTAAAGCTGTTGCTACAACAGACTTCAGAGACTCACCTAATGGACTCTTTACTTCTCCTGCTGAATGCATGATGCATAGACAAGCTAGCTTTATTCCTGCATTCTTCCCTGAAGGATCAGAGGCTGGTGTTGACTATGATTTCTTCTACTTTCCACCTTTTGAGTCACAAGACCTTGGAAAACCTGTTCTGGGAGCTGGAACATTAATGGCTCCTACTAATGACAGACCAATAACTACAGAATTCATGAAATTCTTGCTTCACCCTGAAGCTAATGAAAGATTCATGGAAAAAGGTGGATTTTTAACACCTCATAAGTATGTGGATATTGACAAATACTCAAGCGAGACATTTAAAGGCCTACATGAGATCCTGATGAATGCTACTACATTCAGATTTGATGGATCAGACTTGATGCCTGGTTGGGTTGGAGCAGGATCTTTCTGGACTGGTATGGTTGATTACACTAATGGTAAATCAGCTAAGGAAGTCGCAGACGAGATACAAGCTAGCTGGGAAGCTGGCCAATAAAAAGTAATTTTCTTCTCTAAGGGCAAATAGTATATTTGCCCTTAGTTTTTCTTAATACAATTTATGAGTATATTTTCTTTAGCGGTAACTGTTCTTATTGGTGTTCTTTTTTTTGTAGCTTTTTTTCATTTTTCAAATTTTTTACTAGATTATTTTAGAATTAAATCAAAAAAAAAATTTGCTTTAGAAAACTCATTAAGAGTTGTTATTTTTATTGGGCCAGCATTTATAGTCTTATTCGTCTTTATCATCTACCCTGTATTTGAAACAATTAGATTAAGTTTTTATGATAAATTAGGAGAAAACTTCGTAGGTTTATATAACTATGCATGGGCGATCAAAGATCCTGATTTTAAAAGAAGTATAATTAATAATTTAGGTTGGTTAATAGTGGTGCCAACTCTTAGCACATTTTTTGGTTTAGTTATTGCAAATTTAGCAGACAGGGTATGGTGGGGGTCAATTGCTAAATCTATAATATTTATGCCCATGGCAATTTCGTTTGTTGGAGCGGGCGTAATATGGAAATTTATGTACGATTATAGGGGACCAGGCGATCAACAAATTGGTCTTCTAAATGCTATTGCAGTAGCTTTGGGTTTTGAACCTCAAGCATGGTTGACAATCCCAATTTGGAATAATTTTTTTTTAATGGCAATCATGATATGGATACAAACTGGCCTTGCTTTAGTAATTTTTAGCGCTGCGCTACGAACTATTCCTAAAGAAACATTGGATGCTGCAAGAATTGATGGTGCTAGTGAACTAAAAATTTTTTGGAAAATAATTATTCCTTACTTAGAACAGACTATCCTCGTAATCTGGACGATAATAACGCTGTTGGTGTTAAAGGTATTTGACATTATTTATGCCATGACAAATGGGCAGTGGCAGACTGAAGTTTTGGCAAACTTGATGTATGACTGGATGTTTCGAGGTGGCGGGGATACAGGCAGAGGGAGCGTCCTAGCTTTTTGTATATTAATAGGTGTTATTCCCATATTAGCATGGAACTTATATAAGCACAGGCAAGATCAAAAAGTATGAAAAAATTCACATTAACGTCAATTTTCTCCCAGCTTTTATTGCTTATTTTTGTCATTGCATGGATTGCTCCAACTTTTGGATTATTTATAAGCTCTTTGAGAGATAAAGATGTCCTTGCAATAAGTGGATGGTGGACTTCTTTCACAACAACAGAAGTGAACGAAATATATCGAACTAAAGGCAAAGATGCTCAAATTAAAGAGGGAGAATATTATTACATCAAAAGTAATTTATTTAGAGAAAACAAAGGAAAGGAAATATTCCGATTTGGTGTGACATCAAAAAATATTGATGAATATGAAGTAGGTGAAACTGCGTTATTTAAAGATGGAACAGAAATTACTGTATCAGAAAATGGAGACTATATTTGGAAATCACAAAATGAATTTAAAAAGAAAAAAGGTAAAAGAGTATTTGTATCAGCTAAGAGTCCCCCGAGTTTTACTTTAGACAACTATAAAGAAGTTCTATTTAAAGAGGGTTTAGGGCAAGCATTTTTGAATACATTTGCTGTTGCACTTCCCGCTACTTTGATACCTCTTATTATTTGCTCTTTTTTTGCGTATGCCTTAACCTGGATGAAATTTTATGGTCGAGATATTTTGTTAGCAACAATAATTGCTTCTCTTGTTGTTCCATTACAAATGTCACTAATACCTATATTAACAATTTATAATGACTTTGGTGCTCTCTTTGGAGTAGCTGCAAAATCATTCCCTGGAATTTGGATGGCACATACAGGATTTGGTTTAGCCTCAACAACATTCTTATTATGGAATTTCTTAAAGTCCCTTCCTCAAGAAATGATGGAGGCAGCAAAAGTAGATGGTGCAACTCACTATGATACCTTTATCAAAATTGTTGTTCCTTTATCAGTTCCTGCTTTTGCCTCTATATTTATTCTACAATTCTTATGGGTATGGAATGATCTTCTAGTAGGATTAGTCTTTTTAGACAAACACCCCAGTGAGATTATTTTGACAGCAAAATTAAAAGAGTTGCTTGGATCTAGAGGAGAAAACTGGGAAATACTCACAACTAGTGCATTTGTCTCAATGGCTGTGCCATTATTTATTTTCTTTTCTCTTCAAAGATACTTTATAAGAGGATTAGTAGCAGGATCAATAAAAGGGTGAGTAATAGAATAGTAATAATAGGTGCCGGGAGTACTAATTTTGGCCTTGGTATCGTTGGTGATTTTTTTAAGTCTAAAATTCTTTCTGGCTCAACATTAGTGCTTCATGACATTAATCCTGAAACCCTCAAAAATACCCATGAAATTGCTTTATCTTTTAAAGAAAAACTTGGAGTAGACTTTAATATTGAGTCGACAACCTCTCGAAGCAAAGCTCTACAACAGGCTGATTTTTGTCTTATATCAATAGAGGTGGGGAATAGATTTGAACTTTGGGAGCAAGATTGGAAAGTGCCCCTTCAGTATGGCATCAAACAAGTCTACGGAGAAAATGGGGGGCCCGGTGGGATGTTTCATGCGATGCGTCAAGTACCAGTTATCATAGAAATTTGTGAAGATATTGAAAAAATTTGTCCAGAAGCATTTGTATTTAGTTATTCAAATCCTATGCAACGAATATGTCATGCATTAAATACCCGTTTCCCTAACTTAAAAATAACTGGACTGTGTCATGAGATTGCTTCAATGACTCGCCAGCTTCCTTCGTTGATGGAAACTGATATAGACAATATTGAGTTTGAGGCAGGAGGTTTAAATCACTTAAGTATTTTACTGAGTGCAAAATACAAAGACTCTGATAAAGATGGATATCCTTCAATAAATAAAAACTTCGAAGACTATTATTCTGATTTGGTAAATGATCATGAAGGATTTTTTTCTAATCCAGGTGCCGAAAGAGGTTTGTTCTTTGAGCTATTTAAAAGATATGGATATCTTCCAATTACTACAGATAGTCATTTAGGTGAATATTTATCTTGGGCCTATAGTGTTGTAGATCATGACGGTATTTTAGACTTTTATGATAAGTACAAAAAAAGGTGTTTGTCTTTTTTCTCCAATGACGGATATGAGAAGTTTTTTGATATGAGTCACCCCAAGCCTCATGAAAGAGCTATACCGATTATTGAAAGTATTGTAGAAGATCTGAACATGTTAGAACATGCTGTAAATATAAGGAACAATAATTTTATTGAGTGTCTTCCAAAAGATATTGTAGTTGAGGTACCAGCTATAATTAATAAGTCAGGTATACATGGTAGAAAGTTAGAGAATTATCCGGAGTCTTTTGGCTCACTTCTTAATTCGCAAGTAGGAACAATTCAATTGACAACTAAAGCTATACTAAATAGGTCAAAGGAAACAGCTATTCACGCTCTTCTAGCCGATCCACTTGTAGAAAGTCCTAATTCAGTAACATCTTTGATTGATACGATGATAGAATTTCAAAAAGAATATTTGGGATATTTAAAATAGTATAATTGAATAATCTTTCTCTTGTAAAAAATTTTCCTTCTAGTTTTATCTTTGGTACCGCCACTTCATCTTATCAAATAGAAGGTAATAAATATGGTGGATGTGGTAAGTCTATATGGGATGATTTTGCCCGAAAGAAATTAAATGGTATTGATGGTCTAAATGCCTGTAACCATTATGAATATTTTGAGGAAGATATAAAACTCATTAAAGGTCTTGGGTTTAACGCTTATCGTTTCTCATTTTCATGGCCTAGACTATTCCCAGAAAATAATAATGACATTAATATGGATGGAGTTGATTTCTACAAGAGGCTATTGGATAAAATTTTAGAGAGTGATTTAGAGCCATTTCCCACACTTTATCATTGGGATTTGCCAGTACGTTTCTCAAAAATTGAGGGTTGGGAAAACAAAGATACATGTAAGCGTTTTGCTGAATTTTCATACTTTATATCACAGCAATATGGAGACTTATTTAAAAAAATAGCAACCGTAAACGAACCGTGGTGCGTTTCATGGCTTAGTCATTATTTAGGTGAACATGCTCCAGGTAAGCAGAATCTTAAGTCAGCAGTATCAACAATGCATAACATTTTACTTGCACATGGACTATCTGTTGAAGCTTTAAAAACTAATAATTCTCATGAAATTGGTATAGTTTTAAATAATCAATATGGTGAACCATTAGATCAAAAAGAAGAAAATTTAAATGCTACAAAATTATTTGATAGTATTCATAATCGATGGTTTTCAGATGCTATTTTTAAAGGAACATATCCTGAATTAGCCTTAAGTGTTTTAGGTGATTATTTACCTAAAAACTATGATAACGATTTAATAGTCATCTCTCATCCTCTAAAATGGATTGGTCTTAATTATTACACAAGATCTATTATTAAATATCACAAGTCTGAAGATGGTATCAATTATAAAACACTTCGCGGTTCTCTAAAAAAAACTGATATGGATTGGGAATATTTCCCTGAGGGATTAAGCTATTTTATAAAAAGAATTAATAAAGAATATAATGATAAAATTCCAATTTATATTACAGAAAATGGAATGGCTAATGATGATAAACTGAATTCAAAAGAAGAGGTTGATGATGATGATAGAATAGAATTTTTCGATCTGCATTTAAAAGAAATTTTAAAATGTTTAAGAGAAGGATTAACTGTTAAGGGATATTTTGCTTGGTCTTTACTTGATAACTATGAATGGGCTTTTGGTTACACTAAAAGATTTGGTTTGGTCTATGTTGATTTTGATAATTTTAACAGAATACCAAAGAAATCTTATTATGAATTTTCAAAATATTTAATTTAGATTTATGCCTAAAAAATATTATTTTCTGACATCAACAAAAATTGCTACTAGTAGACACGTCGTATATAAGGCCATGATAGGTAAATTTTTATTAATCATTTAAATAAAGTTATAGTCATAGATGTATATTGATATAAAAAATGCTAAAGTTTTCAACGTATAATGGCTGATGTAAATCTTAAAAGTGTAAAGAAAACCTATGACAAAACTGAAGTAATTCATGGGGTGGATCTTGACATCAACTCTGGGGAATTCATTGTATTTGTTGGACCTTCAGGATGTGGAAAATCTACACTGCTTAGAATGATTGCTGGTCTCGAGGACATAACAGAAGGCGAAATATCCATAGGTGGAGAAGTTGTAAATAAAATTATCGCAGCAGAAAGAGGTGTTGCAATGGTTTTTCAATCCTACGCACTTTATCCGCATATGACAGTTTTTAATAATATGGCCTTTGCTCTTAAACAAGCCAAAACACCTGTTGATGAAATTAACAGTAGGGTTTTAGAGGCAGCAAAAATTTTACAAATTGAAAGTTTATTTGAGAGACTTCCAAAACAGCTATCTGGTGGACAACGACAACGTGTTGCAATAGGTAGAGCAATTGTAAGAAATCCAAAAGTATTTTTATTTGACGAGCCTTTATCTAATTTAGATGCAGCACTTCGAGTTCAAACTAGAATAGAAATAGCTAAGCTTCATAGTCAATTAACTGCTACCATGATTTACGTAACACACGATCAAGTTGAAGCAATGACTTTAGCTGACAGGATTGTTGTAATTAATCAGGGTGTCATTGAACAAGTTGGAACTCCTATTGAGCTTTATAATTCTCCAAAAAATCAATTTGTAGCTGAGTTTATTGGCTCTCCTAAAATGAATATGATCAATATAGAGAATGGAGAAAAATTTGACTTGATAAATATTAATCCTCCTAGTGAAGCTGATAAAATAGGAATAAGACCTGAACATCTTAGTTTAGCAAATAATGGCTCCCACAAACTTAAAGGAACTGTAAGACACATAGAAAATTTAGGTGAACATTTATTGTGTTATATAAACTTAGAAAAAGATAATGAGATTACAGCTAAATTAGACGTAAATAGTGACATCAAAATTAATGAAAAAATTAATTTAAATTGGCATCAAGATCATCAGCACTTTTTTGACTCCTCAGGTCTTTCTATTTTCTAAACATGTCAGCTAATCCTGAACTTGGGGTTTGTTATTACCCAGAGCATTGGCCTGAAGAACTGTGGGTCAGTGATGCCCAAAATATGATCAAAAATGGTATTAAATGGGTAAGAATAGCTGAATTTGCTTGGTCTAAAATTGAACCCGACCCTGGTATTTTTGATTGGAATTGGCTAGATAAGATCGTCGATATCTTAGGAAACAGTGGTCTAAAAATTGTCATGTGCACTCCAACCGCCACTCCCCCGAAATGGTTAGTCGACCAAATGCCAGATATGGTTGCTCTTGATAAAAATGGTCAAGCTAGGAAATTTGGTTCAAGACGGCATTATTCCTTTTCCCATCAAGGGTATCAAAAAGAGAGTCAGCGTATTACACAAGCGGTAGCAGAGAGATATGGTCAAAATAAATTTGTGCAAGCATGGCAAACAGATAATGAGTATGGTTGTCATGAGACTACCTATTCTTGGTGCATGTCTTCTTTGTCTGAATTTAGAGTTTGGCTTAAAAAAAAATATAAAAATATTGATGAATTAAATAAATCTTGGGGAAATGTTTTCTGGTCTATGGAGTATCGTTCCTTTGAAGAAATTGATCTCCCCAATCTAACTGTTACTGAGGCAAATCCATCACATAATTTTGATTTTCGAAAGTTTAGCTCTGATCAGGTTAAAAATTTTAATTCTCAACAGGTTGAAATAATTAATCAAAACTCTCCTGGACGACCTGTCAGTCATAATTACATGGGTCACTTTGTAGAGTTCGATCACCGAGAAGTATCTAAAAATTTAGATATAGTTGCTTGGAATAGCTATCCATTAGGCAACCTTCAAAATATGCAAATTATTGCCAGAGAAGATAAACAACTCATTAATGATTGTTACAATATTGGTGATCCTGACTTTCAGTCATACCATCATGATCTTTATAGAGGGATGGGTAGATTATGGATAATGGAGCAGCAACCAGGACCAGTAAATTGGGCAAAGTATAATCCTGTGCCAGTAGATGGAGCAGTCAGAATGTGGACTTGGGAGGCTTTCGCCCATGATGCAGAAGTTGTAAGTTATTTTCGATGGAGGCAAGCACCCTTTGCCCAAGAACAAATGCATTCTGCTCTGATGCTCAGAGATAATACTCCAGCAGTTGGTAGTCTGGAAGCCCTTCAAGTAAGCAAAGAAATTCAAATGATTGAACTTCCAGCAACACAGAAATCAGAAGTCGCCTTATTGCATGATTACGAGGCTTGTTGGATAACAGAGTTAGATGGACAAACTGAAGATTTCCACTACACGCGCTTGATGCTAGATTTTTACAAATCGGTTAGGGTAAATGGTGGCTCTTTAGATATTATTGGAAAAAATGATGATTTTAATGGTTATAAATTAATTATCATTCCGTCATTTGCTCATCTTGATGCTAACATATTTAAAAAAATATCTACATCTGGAGCAAAAATCTTGGCTGGTCCTAGAACGGGTATCAAAACAGTAAATTTTCAAATACCTGAAAACTTAAGCCTAGAGGGTCTTGGTTATCAAGTTACACGAGTAGATGCCTTACCCTATGCACTTCCAATTGAAGTAGAATGGAAAGGTAAAAAAGGTCAACTACGCGTGTGGAGGGAACATGGAAATAGCTCGGGTATATCCGAAGGAAACTCAAAAGATGGCTTTCCAGTTATTACAAGTGGAAACCAAGGAAGCTATTTATGTGGATGGCCTGATGAAAATTTGCTCAGAGCAATAATGGGAGAACAGATGATATCTGCAGGGTTAAAACCAGTAACACTTCCTGAATATCTAAGAGTAAGACAGAGAGGCAATCTATTGTTTTTTACTAATTATGGAAAAGAGACTATTGAGATACCTGATTTTTTTCGGGGAGAGATTATTATGGGATCAAAAAATATGAAACAGGCAGATGTTACTATTTTGAAATTAGAAAATTAAAAAATTTACCTAATGCTTCTTCCACCATCTACTGGTATCGTTAAACCTGTCATAAAGGATGATGCTTCACTTGCTAAAAAGTAAATTACACTTGCCACCTCTTCCGGTTTACCAATCCTGCCAATAGGGTGGTTATCACGCATTCTTTTTTGATACTCTTTTAATGTTAGGTCTTTTTTAAAAGAAGCGAGCATTGGGGTATCGATGGCACCAGGAGCAACAGCATTAACTCTTATATTATGTTTGGATAAATCTAAAGCTAAAGAAGCAGTAAAAGATACTATTGCACTCTTTGAGGTTGCATATGCCAACATATTTTTAACTCCTCTGATACTGTTTATGGAAGCTAAATTTATGATGGAGGATTTATTACTTTTTTTGAGCAATGGTAAGATATATTTACAAGCCAGAAATGTGCCCGTTACATTATTATTAAAGTGATAGGACCAATCATTCATAGAGGTTGTCTCTAAATTTCCACTTAATCTAACGCCGGCACTGTTAACTAAAACATCGATTTTGCTATATTTTTTCCGAATAATAGAAGCTAGTTCTCTCCACTCTGTGTTGTTAGTGATATCTATTTGATAATTATCAAAATCTTTGATGTATTTATCTTTGTTCTTTTTAAAACTAGTTCCTATAACTCTGAAGTTATTATTTAGGAATATTTTAGATGTACTTTTTCCAATACCAGACTCAGCACCTGTTATGAGGACAATTTTTTTTTTAAAAGTCAAAAATTATACGCCTTTGCGTTGTTTGATCTTTCCAGTCTCAAAATCATCTAAGGCTTTTTTGTTATCCTCAGTAATTGGATCTTGAAGAGTTGGGCTCTCCCAAAAAGCTGTTCCCTCTAACCATTCATAGCCATGAGTTTTTATTGCTATGACATATGTCTTATCTGAGTCTTTAGCTCTTTTGAATGCTGCTTCTAACTCAGATGTAGAACTTACTGTCTCTGCATTGGCTCCCATACTTTTTGCATGATTTTCAAAATTTACAAATTGGAGATTGGTAGCTCTAGCAGCTCGAAGATTGCAAATATATTCTTTTCCACCTTTTGCTAGTTGAAGTCTATTGATAACCATGTGCCCCCCATTATCACAAACAATGATAATTAATTTTTGGTCATATAGAACTGAGCTATATATGTCACTATTATTCAGTAAATATGAACCATCTCCAACAAAGACCACTACGTCTTGTTCAGGTTTAGCCATTTTAATTCCAAGAGCTCCCGATATTTCATATCCCATACAACTAAAACCCCATTCAGTCTCAAAGGTGTTAAGCTGTTTTGGTTTCCAAACTTGAACAACCTCTCCTACAAGTCCTCCTGCTGCTGTAACAACGATATCACTAGGATCTGAATTTCTATAAATTGCTCCCACAGCATGAGCATACGAAGGCTCTTCTTGATTTGTAGGGCCACTTTGTTTTTCAACATACGCGTCCCATTTATCTCTTTCTTTAATTGCTCTTTGATACCAGGGGTCAGGGGCTTTCCAGTCACCAAGAGCTTCAGATATTTGTTGAAGTCCTACTTTTGCATCACTTATAACAGGGGTGGCTAAATGCTTGGTCGTATCATAACGAGTAGTATTAACTGATACTAATTTAAAATTAGGATTTTCGAAATTTGCCCATGAGCCAGTTGTAAAATCTGCAAGTTTAGTTCCTACAGCAAGAGCAAGATCAGTATCTTTAGATAAATTATTTGAGGACCCCTCTCCTAGCGCGCCCACAGTGCTAATATAATATGGGTCATCTTTCGTCATACATCCAATACCCATTACTGTTGAAGTTACAGGGATATTATGTTTTTTTGCAAAATTAGAGAGCTCTTGTTCTGCCTCAGAATAAAGAACACCACCCCCTGAAATAATAATAGGTTGTTTAGAATTTTTTAATTTTTCAGCTGCTTGTTTAACTTGACTTGGATCTGGGCGCACTCTTCTAATTTGATGAATACTTTCTTCAAAAAAAACCTCAGGATAATCAAATGACTCTCCTTGGACATCTTGTGAAATAGCGATTGTAGCAGGTCCGCAATCTGATGGATCGAGCATAACTTGAATTGCTTGGGGAAGTGAAGCAAGAATTTGCTCCGGTCTTGTAATTCTGTCAAAATATTTAGAAACAGGTTTGAAGGCATCATTTGCCGTTTCGATAGGAGAATTGAAATTTTCGACTTGTTGTAATACAGGGTCGGGAAAACGGCTAGCGAATGTATCTCCTGGAAGGAGTAAAATTGGAAGACGATTACTCATAGCAACTGCTGCTGCAGTTACCATATTTGTGGCACCAGGTCCAACTGATGAGGTAGCAATGAAAATTTGTTTTCTTCTCATTGCTCTTGCATAACCAATTCCTGTTAACGCCATAGCTTGTTCGTGATGACCTCTGTATCCTGGAAGATCAGACTGGAATTCTTCCATTGCCTGACCCAAACAGGCAACATTACCGTGACCATAGATTGCGAATGCTCCAGCAAACAAAGGGGCTTTCTTACCGTCAATAATAGTTTTTTGTGCAATTAAATATTTAAAAAGTGCGTGAGCACATGACAATTTGATGGTTTTCATTATTCCTCCAAAAAACTTAACCATAAAGATACTACATGATCGAGAGATAATTTGAATGAAAAACCTTTTAAAATTGATACTTATTTGACATAACTTTTAGTCAAGAGATAAAATGAAAGTTGCAATATTAGGGACTGTTCACCCAAAAGGCTTAGAATTTTTGAAAGAAAATGATCTTCAAGTTATTGAGGTAAAAAATTTTGAAAATCAAAGCCTAAAGGAGGAATTAAAATTTGTTGATGCAATTTTATTAAGAACATCAATACTGGATAAAAATATTTTGCAACATTGTAATAATTTAAAAATCATTTCAAGGCATGGTGTTGGCTACGATAATGTGGATTTAGATTACCTTAATGAGAGGAAGATTGCTCTTGGAATAACGTCAACATCTAATGCTGTAAGTGTTTCTGAGCATGTGATGTCTTTCTTTATATATTTAACAAAAAACCTGTCTTTATCAGATAGCTATGTGAAGCAAGGAAATTTTGATAAAAGGTCTGAGTTGCCTGACATTTTCGAATTATATAGAAAGAAAGTGCTGATTATAGGTTTTGGTAGAATTGGAAAAGAGGTTGCTAAAAGGTGTCAGGGGTTTGATATGGATATATATGTCTATGATCCATTTTTAGATGGTGATTTCATAAAGAAGAAAAATTGTATACCCATCGAAAAAGAAGATGGTCTAGGTATAGCAGATTTTGTTAGCATCCACTTACCTTTAAATAAGGATACAAAAAACTTTATATCTCAAACAGAACTTAAACTTATGAAGAAAAACTCCGTTCTGGTGAATACATCAAGAGGTGGAATAGTGAATGAAAATGACTTGTATCAAGCTTTGAAGTCAAAAAAAATTCGAGGTGCCGGAATGGATGTATTTATTTCTGAACCACCTGAGTCCAATCATCCTTTTTTTCAACTAGATAATATTTTGTTAACACCTCACAATGCTGCATTAACCCTAGAATGTAGAGAGAGAATGTCTTTAGAAGCATCAGAAAATATATTTTATTTTTTAAAAAATATGCCAGAACTAAATGAGAAGAATTTAGTTAATAAAAAATTTTTGTAGGATCAAATATCAGCTAAAAGTTGTTCAAAGCCCCTAGTATCTGTTTCAATTCTATGCAAATTTCCACCCTCATTGTCGTTTGTTGGATCAGCTCTTAAAGAGGTAACATAAAGGCTGGATAAGTTATTACCTCCAAATGTAACACACGTGGGTGTGTTAGTTGGTAGATTAATTTTCTCCAAAATTTTCTCACTTTTTGTGTCTATGGAAATAATACATTTTCCCCTGACCCTTGCAGACCAATAATTATTATTAATATCTACAGTAGCCCCATCTGGCTCTCCAACATCTTTGAAAATAATATTTGAGTCTATTTCATTGAACTTATTAAAATTTTGTGAGTATTTAAATTTTTGTATTCGACCAGTTGGGGTATCGGCAAAGTACATAATATTTTCATTTTGAGAAAAGGCTATTCCATTGGAAACTGTAATGTTAGATAAAAGATGTGTTAAAGACAAATCTGGAGCCAGTCTATAAAGATTGGCAATTGGTTTTCTATTTATTTTATCTGGATCCTCATTATATGTGCCAAACACAATGCCACCATAAGGATCTACTTTAGCATCATTAATTCGAGTTTCATTTATAGTGCTCTCGACATCACATATTTTTTCAAAAGAAGAAAAACTTTGGTCAGAAATAGCAATAAAATTGGGAAAACCAATAATAAATCCCTCTTTTTTTCTGGGGAGAATAAAACCTGCCCTGTCTGGAAGATTAAATTCAAGACTTTGATTACTATCATCAAGCTTCCAGGCTTTCTTTCCTTGTATATCTGTCCAAACTAAACAGTTATACCTTGGATCCCAAAAACAGCTTTCACCAAGTAAGTTTTCACATTTAAGAACTGTTGAAACTTTAAATTTGTTCATTTTAATTAAGTATAATACTTTTTGAAATATTGGTAACCAAATATGAATTAGAACAACTTTTTAAAATTTTTTCTGTGATATCATTCCTTTGATTATTTGATGTCAAAACTACAGCACAACCCCCAAATCCTGCACCTGTAAGTCTAGCCCCTAAGGCACCATATGACTGAGCAATTTTGACAATATGATTTAATTCAGAGCTAGAAATTTCATAATCTTTATCCATAGAAAAATGACTTTCATTCATTAATCCTCCAAATGCCTCTGCGTTGTTTTGTTTTAAATATTGAACAGCTTTTTGTACTCGATTATTCTCAGAAATAACGTGCCTAGCTCTTTTTAAAATTTTAGGGTCTTTGATTAATTTTAAATTAGTAATATCAGCATGGCGCAATGAAGTAATATTAAGATCCTTGGCTGCAATTTCTGTTTCTCTTTTTCTTTCGTTGTATAATCCTTCTGAAAGTTTACGTGTGCTACCAGAGTGGATTATAATAAAAGTATAGTCAGTAAAGATAGGAATTATTTCAGTATTTAAATTTTCACAGTCCAAGTAAAGTGCTTGACCAAATTCAGCTTTTGATGAAGTCATTTGGTCCATTATCCCACAATAAGTTCCGATAAAATTATGTTCTATCAATTGTCCTATTTGGGCAATTTTAATAGATGATAATTCTATCTCTAGCATATGGCACAATGCCCTTAACAATGCTATTTCAAATGCAGCTGATGAGGATAAACCTGACCCTGTCGGAATACTAGACGTCACTGATATATCAAGGCCTGAAATTGGGTGGCCTTCCTCAGTCATATAATGCAAAGCCCCTCTCACAAAATCGATCCATGTTCCATCAGTTTTAGAGTCTGATAAAATAGTCTTTTCGCCAAATTCTTCAGAAATACCGACGATTTGAGAGTCTGATCGAGGGCCAAGGCTGACTTCGATTTTTTGTTCAATTAAGGTTGGAAGAACAAAACCATTGTTATAGTCCGTGTGTTCACCAATTAAATTTACTCGTCCATGTGCCTCTGATGATGAAATAGGAGGGTATTGAAAATGCCTCTTAAATAAAGTCTGACTACTCATCTGGTTTTTCCTCGCCTCTCAAAATACGAGCGGAGCGCTCTGGAGGAAGATCCACTAAGAAAAATCCTGTAATCTGTTCAACTCCTGCTAAATATTTTAATTTTGTTTTTGACCTACGAATTGGTTGAAAGCATACATGAAAATGGTGGGAGTCTTCAAAGCCTTTTGGTGACAGTTGCCATGCAAGAGTATAAGGCATTGAGGAGTTAAAGACTCCGTCTAATTTTTTGGAAGCTTCTAACATCAGTTCTGCAAGATCATGTTGCTCAATATCTGAAAGTTCAAATATATTAGACACTCTTCGTAATGGAACTACCCAGATCTCAAAAGGGTATCTTGCCCAACGAGGGACAAAAGATATGGCGGAAGAATTTTTTTTAAGAATTAACACTTTTGGTATATTCCCTAGATATTTTTTTAAAGGATTTGATTGTTGAACTATAGCTTGTTTTTTAATTATTTCTGGAATATGTCCAAAGCTATAGATCTGTCCATGAGGGTGATCTAATGTGACTCCAATTTCTTTTCCTTTATTTTCAAAGGGCAGAATATATTCAATTTTGGAATTGCCATATAGTTCTCTGGTACGATTGGATAGTGCTTGGACAATTAATTCGACTCTTTCTGTAGATAATTTAGAAAATTCATCATGATGATTAGCACTATAAGAGATTACATCGCAAGTCCCTGATGCTTGATTGGTTTCTATCTCCAAAGAGGGTGCTTTATTTTCAGATAATTGAAAAGAGCTAAACCGATTTGTAAATATAGCTACTTCATATTGATCGACTGGAATATCACTAGGCTCCTTATTATCTGACATTGGGCACAATGGGCAATCATGAGCGTCTGGAAGGAAGGTTCTATTTTGTCTTGTTGTTGAATACCCAACCCACTCAAAGCGAGTTGGGTGGAACCTAAGGTGAGTTTGGTTACCAGACACAGATGGTAAACCTTCAAAAACCTTATAATCATTGTCTTTTTGACTGTATAAGATTAGTTCTTTGCCTTGTCCCCGATTAAGTCTTTTTATAAAAAGGTCTGGCATTATTTAAAATTAGGTAACATTGGGCCATGAGCATCGATTAACTCATCAACCATTTTCCAAATTTGATCTAAGTTTAGCTCTCCAGCTGTGTGTGGATCTAGCATTGCAGCATGATAAACTGTTTCTTTCTTAAGTGTCTTAAGAGCTTCAACGGTTAATTGTTGAACATTAATATTAGTTTGAATTAGATTTGCCAAATGCATAGGCAAGGGAGATACAGCTTGAGGGGTCAGCTCATTTTTTTGAATTATGCAAGGAACTTCGACACAACTGTTATGAGGTAAATTAGGTATAAAATTTTTGTTAAGCACATTTCCATAAATAGTATCCTTAGATCCAGTTACCATAGATAAAATTATTCTAGAGGCATACTCCATAGATTTGTTAAATTCTGTTTGAGGATTACTTAGTAATTCCTTTTCTTGATTTTCCCATTCTTGAATTTGCTTTTCACAACGACGGATGTACTCATTAATTGGTATATCATATTTTGAAATTAAATCTTTTTGCTGATTTTTAATAAACCAAGGTGTGTATTCAGCAAAATGTTCTGACGACTCTGTAACAAAATAACCAAGTTTTTTTAAAACATCATATCTAACATAGTTTGAACAGCCATCCCCGTTGGTGCCAAAATTACCTGCCTCCCCAGCACGATAAATTTTAGGATAAAGATCTTCCTTTGAACCATTATCTAATTTTTTTTCAAATTTTGTAAAAAATGACATGTGATTGATGCCAGAAC
Organism: uncultured Alphaproteobacteria bacterium; assembly: GCA_902521795.1. Lineage (GTDB taxonomy): Bacteria > Pseudomonadota > Alphaproteobacteria > HIMB59 > HIMB59 > HIMB59. The sequence goes on from CABYSX010000001.1 coordinate 44,387, forward strand.
ATTCATACTCAATTTTGCTGAGGTCTTCTCCTATGTCTCTAGCAAGATCGGCTACTGTACCTTGAACAGAATGGCAAAGCCCAACATAGCGAAGTTCAGGAACAAAGTGAGATAAGCTGAGGCAGTTAATTGCCATAGGATTTACATATTGAAGCATCAATGCCCTTGGACACAACTCGATCATATCTTGAGCAATTTCAACTAGAACAGGAACTGTTCTTAGCCCACGCATGATCCCCCCAATACCTAATGTATCTGCGATTGTTTGTTGAAGACCATACTTAGCTGGAATTTCAAAATCAATTACAGTAGAGGGTTTATAGCCTCCAACTTGTATCATAACAATAACAAAATCAGCTTTTTTTAGCGCTTCTCTTCGATCTGGTGTAGCTTTGATTGATGCAGTGGATCTAAGAGATCTGGATATATTGTCGGCTACGATTTGAGATGTTTTTAATCTTTTCAGGTCAATATCATGAAGAAAAATTTCAGATGAATTCAATTCTGACTCTAATAAAATGTCTGTCAAAATACTTTTCATAAAGACAGTGCTCCCCGCGCCTATAAAAGAAATTTTAGGCAATTCTATCCCTTACTTGCACCCAAGGTAAGACCAGCTATGAAATGTTTTTGCATTAAAAAAAACATAATCACAGGAGGTACAGCTGCCATAATAGATCCAGCAGATAGAAGGTGATAGACTGTTACCCATTGACCATTTAAAGATTTTAATCCTGCTGTAATTGGCATTGCATGCTGACCTTGTATTAAAACAGTTGCCCAAAAAAAATCATTCCAAATAAAGGTAAAGATTAAAACTGATAAAGCAGCAATAGCAGGCCTCGTTAAAGGAACAACTATCTTTAGAAATATATTAAACTCTGATGTACCATCTATTCTTGCAGCTTCAAATAGCTCATTTGGTAAGGCTTTTATGAAGTTTCTCATAAATAAAGTACAAAAGCCTGTTTGAAAGGCAACATGAAATAAAACTAATCCAGTTACTGTATCATACAAACCCATTTGGAAAGTGAGGTCTCTTACAGGTATCATTAAAATTTGAAAGGGAACAAAATTTCCTGCAATAAATGTAAAAAATATAAATAGGTTTGCTTTAAATTTATATGATGCCAAAGCAAACCCTGTCATGCAGCTTATAGCTACTGCGCCTATAACTGTTGGGATAGTTATTTTGAAACTATTGATAATATAGGTCAACATAGGTGTATTTTGAAATACCTCTTTAATATTAGAAAACAGCAAAAATTCACTTGGCATGCCCCAATAATTTCCAGCTGTGATGTCTCCCAAGCCTCTAATAGAGGTAAGCATTATGCCTAACAGTGGGATTAACCAAATAAACAAAGATACGGGAACTAATATTTTGTATGAAATTCTATTGATTAATGGTCTTTTTTGAATAGGAATTGGAAACATTTAGAGCCCTTTTTTCTCACCTTGGTACATTCGATAAATAAAAAATAATATATAAAACATCATTATGGTGAATAAAACTGCAGCAATTGCAGATCCATATCCCATTCTATACCCATACTCGCTTAAAGCTGTCTCGAACATATAATAAGCTAGGACGTTGCTCGAACCGTAAGGGCCTCCTTGAGTCATAATTGCGACCATATCGAAACTTCTTAAAGATCCGATTACAGTTACAACAATTGCAAGAAAAGTAGCTGGCTTTAATTGAGGTAAAATAATATTTTTGAATAGAGAGAGGCCTTTAGCGCCATCCATTCTTCCGGCCTCTATTTGATCAGTATTGAGATTGTTTAAACCTGTTAGATACAAAATCATACAATATGCAATTTGTGGATATATTCCTGCAAAGATAATTCCATAGGTAGCAAAATTTTCATCTGCTAAGATAGCGTAATTACCAAGCCCTATTTTATCTAGAAAGGGTCCAATTACACCTCTAGGATTATAAAACCAAGAAAATATAATTCCAATTACAACTTGAGAAATCACAAAAGGGAAAAAGAAAAGAGATTTAATTAGTCTAATACCAAAAATAGTTTGATTTAAAAATATGGCTAGACCTAATCCTATCGGAACTGCTAGCATAAATAAGATTAGCCACTTTAGATTATTCATCAATGAAATATAAAAATATTCATCATCTAATAATTCTACATAATTTGAAATTCCTACAAAGATTGCAGGAGATAGGCCATCCCATTGTAATAAAGAAATGTATAAAGAATTAAAAATTGGCCAGATTACATAAACTAGAAAGAGCAGTAACCCAGGGAATAAAAAAATCCAAGGCGTTAGTCTTTGTTGGTTACGCTTCCACCATGAGGACTTTCTATATGTAAATTGAGTTGAGTTAGGCACTGTAAGAAATGGGGTGGTATAAGAAACCACCCCAATTTTTGTTTATTATTTGTAAACTCTTTGGCGTACTTTTTCTAAACGCTCAAGAATTTTATCTCTTCTATCAGGGTTCACCATATATTCTTGGAAACCCTTCATGCCTTCTGATGCCATTTCTGCCGGAGCATCTCTATCGTAGAATTGAGCCATAGCATATGCGTTGTTTAACATATTTAAGCCAGCCTCAAGAAATGGGTCCGGATCAACTTTAGAGCCGCTATTAACAGGTAGCTGTCCAAGGGTCTTATTCATCTCCTCTTGAACATCTGCTCTACTTAAAAAGATAAGGAATCTTTTTGCATCAATCTTATTTTTAGCGCCTGAAGCAATATGCATTGTATCAGTCGGTGCCTCTTCAGCCATAGGAACACCTGGGGTTATTTCTGGGAATTGGAAAAAACCAAGATTATCATTGGTCAATCCCCCCTCTTTAAATAACGCTACTGAAAAGTTTCCCATAACGTACATCGCTGCTTCACCATTAACCATTGGGGGGATTGCCTCTTGCCAAGCAAGAGATGCATGATTTTCTAAAAAATATCCTGGTTTTACTAACTCATCCCACTTATCGAAAACAGCATGAACCTTGGGATCTGTGTACGGTACTTCACCTTTTGTTAAAGCCATATGAAATTCATAACCATTTGTTCTTAGGTTTAAATAGTCAAAAACTCCAGCCGTTGTCCAAAGATACTTTGATCCAATAGTTATTGGTGTAACACCAGCGGCTTTGAGTGTTGCGCAGGCAGCTACGAATTCATCCCACGTTGTAGGTACGGAAATTCCATTGGCGTCAAAAATGTCTTTTCTGTAGTATACACCCCATTGATAATAAGTGTAAGGGATACCCCATTGCTTACCACCAATAGTCATTGGTTTCTTTGCGTGAGACATACCCTCTGTTAGGTTTCCGTCTACCCAACCAGTGTCTGACCAGATATCTGATACGTCTTCAACTAGTCCTGCTCTAACAAAAGGAAGCATTCTGTTTCCTGCATACCAATTGAAAATATCAGGTGGGCTTGTGGTTAAAAAATTTCTAATTGCTTGTTTGTAACCCTCGTGATCAAAATTATTCACTTCAATAGTCACATCAGGATTTTCTTCTTGAAACTTTTTAAAGGCCCAATCAAAAGCGGCCTTCGGAGCTGGATCAGTTAAGTCTGTATTGATTACCAGCGTTCCTGCAAAAGCAGAAGAATAACCCAAGCTAGTTATTGCAATCAAAGTAGCTAAGATTTTTCTCATTTTTTATTCCTCCTAATTACCACTTTGAGATAATAATGGTAATATTGTTATATAACTCTACTAATATACTAGCAATTAAGCACTATTAGAAATCAAAAATATTAGGTTTTAATATTTAAGCATGTTTATAATGCATAAGAAAATAAGGTTTTAATTAGATTTAGAAAGACGCTTTTCCCACTCCCAAGCAGTCATTATAATAGTATTCAAGTCTGAGTAATTAGCAGACCAATTCAGTTTTTCTATAATTTTTGTGTTATCAGCAATTAATTGTGTTGGATCACCTTTCCTTCTTGCTAAAATTTCATAAGGAATTTTTTGATGAGTTATAGTCTCAGCTATATTGATTATTTCTTTTACACTAAAACCTAAGTTATTACCGATATTGTATATATCAGATTTTTGATTTTGAATTAAATCTTCCAACGATAATAGGTGGGCCTCAGCAAGATCCATGACGTGTACGTAATCTCTGATACATGTCCCATCTTTTGTGTCGTAGTCCTCTCCATAAATAGAAAAAATTTCTCTTCGACCAGAGGCAACTTGTAAAATTAGAGGAATGAGATGTGTCTCAGGGTTATGTCTTTCTCCAATTGATCCATCTGTATGAGCTCCACATGCGTTGAAATATCTTAATGAAACATATTTAAGAGCATGAGCTTTGTCATAATCTTTCAAAATTTTTTCAACAATTGCTTTTGTATTTCCATATGGACTTACAGGGGATAACATTTGATCCTCTGTAATCGGAATACTCTGTGGTTCTCCATAAACTGCAGCACTGGAGGAAAATATAAAGTTCAAAATTTTTAAATCCACCATAGAGTCGAGAAGATTGAGGGTATTTGTTACATTGTTTTCGTAATATTTATTTGGATTAGAATATGACTCTCCAACATTTATGTAAGAGGCAAAATGCATTACTGCTTCATATTTATTCTCTTTTAAAATTTGATGAACATGATCTTTGTCAGATAAGTCACAAATATGTAATTTATAATTTTGAGCATTTAATTCAAAGCCAGTTGATAAATTATCAAGTATATCTATTTCATAATCTGTATCTTGAAACCGTTTAATCATGTGAGAACCAATATACCCTGCTCCACCAACAACTAAGATTTTCATGAATTAATGTTATAATGGGACAAAAAAAATTTCATAGAAATAATTTCATCTTAAAATAATTTACAAATATGGCTAAATTAAATTGTTCAAAATACATTAAAATGCAATAATTTTAAGGGTTTTATAATGATTAAAGGTAGTGATTTCAGATCGAAAGAATATGAACTTTTTCTAGAGCACTCAGAAGAAATAGGTTTAGATCGAACAATGGTACAAGCTGCTGGTGGTAATACTTCTATCAAAGAGGGTGATACAATGTGGATAAAAAGTTCTGGGAAATGGCTTATTGATGCTCGATCTTCTGAGTTGATGGTCCCAGTGAGTATTTCTCAAATTAAAGATGCTCTGAAAGACAGTAGTTGTTCTTATGATGAAATTTTAAAATCGATTGACTTAAAAATTTCACCGGATGGGCTTCGTCCATCAGTTGAGGCACCTATGCATGCTATTCTTGATTTCAAATTTATTTTTCATACACACGATATATTTATTAATGCTTTAGCTGTACAAAAAAACTCTCAGATAGAATTTGAGAAAATATTTTCAGATCTTAATTGGAGGTTTATACCTTATGTTAAACCTGGTATCGAACTGAGCTATAAATTAATGCAGCTTAAATCTTTTAAAGATAATGTATTTATACTTGAGAATCATGGTCTTATAGTTTGTGGTGAAAGTTTAGAGGAGATACGACATTTGTATCAGGATATTCGAGTTCGCTTAAAAAAGTTACACAACAAAAACTCTATTAAAAGTAATATTAAACCAGCTAATAGAGTCGTTGATTTAAGAAATACTGGATATAAATTTTGTAAAGACGAGTCTGTAAATAGTCTTGCTTTTTATCAGCCTTGGATTGATAAGCTTACAAAAGGTGTCCTTCTCCCAGATTTTTTAGTTTTTCTCGGACCAAAGCTTTTGGCTCTCAATCCAAATGAGGATGATTTTATTGAAAAGCTAAATAAATCTTCTAAGGCACCTCTGCCTTTTAACTCCTGTATAGTTTTAGTAGGATATGGCATCATAGTTCGTAACGATGCCTTAAGAGGAACTTTAGAAATAATTCGCTGTGTGCATGACTTATTATCTTTGATTCCCGATAATGCAGATCTTCAATACCTAAATAGTAACGAAACTACTTTCCTTTTGAATTGGGAGGCAGAACATTATCGTCAAAAACAAAATCAATAAGCTCTATGAATAAACCATATATTAGAAACAATATTGCTGTGTTAGACATAGGTAAAACGCATGCCAAAGTCATACTATTTGATAGCCAAAATTTGGAGGAGTTAGAAGTTTTTCAAATAGAAAATATTATATTAAAAGACTCTTTGTATCCCCATTTTGATTTAGACTCGTTAAAAGATTTTATTATTAACTCTCTGAGTAAACTTGCAAAAGGTTACATAGTTGATTCAATATTTACATCCACACATGGTGCATGTATGGCATTGATGTCTAAAGGAGAATTAGCTCTTCCCGTTCTTGATTATGAATTTGAAGGACCGGATCACCTCAGAGCAGAGTACAATCAAGTTCGACCAACATTTAATCAAACTGGAAGTCCTCGTATGGGTGTAGGTCTCAATCTTGGTGCTCAATTGTATTGGCAGAGAAAATATTTTCCGAAAGAGTTTGCAAAAGTTGATCAAATTTTATTTTGGCCACAATTTTGGAGCTATTGGTTATCTGGTGTTGCCGTAAGTGAGATTAGCTATGCGAGCTGTCATTCAGATTTGTGGAAAATTAGAGAAAAAGAATTTATTGGTCTGGAAGCTTTTGGTGTTGAATCGCATGTACAATATCCACCAATTAGATCTGCGGCAAGTGTGATTGGAACTTTGCGAAAAGAAATATCACAAAAAACTGGCTTAGCTCAGAATATATCAGTTTATTGTGGTGCCCATGACTCAAGCTTAGCTTTAGTCTCAGCATATTTAAATCAAGAATTGCCTTGTTCAATATTATCAACGGGCACTTGGGTTACAATTTTTGCTTTAGGCTCAAACAATGTAAATATTTCCGAACAAACAGGTTTAATGATTAGCAATGATTGTTTTGGAAATTTAATACCCAACTACAGATTTCCTGCAGGCAAGATTTATGAGAGACAGATTCAACAAAAGAATAGATCTTCTATTAATCATAGAGAGCTCAATGCATCGGATATTAGTATTAAAAATTTTGAAAATATTGAAAAAGCAAGTTTTGTTTATAAAGACTCTGAAAAAGAAGTTGATTTTCAAGATATTGAGCCCCTGAGAACAGAGTCTTTAATTTCTGAAATACTTGCTAATCAAACACTGATTGGATTGCAAGCAATAGGATCGAGTGGACCAATCATTTGCTCAGGACCTTTTACAAATAATAAGAGATTTTTAAAAACAATTGAAAAAAACTGGGCTTATCCTGTTATCGTGGAGGACGATCACCTAGGTATATGTAAAGGTATTGCAGACTTAGTCACAAAAAAAGTACGAAGCTAAGGTTTTAAAAGGTATAGATTTGAGTCTGTCTCATCAGCAATAATATAAATATTACCTGATTGATCTATTTCAATATCTCTAACTCTTCCAATTTTATCTTTAAATATAACTTCCTCTTTTACGAATTTGTTATCTTTTCTATGCAACACAGACAGATATTGAAATTTGAGAGAAGATACCAAGAGTGAATTTTGCCACTCTGGGAAAGCCTCTCCTTGATAAAATTTTATACCGCTAACTGCTATTGAAGGCACCCAGATAAAATCAGGTTTTATAAAACCAGGCTCCCATGCATTACCATCGCCTATTTTAGTCCCAGAATAATTGGTTCCACCCCATCCAATTTTTTTCCATCCAAAATTGGAACCGCCTACGACCTTTCCAATGAAGTCACCCCCTTTAGGACCATGATTAGATATATAAATAGAATTTGTTTGAGGATCTAATGTCATCCCTTGTGGGTTTCTAACACCGATTTGAAATAACTCAGGCAACCATTCATTCTTTGTTAAAAAAGGATTATCTTCAGGATATTCCCCATTTTTATGAATTCTAATTATCGAACCAATAGGATTTGAAGGGTCCTGGGCGATCATTCCTTTTCCTCTTTCACCAATGCTAACAAAGAGATAGTCATCAAGAATTTCTATTCTCGATCCAAAATGCTTTCCGTTATCAAAATAGGGAAGAGCTTCATATATAAGTTCTTCATTAACAAGCTTATTATTTTTAAGTTCAGCGCGATAAACTGCAGTTGTATATTTTCTTCCTTTTTTAATCGAACAGGTTATCCATACAACGTTATTCTCAGTTACAATGTCAAGCAATCCCCCTTGACCAAAAAAAGTTGAGGGAATTTCATGTGTTATTTCACTTTGAGATAAATTTTTTGTGTTAACTTTATAAATTTCTCCTGTTTTTTGTGTAATTAATAGCTCCTCAGAATTTAGCCAGCTCATACCCCATGGAGAATTTAATTTAATAGGAGTCTTTTCTAAGACAATTGAATTTGCTCTAAAGGTAAATAGAAAAAATATTATGAAAAAAAATAAAACTTTATTTTTAAACAATGAGAATAAAATTACTTAACTCCAAGTTTTTTTTGGAGATCACTTGAGGAGGTAGTGTACCTAAAAACATACTTTTTATCACTATGGCAGTACTCAAACATTTTTTTTGCAGCAAGTGCAGCTTCATGAAAACCACTTAATATCAATTTTAACTTACCAGGGTAAATACAAATATCTCCCACAGCAAAAATTTTTGGCACTGAGGTTTCGAAGTTTTCTGTGTTAACAGAAATATGATTTTTTTCTAAGTTTAATCCCCACTCTGCGATTGGGCCTAATTCTATTTTTAAACCAAAAAATGGAAATATTGCATCAATGTCGTCAATTATTTTATCATCATCAAGAGTCGCTGTTACCTTCCCGTTTTCATTGAGAGTAACTTTTTTAAGACTTCCCATGTTGAAGTTTACCTCTCCCTTATCAACCAATGACATAACTTTATTCACTGAGTCCTGAACACCTTTGAATTCTTTTCTTCTATGGACCAGTGATACTTTTTTAGCAATACCCTGAAATCCCATAACATAATCCAAAGCAGAGTCACCACCGCCAATGATTAAAATATTCTTGTCTTGAAAGTCTGTTCTTTTTTTGACTGAGTAAAAAATATTCTTATTTTCTAATTGATCAGCACCTTCTGCTGGAAGTTTTCTTGGAACAAAACTACCTGCTCCAGCGGCTATGACAACAGACTTACACTTGATTGAGGAGCCTTTGTCTGTTTCTACTAAAATATAATTTTCATTAATTTCAATTTTAGAGGTTAATTGGTTTAGGTGATAAGTAGGGTTGAAAGGTTCTGCTTGTTTAATTAAATCATCGGTTAACTCTTGACCAGTGATAGCTGGTCTACTTGGAATATCATATAAGTTCTTATCAGGGTAAAGCTCAGCACATTGTCCGCCAATCTTGTCTAGATTGTCAATGAGATGAGATTTCATATCTAAAAGGCCCAGCTCAAATACTTGGAAAAGACCGCAAGGACCAGCGCCAATTATAACTACATCTGTTTCATGACTGGATCCTGGATTTACAATATTATTCATGTCTTATATTATAGTAATATATTAAATTTAAGATCAAACAGTTATATATTATCAATAGTTATTGAGGAGAAATGAATAAATGAAGACTTTTCCAGAGCTTTTAGAAGAAGCAAATGCTGAAATCAAATCAGTGAGCCCAGAAGAATTAAAACATCAATTAGATAATGAAGAAATTATCCTTGTTGATGTTCGCTCAAAAGAAGCCATCGAGGCTGAAGGTCAAATAGAGGGGTCAGTTCATGTACCAAGAGACATGCTAGAATTTCACGCTGATCAAAGATCAGACAACCCACTTAAAAAAGAAGAGCTTGATCCCGAGAAAAAAATTGTTGTTTATTGTGGTGTCGGCGGTCAGGGAACTTTATCAACTAAGACACTTCAAGATATGGGTTATAAAGATGTATCGAACTTATCTGGTGGAACAAATGCTTGGGTAAAAGCAGGGTTTGAATTAAAAAAATAAATTAATTATTTCTTTTTATTATTTTCTTAAACCATAATAGCAATTGCTAGAACAGCTCCAAAGATCCCTAGAAGAATCCATGTATCAAAAGTCTTTCTAAACTTTTAACATTTTTCTAGCATACCAATCGTGAAAGACATGAGTTGGTTCATCCATTACTGGTGAAAAACGTCCTCCATCAAAGCGTTTCGCATACCGGCCTCGCTGCATTCCCTCAACTACAAAAATATCTTCTTCAAATACGGTTCTCCAAAGCTTAGTATTCTCTAAACGTGTTTGCTGATATTCATCAGACAACATAGAAGAGTCAGAATAATAGATTTCAACATGTTCTTTGATTTGATCACATCCAATTGGCTCAATAATTAGATTAAAAACATGATCTTTTTGAACACCCAATATTAAATTTGGAAATAAAACAATATATTCTCCTTTACTGTTCCATTCAGAGCTTAAATTTTTAAAATTTTGAAATTGTTTTCCTGTTGAATATCTTGGAATATATTTATTACTAATTTGCCCAGAATAATGGCCATATTTAACAATATTTTCATGATCCTCTAACTTTGAATAACTATTTAAACCTGGGTGTATCCAAGGAAGGTGATAGGACTCTAAGTAATTTTCGACTGCTAGTTTCCAATTAGTTTTGACCTCAAGCTCAAAAGATGAGTCGCTCATATCTGAATGCATAGGTTGATCAAAAGAGGACCATCGTTCTAACAAAGGTTTATGAACCTCTTCAAAGGGTTTTGCCCTTCCATCAGGATTCACAAATATGACATCTCTCCAAACATGAGAGCGAACCTCAATTAATGATAATTCACTTTTATTAATATCGGAGTGATAGTTATAACCTGGCCCTCCAATATGAGGGGTGGCAACAACTTCTCCAGTTTGCTTGTAGCACCAAGAATGGTAAGGACAGCGAATTGCCCCCTTTAAAACTGTGGGTTCTTCAATAAGAGTCATTCCTCGATGTCGACATACGTTTTGAAAAACTCGTATTTTTTTATCTTGGATACTATGAATTAATAAAAGAGGATTTTTAAAATAGTTGACCGGTTTAACAGAGCCAGGTTGAGGTAGGTCTTTAACGAAGCCTACGGCAAACCAACCTTTGTTAAAAAGAATTTCTTTCTCTAAATCAAAATATTCAGTTTTAGTATAATATTCATTGGGGATGCCTTTTGCTTCGTGTATTGGTTTAATACATTGTTCTAATTTTTGAAGATTTTGAAAATAAACTTGATCGGTATCTTGTTGATCAATTTTAACTTCTCTCACAATTATTTCCTTTTTATTGTCACGTTAAATCTATCCAAATAGTTTTTAGCTCACAATACTGATCATGTGCAGCTAAAGATTTGTCTCTACCCCCAAAGCCGGAGAGTTTATAACCCCCAAAAGGAGTAGTGATATCGCCCTCACCGTAACAATTAACTGCTACAGTCCCAGCCTTAATTTTTCTTGCAGCTACATGAGCTGTCTTATTAGAGCTAGTAAAAATAGAAGCAGCCAGTCCGTACTTATTTTGATTAGCTAAAGCTATGCCCTCTTCTGAATCTTTAAAAGTTGTGATCCCTAAGACAGGGCCAAAAACTTCTTCAGAAAATAGTGTATTTTCAGGCTTTACATCATCAAATATGGTTGGCTGAACAAAATATCCACCTGTATCTTCTCTAGTTCTTTTGCCTCCAATAACTAATTTATTTTTATCCTGGTTAGCTTGATCAATGAAACCCATAACCTTGTCTAGATGTACTTGTTCAATCATAGGGCCAATTTTAGTTGAAGCATCTAAAGGATCTCCCACTACCCACTCTTTGGATTTCTCGACAATTAATTCTAATAGTTCATCTTTGATTGACTGATGGACAAGTAAACGAGAATTTGAAGAACAGTTTTCTCCCATATTCCAGAATATAGAATTAGTGGCATGATCAGCTGCTGTATCTAAGTCCTCAGTGTCACCCATTACAATAAAAGGATTTTTCCCACCGCACTCTAGTAAAACTCTTTTAAGATTAGTATCAGCAGAGTAACGAAGAAACATTCGCCCAGTTTCTGTAGAACCAGTAAAAGCTACACAATCAACATCAGGATGTTCGCCTAGCGCTTTTCCTACAGTCTCACCAAAACCACAAACAACATTTATAACACCATCGGGAATGCCAGCCTCTGCAGCAAGCTCTCCAATTCGAATTGTTGAAAGAGAGGTTTGTTCAGCAGGTTTCAAGACCACTGTATTTCCAGTTGCAAGAATGGGACCAAGCTTCCAGGCAGCCATCATTGCGGGAAAATTCCATGGTAGAATAGCTGCGACAACACCCATTGGCTCTCTGACAATCATCGAGAGGATACTTGGGTCACTTGGAGAAATTTGATCATACAACTTGTCAATAGCTTCGGCGTGCCAGCGAATAGTATTAACTGTTTCTGGCATATCGATTTCTAGACAATCAGTTATAGGCTTGCCTGCTTCCATAGCTTCCATCATCGCTAACTCCTCTGCATGAGCCTCTATGACTGTTGCAAATCTCAATAAAACTTTTTTTCTCTCAGTGGGTGCCATCTTAGACCAAGGACCCTCCTCAAAAGCTTTTCTTGCTGCGGACACCGCTTTATCAACATCTTCACCTGAAGCCTCAGCGATACTTGCTAAAACCTTTCCGTTAGCAGGGTTAATTGTTTCAAATGTTTTGCCTTCAGATCCGGGAAGAGGTCTACCTCCTATGATCAATTGCGTTGAAAAATCAACTGTTTTAGACATTAATTACTCCTTAATTAGTTCCTTTTAATTGAAGACTGGATTAACCAGTCTTTCTCTTCCTGCCAATCTCTCCAAACCAATCTATTGTTAGTAGTATGGTTGATGGGTAGTTTTGACATGGCAATTCTTAAATCATGGCGCGCAGGTGCTGCTACATTTGGTAGGGGTTTTCGGGGTGGGCCCATTTCTCTACCTGATAAATTTGAGGCTGCTTTAATCCCTGTAAGGTAGTCAACGTCGTGTCTATTTCCTCCCAGCCATAAGCAAACGGGCTCCATCAATTTCCATAGATCCATAGCTTCTTGATATTTTTTTTCTTCAATTAAATTAAATAGTTTAACACATTCATGGGGCATAAAGTTTACAGCTCCCCAAATCATCCCTGTGCATCCACTCATTAATGCAAATGGGGCAAAGGAGTCTATACCACAGAAAACTCTTCCTCCAGTCTTGATAAATTTTTGCAAATTTAAAAAGTCTCCTGAACTGTCTTTAATATAATCTAAATTTTCTATTGCTAATAATTTACGATAAGTGTCTTCAGAGAGGGGTGCGGCTTGCTGTGGAACATTATACATTACGATAGGAATTCTCACTGCTTTTGCTATAGCCTCATAATGATAAATAACTCCACGTTCTGAGGGTGGTTCTAGGAAAGGTGGCATAACCATAATTGCAGTTGCACCTGCATCTTCTGCGGCCCTTGCTTTGTTGATACACTCATTAGTACTAAGTGCAGTAGTTTGTGCTATCGTAGGGCACCTACCATTAATATGTTTAACACCCTCTGTAATTAAAGTTTGTTTCTCATCATCTGTTAGATAAGCGTATTCACCGGTGCCAGAACATAAGACTAAACCATGTACACCCGCCTCTAATAAGTCATCAATGTGAGATTGGTAACGCATTAGATCAATTCCCTCTCCATTATCTTGGAATGGGGTACACATAGCTCCGTAGATACCTTTTAAAATAGTCACTTTCCAATAATCTCCTTGTTTAGATTATCCAATGTATCATAATTGGTTATCATTTCTTTTATAAATCCCTGCCTGCTGTCATTTCTCGAGATTTAATTCTTAAGTTAGCACCTATTTGTGTTAAAAAATTAGGTGGTAAAAGACTAGGTTTTTCAATATTTTCATACTTATCAAGTTGAGATGAATTTGATTTACATGCCTTATCAATGATTAGTTTTCCTGCCAAAGTTCCTTTAACTGTTCCCAATCCATTTGAACAGCAGGCTGAATAAAGGTTTTCATCTAACTCACCAAAAGCAGGAGCACCGTTTAAAGAAAGACAAACTCGCCCTCCCCAACTAAACTCAAAAGGTATTTGATTTAAATTAGGAAAGCGTCCTAAAAAACTTTTTCGGTGTTTTTGACAGGAGTTCTCAAAATCAGAATTAAGTGACTCGAGACTTTGACGACACCTCCAAGTATTCCTAATGAGAAGCCTAGATTGATTTTCATTGACTTTAATTTTTCTGACAGTGGTACCTATAGGATTTGAGGAAGTCAAACCCCATGAGGGGTCACTTTTTAAAATGCTATCATCAAATTTTTTTGTAAGAGAGGAGTAAGTAAAAATATGAATAAGTTGATTTTTGTAAAATCCAAAATTATTTATATGCCCATTCACTGCAAAAATAATATTTTTACTAGTAATTTTTCCTTGAGAACTATGAGCATACCAAGTCTTATTTTTTTTTTCAATTTTTTTGATAGGACTATTTTGAAAAACTTTTATTTTATCACTAAGTCTTTCTACTATTCTTTTGATATATTCAGCAGGCTGAATTAGAATTGTTCCAGGAGTATAAATTCCTTGTTCATAATAGTTGGAACCAGTAATTTCTAACATCTGTTTGGAATCCAAAGAATGATAATCCTCTCCTAATGCCTCTAATTGTTTTTTATAATCTTTATTAAAAGAAATACCTTTGGTTGTTGCTGCACCATTTAGCTTTCCAATCTTATTATATACACTTTGGGGAATATCGTACTCTTCAACCATTTGTGATGAAAATTCTATAGCCTCACGATTTAGAGAAATTGAGTCTTTATCTTTTTTAATTGAACTTAAATAATCACCTTTTGCATTTATATTATGAGGAACATCAATCATGAAACCACTATTTTGGCCAGCTGCTCCTTCACCAATACCAATCGCATCAATTAGAATTATTTTGTCTCCACTACGAAGCTCCGTTAGTCGTTTTGCTGCAGATATTCCTGCAAAGCCACTTCCAATAACAAGCCAGTCACAGGTGTGATCTCGATCAAGAGTGGGGGCAAAATATTGACTATCACTTGTTTTTAACCAGCCATTTTCGCCGATTTCTAATGGAAATTTGCTAGATGAGTAAGTAGTCAAAACACTCTAAATATCTACTACCCTTTGGGTAGCCACTTCTCTTCAGCTTTATACTTATCTTGATGCTTGGTATTAATGCTACTTAAAGTTTTATCTGTACCTAAGATAAAATGTTTGCTCATGTCAGGATAGTATTTGTAGGAGATAGGTTTACGACCTAAAGCCACAGCCATTTCTCTTACATGGTGTGGGGCTGCCCCACAGCATACTCCAATGAAATTAATATTTTTACTTTGACAATCTTTGGCAAACTCAGCCATTTCATATCGATTACAATAAAGATTATCAATACCCACAGGGAACGGTCTGTTATTAGGAATACAATCACAGCCCTCATCTGGCAAAGAAAACCAAACTGGAAATTCATCTGTAGTTCTGACG
This sequence comes from uncultured Alphaproteobacteria bacterium, assembly GCA_902521795.1. Classification (GTDB taxonomy): domain Bacteria; phylum Pseudomonadota; class Alphaproteobacteria; order HIMB59; family HIMB59; genus HIMB59. The sequence continues at coordinate 59,758 of CABYSX010000001.1, forward strand.
GGAACAGGCAACCCTGCAACATGACAAGATACTTTTTCACGAATTTTAATTAAATGTTTCATTGTATGGTAAGGTCCTCTAAAACAATTTAAGCCCACAACCTCAGCGCCATTATCTTCAAACTTTTTACAAGCATCCTCCGGGGTATCATTATCCCTTGTAAGGTCATTTGCTGGTATAGCTAAATTTACAACTGCTATTAAGCCTGCCTCTTTTATTTTTTTAAGAGCAATCAACGCCTCACCAGTCCATTGAATTGTTTCAGCTACAACAAAGTCCACGCCTGCATCCTTTGCCCAGCCAATTTGTTCTTCATACATCTTCTCTACTTCAACTAATGAGGATTTATTATTGGGGTCATATATATTCGTGTTAGCAACATCTCCTGCGATCATTAAATCTAAATCAGGAAATTCATTCGCAGCATCTTTTGCAATTTTTAGAGCATTTAATTGAAGTGGTTCAAGTAGTTCCTCTTTACCTATCAATCGAAGCTTTTCACGATGACCATAATATGTGAACGCTTGAACAACATCACTGCCTGCTCTAATAAATTCTCGATGAAGCTGGGTCACCACTTCAGGATGCTCTAAAACTACTTCTGGTACGAAGGCGCCTGCCTGTAGATAGCCTCTTTTTTCCATTTCAAATAAATAACCCTCAGCACACAAAACTGGGCCCTTGTCTAATCTTTGAATTAAATCCATAAACCTCTCCTCTTAATGAATAAAACTCTATTATGGAAATAAATCCATTTCTAGTTTAAAAAAAGATAAGACATTAAAGGTTTAGGAGAGTAACAGTGGGGGCAAAAAAAGCAGATTTTTTCGACTCAAGGGATAAATATTTATCTTTCGTCAATTCAACAAATGAGAAAAGTAAAATTGCTTTTGAACTCGCAAAATACATAAAAAAATCAAAGATAACCAAAGATGCTTTTAGAATTTTTGACGCTGGAACTGGTGATGGGAGTGTAATCTCTACTCTTTTATCTGCTGCTCACGAGAAATTTCCCGAAGACCCTATTATTGTTGTAGGAAAAGAAATAAGTATTGATGATATCAATAGCTTACTAGCTTTTTTAGGTTATCGGTTCTATGAACATAAAAATTTAGTTTTTTGTATCACGAATGCTTCTTACAAAGATATCCATGAGAAAGAGTTTAAAGATTGTAAGCTTATAAAAAAAGAACTCTCAGGGAACTCTAGTTTTAGTTTTAATCAGCAGCTGATGAATATGAGTGATGTCATTAAAAAAAATTGGGAGATAAAAGAAGATACATCTTCTACAATATTACGACCTAAACATAAAAGCTTTATGGTTATTTATAGAAAAGATCAAAAAATACCTTTAATTCATTTAATTCCTAAAAAATTAACTGATGTCCCCAAGGTTTATGACTTTATTATAGCCTCACAGGCCTTTCGATTGAGATCGCCCTATCAAAGAACTTTGAATCTGGTGTTATTACCATTGATAAGGATGTTAGATTTTAAAGGGCAACTATTTTTTATCTACTCATCAGGAAATGATTTTACGAAAAAAATATTAAAACAATTTTTTCCTAAAATTAATCCATTTCAATTTAATGACCCAAAAGCTTTTATAAAAACTATCTCACAAAATATTCCTGAATTTTCAAAAAAATACAAAGTAAATATATCGAGTTTCTTTTTCTCTTTCCTAAATATATCTCTTTCTTCAAAAAGAAAATTTTCTCCCATGAATTCACTAGGACTATGGAATGCCATTACTTATGTAGGTCAAATATCAGAAAATGAGCAAAATAAGATTAATATAAATGTTAAATTTTTGGATAAAATCAGTATTAGTGCGAAAAAACTCTCTTTAAACTTTAAAGATAATATGATGAGGTTTGAAAAAAAAATAAAATAAATTAATGTTTATTAATGAGTAATTTTTCCAGCAAATTCGCAGATCGTAAAATTGGACCAAAGTTTCTCGAGTCTATTAACCAAAATTATCAAAATCAAATTTATAAACCTCGACTCTATGAAGATAAGATAAATTTTGACCGTCTGAGAATGTACCGATTAAACAGGGTGCAAGAACAACTTCGTTTAAATAATGTGGGAGCATGTATTTTATTTGATCCCATTAATATTAGATATGCAACTGATAGCAGAAATATGAGCTTATTTACAATGCATGAACTGGTTCGTTTTGTGTTTATTTCTGCAGACAACAAAGTAATTTTATTTGATTACCCTAAAAGTGAACACCTCTCTAGTCACCTCTGTACAATTGACGAAATAAGAGAAGTTGTAAGTTGGGATTTTTTTTCTGCAAATAATTTTGTCGATAAAAATGCAAAACACTGGGCTGGTATTGTTCAAGATTTAATGCGTGAGCATTCTCCTGATAACAACAGACTAGCTATTGATGTATCTGACCCTGTTGGAATTCAAATGCTTCTTAAGCAATTTAATGTTGAAATATTAAATGCTCAAAAAATTGTTGAAACTGCAAGGTCAATAAAATCAGAAGATGAGTTAGTATGCATGAAGGCCTCTATAGAGACAGCTGAAAAAGGAATGTGGCTGATGAAAGAAAAATTACATGCTGGAATGACGGAGGAAGAACTTTGGTCATATATGCATAAGGTTAACATTGAAAGTGGAGGTGAGTGGTTCGAAACTCGTCTATTAGTATCTGGCCCAAGAACAAATCCATGGCTTCAAGAATGTAGTAATCGTGTGATTGAATCAGGTGATGTAGTAGCTTTTGATACTGATATGGTTGGACCCTACGGATATTGCGCAGATATATCTCGAACCTTTGTTGAGGGAAATAAGTTTAGTGATGAACAAAGAAGACTTTACGATTTGGCTTTAGAACATATCAATCACAACAAGTCTCTTATCAAAGCTGGTGTAAACTTTCTAGAATTTGCAGAACAATCTTGGAAGTTACCTGATAATTGCTATGACAATCACTATCCTTGTATTATCCATGGTGTAGGATTATGTGATGAATGGCCTTTTGTTGCATACCCTAATAAAGATTTTAGTAACTCTGATTACTCTGCTTGCTTTGAAGAAAATATGACTATTTGTGTGGAGAGCTATATTGGAGAAGTTGGAGGAAAAGAAGGAATAAAACTTGAGGATCAATTCTTAGTCACTAAAGATGGACTTAAACAGTTGAGTTCATTTCCTTACGAGTACTCAAACTAAAAGTGATTGGTTATATTTATCTCACTGCAGCAATAATATTTGGAATATTATCAAATAATTTTGCAAAGATTTCTGATGGTTATATAAAAATTATTCCTACCTCTTTGAGCGCTATTTCTATAATTATTGCTGTCTTTTTTATCTCTAAAGTAATGAAATTTCTCCCTATGGGAACGGCCTATGCCTCATATGCCGGATTAGTGATTTTTGGAACATTTCTTTTAAGTATTTTAAAGTTCGGTCAATCACCAAATATATTTGCAGTGATAGGTTGCACCTTGATAGTTATCGGCATTATATTAGTAAATTCTTTTGGAAAATAATTTATTTCATTCCAGTCATGGTAATGCCTTCGACAAATCTCTTTTGAGCTATGATGAAAGCCACAATCAGTGGAACTGTCACAGTAACTATTGATGCCATCATTGGTCCAAATTCATCACTATCAATTCCGCCTCTAAATTCTCTAATACCTAGTGGTGGTGTAAATAAATCACGATTACCGGTAATGACAATCCGAGGCCAAAAATAATCATTCCAGTGAGCAACAACAGAGAAAATTGCAAAAGCTAGTAACGCAGGTATCGCTACGGGAAGCATTACTTTCCAAACAATAGAGTATTCTCCCATTCCATCCATCCTAGCAGCATCAATTAGTTCATCTGGCACTGTCATAAAGAATTGCCGCATAAGAAAAATACCAAATACTGATATCGTCCAGGGTATTATCAAGGCTGCATACGTGTCTACGAGACCAGCCTTTGCCAACATCACATATAAGGGTAAAGCGATAGCATGAACAGGTATTAAAAGACAAAAAAGAACCATTGAAAACACAAATTCTCTTCCTTTAAACCTGAGTTTTGCGAGAGCGTAAGAACACGGAAGAGCGATTAAGACTTGTATTAAAAAAATTGACACAGTCACAATCAAACCATTCATTAAATACCTCGGAATTGGAGCTTTTTTGAAAGCAAACCAGAAATTGTATTTGTAAGGACGCATTGTACATACCTCTTCGGTATATCCGTGCTTAGTACAAACAGGGAATGTTTGGATCTCTTGCGCTCCAACTAAACCTCCGGATATTGACTGAATTTCTTGTTGTGATTTCAGAGACATGGAAACCATCATATAAAATGGTATCAACACAATTAGCGCACCGATAATGAGCAGTCCGTGCTTCCATGACTCGCCAATATAATGTCTAGCTAACATTTTAGTAATGAACTCTTTTCTCTATGACATAGCGTTGGAAAAAAGTTAGTAGAATTATAAATACAATAAATACAACAGTTATAGCTGCTCCAATACTGGTGATATTTTGCATGATAGCCTTTTCAAATATAGCATACATCATCACATATGTAGTCTTCGATGGTCCTCCCTTTGTAAGTATTTCAATTGTATCAAAGACTTGAAAAGATCTTATTGTAGTTATAGTTACTACGAATAAAGTAGTTGGGCCTAACATAGGCCAAGTGACAAGTTTGAATTGCTCCCAAGTTGAATGAGCCCCATCCATTTCCGCGGCATGATATAACTCACGAGGTATGCTGGTTAATCCTGCTAAGTAGAGTACCATATTAAAGCCAAATGCTTGCCAGATACCAATAAAACAAATTGTCCAAATAGCTGTTTTTTTATCTTTTAACCAATATGGAAAGTCCATATTGTTTGCACAAGCAACACTGTACCAGCTATCTTCGGAACCAACCCATGGTAACCAATGGAAACCTAAAATAAATTCTCGAATACCTCCACAACCATCAGCTAAAAAAGAATTAATAATTCCAAGAGTGGGGTGAAGAGTAAATTCCCATGCAATAGCCATAGCTAACAAAGTTGCCATCACAGGTAAAAAGAAAATGGTTTTATATATATCTGCACCAAATCTGAGAGAATTAAGCATGACAGCAGCTGCCAATCCTATAATAACTGAAGCGGGTACAACTATTAAAACATACGTGGCGGTAGCTATAATCATTTTTGTATAGGTTTTTCTAGAGAACATTTTTTCATAATTCTCCATACCAACCCATTCAAAACTAGAATTACCAAGATTATAATTAGTAAATGAAATACCTCCGGCTAAAAAAATTGGAAGTATTAATATTACAATCATTAATATGATTGCAGGCCAAACAAACCAAATATGCGCTTTAGAATAGTGCATATTTATCTAATTCTCTCACCAGATATTTCAAAAAGCATAGCTTCGGAATGAGAGGGACATATTTTAATTGTTTCCCCATTTGAAATCAGTCCGGCTTGTGGTGAACCTCTCACTATGATCTTTGAGTCAGACTGATCAACTTGAACATGGTAAAATATATCTGAACCAAGATTTTCTTTGTATGAAACTTTAGCCTCAAATGCAGGTTTGTTTGAATCCTTTGTAATTTCTAAATGTTCTGGTCTCACAGCAACTAAGGCTTTTTGACTATTAGTATTAAATTTTTTCTCTAGCCTGATGCCGTTAAATTCAGCGAAACCATCAGATCTAATCTCAGCATCAAATGTGTTAATCTTTGGGCTACCAACAAATTCTGCAACCCTCAAAGATGAAGGATTGTTATAAACCTCACTTGGGGTATCTAGTTGTAAAAGTTCACCATCAATCATAACTGCCATTCGAGTTGACATTGTAAGTGCTTCTGCTTGATCATGCGTCACATAAATGAAAGTGGTCTTTAAAGAGTTATGGAGCTCGGATAGCTCAGATCTCATATGAACCCTTAATGCAGCGTCAAGATTTGATAAGGGTTCGTCCATTAAAAATGCAACTGGTTCTCTTACCATCGCCCTTCCTAATGCCGCTCTTTGTCTTTGACCACCAGATAATTGACCTGGCTTTCTATCAAGTAGTTCTGTTATTTTTAAAGTTTCAGATGTTTTAAAAACAAGGTCATCAATTGATTTCTTTTTTTCTTTTCTACTAGGTACAAAATTACCAACAAGAGGCAACCTCTCTACAAAACTATAGTCTCTTAATTTCAAAGGTGTTTCTAGATTCTTTCTGACAGTCAGGTGCGGGTAAAGAGCGTAAGATTGGAAAACCATTGCTAAATCTCTCTTGCTAGCTCTGGTGCTGTTAACATTCTTATCATCAATAATTACATCGCCACTATTTTGTTGCTCCAATCCGGCAATAATTTTTAACAAAGTGGATTTGCCACAACCTGATGGACCGACTAATGTTAAGAATTCACCATCTTGGATATCAAGGCTTAGTTGTTTAAGCACCTCAGTTGAACCAAATGACTTATTGATGTTCTTTAAAGAAATTGTCCCCATCTATTTTTATTCCTCAAAACTAAAATAGTTCTGATTAGGACATTTTAAAAGTAAATTTGTAAAATTTATGTTAAAACTTTATGAATTAATTTTACATTAATCGGAAGTTTGTTCTTTATATGAAGCAATAGTAATTATGAGTGATAAAATTGAAATAAACAAAAGACAATACAATAAATCACTTTCTTCAACTGTAGTAGTTATATGCCTTGATGGTAGTCAAAAAGAGTATATTGATATCGCCTCTTCAAAAGGATTGACACCAAATCTTGATAAAATACTGGAAAATGGCCAATATCTGATGGCTAACAGTGCTATTCCCAGTTTTACAAACCCTAACAACATTTCGATAGTCACAGGGCAGCCTAGTGATGTTCATGGAATAAGTGGTAATTTCTTTTATACCCCATCAACCGGTGAAGAAGTGATGATGAATGATCCAAAATATTTAAGAGCTCCAACTATTTTTGAGAAATATTATAATGAAGGTTATAAAATAGCAGTAATCACTGCTAAGGATAAATTAAGGACTCTTTTAGGTAATGGTTTAAAATTTAATGAAGGAAGAGCAATCTGTTTTTCATCAGAAAAATCAGATCAGGCCACTCTCAGTGAAAATGGTATTGAAAATATTAATGACTGGATTGGAATGAAAGTACCTGAAGTATATTCTCAGGATCTATCAGAATTTGTTATGGCAGCTGGGGTAAAATTACTTGAAGAATTTAATCCTGACATTATGTATTTATCTACCACTGACTTTATTCAACACAAATATGCACCTGGAGATAAAGAAGCAAATGATTTTTATCAGATGTTTGATAAGTATGTCAGTAAAATTTGTAGTAATGGGAATTCGGTTGTCATCACTGCAGATCATGGAATGAAGTCTAAAGCAAATATTAATGGAGAACCTAATGCCATCTTCCTTCAAGATTATTTAGATGATCAAATGGGTAAAGATGAGGCTAAAGTAATACTTCCAATTACTGACCCTTATGTAGTTCATCATGGTTCACTGGGATCGTTTGCCACTATATATGTAAAAGATAAATCAAAAATTGGTGAAACAATTAGCAAAATATCATCAATTAAAGAAATTGAAGTAGTTGTTAAACAAGAAGAAGCATGTAGAGAATATAGGCTACCTTCAGATAGAATAGGTGATATCGTATGCATGTCATCTGAAGATATGACAATTGGTACCTCAAAAGCTAATCATGATCTTTCAAAATTAAAGGAACCCCTTAGATCTCATGGAGGTCATCATGAAAGAGAAGTTCCTTTTATTTCCAATAAAAAACTAAACATTGCCAAAGATCAAAGTTTAAATAACTATGATGCATTTTTTTATGCTATTAATGGAGCTCAATCATGACTGATAAAATTATTAATGAGGGTATGAGGATTGGTGGAAAAACTGTTCACACCGATAACAAGATTGATGTTATCTATCCCTTCACAGGTAAAGTTATAGGCACAGTACCAGCTGGCACAGCAGAACATGCTCAAAAAGCCTTTGATATTGCTGCAAATTATAAACCTAATTTATCTAGATATGATCGTCAAAAAATACTTCAAAAGACTGCTGAAACACTTGTTGAGAGAAAAGAACAAATCTCTGATCTAATTTCACTTGAGTCTGGGCTATCGAAACAAGATACGCTTTATGAAGTTGGTAGAGCCTTTGATGTATTTTCTCTTACTGCTCAGCTTTGTATCCAGGATGACGGAGAAATTTACTCTTGTGATTTAACACCTCATGGAAAACAAAGAAAAATATTTACAATTAGAGAACCGCTTAACACTATATCTGCAATCACTCCATTTAATCATCCTTTAAATATGGTTGCTCACAAAATAGCTCCATCAATAGCAACTAACAACTGTACTGTTTGTAAACAAACAGAATTGACCCCTTTAACAGCTATGCTACTAGCAGATATTTTATATGAATGTGGCCTTCCTCCAGAAATGTTTTCAATTTTAACAGGATGGCCTGAAGACATTGGGAATGAAGTAATTAAAAATAAAAATATAGATTTAATTACTTTTACAGGAAGCGTTGGTGTTGGAAAACTGATAGCTGAAAATGCAGGTTACAAAAGAACTGTTTTAGAGTTAGGTGGAAACGACCCTTTAATAGTTTTGAGTGACTTAGATGATGATGATTTAAATAAAGCAGCTGATCTAGCAATCATGGGAGCAACAAAAAACTCCGGTCAAAGATGCACTGCTGTAAAAAGAATATTAGTTCAAGAATCAGTTGCTGATAAATTTGTCGAGCTTGCTTTGGAAAAAGCAAAAGCAATAAAATTTGGTGATCCCATGGATATTAATAATCAGTTGGGCACAGTAATTAATAAAGAGGCAGCAAGTATGTTTAATGACAGAGTAAATAAAGCTGAACAGGATGGTGCAAAAATTCTTTATAACCCTGGGGTCCAAGAAGCTCTTGTGCCACCAATTTTTATAGACAACGTTAATTATAAATCAGAACTTGTTGTTGAAGAAACCTTTGGTCCAATTGTGCCTGTCATTAGAGTTCCCAATGATGATGAAAAAGTAATGGAAATTTCAAATTCAACGGCCTTTGGTTTGTCATCAGGTGTTTGTAGTAACAATTTTAGAAGAATTAAAAAATACATAAGCGGTCTTAATGTGGGCACAGTTAATATTTGGGAAGTGCCCGGTTACAGAATTGAGATGTCACCTTTTGGTGGAATAAAAGACTCAGGATTAGGCTATAAAGAGGGTGTAATAGAGGCTATGAAAAGTTACACAAATGTAAAGACCTTCTCATTACCTTGGTAATTAACAGCTTTTAGGAACTATTCACAGATTTTTTCTCACACATACTGATTATTTCTACTTTGCTTTAAAAATTTAACATATTCTTAACATTAAGGATTTAATAATTAATTATTATTATTTTAAGGAGGGACTATGAAAAAAGTAATCTTAGGATTTTTTGCATCAGTTTTCGCATACAACGCTAATGCGGTAGAAATTGAATTTGCATATCCTTATTCAGGTTTGTTCGATGTGACATACCAGGCAATTATGCCAGAGTTTGAAAAAGCTCATCCTGACATTAAAGTTAAGTTCAGAGCAACTTATGAAAACTATGAAGATGCTACTGCTACTATACTAAGAGAGTCAACATCAGGAAACTTACCTGATATCACCATGCAAGGTCTTAATAGACAAGCACCTTTAGTAGACAAAGGTATCGCTTTATCTTTAGAGCCTTTCATTGCTAATGAGCCAGATTTTGCAAAAGACGGTTATCATGAAGCTATGTTGAGCTTATCTACCTTTGGAGGAGAGGTTTATGGCTTGCCATTTTCAGTATCAACTCCAGTTGGTTACTACAACATGGATCTTTTAGCAAGTGCTGGTGTTAGTAGCATTCCATCAAATTGGGATGAAGTCATTGACGCTTGTAATAAATTAGAAGCTGCAGGACACGGTACTCTTTACTTTGGATGGAATATTACAGGTAACTGGTTCCATCAAGCTCTAATGCATAGCCAAAATGTTCCAATGGTTAAAGATGGAGCAGTCAATATGGGAGGAGATGCTGGTCTAAAAACTTTAGAACAAATGAAAGATATCATGGGTGGCTGTAATATGCCTAACTATTCTATTGCTGACGGACAAGCTGCGTTTAATGCAGGCACTATTGGTATGATGTTTTGGAGTACTAGTAGTTTAGGCTCTGTTGAAGCTGCTAAAGCTGACTTTGAGCTAAAGACTGCGCCTTTCCCAGGAATACCTGGTGTTAATGGTGGAACTCCAGCTAGACTACCTGCCGGTGGTAACGCAGCGATGTTAGTTACTACATCAGATGATCCTGAAAGAGTACAAGCGGCATGGACATTTTTAAAGTTTATCACATCAGGTGTAGGAGCAGCTGCTGTTGCAGAAACAACAGGTTACGTTCCTCCTAACAAAGCTGCAAATGACCTGTTAGGTGATTTTTATGATGCAAACCCCAACAAGTTAACTGCTGTTAATCAGCTGCCTTTGTTAGCTGATTGGTTCGCATATCCTGGAGAAAACGGTCTTGCTGTGACACAAGTAATTTATGACTACACAGAAGAAATTGCTACAGGTGATGCAGACGATATGGGTGATCTACAGGCCGAAATGATGGAGGAGATTGAAGACTTAATGTAAGTCTTTTTAATTCCGTTTATCATTAGATTTTTAAACAGCAGTCACTATACTGGCTGCTGTTTTTTTTTAAATGAGCATTAAAACTACAACTATTGGAGCTTATCCAAAACCTAATTACACCCCTATAAGAGATTGGTTTCTTCAAGATAAATCTGACGAAGAAAAAAAACAATCCAAGGGATTGTTATCCAATTGGGATCCCAAAAGTGAAGACCATAAAGTATATGAAGAGAAAGATGAGGAAAAAGAAAAACTATTCTTAAAAGCTATTGAAGAAGTAATTCTTGATCAGACAAGTAGCGGAATAGATATCCCCACAGATGGTGAAGTAAGGCGAGAAAATTATATTTTTTATCAATTGAGATTTTTTAATGGGGTAAGCTTTGAACAATTAACGACTAAATCAGTTAGGAAAGGAGCTTTTGAAGCAACACTCCCAACAATTACAAGTAAAGTTTCAAATAAATCATTACGATTAGTAGATGATTGGAAATCTGCACAGCAGTTTACTAATAACCCAGTGAAAATAACTATACCTGGTCCTATGACAATAACTGACTCCATTGCAGATGATTATTATAATGATCCCAAAAAAATGGGTTATGATCTAGCTTTATGTATTAGTAATGAAGTTAAGGCTCTATCCGAAGCTGGTTGTCAATACATTCAAATTGATGAGCCAGTGTTCGCCAGAAAACCAGAAGAAACACACGATTATGGTATGGAAAACTTAGAAAGAGCAATGCATGGAATACTAAAAGAAACTCAAAAAGCTTGTCATATTTGCTGCGGTTATCCTAACTCGCTTGACTCAGAACACTACAAAAAAGCAGACCTAGATGCATATGATAAAATTGCTGACTTAGTTGAAGACTCTAGTATAGACGAAGTTTCTTTGGAAGACTCTCACCGACCTTTAGATTTAAAATTATTAGAAAAATTAAAAAAAACTAAAGTTATTATGGGTCTGATTGATGTAGCAAAAAGTCGTATGGAGAGTGTTGAGGAAATTCAAAAAAGGATCAGGGAAGTTCTTGAGCATATTGATGAGGAAAGATTAATTGCTGCTCCTGATTGTGGTCTAGGGTTTTTTGATAGAAATCAAGCAAAACAAAAAATGCAAATTCTCTCAAAAGCTGTTAAAAATCTCTAAGTCTTATGTGGGAATACTATAATCCAGTAAATGTTATTTTTGGTTCGGAAAAATTTAATGAAATTGAACATATAATAAGTAATCGAAAGTACATTCTTGTTACCCATCCTGATGATAACTTTGATACGTATAGAGAGTTTTTTAACAATTTATCAAATAAGCCTCTAGAAATCTTTGATGATGTTCAACCAAATCCAGACTATCAAGATTTAATTTCTGCAGGGGAAAAATTTTCAAAAATAGAAAGTCAAATTGATACAGTTGTTGCTCTTGGAGGCGGCTCTGTCATGGATACGGCCAAATTACTTGCGGCTTTTAAAGGTGAGAATAAATATTTAAATGATTTTGTAAGAAATAAAAAATCAGCTTACGTTCAAGATCCAAAAAAAATTATAGCTATACCTACTACTTCGGGCACATCGAGTGAACTTACGTGCTGGGCTACAGTCTGGGATAAAGAGTATAAAAGTAAATTTTCATTAGCAGATAAATCTTTATATCCTGAAATATCAGTTATTGACCCTAAGTTAATGATCAACAAGCCAAAAAATCTGACTATTTCTACTGGTCTTGATGCATTGTCCCACTCCTTAGAAAGCATTTGGAATGTAAACTCAAATCCGATTTCAACATTTCATGGAATTGCAGGTGCTCAAACCGTGATCGATACACTTCCAAAACTTGTAAATGATTTAAAAAACATAGAGTTGAGAACTTTAATGGCTAAAGCTTGTGTTCATGCAGGTCTAGCTTTTTCAAATACTAAAACTGCAATAGCACATAATATTTCATACCCGATAACAATTAATTTTAATGTTCCACATGGAATAGCTTGTTCTTTTACTTTGCCGACAATAATGAGGAGTCTGATTGGCCAAGATGAAAAAACAGAAAAATCCCTTGAAAAAATTTATAATGTCGATCTCATTGAGAGTTCAAAAAGACTATCTGAAACATTGAGAATTCTTGAAGCACCATTAAATTTAAATGAAATTGGAATACCAAAAATTGAATGGGATAAATATGTTGAGGATGCTTTTCAAGGTGAAAGGGGAAAAAATTTTATTGGAAATAAAATCTCATTTGATAAAGCGTGTTCTGAGATGAATTTCTTCTAAAGTTTACTGTTAATCCAACTTCTTAAGTCCGCTTCTGAGCCTAAGCCAATCTTTGCATCAGCCATTGATCCATCTTTAAAGAGTATCATTGTGGGTATACTCCTAATACTAAAGTTTGCTGGTGCTTGAGGATTTTCATCTATATTAATTTTTTTTATAGATATTTTATCACCCATTTCAGAGGCTAAATTATCCAAAATAGGAGCAATAGCCTTACATGGACCACACCACTCAGCCCAAAAATCTACCAAAACAGGCTTATCTTTTGATCCTTCAAGAACTTTTTGATTAAATTCATCGTCACTTATTTGTTCAACTGTCATATATTTAATATGGTTATTATTATTTGTATTTCAAATACTCATCTTTAGTCCCAACATGAGCATTGATTTTAGTAGTCTCATATCCATAGATTTTTTCATTTAACGAACAATCTTTCCAAAAGTCTTGAATGTTAAAAATTTTAGGGTAAGGATGCAAAGAGTTTTTTCTAATAATATGACAACCCTGAAATGAAGTATTGCATAGTTTTGATGGAAAGTTAATAAGCCCTTCATTATTTACTTCAAGATCAAAATTATTATTTTTAGAATTTATAAGAAGGACACTATCAAAACTTTTATTTTCATCAAAAAATTTAATTGATTTTTCTAATTCATTTTCAAAGGACTGGTCCCATAAATTATCTGTATTTAGAATTACTGTATCGTTTGTTTGTATGTTTTTTATACCACCTCCTGTTCCTAAGATAGTTTCTTCATAAGAAATTGTAATATCAGGGTAATTTTCAGAGATAAATCTATCTAACATATTATGTTTATAGTGGGTATTGATATAAATTTTATCAAATGACATGTTTTTAATGAGATCGATTGCATAGCTAATAAGTGTTTTATTTTTTATTTTTAATAAGGGTTTAGGGATATCTTTGGTTAAGTTATCCATTCGCATTCCATAACCTGCAGCTAATATTAGAGCGTCCATTTAACTTGTTTTGTTATATATCTCCATAAATATTTCTCTTAAATCCCAAAGTCTTAAATATTCGACATGTTTAAATATTTGAGCCCATGTATTTTTTCTAAAGACTTTAAGATATTTTGGTTTTCCAGCATTATATAGTTGCACCCAATTACCAAGAATTCTCAGATTACGTAAAAGACTAATCATATGAATGTCTGACCTAAGCTGCTTGAGATTAAGTTTCATTCTTCTTGCATAAAGCTTCAATAATTTATCTTCGACTTTGGTAGAATAAGATCTCCTAGCATCGAAAATCAATGAAGAAATATCTAATAATGGATGGTTGTAGTGAGTATCTTGATGATCAATAACATAAACTTTTTGATTGTAATAAATTAAATTATCTAAAAAAAAATCACCGTGAGTTAAAGTTGGTTTAAATTTTCTATATTTTTCAGTACTTTTTTTCAGAGATACTTTCACAAGTTTATTGAGATAAAAACCAATTTGGATCTTGTGATCATAGTGGTCAATAAAAGTCTCAATACCGTTCAATGCATCCTTTAGTAAATTATTTTGTGATTTTACTTGAACGCCTGAAAACTTTTTCTTGGGTTTTTGAAGATTTGTAAGAGCTATCACAGCCAATGGAAGTATTTTTTTAATTTGTGGTTTTTGGAAATATTTTGATGCATTTGCAATAGGGAAATAATCCATGATTACAAACTTATGTAAATTACTTTGGTCAATTATTTTTGGTGTATTAACATTTTGAGAAATTAAAATATCAGTTGCTTTAATATATTTTTGATAATCGCTAGGTTTATTTAAAAAAGAGAGGACAAGTAATGATTGATTTGCTGTTTTACATAATTTAAAAATTTTTTCTGATGCATCAGAATTGAAATTTAAAAAGCCCCCTATTTTAAAATTTTTATTTTGAAGGTGGTTTTTTATTTTGATTAGATTTATTTTATTTTGTGAAGCCATTTTTTATTACTTGATTTTATCTCTATATTTCTTTTCTCACCAGTAACAGAAATATTAATAGATAAAGCCATATGATTATATCTTTTAATAAGATTTTCTAATGGCCACTCAATAAGAACACAATTATCATTAAAATACTCATCCAAATCTAGTTTGTTATTTTGAACTTGATAAAAATCAAAGTGAATAATATTAAACTTATTAAAATTGTAAATATGTTCTCTTTGATACGTGGGGCTCCCTTGGAAGGAAAAAGTTTTTTTTTCTGACTTGCTAATTTCACTTAAGATATATCTGATTAAAGTTGTCTTACCAGAACCGGCCTCTCCCTCAAAAAAAATAATCTGGTTTTTAGAAATAGACCTAGATATTTTTCTAGCTAAAGGTTTTAACTCAATTTCATTTGAGACTGCAAATCTCAAACTCAATTAAGCTAGCGATTTGAAATCGGACACTAAATCTAGAGCTTCCCATGAAAAAGCTCCTGAAGAGCTGTCATGTGTTCTACCAAAGTGACCGTAAGCTGCTGTTTGTTCGTAAATTGGCTTGTTTAACTGTAATTTCTCTCTGATTCCTCTTGGAGAAAGATTCATAATGTCAGGTATCGCAGACTCAATTTTTGCTTCATCTATTTTATTAGTGCCTTGAGTGTTCACATAAATTGACAATGGTTTGGCTACACCGATTGCATAAGACAACTGTATAGTACACTGATCACATAAACCAGCAGCAACAATATTTTTGCTAAGTATCGTGAAGCATAAGCAGCAGAGCGATCGACTTTTGTGGGATCTTTTCCGGAGAAAGCCCCTCCACCGTGCGGCGCTGCACCACCATAGGTGTCGACAATAATTTTTCTTCCCGTTAAACCCGTATCACCATCTGGTCCTCCGATAACAAAATTACCTGTTGGATTTACGTAGTATTCTTTATCATCTAAATTTTTTAATAATTCTTCAGGGATAGACTCTTTTAATGCAGGGTTTACTATTTCTTTAACATCGGCAGGAGAGAGTCCATCAGCGTGCTGGGTTGATATAACTACAGATGTGACTGCATTTGGTTTACCATCAACGTACTTCAGAGTTACTTGGCTTTTTGAGTCAGGCTCTAATCCTTTTAAGCTACCATCTTTTCTTCCCTTGGCCATTATCTCTAAGATTTTATGAGAATAAAATATAGGTGCTGGCATCAATTCAGTTGTTTCATTACATGCATAACCAAACATTATTCCTTGGTCACCTGCCCCTTCATCTTTATCAGAGGATGAGTCCACACCCATAGCTATGTCAGCAGATTGTCCGTGAAGAAGATATTGTATATCTGCTGTTTTCCAATGAAAGCCATCTTGCTCATAACCTATATCTTTGATGCAATCTCTTACTTTTGAAATAATTTCTTCCTTATCTTCTTGCACTGGTCCTCTTACTTCACCTGATAAAACAACTTTATTAGTTGTAGTTAATGTTTCGCATGCAACTCTAGCAAAGGGGTCCTTTGCTATAAAATGATCAACTACAGCATCTGAAATTCGATCTGATACCTTATCTGGGTGTCCCTCTGACACTGACTCAGAAGTAAAAATATAATCTTTTCTCATAACTAGTACCTATATGTATCTTTCTTAAATGGGCCTTGCTGTTCAACACCTAAATAATCGCTTTGGTCTTTGGACATTTCAGTTAGTTTAGCTCCAACTTTTTGTAGATGGAACATAGCTACCATTTCATCCAGTTTTTTAGGCAGAACATAGACTTTATTTTCATATTTTTTATAGTTTTCCCATATTTCTATCTGGGCTAAAACCTGATTAGAAAAGGATGCACTCATCACAAAACTTGGATGACCCGTTGCATTCCCTAAATTTACTAGTCTTCCCTTTGAGAGAATAATTAGTTTTTTTCCATCCGGAAATGTTACTTGATCAACCTGTGGTTTGATCTCTTCCCATTTGTAATTTTGTAAATCATCTATTTGAATTTCATTATCAAAGTGACCTATATTACAAACTATGGCACGATCTTTCATTTCTCTCATATGATCTTGCGTAATAATATCTTTGTTGCCAGTAGCAGTTACAAATATATCTGCATACTTACAAGCATCATCCATGGTTACAACCTCATAACCTTCCATTGCTGCTTGAAGAGCACAAATAGGATCAACTTCCGTTACTTGAACTCTAGCACCTGCTCCCCTAAGTGATGCTGCGCTACCTTTTCCAACATCTCCAAAACCTGCCACGACTGCAACTTTTCCAGCCATCATGACATCAGTTCCCCTTCTAATACCATCAACTAAACTTTCTTTACAACCATATAAATTGTCAAATTTACTTTTTGTAACTGAGTCGTTAACGTTAATGGCAGGTACTTGCAATGTTCCTTTAGATGCCATTTGTTCTAGACGAAGAACACCTGTAGTAGTCTCCTCGGAGAGACCTCTGACATTTTTTAAAAGCTCAGGATATTTTTCATGCATACGCAGTGTTAAGTCTCCACCATCATCTAAAATCATATTAGGTTCCCAACCATCGGCCTCGATAGTCTGGTCGATACACCACCAAAATTCCTCTTCATTCATGCCCTTCCAAGCAAAAACAGGTGTACCACTTTCAGCAACTGCTGCTGCAGCATGATCTTGGGTTGAATAAATATTACAAGAGCTCCATCGACATTTAGCACCAAGGGCGACCAATGTCTCAATTAAAACTGCAGTTTGAATGGTCATATGTAAGCACCCCATAATGTTAGCACCAGCTAGAGGTTTTGACTCCCCATATTGCTCACGAATAGCCATTAATCCAGGCATTTCAGTCTCTGCTATTTCAATTTCTTGTCTACCAAATGCGCTTTGAGATATATCTTTTACTTTGTAATCCAATTTTTTTCCCCCTTATTATTTTGATAATAAAACAAATTATTATGTTTATATAGTTTTTTCATGCTCTTTGTATTCTTGGTCCTAATTGTTGAATGACTTGAACAGCTTTTGCATTCCCGTTTTCAAGAGACTCCTTAGCAGATTTTCCTTGAAGATAAAAATCTAAAAATCCAGCTGCAAAATTATCTCCAGCACCTGTTGTATCAACAACATTTGTTACTTTGTCAACAGGTTGGTGGCTTACTTCATCCTTATGAAAAAAGTATGCTCCATCTGCTCCAGATGTCATGACAATTTTTTTATCGAAGTTTTGAAAGAATAAACTTACATCTGCCATAATGTCAGATTGAGAAAACATCTTTGCTTCATCAAAGTTACAAAATACTAAATCAATATTTTCAATGATAAAATTTTCTAACTCCTCTCGATGCCTATCCACACAAAATGGATCTGAAAGAGATAGGGATATTTCTATACCTTTTGATTTTGCCATATTTCCAATTTTTTGAAGAGTTTTTTTTGTTAACTCATGATCCCATAAATAAGACTCCATATAAATATGATCAATGTCATTAAGAATTTCTTCGCTTACTTCCTCTGGTTGGAGTTGTGAACCAATTCCTATATGTGTTGCCATTGTTCTTTCTCCATCAGGAGAGACTAAAATATTACAACAACCCGTTGGTAATTCATTTTCTTTTAGTGATCCCTTGAAAGGTATTTTTGCTTTTTTTAAATCTTGAATGAATTCATTTCCATATTCATCATCATTAACTTTTCCATAAAAGCTTGCTTCATGCGAACTATAATTAAGTTCATGGACTGTATTACAAACTGAACCACCTGAAGTAATTAAAGGATTTGCGAAATTTGATCTAATTTCTTGAATTTGAGACTCCTCAATTAATGTCATTGAACCTTTGGTTAACTTTAAATCACTTATGACATCATCTTGCACTTGGCAAATGACGTCTACCAGTGCTGTTCCTACTCCTAGAATTTTTTTCACTCAATGAAAATAAGGGTTTTTGCTGAGAGGTCTATTAAAAAATGTTTAACGAGTTATGAAACTTAAACATATTTGTGGATGACTTATTTAGTTGTATGAGACGAATCATCTAAATATTTTAAGAATTAAGACTAATCTTTGCTTATAAATACTATACATATTCGCTCTTAAGAAAAATTTGATAAAAACCTGTGAATATTTTAAAAATATTTGTTAATTGAATCTTTAATTTCCAATTGAATTTATTGGGTTTTCAGAATTAAATACAAAATAAATTGACTATGTTTGTCTATAGATTGTATAGTCACTAGGCAATAAACACTACATCTAGTGATTATTCAAAAAAGTATACAGAACTTGGTAGGAAGTATGGAAACAAATAGCGCGGAAACATTAGAAAATTCAACAAAAAACACAGTAATTAATAAGCAAAACGAAGAAATAAACTTATTAAGTCTGAGTGTTGTTAGACGAGATGGATCCATAACGCCTTTTAAGTCTGACAAAATTGCAAATGCTATTAGAAAAGCCTTTTTAGCACAAACGGACCTTAGAGATAGTAAGCAGATTGACAAAAGTGTTTCTGAGCTTACTGAGACCGTCACATCGGCTCTAACCAGACGTATTGCTAACGGTGATATGATTCATATCGAGGATATCCAAGATCAGGTTGAATTAGCCTTGATGAGAGGGGAGCATCATAAAGTTGCTCGTGCTTATGTTCTTTACAGAGAGCAGAGAGCTAATCAACGTTATAAAACAGCTCAACTTAATGAACAAATAGGCGCCAAAGTTTCAACAATGGCTGTTACCAAAAGAGACGGTAACAAAGAAGATATTTCATTAGAGAAAATTACAAACCGTATATCTATTTTATCAAACGGATTAGAGATTGATCCCATTACGATTGCACAAAAAGCAATCCAAGGTTTATACGATGGTATCACAACGAATGAAATAGATACTTACTTGGCAGAAACAGCTGCTGCATTAACAGTTGAGCATCCTGATTACTCTTATTTAGCAGGCAGAATTAAAGCTAATGCTCTTCATAAAGAAACACCAGGCTTTATTATTGCAACTAAAAATCTTTATGAAGATGGATTACTACGTGATGAATATTATGAAAAAGTAAAAGCAAATGCAGAAGAAATAGAAAAAATTATTGACTACGATCGAGATTATTATTTTGATTATTTTGCACTAACCACTTTATTTAGAGCATATCTTCTCCAGTCAAATAATAAAACAGCAGAAAGACCTCAGGATTTATGGATGAGAGTTGCTCTATGTGTATCAGGAGATAAGTTTGATTTTTATCAGGTTAAAAAAACCTATGATAGTTTATCTCAAGGTTTCTACACACACGCAACGCCCACTCTTTTCAATAGTGGATTAAAAATGCAACAGCTATCATCTTGTTTTTTGATTGGAATGGAAGATGACTCTATTGAAGGGATTTTTAATACTGTGAAGGACTGTGCTTTGATTTCTAAAACTGCAGGTGGTATCGGCCTTCACGCCCATAACATTAGAGGTGGCGGAAGTCGTATTAAATCAACAAACGGTAAATCTAATGGACTAATTCCATTTCTTAAAATTTTTAACGAAACTGCAAGATCTGTTGACCAAGGTGGGGGCAAGAGAAAGGGGTCATTTGCTGTCTATTTAGAGCCATGGCATGCTGATATTGAGTCGTTTTTAGAGCTTAGAAAAAACACAGGTGCTGAAGAATTCAGAGCTAGAGATTTATTTTATGCTCTTTGGATACCAGATTTATTTATGGAAAGAGTTGAAGAGGATGCCGATTGGACATTAATGAGCGAACATGAGTGTCCAGGACTGTCTGACACTTACGGGGAAAAGTTTGTAGAACTATACACTAAATACGAAAATGAAATGCCTGATCTTAAAAGAATTAAAGCTAGAGCTTTAATGTCAAAGATCATTGAAGCACAAATTGAAACTGGACAGCCGTATATGCTTTACAAAGATGCTGTAAATAAAAAATCTAACCAAAAAAATATTGGAGTAATTAAATCATCTAATCTGTGTGCTGAAATCGTTGAATACTCTGAAAAAGATGAGACAGCTGTTTGTAACCTAGCGTCAATCGCATTACCAAAGTTTGTTACAGATGAAAGTAAATTTGATTACCAAAACTTATACCAAGTTGCAAAACTTGCTACAAAAAACTTGGATCAAGTTATTGATATAAACTTTTATCCTACAGATAAAACAGAAAACTCTAATAGTCGTCATCGACCAATTGGCCTTGGCATCCAAGGTCTAGCTGATGTCTATTTCAAAATGAATATTGCATATGACTCTGTTCAAGCACAAATTATTAATAAACAAATATTTGAAACAGTTTACTTTGGTGCCTTAGAGGCATCAATGGAGCTTGCAACTGACAAAGGGCCCTATTCTACTTTTAAGGGCTCACCTCTTTCTGAGGGACAATTTCAATTTGATCTGTGGGGCGTTAAACCATCAAGTATGTGGGACTGGAAAGGCCTAATGGAGAAGATTCAAAAACACGGTGTACGCAATTCCTTGACAACAGCATGTATGCCTACAGCTTCAACTGGTATCATCTTGGGGAATACAGAAACTTTCCAAGTGCAAACATCAAATATTTATAAACGACAAACTCTCTCTGGTGAATTTTTATTAGTAAATCGTCACCTTGTAAAAGAATTGATGAAAAGGGACCTTTGGAGTAAAGAATTACGCGATCAAATTATATTAGAAAATGGCTCTGTTCAGAATATTGAGGGATTTCCCGAAGACCTAAAAGATGTTTACAAAACTGTTTGGGAAACATCTCAAAAAACAGTTATTGATATGGCAGCGGACAGAGCGCCATTTATCGATCAAACCCAATCCATGAACTTATGGTTGGCAACCCCTACTTTTGGAAAAGTGAACTCTATGCATATGTATGCATGGAAAAAAGGCTTGAAAACAGGCATGTATTACCTGAGAAGCCGGTCAGCTGTAGACGCAGTTAAAGTAACCGTGTCCTCTGAAAAGAAGGCAAAAGAGTCTTATGTGAAAGAGGCGCAATCTAATGAACCAGAAGATTGCGTAACATGTAGTGCGTAAGATGTTTTATCAATTTATTTTAAGGAGCAAGTCATGATATCTAAAGGATGCAAATCAATTTTCCCTATTCAACATCAAGAAATTTTCGATCGTTACAAACAACATGTACAAGCGTTTTGGACGCCCGAAGAAGTTTCACTCCAAGATGATTTAAGAGATCTAAAGACACTTGGCGAGGGAGAAATACACTTTATTAAACATGTGCTTGCGTTTTTTGCTAATTCAGAGGCAATGATAAACGAGAATCTAGCATCAAGATTTTATAATGAAATTTTAATTCCTGAGTCTCGATTATTTATTACTATGCAGATGCTAAATGAATCTATTCATGCTGAAATGTATGGTTTACAAATAGAAGCCTACGTCGAGGACCCATCAGAAAAAGATAAGTTGTTCTCTGCAATTCAAAATGTTCCCTGTATTAATAAAAAAGCACAGTGGGTTTCAAAATGGCTTAATGGAAATCAAAATTTACTTATGCGATTAATAGCTTTTGGTTTGGTTGAGGGATTATTTTTTGCAGGGTCTTTTTGCGCGATTTATTACTTTAGAAAAAGAGGTCTGCTTCCAGGCCTAGCACTTTCTAATGATTGGATTGCAAGAGATGAAGGAATGCATTTTAGTTTCTCTGCTTTAATGTTTAAAACACTAAGTGAAAAGTTTAATAAGGGAACATTGTCAGATGAAGATATTAAATCAATGGATTTAATACCAGGTGCTGTAACTCAATCGGAGTTTGAGGAAATTGTTAGAGAAGCAGTTGAGTTTGAAAAAGAATTTGTCACTGATGCACTACCCGTTGATCTTATTGGCATGAACAAAGAAATGATGTGTATGTATATCGAAGCAGTATCAGATCGTATAGCTGATCTTTTTGGATTTGATAGAGTGTTTAATACAGAAAATCCATTTGACTTTATGAGAGCTCTGGATGTTCAAAATGTGACTAACTTTTTTGAAAAAAGAGTTTCTGAGTATCAACGCCCAACAGATCGCTCCTTGTCATTTGACGAGTCTTTCTAAGTGGAAGTAAAGATATATAGCAAAGATAATTGTGTTTTTTGTACTATGGCTAAGTCAGCCTTGGCAACTCATGACCCAGAAATATTGATGTTAAATCAAGATTATAGTAGAGAACAATTCTTCGAAATATTTCCAACTGCTAAGACTTTCCCACAAATAATTATCAATGGTGAAAAAATTGGTGGATACCATGAATTAGAAAGATGGATGGCCTTTAACAAACCCGATGATGATTTCTAATGAGCTTCGCCCCAATTTAAACCACCACCAAAGTCAACTTTTATAGGTGTTTTAAAAGATTTATATTTTTGATGTGATGTTTCCATCAGATTAGTTATTTCTGGAATAATATCTTTTTCTTTTTTATGTATCTCAAACAAGAGTTCATCGTGAACTTGGGATGTCATTTTTGACTTACAATTATTTTTTCTTAAGTAATTATGTATATCTAACATTGCAATTTTTATAAGATCAGATGCAGTGCCTTGAATTGGGGCATTGATAGCTTGTCTTTCTGCAAATGATCTCAACATAAAATTTTTAGCATTGATATCTTTTATGTGAGACTTCCTTCCAAAAAGATTTTCCACAAAACCAAATTTTTTTGCTTTATCTGTAGTAAATTTCATAAAGTCATTAATATTTGGAAATTTTTGAAAATAATTATCGATGAAAAGTTTTGCCTCAGCGTTACTTACACCTAATTGTTTTGCAAGTCCATATTGGCTAATACCGTATATTATTCCAAAGTTAATAATCTTGGCCATTCTTCTATCGTTATCATTGATTGATTTTTTATTAAAAACTAATTGGCCTGTGCTTTCATGAATGTCCTGATCTTCTTGAAAAGCTTTCAATAAATTTGGATCTTCGCAAGCCTCACATAAAACTCGAAGTTCAATTTGTGAGTAGTCAAAACTATAAAGTTCATGATCTTTTTCAGCTATAAAGGCTGTTCTTATCTTTTTTCCAATTTCAGTTCTGATTGGGATGTTTTGAAGATTAGGTTCAGATGAACTTAGTCGTCCTGTTATGGTTGCGGCAATATTAAATGTACTATGAACCCTGTCTTTTTTATCTGCGTGATCAGCTAACGAAGAGGTGTAGGTGGAAACAAGCTTGGAGTATTGTCTCCATTGCAAAATATGTGAGGCTATCTCAACACCTTCAGACTCCAGCTGCTCTAATACCTTTACATTTGTTTGAAAATCTCCTGCTTTAGTCTTCTTTGTAACTTTGATTTCTAATTTCTTGAAAATTTCAGTTAGCTGTTTTGGTGATCCAATATTGAATTCCTCCCCAGCAATCTTAAATATTTTCTGTTCAATTTTTTCAATCTCTTTGTTGAGATCCTTTTCTAGTTTATTTAAAAATTTTAAATCAATTTTGCAACCATTTCTCTCTACTTCTTGGAGAACTAGGCTTAGTTTTTTATCAATATCATAATAAATCCAACTATCTAAGGACTCAGCTATCTGCTCATTAAGAGTTTCATATAATTTAAAAGTGGCATATGCATCATGAGCTGCATAATTTGTTGCGGCTACTAAGGGTACTTCAGAAAAATCTTTATATTTTCTTTTGGACTCATTTTTTATAACATCTTTGAACTTTTCTTTTTCTTCTCCAAAATAGTAATAATACAAATCCTCTAAGTTATGTTTTGTTAAACCGTTATTAACAAAAAAAGACATAAGTAATGTATCTTGGAAAGAGAAAGTGTTGACACCAAAACGTTTTAAGATTACTGAGTCGTATTTTGCATTATGAAATAATTTTAATATGGATTCATCTTCACACAGTTCACTAAGGTTTTTAAGCACACTATCTTGATCTTTCTTGGATAATTCATTTTCAGGGGATTTAAATGGTAAGTAATAAGCTTGGTCGGCATTCGATAAAGATATCCCAATAATATTTGCAGTGTTTACGTCTAAACTGTCAGTTTCTAAATCTATAGCTAATATTTTTTCAGATTTAAGAGAATTTAGATATTCTATTATTTCTTTTGTTTTAGTTAATGATTTAAATACTATATTTTTTTTTGATGCATGAGGTTTTGTTTCATTGGCACTAGTTCTTATAAGTGATTTAAATTCGTACTTTTTGAAGAAGTCATTCAACTTTGTGGAGTCATCAAACTGTTTTAACTTTTCTATTTTAATGGGTAACTCAAGATCGTTTTTTAAAATGACAAGTTTATGGCTAATTTTTGCAGACTCCTCATGATCGTTAATAAGGTTTTTTATTCTAACATTTGAAATTTGATCTTTTTTTAATAAAAGTTCTTCAAAAGTCCCAAATTCATTGATTAATTTAGCAGCTGTTTTAGGGCCTATTCCTGGAACCCCAGGTATGTTATCAATACTATCTCCTATAAGAGCTTGGACATCTGTAATTCTATCTGGGCCAACTCCAAATTTTTCCATTACTTTTGCTTCATCAATCTCAACATTTTTCATTGGGTCCATGATGCGATTGTTCACTGATAACAATTGAAAAAGATCTTTGTCAGAACTAAATACAGTAGTGGGTATTTTATTATCCTCTCCATATTTAACATAGCTTGCAATAACGTCATCAGCCTCAAAATCTTTTTTTTCAATAACATCGAGTCCAAATGCTTCAATAGCTTCGCGAATAATACTAAATTGGGGTATTAAATCCTCGGGTGCCTCTCCACGGTTCGCTTTGTAATCGGGAAATATAGTGTTTCGAAAAGTATTCTTACCAGCATCAAGTATTATTAGTATTTTGTCGCTAGGGTGTTCTTCTATTAGTCTAAGCATCATATTACAAAATCCATAAACAGCATTGGTGGGTATACCTTTAGAATTATTCATTGGAGGTAAGGCGTAGTAAGCTCGGAAAATATATCCTGAACCATCTACAAGAATTAACCGAGACTCAGACATCTAGGCAGAATAACAAAGATTACAGGTATATACTATTCTTTAGGAGCGTGCTTATTTAGAATTCTTTGAAGGGTTCTTCGATGCATTTTTAATCTTCTTGCTGTTTCAGAAACATTACGGTTACACTGAGTAAAAACTCTTTGTATATGTTCCCATCTTATTCTATCTGCAGACATTGGATTTTCTGGAGGTGGGGGCAGAGATGTAGCTGTGGAGGACATTAGTGACTTTTCAATATCATCAATATTTGCTGGTTTCGTTAAGTAATCATCAGCGCCTAATTTTACAGATGACACCGCTGTGGCTATGTTGCCGTAACTAGTTAACATAACGGTCCGACACTCTGGGTTTTGCTCTTTTATTACTTTAATAACATCGAGCCCAGAGCCATCTCCTAAACGTAGGTCAACTATGGCGTAATTAAAGTTATTGCCTGATAAAACGTCTAATGCCTCTTTTTTAGATGCTGCTGCTGTTACTGTAAAATCTTTTCGTTGAAAAGAAGTGGTTAATCGCTCTCGAAAGGGCTTATCATCCTCAATAATAAAAAGTGTTTTGTCTTTTGTTACTGCGTTTTGTTCTAAATCTGCCATGTTAAAGTTACTTCTGCTCCATCATTACTTTGTACTGAAATTTCACCATTTAGATTTTCAATCATTTGTTTTGTTATGAATAAACCAAGGCCCATATTTACCCCCTTTTCAGGCCTGCTAGAATAGAATGGTTTTCCAAAATTAGCTATAAACTTTTTATCAAAACCTGGGCCATCATCACGGATTTTGATAGAATAAGTATTTGTTGAAGTTTCTGAAATTATTAATATTTCTTTATAAGCAAAACTAATTGCATTTTTGATTATATTATTCATAGCGATATTCAGCTCAGGTGTAATTTTAATATTAATATTTTTAGAATTTTCATCTGATCTATAATCTAAATTTACTGCGCGATAATTATTTGAGAATTGTTCGCACAAAGATTGTGTATATGCATCTAGTGACATATTAGTTATTTCAGAGGAGAGTTCTGTTGACTCTGGATTAGTTGAAAGTTCTTTAAGTATTGCCTTACATCTATCTAATTCTAATAATAAAGTTTTAATGTCTTTTCCATAATCATCTTTTAGTTTTTTATCTTGGTTTAAATCTCCAACAATTAGATTTATTGTATTCAATGGCGTCCCTAGTTCATGAACAGCTGCTGCTGCTAATCCACCTACTTTTAAAAGTTCTTTTTCATTTTGAAGTTGCTTACTTGCTAATTCATATGCTTTTTGCGTGCTTTTGTAGTTTAAAGAAAAGTAATAAAGATAGAAAACTAAAAAGATGCTACTTATAAAAAGAGAAATCATGATAGCTAAACTATATGTAAAATTAATATTGGGATGAACAGATGGGGGAAGAGCAATAAAGAAATTAAAAATTAAGGCAAAGCAAACTAATGCCAAACTTAAAATAATAATTATTCTTTCTATCGCTAGGTATGATGCTGCAATAGCAATAGGAGCTAAGATAATAAATATGAAAGGATTTGTGTGTCCACCGTTTAAAGCAATTAAACTAGAAATTTGTATAATATCAAAACATAAAAATATGAAGACTTGTTTTTCTGAAATAATTTTATCACCTCTATTTAAGTAAAAACCCAGGATAATACTGGCCATCAAGACAAAGGCTATAATCCATGAAGCAGTTGCAACTATTTTTGAAATTTCGAAAAAATACTGTGTAATTGATAAAGTAGCGGCCTGACCACCAAAAGCAATAGCTCGTATAATTAGAAAATCAGAAGAATTTACGAAAAGGGAGTTTTTTTGATTATCCAACTATATATCTAAGTTTGCTACTTTGACTGAATTTTCTTGAATAAAACTTTTCCTATCAGTCACATCATCTCCCATAAGCATGATGAGTTGTCTTTCGGCGTTGATTTGATCTTCAAGTTTAACTTGAAGCAACTTTCTATTTGTTCGGTCTAAAGTTGTCTCCCATAATTGTTCAGGGTTCATTTCACCAAGACCCTTGTATCGACTTATTGATTGACCTTTTTTACTCATCTCAAAGAGGGTATTAAAAAATTCGACAAGTCCATTGCAGTTAAAGTTTTCTTTTGATGATAGCCTAGAAATCCCAAAATAAGCATCAGTAGATTTTGAAAAACCCATTTTGTGATAAAGATTTAAATTTTCTATAGAAATGAACTCTCTTAAATGTAGTAATTTATCTAAAGGCACTTTTATAATTTTATTATAACCCTCTTTCTCTTGTAAAAAAACAAGTTCATTACTAATCATGCTTTGAAATGTAAATTTAATATTTTGTGATTTATAAACCTGATTCAAATTGGAAAGAAAAGTTTTAAATTGAGACTTTTCAATTTTATTTGGAGGAAAATCCAAGAAAAATAATCCAGTATTAATGATTTGATCGAAAAATTGTGTGTCTAAATATGTAAGATCTAAATTTTGATAAGCAGAGTTTGCACGAGAGGCTAAATCAATTAACTCGTTTAACTGCTCCTCTTTTAATTGGATTTTTTTCTTTTTATTGTAAATATTAAAGTCAAGATCGTCTTTATTATTTAAAAGTAAAAACTTTGTAAGTTCTTTATCGTCTATTAAATAATTTTCTGCATTTCCTTTTTTAACCTTATAAAGAGGAGGTTGAGCAATATACAACCGTCCAGTGGTTATGATATCTCTCATAAATTGATAAAAAAATGTGAGTAATAAGGTTCTAATATGACTACCGTCGACATCGGCATCTGTCATAATAACAATCTTGTGATAACGCATTGAGTCAGGGTTAAAATAATCAGATGGATTATATTCTTTATCCTTTGGTGGATTTCCATATCCAGCACCAATTGCAGTGATAAGAGCAGAAATTTCATTATTTTCTAATATTTTATGAGGATTGGCTTTAATTACATTTAATATTTTGCCTCTAAGTGGAAGTATGGCTTGAGTTACTCTATCTCGACCTTGCTTAGCAGAGCCGCCAGCAGAGTCACCCTCGACTATGAAAAGCTCTGAGTTAATAGGGTCTTTTTCTTGGCAGTCAGCTAATTTACCTGGAAGTGATGATGTCTCTAATACATTTTTTCTTCTTGTTAGTTCCCTGGCCTTTCTTGCTGCTTCTCGAGCACTTGCGGCCTCAATAATTTTTGATACTAACTTTTTTGCTTCTCCTGGTGTTTGTTCAAGCCAAGCACTTAATTGTTCTGAAATAATTTTCTCAACAACAGGTCTAACTTCTGATGAAACTAATTTATCTTTTGTTTGCGATGAAAACTTAGGATCAGGAACCTTAACAGATAATACACATGTCATACCCTCTCTAGCATCATCTCCTGATATAGTAATATTACCTTTCTTTGAGACAGCAACAGTGTTTGAATATCCAACTAGTGAACGAGTAAGTGCTGATCGAAAACCTTGTAGGTGTGTTCCTCCATCTCCTTGGGGTATGTTATTTGTGAAACATAGCATATTTTCATTGTATCCATCATTCCATTGCAAAGCTCCTTCAACTTTAATTCCATTAGACTCACCGTTAAATGGAATTATTTTATTTAAAGTTGATTTTCTAGAATTAAGAAATTGAACATATGCTGTCAAACCTCCTTGATAATAAAATTCTATTGGTTCTGCCTTAGGAGTGCGCAAATCTGCCAATGTTACACGGACGTTAGAATTAAGAAAAGCTAATTGACGAACTCTATTTTCTAAAGTTTTAAGTACTAGAGTTGTGTTAGAAAAAATTTTTTTGGATGGCCAAAATTGAACAGTGGTTCCAGTTCTCTCAGTCTTTTTCATAACTCCCACCTCAGTTAATTTTTTTGATGTAATGCCATCTTTAAATTCCATAGTGTGAATTTTTCCCCCTCTACGGATAGTTAAAGAAAGTTTTTCAGATAAAGCATTAACAACAGAAACACCAACTCCGTGAAGGCCTCCCGAAATTTTATAACTATTTTGGTCAAATTTACCTCCTGCATGTAATTGAGTCATTATAACTTCAGCAGCAGGTACTTTTTCAGTTTTATGCTTATCTACAGGTATTCCTCTACCATTATCAGAGATTGTTGCTGAACCATCTTTATTTATAATTAATTGAATATTGTCACAATATCCTCCAAGCGCCTCATCAATAGAATTATCAAGCACCTCGTAAACCATATGGTGCAGACCAGTGCCATCGTCAGTATCACCAATATACATGCCCGGTCTTTTTCTCACGGCTTCTAAGCCCTTTAAAACCTTAATTGAGGATGCTGTATATTGATCTGCCATTACAAAATTTCCTTTATTTCTAGATTGTCTATATTCCCTTTGAGTGTGAAGTTATCAGTGGTTGAGAAGAAGGTCTGAAATTTATTTTCTGCACAGTATTCAATAACTTTATTGATATTTACCATATCAAAGTTATCAAATATTTCATCAATTAAAAAAATAGTAATTCTGTTACGATTTAGAAATTTTGCACAACTAAGAAGTAGGCTTAAAATTAACATTTTTGACTGTGCAGAAGAAAGCTGAGAAATATTTTTTTGTTTGTTTGTAATCTCAAAAATTGATTTTTTTGGGTCATGATCTGACTGAAGTTTATGATCATTTGGCCATCTGCTCTCATCAGAAAGACCTCTTTGAAATTTTTCTAAAAAGTTTTCTTTTTCTGATAGTCCAAAACTTGGAATAATTTCAAAATCAAAGAACTTTTTGCTATCATCTGATAAAAAATTTTTAAATTCTTTGAGGAACTCTATTTTGATTTCAATAATAGACTTGCCTACATCGAAAAGTTGTTTATCGATTGACATAAGCCATGATTTATCCTGTGAGGATTGCAATATTCCTTTTTTTTCTCTTCTAAGCTTAGTGTATTGATTCAATAAACTAAATAATTTTGGTTCAAAATAACAAATAATTCGATTAATAGTATTTCTTTGATATTGGGTATCTTTAATAAAATAAACCTTATCTATCTCCGTAAACCAAAATAGTTGAAAAATATCCAATAATTTTTGTTGTTGTATTTTTTTATCATTTAAAAAATATTGTTTAGACCATCTTTCATCTTTGTTACTTAATTCAATAGTTAAATGATTTTCTAATTCCTCATTCTCGAAATCAAAAGTAATAGAACTCTTTAATTTTTCTTGTTTTTGAAAAATAAAATTTTGTATTCCATCTTTTCTAAAGCCTGTGCCTGGGCATAAAAAACTTATAGCCTCTAAAATATTGGTCTTCCCAACGGCATTCTTTCCTTTGAACAAAGTATGTTCAAATTTAAAAACTTCTTTTTTGTTTATGAAATTTCTGTAGTTAAATAACTGTAAACCCTTTAGTGGTGGGGACAATTAAATTCTCATTGGCATTAAAATATATAAGCTTGTTGAATCTTTTGGGTCCTTTACTATGACTGGTGATGATTGGTTGAGTAATTCTAAGATCATAGTATCTCCTTCAATCACATCTTGTAAATCCAGAATATATTTTGAATTAAAAAGTATTTCTAAGCCGTCAGCAGCGTAGTTTGCTGCAACCTCTTCGTCTCCTTTGTTGCTATCGGTACTTGTAGCCATAATCTTAATACTATTATTTTCAAATTGTAATTTAACTGTAGGTGTTTTGTCTTGATTCACAGTCGAGACTCTATCAATAGCATTAAAAAATGGTTCCGCCTCAACTTGTAGTAATTTGTCATTAGATACAGGTATTACTTTTTCATAATCTGGAAAAGTTCCATCGATAAGCTTACTTATTATTATGAAATTATCTGCTTCTAAGCTTACCTGAGTATCCGTGCATATTATTTTTACCTTACCCTCAAAGTCCCCTAACATACGATCCAACTGAATTATAAATTTTCTTGGGAGAATGATGCCTGATATGTTGATGATATTTGCTAGATCTAACTCTGTCTTAGCTAATCTATGACCGTCAGTAGCAACACATCTTAAAGTAGACTTTGCTCCATTGGTGACAGTATGAAAGTAAATACCATTGAGATAATATCTTGTCTCTTCAGCAGATATTGCAAATTTTGTTTTATTAAAGAGTCTTTTAATCTGAGGTATGGATAGCTCGAAAGAGTTTGTTGGGTCTAACGGTACAAACTTAGGGAACTCATCTGCCGTTAATGCATTTAATTCGAAAACAGAGTTATCGGAGTTTATTATTAATCTGTTTCCCTCTAATTTACATTTTACAATAGAGTTTTTTTTTGTTTTACGAATTATATCAGTAAGTATTCTTGAGTTAACCGTTGCTTCACCATTTTTTGAAGAGTCAGTTGAAACAAACTCACGAATAGAGATGTCCATATCTGTTGATCTTATTTCAATTTGGTTGTTGTCACATTTAATATAGATATTGGATAAAATGGGAATAGTAGATCTACTGTCAACAATTGAACTGACATGAGTTAAAACTCTTAAAAAAGCCTCTCGACTAACTCTAAAATCCATTTAGGAAGTTTGCAATATTCTAGTCAAAAGTTCAATATCTTCTGCTAAGTTAGGGTCATTAACCATAATTTCTTCAATAGTCTTAATAGCATGGATAACGGTAGTGTGGTCTCTGCCACCAAATTTTCTACCAATTTCAGGTAAAGATCTGGTTGTAATTGATTTTGCTAAATACATAGCTACCTGTCTTGGACGCGCAACAGATCTTGATCTTCTAGGAGAATGCATATCTGAAAGTTTAATATTGTAATGCTCAACAACTTTCTTTTGGATTTCATCTATTGTAATTTTTCTAGAGTTAGTTCTAAGTAAATCTTTTAAAACATCTTTCACAAGATCAACAGATATTTCAGAGTCTTGAATTGATGCATGAACAGCCAATCTATTTAAAGCACCTTCCATTTCTCTGACATTATTAGTAATTTTATTTGCTAAAAATTCCATCACTTCTTGTTTTAGTTGTAAAGATTTTTGCTCAGCCTTTGCTTGAAGGATACCTAATCGTAACTCGTAGGTTAAAGGGTGTATATCTGCAACTAATCCCCAACCTAATCTAGATTTTAATCTATCCTCTAAGCCGTCAAGATCTGCAGGTGATTTATCTGCTGAAATAATAATTTGTCTTTTTTTGTCAATTAAAGTGTTAAAAGTATGGAAAAATTCCTCTTGGGTATTATCTTTACCAATAATAAATTGCACATCATCTATCATAAGAACATCTACCGATCTGAACTGTTCTTTAAAGCTCATAATATTTTTAAATCTGAGGGCTTTGATAAATTGATACATAAATTTCTCTGCAGTTAAATAAACAACATTTTTTTTTGGATTTCTTTTCTTTATGTTCCAAGCTACTGCATGCATTAAATGTGTTTTACCTAAACCAACACCTCCATACAAAAATAATGGATTAAAACTTACTACCTCTGATTGCGCAACTCGTTGCGCAGCTGCGTATGCTAGCTCATTGGGCTTTCCAACAATAAAATTATCAAAGGTAAATTTTGGATCTAATGGGGCAGAGATGTCATCGTAATATGTGTCTTCATCATCATCTTTATCTTCGTAGATTACTTCTGTGCCAGGAATAATGCGGTCATTATTCTCTTTTACGAGTATCGCTAATTTATCAATACTGTGACCTTGGTCCATATAAGCTTTTTTGATAACTGAGGCATAGTTTTTTATTATCCAATCACGTAAAAATCTTGTTGGAACTGAAAGAGTGAGAGAGGTATCTATATGAGATTCAAAATAAATGGGTTTGATCCAATTTTGGAAGGTATCTTTGTCTAGAGACTTTTTTAATTCGGATGTTATCTTGGACCAGGACACATCTATGCCACCTTGATGCAGTTCGTCTTCCACTATGTATATTCCTTCCTCTAAACGAAGGCGTATTTAAACATAAAAAGTTAAAAAAGAAGAATAAAAAAAAACGTTTTTTTTGAAAAAAATATCTTGAAAAAAAAAATTATTTAGAAATTGCAGAAATATCTTTTTGGAGTTTGGAAATAGTTCTTGAGGCTTTGTTAAGGTGCATAATTTTCTTTTTAGTAGACTTATGCAAAACAGACATAACCATTTTTAATTTTTCCATTGATTCCTCTACTTTTTTATCTTTGATGAGTTTATCAATTGCCTTCAATTGTGTTGAAACATTAGATTTTACTGCCTTGTTTACAGTTTTTTTTCTATCAGATTGACGAAGTCTTTTTTTTGCTGATTTATGTTGTGGCATATAAAAATATTGTTAACAGGTTATTCGTTTAATAACGTTAATAACTTATATAGATTTTTTTATTTTTGTAAAGCAGGCGAAAAAAAGGTCGAACGACCATTTTGAATGATTTTTTTTATTTCATAGGATTTTTTTTTATAAATTACATGTTTCTTTTGGTAAACCTTAAACATACTCTGGAAACTTCCCAGTGTTCCGTCTGGAGATTTGTAATCATTTATAGATGATCCTCCGTTCTTCAATGATAATTTTAATACGAATTTGCAAGAGCTTATTAGCTGAGTCAATTCTGCTAAATTAAGAGAGTTTGTAAGCCTTAGAGGGCTTAATCTTGAATGAAAAAGTGCCTCGTTTGCATAAATATTTCCAATTCCTACTATCAAACTTTGATTAAGCAACGCCTGTTTCAAAGATACTTTTTTGCTAATGAATTTATTATATATTTCTTGAATCTTTACCTTATTAACTAATAGATCAGTGCCATAATTATTAAAAAAAATTTCTACCTCTTTTATATCCTCGAGTCTAAAAAACATGCCAAACCGACGAGGATCATTGAAGACTATTTTAAATTTATCAAATTGAAGAACGACATGATCATGCTTCTCTTTTTTATAATTTTCATTTAAATAAAACTTTAATCTTCCACTCATTCCTAAATGAATTATTAAATAATTATCATTATCTAGTCTTATAACGATATATTTTGCAAAACGTTTTACAGATATAATTTTTCTCTGAGATATAGACTCAGTATCTTTAAATTTTAAATTTTTTCTTAATTTTTTTTGTGACTTACTAATGGAAATAATTTTTTTTCCTTTAACTTTTGAGGTTAAATATCTTATTGTAGTTTCTACTTCAGGTAATTCAGGCATGATGTCTAAAAATAGTTCAAATCAATATAATATTACAGATATTTTTGAAAATGTATCTCATGCAAAATATGACTTAATGAATGATGTTATGAGTCTAGGCATACATAGACTTTGGAAAAGATATTTTGTAGATCTTGTCTCATCGAAACATAACGCAAATAAAAAAATTTTAGATATAGCAAGTGGTAGTGGGGATATCTTCAATTTACTACCTTTAACAAAAAATCTTTATGCAATAGACCCTGTCTCTGAAATGCACAATATATCTCGAAAAAAAAATAAATCTAAAAATATTAATTACCAAGTAGGATATGCAGAAAACCTACCATACAGGAAAAATTTTTTTCAAACGATAACTTGTACTTACGGTGTGAGAAATTTTAAAAATCGAAAAGATGGCTTTACTGAGATCTATAGATGCTTAGAAAAAAATGGTTATTTTTTAATTATGGAATTTGGCATACCAAAAAGAGATTTACTAAAAAAACCATATAAAAACTTTTTAAAATATGTTTTGCCTTTTACTGGGAGTATCGTCGCTCATGATAGACACAGTTATAAATACTTAGCTGAGAGTATTATTTCTTTTCCCTCTCAAATTAGTCTTGTGAATGAGCTGAAAAATATTGGTTTTTCTCATGTAAAAACTATTGATTTCATTTCTGGGGCGAACAGCATATATATATTGCAGAAAAAATGAAAATATTGATCATTATTACAGGAAGTGTTGGCTGCTACAAGTCTTTAGATTTAATTCGTGAATGCCAAAAAAAATCAATTGACTATGAAGTTGTTGCAACAAAAAATACATTTGAATTTATTTCTAAATTATTACTTGAAACAATTTGTAATAAACAAGTTTATTCTGAACTTTTTGATTTAGATATGGAAAAAAAAATTGGACATATAAAATTAGCTCGAGATAATTCTCATATTATTGTTTACCCTGCAACAGCTAATATTATTTCTAAATTTGCAAAGGGTTTTTGTGATGATCTTGCGTTGACATGTATGATTGCAGCAAACAAACCTATATATTTTGCTCCTGCTATGAACAAAGAAATGTGGGCTAATCCTATTATTCAAAATAATGTGGACTATTTAAAGAAAATTG
This sequence comes from uncultured Alphaproteobacteria bacterium, assembly GCA_902521795.1. Taxonomy (GTDB): domain Bacteria; phylum Pseudomonadota; class Alphaproteobacteria; order HIMB59; family HIMB59; genus HIMB59. Next base: position 95,801 of record CABYSX010000001.1, read on the forward strand.
GTCATCAGTTTATTGGACCTGATGACGGCTCTTTAGCATGTGGTGAGTATGGAAGTGGTCGATTAGTTGACCCTGGCGAAATACTAAATCAACTTAAATAAGTGAAAAAAGCTTTAATAACCATTGGTTCTACTCGAGAGTATATTGATCCGGTAAGATATATCTCTAATGAGTCATCGGGTCGGCAAGGTATGGCCTTAATAAAAAGTCTTTTAAAATCTAATTATAAAATTATTTGTTTACATGGATATATTCAAGTTAAACAAATAGTTTCAAAAAATGTTAAATATATTTTTACTTCCAGTGCTAAAGATATGTTAAAAGAAGCAAAAAAATATAAGTCAGTAGATTTAGGAATTTTTAATGCAGCGGTTAGTGACTATAAAGTTGAAAAATATAGTAAAGTGAAAATAAAAAAAAATAATGGCTTATCTTTGAAACTTATTAACAATCCTGATGTTTTAAAATCAATGTCGACTGGAAAAAATAAACCTAAGATTACAGTTGGATTTGCTTATGAAACTAACAATGTATTGCAGAATGCAAAAAAAAAGCTATTGAGCAAAAATTGTGATTTTATTGTTTTAAACTATCCAACACCTAAAAATAAAATTTTTAATACCAACTATAACAATGGTATTTTAATTGGGAGATCGGGTGCCTCATTAAAAATAGGTAGTGTTAGTAAAACAATTTTTGCTGATAAAATAGTTAAATATCTTAAAAATATTAAAGCTTAATATGGTTGATATTAAAGTAAAAAAAATAGATGACAGTGTCGATCTTCCAGCTTACGAGACATCGTCAAGCGCTGGGATGGATATTAGAGCATTCCTACCAGATGGGAATGTTGATATCGCCCCTCAACAAACAAAACTAATTGGGACAGGGTTGATTTTTGAAATACCTGATGGTCTCGAGGTTCAGATCAGACCTCGAAGTGGATTGGCACTAAAAAACTCAATTACTGTTTTAAATAGCCCAGGGACCATTGATGCAGATTATAGAGGTGAAATAAAAGTGATTTTAATTAATCATGGATCGAACAATTTTGAAGTTACCAATAAAATGAGAATTGCACAAATGGTTGTGACAAGATATGAAAAGATTAATTTTAAGTTAGTAAGCGATTTAAATACAACAAAGAGAGGAAGTGGTGGTTTTGGGTCAACAGGAACAAAGTGATAAACTGATAGAGGAATTTGGAAGACAAATTCTAGTTCCTGGTATTGATGAAGCAGGACAACTTAATATCTCGAAAAAAAAGGTTTGTATAATTGGATTAGGTGCCTTAGGAACAGTTGCATCACAATATCTTGTTCGAGCTGGTGTTGGTGAGATACATCTCATTGACCACGATAAAATTGAAAAGTCAAATTTGCATCGTCAGATAAATTATGATCTAAATGACATTGGAAAGTCAAAATCAAAAATCTCAAAACATAAACTTAAGAGTGTTAATAATACGACGATAATTAAAGAGCATTCATTAAATTTTAAGTCTTTTATTGAAGAAAATCCAAAAATTAAATTTGATTTAATATTTGATTGCACTGATAACCATCAAAACAAAATTTTTTCTTCAAGATTTTCTAAAATAAACAAGATATCTTTTGTATCTATCTCAATTAACTCATCAGAGGGCATTTATTTTTCACAAGACTATCAAGAAAATAATTCAACATGTTTTGAGTGTCTTTTTCCATATGCTGATCAGAATCACCGCTGTTTGAACAGTGCTATGATTGGACCAGTTGCAGGTTTTGTTACTAGTTTTGCTTGTATGAAAATTCTATTTGCTCTTGCAAAAAATAAAACTCAATTGGTGAATGAAATCAGCTTGATAGACCTTTTGACTTCAGACATAAACAAACTACAATTGGATAACAAAGACTGTCCTCACTAATATGAACACATTTACACCCCAATCTAGTTATAGTTATGAAGAGATTATTGAATGTGGAAAAGGGAATTTATTTGGAGAAGGGAATGCTCAACTACCCGCTCCACCCATGCTTATGTTTGACCGAATTACTAAAGTTAATAAGGATGGTGGGGTCCATGGAAAAGGCGAAATAACCGCTGAACTCGATATTAATGCTGATTTATGGTTTTTTAAGTGTCATTTTTTAGGGGATCCTGTTATGCCTGGATGCTTGGGTCTTGACGCTTTATGGCAAATGTTAGGTTTTTATTTAGGTTGGCTTGGATACCCTGGAAAGGGTCGTGCTCTAGGAGTTGGGGAAATCAAATTTGTGGAAGAAATAAAACCAGATAAAGAATTAATTGAATATAAAGTTAGTTTAAAAAAATCTTTAAATAAAAAAGGCCTTTCAATTGGTTATGGAGATGGACAAATAATACACAAAGAAAAAATAATATATCACGCTAATGATTTAAGAGTGGGTTTGTTTAATGAGTAACAAAAGAGTTGTCATTACAGGATACGGTATAGTTTCTTGTATAGGCGATAACAAAAAAGAGGTTTTGCAAAGTTTAAAAGATGTGAAGTCGGGTATAAGTCATTGTGAAGAATATGAAGAGCTTGGGATGAGGAGTCACGTACATGGCAAACCTAAAATAAATATTGAAGAAAATGTAGATAGAAAAATCTTACGTTTTATGGGTGAAGGTGCTGCTTATAATTATATTGCAATGAAAGAGGCAATTGAACACTCAGGACTTGATGAAACTCTCATATCAAACGTTAATACCGGATTAGTGATGGGGTCTGGTGGTCCATCAACATTTCAATTACAACAAGCATTTGATATAGCAAGAGAAAAAGGTGTTAAAAAAATTGGACCATATATGGTTACAAGAACAATGGCATCAGGAAATTCTGCTACCTTGGCAACTCCTTTTAAAATTAAAGGTGTTAATTACTCTATCAGCTCAGCATGCTCGACAAGTTTGCATTGCATTGGCAACGCTTACGATCTTATTAGGCATGGACAACAAGAGATTGTATTTGCTGGTGGTGGAGAAGAAACGCATTGGACAATGTCAATTTTATTTGACGCTATGGGAGCGCTTTCAAGCAAATATAATGAAACTCCCGAGGTTGCCTCCCGAGCGTATGACTCTTCTAGAGATGGCTTTGTCATTGGAGGAGGTGCAGGCGTTTTAGTAGTCGAAAGTCTTGATAGTGCTAAAGCAAGAGGTGCGAATATTGTAGCGGAAATTCAAGGTTTTGGTCAAACATCAGATGGATATGACATGGTTCAACCCTCCGGAGAAGGGGCCGTAAGATGTATGAATATGGCAACTCAGGGAAGGCCGGTTGATTATATTAATGCTCATGGAACCTCCACCCCTGTGGGAGACATGATTGAATTAAAAGGTATAAGAGAAGTTTTTGGTGATAATGTTCCTCCAACAAGTTCCACAAAGTCCTTAACTGGTCATTCACTTGGTGCTACTGGCGTACAGGAAGCTGTTTACTCTCTTTTAATGATGGAAAATGATTTTATGGTTGAGTCCGCTAATATTACAAACCTAGATGAAAAGGCTGAAGGAATGAATATTCTTCGAGAGAATAAAAATGATGTTAAAATTAATTCTATCCTATCAAATAGTTTTGGTTTTGGTGGAACCAATGCCTCTATCTATCTAACTAGTTATAATGACTAAGATTTTAGAGGGTAAAAAGGGATTAGTTGTAGGCATCGCTAATGATCACTCTATTGCTTGGGGTATAGCAAAGTCTTTAAGTGATGAGGGTGCAAGTATGTACTTAACTTATCAAAATGACTCTATAAAAAAAAGAGTTGAGCCCCTGTCTGAGAAAATTAATTGCCTTGGAATTATGCCTTGTGATGTATCTGACACCTCCTCTCTTGAAAGTGTTCGTGATGGAATTAATGGAAATATTGATTTTTTTGTTCATGCTGTCGCATATTCAGATAAAAATGAACTGTCTGGAAAGTATTTAAATACTTCCAAAGAAAACTTTCTCAAAACTCTACATATTTCTGCATACTCTTTAACCGAGATGATAAGATTGTTCTCCCCAAAGATGAACGACGGTGCTTCTATCATGGCACTAACTTATTATGGATCAACAAGATATATGCAAAGTTATAATGTAATGGGCGTTGCAAAGGCTGCGTTAGAAACTTCGATTAAGTATCTTTCTGTTGATATGGGTGATAGAGGAATAAGGGTTAATGCGATTTCAGCAGGCCCAATGAGAACTCTAGCGGGCGCTGTTATTAATAAATCAAGAAAGATATATAATTATACAATTGAAAACTCCCCTATCAAAAAACCATTATCGTTAGAGGATATCGGTAAGTCATCAGTTTACTTGATGAGTGACCTCTCAAAAGGTGTTACTGGAGAGATACTTTATGTAGATAATGGATATAATAATGTAGGGATGAGCATCCAAGATTTATAAAACTAATAGCGCAGATAGATTTAAATGTCTGCGCTAGAAATAAATTTTAGACTTCTTTCATGCTGAGTTTTACCTTACCAGCACGATCAACGTCGAGTACTTTCACTTGCACTTCTTGGCCTTCTGATAAAACATCAGATACATTCTCTACTCTTTTTTGAGAGATTTGAGAGACGTGTAGTAAACCATCACGAGCGCCCATAAAGTTAACAAAGGCACCAAAATCAACAATTTTTACAACTTTACCATTGTATACCTTGCCAATTTCAGGCTCAGCGACGATGTCCTCAACCATTTGTTTTGCAGTATTAATAGACTCTTCATTGCTAGATGCAATTTTGACAATACCGTCATCGTTGACTTCAAGTTTTGCTCCTGAGACCTCTACAATATTTCTGATCACTTTTCCACCAGACCCAATAACATCTTTAATCTTAGCTTTATCGATAGAAATAGAAATTACCTGAGGTGCATGCTTTGAGAACTTAGTACGAGCTTCTGGTAAAGCTTCTGACATAATTCCTATTATGTGTTTTCTTCCACCTGATGCTTGATTTAAAGCTATCTCCATGATTTCTTTTGTTATGCTTGTAATTTTAATATCCATTTGAAGTGATGTAATACCGTCCATGGTACCTGCCACTTTAAAGTCCATATCACCTAAGTGATCTTCATCACCAAGGATATCGCTCAACACAACAAAGTCATCGCCTTCTTTGATCAGTCCCATGGCAATTCCACCAATATGTTTTTTAATGGGAACACCTGCTGCCATTAAAGCAAGAGATGAGCCACATACGGTAGCCATAGAACTAGAGCCATTTGATTCAGTTATCTCAGAGACCAATCGAAGAGTATAAGGAAAATCCTCTTTTGTCGGTAACATCGGATGAACTGCTCTCCATGCTAGCTTACCATGACCTATCTCTCTTCTACCCGTTGAACCCATTCTTCCGACCTCTCCAACTGAGTATGGAGGGAAGTTGTAATGCAACATAAAATGTTGTTTGTGCATAGGGTCAAGAGAGTCAATCATTTGTTCGTCGTCTCCTGTGCCAAGGGTTGTAACAACTATTGCTTGGGTTTCTCCTCTAGTAAATAAACAAGAACCATGAGCTCTAGGGAGAAGGTCTAATTCGCAAGTAATTTTTCTAACCTCATCAAGTTTTCTACCATCAATTCGATTTTTATTTTTGATGATGTCACCACGTACAACATCTTTTTCAATATTTTTAATAATAGTAGTGGCGGCTAATACTTGATCATCTTCAACGTTATCTATAATTGAAGATCTGATTTCGTCTAACTTCTGACTTCTTTCTTGCTTATCAACAAGACCATAAGCCTCTTTAATCGGATCTGCAATTTTTGAGGAAATATCCTTTTGAAGACCCTCATAAAAATCAGGTAATGAAGGTACATCAAATTTTTTGATCTCTGTCATTCCAGCAAATTCATGAACTTCTTTAATAAAAGTTTGGTAAAAGTCGTGACCAAACATTACAGCCTCAAGCATAGTACTTTCTGGAAGTTCTTTTGCTTCGGATTCAACCATTAAAACACCTTCTTCTGTACCGGCTACAACTAAATCTAGAGCTGAATTTTCTAACTCTTCAATCGTTGGATTAGCTACTAGCTTGCCATCAATATGACCAACTCGAGCGGCACCAAGTGTTCCTGCTACAGGCAGACCAGATATTGCAAGTGCAGCACCAGTTGCGTACATTGCTATGACATCTGGATCCACTGATCCATCATATGACAAAACTGTTAGTGTAACTTGAGTTTCATTTTTAAAATTTTTGTGAAAAAGAGGTCTAATAGGTCTATCAATTAATCGACAGATTAATGTCTCTCTTTCTGTTGGCCTTGCTTCTCTTTTAAAAAAACCTCCTGGAACTTTTCCAGAGGCATAATATTTTTCCTGATAATTAACTGTTAAAGGAAAAAAATCGATATCAGGTTTTTGTGTTTTGGCAGCACATATGTTTGCCATAACCATGGTTTCGCCACAAGTTACAACAACAGATGCATCTGCTTGCTTTGCAATTCGATTAGTTTCTAAAGTGATTTGTTGGTTACCCAACATAAAAGTATGTTCTATTTTCATTTTCCTCTTTTCTACTTATTACACTAATTAAAAAGTATTTACTTTTTTCTTAGTTTTAGTTTATCTGCTACTTCTGAGTACTTTCCTACATTCCTCTTCTTTAAATACGCCATCAATCTATTTCTTTTACCAACCATCATCAGCAGACCTCTTCGAGAATGAAAATCTTTCTTATGTATTTTGATATGTTCTGTTAACAGATTAATTTTCTTTGTGAGAAAAAAAATTTGGGACTCTGGTGAACCAGTGTCATTATCAGCACGTGCTATATCGTTTATTTGTATTTCCGACATCAATACTCCTTTCAAAGCAAACATCATCTGACCAGGATGTCGCCCAGTTCAAATGGTAATAAGGTTGCTATGTAAATCATTTATGCTCGAGAAATCAAGGATTTTTTCATAGGGAATGGCTTGATTTAAAGAAAAAGCACCTATTTTCAATCTTTTTATCATACTAGCGTATGCAATATCTCCTAAAGAATTTGCAAACTCTTCTGCAAATGCCCTCACATAAAATCCTGAATGACAATGCAACTCAACGTTCATTTTAGAGGTACTAGAGAGTAAAACTTTTAAACTCTGAACTGATACTTTTTTATAGCGTTCTTCAATTTTTTCATTTTTCCTAGCCAGCTCATAAAAATTCTTGCCCTTTAATTTGTGAGCCGAAAAGTCTGGTATTTTTTGTTGATATGCTCCTATGTATTTTTTTAAGTGATTAATTCTGTCTATAATTTTATGACCAATAGGGTTCATTTTTAAAAATCTTCCCTCTGAGTCTAAAGTGTTTGTTGAAGCACCAAATCGTATCTCAACTTCATAACTTTTCTGATACTGGTGTATGTTTGGTATTTTTTTGGTTGCTTTATTTATACCTATTAATAATAAACCAGAAGCAAGAGGGTCTAAGGTTCCTGCAAAACCAATTTTATTAAATGAATAACGAAATTTTAATTTTCTTATAACTCCAAAAGACTCGATGCCCTCTGGTTTATCTATAAGTAACCATCCACTACTAGGAAACTTGTCTTTCATCAAAATTTATAATTTATCTAGCAGTGATTGTACTTTTAAAGACTCTTGGAAAGATTGGTCGAATATTAGAGATATCTTTGGAGTGTATTTACTTGTCAGAGTTCTTGCTATTAAGTTTTGTATTTCTTTGAGATAAAGTTTGTTAAATTCTTTAAATTCTGTCTCTGTAATATTATGAATAAGAAATATTTTTGCAAATCTTAGATCTTTACTAACTTTTACTCCGGTGATTTCAAAGCGAACAGTCGGAAATTTTATAAGATAATCTTTTTGGGTTACGAGATATTCGGAGACAAGCCTTTTAATTGAAAGTTCAACTTTTTTGGTTCGAAAACTTGGCTTATTATCCACACTACAATTCTTTTTGAACTTCCTTGGTTATGTAAAATTCAATTTCATCTTTTTCTAAAATATCTGAGTAATCTTTAAATGAAATACCACACTCATAATTTTCTCTGACCTCTTTAACGTCATCTTTAAATCGTTTCAGGGTTCCAACTTCTCCCTCATGGATAATCTTCCCTTCTCTAACAAGCCTGATTTTGGCTGAGTTTTGAACGATTCCATCAGTAACAAAACAACCGGCTATGGTGCCGAACTTTGAAGATTTGAAAGTATCCCGAACTTCAGCGTGGCCAATAATCTCCTCTTTAGTGTCTGGGGTGAGAAGACCAGAGAGCATTTTTTTCATATCATCGATTAATTCATAAATAATAGAATAATATCTGATGTCTACCTTATCGCGTTTTGCAATTGTTCGGGCTTGAGGGATAGCTCTGATATTAAAACCAATTACTAATCCTTGAGCGGAACTCGCTAAGCTCACATCGCTTTCATTAATTGCACCAATTGAGTTATGGACAACATTAATTTTAACTTCTTCATTGCCAACTTTTTCTAAGGAAGAAACTATTGCTTCAAGAGAGCCTTGGACGTCTGCTTTAACAATAATTGGAAGTTTTTTCATGTCTCCCTTTGATACATTCGCCATCATTTCTTCTAATGAAGATTTTTTTACTGACTCCGTGTTTTCTAGTTTTTTTTGTTCTTTTACTTTTTCTGTAATATCTTTTGCAATATCTTCATTAGGCATAACATAAACTGTGTCACCTGCTTGAGGGACTGAGTCAAAGCCCAACACTTCAATCGGCATACCTGGATTTGCAGATTTAATTCTGCTTCCATTCTCATCGAGTAAAGCTCTCACTCTTCCAAAAGCTGAACCACAGGTAAAATGATCCCCTTCTTTGAAAGTTCCATTTTTTACTATTACTGTTGCAACCGGTCCTTTACCTGTTTCAATTTTAGACTCAACAACTATTGCTTCAGCAAGTTTATCATGCTCGACGTTAAGGTCTAAAATTTCAACTTGTAATAAAATATTGTCTAGTAATTTTTCTAAGTTTGTTTTTTTGATGGCAGATATCTCTGTTTCTAGTACATCACCACTGTAACTTTCTACGACCACTTCGTGTGTTAACAAATCGTTTCTAACAATGCTTGGGTCGACATCTGGTAAGTCCATTTTATTAATGGCAAGAACGATCGGCACTTTAGCTGCTTTAGCATGCGAAATAGCCTCAATTGTTTGAGGTTTTACACTGTCGTTAGCAGCCACTACTAAAACAACAAGGTCCGTTAAATTAGCACCTCGCGAGCGGATATTTGAAAAAGCTGCGTGACCGGGTGTATCTAAAAATGTGATGGGATTATTTTTATGTTGAATTTGATAGGCGCCAATATGTTGGGTAATACCACCTGACTCTTTTGAGGTAACATTGGTATTTCTGAGTGCATCCAATAATGATGTTTTGCCATGATCAACGTGGCCCATGACAGTTACGATTGGGGGCCTTGGTAAAATTTTAGAATTTTTAGTTTTTTGATGATTTGCAATTTCATCTTTTAGACTAATTGCCTCTGCTCTTTTAGGAGTGTGTCCTAATTCTGTAACAATTAATTCGGCCGTATCACCATCAATATATTGATTAGCTGTAGCCATAATACCGCTCTTCATTAAAGCTTTTACAACGTCTCCTGTTTTTTCGGACATTCTACTAGCTAGTTCTTGAACAGAGATTTTGACAGGAATGTCAACTTCACGAACGATTTTTTGAGAACTGGTTAGGTTTGGTTTATATTTAGTTTTTTGTTTTTCTCTATTTCTTTTTGTTTTTGCCAGACTCGGCATTTTTTCATAATCAGGTTCTTCGTCTAAGAGGTTGTTAACTGAGATAGATGATAGTTTTTTTTGAAATGCGGTTGTATTGAGGGTAAGTTTTTTTCTCGGTGCAGCAGTGCCTGCAGGGGCGGGTGTGGCAGGTTTGCTTGTTGTTGTTGGTTTTGTGTTCTTAGTCTCTTTTGTCATTCAAAAAATTTAGCTATTAAGAAAAATCTCCCTAGCGTCCATAATAATTTTTTCAGCAGCAGACTTTTCAACTCTTTTTTGGAGTATGCCCTCTTTACCAACTAGTTCATCAGTTGCTAAATCAGCAAGGTCTTGACGGGAAAAAATATTATTTTCTATCAAAGTAGCTAAAATTTTATTATCAAACTCTGATATCCCTCTAATGTAATCATCTAAATTTGAAGCTTGGATTAATTTTTCAAGTTCTGCTTTTTCATTTTCCATAAACTGTGTTGCACGAGCATATATCTCAGCTGCAAGTTCATTATCAAAGCCTTCAATCTTTTCTATGTCTTGGATTGATGCGTTCGCTATTTTTTCTATGCTTGAGTATCCTTCAACCGCTAATAATTGTGCAATCATGTCCTCGAGATCGAGCTTTTCAGCAAAAAGAGAAGTAATTTTTTTAAATTCTTCTTGTCTTCTCTCGGCGTCTTCTTTTTCTGTTAATATATCAATTTCTAAATTAGTTAAAATTGAGGCTAATTTAACATTTTGACCTCTTCTGCCGATAGCGATGCTGAGTTGATCTTCAGGTAAAACAATCTCTACGCGATTAGAGTCTTCAAACTCATTGACTTTTGCAACTTGTGCAGGAGCGATAGCGTTTTGAACATACATCGACTTTAATTCATTCCAATTTACAATATCAATCTTTTCCCCTTGTAATTCATTAACAATAGCTTGGACTCTAGAGCCTCTCATACCTACGCATGCTCCAACAGGATCGATGGACTTGTCATTTGCTCGAACTGTAATCTTTCCTCTACTACCCGGGTCTCTTGCAACAGATAGAATTTCTATTTGACCTTCATAAATTTCAGGGACTTCTTGTTCAAATAATTTTGCCATAAATTGAGGATGTGTTCTTGAAAGAAAGATTTGATGACCTTTAGCTTCTTCTTTGATATCAAAAAAATAAGCTCTAATGCGATCTCCATTTTTAAAATTTTCTCTTGGTATCAGTTCGTCTTTTCTCAAAAATCCTTCTGCTTTACCAAGGTCAACAATGATATTTCCAAATTCAATTCTTTTAACAATGCCTGATAGGACTTCTCCAACACGGTCTTTGAAGTCATTAAACTGTCTACTTTTTTCTGCCTCTCTGACTCTTGAATAAATTACTTGTCTTGCCATGTTGGCTGTAACTCGTCCAAAATTAACTGAAGGCAAAGGAATTGTTATTTGTTTTCCAACTTCTGTATTAGCATCATACTTTTTTGCATGATCTAATAAAATTTGATTAGACTGTAAAACAGGGTCAATTGTTTCAACTACATCTTTAATATGGGATAAACTGATATTACCAGTCATTCGATCAATCACTGCTTTGATATTATTATCCATACCATATTTTGACTTTCCAATTATTTCAAAAGACTCCTCGAGAGCCTTCATGACTATGTCCATTTCGATGCCCTTCTCTTGTGAGACGACTTCGGCAATTTTTAATATTTCTGTGTTATTTAGCATTATCTTTTCTAGTTAAAAAAAAAGGCGGGATAACCCACCTCCTCATTGTTGGTTAATAATTTTTAAGAACGCTAAAATAGAATAATTTATGATTTTTGTCTAAGGCTTTTTTCTCGAATTTAGTGTGTAAAGCATTGGAATCACTGTATTCCCAAGATTTCGGGCTAATATTTGGCATGGTGTATTTAAATTTTTTCATCAAAGCCAATGCTTCAATAAAATAATCACCATGGTCGGTTGCAAAAAGAATAAAGCCTTTTTTTTTGAGTTTTTTAGTAAGGTCTTTGACAAGTGTTTGGTTCACGGTTCGCCTTTTTTTATGCCTATTTTTTGGCCAAGGGTCAGGAAAATATATCCTTATTTCCTCAAAATAGTTATCTGGCATTAAAGGTAAAAGCTCTTGGATGTTTAAATGGAATACTTGAAGGTTCTTTAATTTATGATCAACAGAGTTTCGAATAGCTCTCAACACTCCATCAGCAAAAATATCACAACCTATAAAGTTGACTTTAGAATTAGATTTTGCATCTTCACTTATTTTTTCTCCATCCCCTATTCCAATTTCTAAAATTCTAGGAGTTTTAATTTTGTTAAATAATGTTTTTTTTGGTTCGACAAGATATTTTGTATATTGTTCGAGTCTTAAAAAAGACTTTCCTTTCTTTCTTCCAAAATATTTATTTTTTGATTCGAACATATAAAAAACTAAATAGGAAAATAAAGAAAAGTAAAACCATTACTGAGTTTAGTGTTGAGGAACAAATAGATTGATTTTTAGTAATTGGGTGTTGGTAATACAGATAACCTTTTTTATTACTTGCAATAGTTTGAATAATTTTACCTGATCGATCCACTATAGAAGTAATCCCAGAGGGTGTTGATCTAATGAGAGGTTTTTGAAATTCAACACTTCGTAAAAGAGAGTTTGCTAAATGCTGATGAGGTCCATACCATTTACCAAACCAAGAGTCATTTGAAATTTGTATAACCATATCTGAGCCACAAATCTCTTTATTAATAGATTGATAATTGAATATTGACTCAAAACAAATCATGGGGACAGCATTTATATCTTTGGGTAGATTAAGAGTTTTTTGGACATGACCTGGTGTATAGTTCATTCCTAAATTTAAAAACTTACTCACTAAGGGTTTTATAAAAGGTATGTATTCACCAAATAAAACTAATTTTTGTTTATCATAAAAATCTATGATCTTTCCCTGATGATCAATAACATACAAACGATTAAATAATTGATCTTCTTCAATGGCACTTGAGCCAACTATTATTTTTTGATCTTCGCTAATCAAGGAGGATACTCTGCTCAGTAGTCCTACCCTATTATTTAAATCAATAGGCAAGGACCCCTCTGGCCAGATAATTAAATCTGTTTTTGGTGATTTTGAAAGGGCCTCAATTGTTAATTGTTCATATTTTTCAAGATTTTTAAGGACATCAAATTCAACTAGTGACTCATAGAGGTTGGGCTGTATTAGAAGTATATCAAGTGTCTCATCTTCTGTTTTTTTAATATTATTGTTTTCAATAAAACCAAAAAAATAAAAGATAATACTTAGTGCTAATAAAACACTAGGTATGATTTTATTTTTGTAATAAAGAAAATAAATCATTAAACCGACAATCAAATGAACGACAAGACCTAAGCCATATACGCCTAGATAAGGTAAGGATTTTAAAATCCAAATATTTTTGTAGTAAATAATCGCTGAGGGATTCCAAGGAAAGCCCCCGAAGATAAATTCTTTTAATAACTCAACTATAGAGAGGCCTAGAGGAAGTAAAAAAATTAGTAAAAATTTTTGTTTATAAAATGTTAAAATTAAAATAGTTGCTGAATAGTGTAAAAATGCAACAAACAAAGAGAGGATAGAGACTAAAATTATTCCTAAAAATAAATATCCTGTTCCACCTGAATAAAATGACTGGATAATCCAGCTAAGAGTAACTAATTGGGTTACTAAAAAAAAATAAAATATTTTTTTTTTAAAAAAAACATCACTTTTTAAAATATTTAAAAAAAATATTACAAAAGAGAAATAATAGAAAAAAGATATACCAAACGGGGGAAGTGAAAATATATATAAAGCAGAACAAATAATTATTAGGTATGATGGCCTAGATATAGAGCTTAATAAGTTATTGAGATTTAACACCACTGACCACAACTTCAAGAATTTTTCTTGTTGATACCTTGTGAATGGTGAAAGATAATTTTTTATTAATTGTAAATTTTTCTTTTTTCTTGGGAATGCGGCCTGCCATATTGAATATTATACCGCCTATTGTTCCAACATCCTCTTTTAAGTCCTCAGGGATATTTACATCGAACTCCCTCTCGAAATCATCCACTAGCATTGCAGCGTCCATGATAATGTTCTCGTTCTTTTGGCGGTACATTGGCGCTTCGTCCTTGTCATGCTCATCTTCAATCTCACCAACTATTTCTTCCACTAGGTCTTCAATGGTTACTAAACCTGTCACACTATTAAATTCATCCATCACAATCGCTAAGTGAATGTTTTGTTTTTTCATTTTTTGTAGGAGGTTGAAAACTGGTGTCGCTGAGGGAATATAGATAACTTCTCTCAGTAAACTCTTGATATTAAACGATTTATTATTAATTTTTTTAAATAAGTCTTTAATGTGAACCATTCCTAAGCAATGCTCTAAGTCATTTTTAACCACAGGCATCCTTGAGTGTGCTTCTTTGTTAATAATTTTAATGATGTTTTCTTTGTTAATGTTTTGATCGATAAAAATTATCTCACCCCTGGGCACCATAACGTCATCAACTGTTTTTTTGTGTACCTTCAAAAGATTATTGAAAATCTTCTTCTCTTCGCTTTTTGCAATCCCTGAGCTGTCCGATGTTGCAGAAATAAGATCTATAATATCTTTTTTAAAGTTTTCATCTTGTATTAGTTCTTTGACTAATTTAATTGCTAAATTTTTTTTAATTTTCATGTACTTTTTTTAAACCTAAAAATTTCATAAAAGTATTCTCTAAGAATCTCATGTTGCTTCTTGATTGTTTATCGTAGTGATCATAACCAAATAAATGATGTAATCCATGGCTCACAAGCATAAAAAAGTTTTGTTCATTAATTTTTTTATTTTTATTTAAAATATAACTGTCTGCGATAGCTATATCACCCGCAAAGTCTCCATCAGGAAAAGATAGTACATCTGTTATTTTATTTTTTTTTCTAAAATTTTTATTCATGCTTTTAATTTCATCATTCGAAACTATTTTTATTGTAACTTGTGTTTTGTGATCTGCTTGATGAATCGTTTGAAAGTATTCTGATAATTTTTTAATTTTTTCTTTTGAGCTTTTAAGAAATTTTTCTAAATTATCGTCTCCGATTATCTCTATCACAAATTTTTTATTACTAATCCTCAAAATTACTTATCGTAAGCATTAATTATTTTTTCAACTAATGTATGTCGACACACATCACTACTATTTAAATGTACAAAGCCAATATCTTTTACTTTTTCTAATTTTTCCATCGCGTCCTGCATTCCACTTTTTGCATTATCGGGTAAATCTTTTTGACTTAAATCTCCTGTGATCACCATTTTTGAATTTTGCCCTAATCTAGTTAGAAACATTTTCATCTGTGTGGATAATGTATTTTGTGCTTCATCTAAAATGATAAAGGATTTATTCAAGGTTCTTCCTCTCATAAAAGCGAGGGGAGCAATTTCTATTAAATTATTGACCATTTTTCGGTCAATTTCCTCACCTGGCATCATTTCATATAAAGCGTCATACAATGGACGTAGATAAGGATCTATCTTCTCTTTCATATCTCCTGGTAAAAAACCAAGTCGCTCTCCCGCTTCAACGGCAGGTCTTGATAATATCAAGCGATTAATTTTACCTTCAACAAACAAACTTACTGCATAAGCAACAGCTAAATATGTTTTACCCGTACCAGCAGGACCAACTGCAAAAACAATATCTTTTGATCTCATCTCTTTTAAAAAAATTTCTTGGTTTTTAGTTTTTGGATAAATTGTTTTTAATTTTGTATTAATTTGAAATTTTTGATCTTGTTCGATTTGCTCTTTGATATAGGTAGGTTTTGCTAAATCAATATTACTTTCAATTTCCTCTGCAGAAATATCATTATTTTTTAATTTTTTGTATAAACCTTCAATAATAAAATATGCTTTTTCAACTGGATCTCGATTTCCTTTAATAGATAAAAGATTACCTCTAGTATAAAGCTTTACTTTAAATTTGTTTTCTAAAACTTTTAAATTTTTATCGTGATACCCAAATAAGCTTGAGAGAAATTGATTATCCTCAAACTCTAATTGTTTTTGATGAGAAGAAATATTTACTGGACTCAATTAAATTTTTTCTCCAAGTAAAGAGTGTGTTAAAACCTCTTTAATTTGTACAGGAATTATTTGACCGATAGTTTCTTTTTCACCTTGAAGCGCTACACTTTGATTAAATTGTGACTTCCCTTTGATTTGTCCAGTATGTTTGCCGGCACCATCGATTAAAACTTGCACCGTTTTCTTTACAAACTGATTGTTGTATTCAATTTGTTGTTCATTGAGTAAATCTTGTGTGATCTTTAATCGCTCATTGAGAATTGCTTCATCTATTTCTTCACGATTGGCTGCAGGTGTACCTGGTCTTGGGCTGTACTTAAAAGAATAAGAATTCATGTATTTAACTCTTTCAATTAGATCGATTGTGTCTTCAAAATCTTTGTCTGTTTCTCCAGGAAAACCAATAATAAAGTCCGAGGAAAGTGCTATATCGGGTTTTACTTTTCTAACCTTTTCGATAATTTCAAAATAATAATCCCTGGTATGTTTTCTATTCATTAATTTTAAAACTTTGTCGGAACCTGATTGAACAGGAAGGTGAAGATAGGGCATAAGTTTAGAGTTTTCACCATGAAGGGAAATTAGATCATCAGTCATATTCACAGGGTGACTTGTAGAATAAGTAATTCTTTCAACTCCATCTATTAAACTAATACTGTTAATAAGAGATGCTAGATTATTTGATTGACCTTGGGTGTCTAAACCATGATAGGCATTAACATTTTGACCTAAAAGTGTGAATTCCACCACCCCCTGATCAATTAAAGATTTAACCTCATCAGAGATTTCCTTAACTGTTCTTGAATATTCTGATCCTCTTGTATAGGGAACAACGCAGAAATGACAAAACTTATCACAACCTTCTTGAATAGTCACAAATGCAGATTTATTAGATGTATTCGTTTTAATATGATTGAGTGTGTCAAATTTTTCATTCACATCAAATTCAGTGATAGATGTCTTAGGTAAGTTATTTTTATCTAAAAATTTATTTAATGACTGAATAGATTGTGGTCCGATCACTAAGTCCACGTAAGGTGCCCTTTTTTGAATTAATTCACCTTCAGCTTGAGCTACACAGCCGGCAACAATAACTTTTTGATCTT
The DNA here is from genome assembly GCA_902521795.1 of uncultured Alphaproteobacteria bacterium. Lineage (GTDB taxonomy): Bacteria > Pseudomonadota > Alphaproteobacteria > HIMB59 > HIMB59 > HIMB59. The sequence goes on from CABYSX010000001.1 coordinate 112,710, forward strand.
CTTTACCTTTTTTGTGAATTTTTCCTAAATCTGAAAATGTTTTTTCTGTTGCCTTTTCACGGATATGGCAAGTATTTAAAACTACATAGTCTGCATTTTGAAAGTCATCGGTTTGATTAATATTATGCGATAGAAAAATATCTTTCATTTTATCAGAGTCATAAACATTCATCTGACAACCAAATGTTCTAATATAAAATTTCTTATTTGATGGCATTAAGGGATTTTGCAAACAAAATTGCGTCTTGCGTATTTGGAGCGTTTATAGACTTACTCCGGTAATAGTTTTTTCTTTCATTGTAGGCTTTATAGCCTAATTTTTCATAAAGTTTAATAGCAAAATTATTAATAGCACTCGCTTCCAGAAAGATTTTAAATGATTTTCCAGTACTTTTGAGTTGTTTTTCAAGCTCTTCTAAAATCATTCTTCCCAACCCTTGGTTTCTAAATTCAGGCAAAACAGCAATATGTAAAATTTCAAATTCACTGACCTTTTGATCTTGATATAAAAAATGTCCTATCAAAGCACCTTTGACGTTAGTTTGATCTAGAAGATAAATATTAAAACTTGTTTCTTTATTGAGGTGAAGCTCAATATCTTTTTCACTCCAATTAATCTCTAGTTGGTCTTTATGATTGATAATCCAATTTTTAGAATCGGATAGAGTATGTGTAAAGTTCAAGCCACAATATTATCATAAAAAACCTTGGAACACTCATACCAGTTAAATTTTTTTGTATATTCTTGACATTTTTTTCGATCGATAGTCAAACAATTCAAAACATTATCTTTTAAGTTATCACCAATAAAACCGTTGACCCCATTAACAATAATATCTTTAGGACCTGTTACATCATAAGCAGCGACTGGTGTGCCGGTTGCATTTGCCTCAGTTACCACATTTCCAAAGGTATCAGTCTTGCTAGGGAAAACCATTACATCTGAACTAGCATAGTAATTCACTAAATTCTGGCCAAACTGGTAACCAACAAATTTTATATCTGTATATTTTTTTTTTAGTTTATTTAACTGTGGTCCATCGCCAACGACAACTTTAGTACCTTCTAAATCTAAATCTAAAAAAGCTTGAATATTTTTTTCAGTAGCCACTCGACCGATATAAGAAAATATTGGTCCTGGGCCTAAGTCTAATTTTTGATAGTTGCCAAATTTTTGATGATCGACACCTCTTGACCAAACAACGGTATTTTTAAAATTCATATTTATTAATTCAGCCTGCATGGATGGGGTAGGAACAAGAACTTTTTTCGCTTTATTGTGAAAATGCTTTATGAAGAAATAAAAGAAACTTGCAGGTATTTTTATACGTTGTTGAATATACTCAGGGAAACGAGTATGAAATGAAGTTGTAAAAATAATTTTTTCTGAAAGACATATTTTTCTGGCCAAAAAACCTAGGGGCCCCTCTGTAGCAATGTGAATATGATCAGGATTGATCTGATCCATCATATTTTTCAATGTTTTTTTGCGAGTAATCACAACTTTAATCTCATTATACGAAGGAAGGCCAAAGCGAACTTTAAATAACTCAGGGTGTATTACCTCTACCTGCATACCCATTTTTTCCAATTCCGGTATGGTATTCAGATAAGAACGGACGACGCCGTTTACCTGAGGTTTCCATGCATCTGTTACTAATAATAATTTCAAGCTGCAGATACCTTATTAAGAGTTTGTTTTTCTAAAGACTGGATTTTTTTTTCATTCCAAAAGACTAACTCCAAGTTGCCTTTAAAGTCCTCAACCATTGCACTACAGCTATCTACCCAATCTCCTAGATTATGATATGTCTTATCACCAATTTTTTTTATTTGGGGATGGTGAATATGACCACAAACAATTCCATCACAATTATTTTTTTTTATTCTCTCAAGACATGCATTTTCAAAATTTTCAATATATCGTTGAGCATCTTTTACTCGTGTTTTTAAATATCCTGATAAAGACCAATACGAAAGACCAAGTTTTCTTCGACAGAAATTTAAAATATTATTAAACCAAACAGAGTAGTCATAAAGGACGGCACCTATTTTTGCTAACCATTTTGAATTTAGAACTATTCCATCAAATTCATGCCCATGCATTAAGAGAAGTCTTTTATTGTTCGCTGTTGTATGAATTCTATTTTTTCGAACTTTAATGTTTGCAAATGAAAAACCACAATAATCTGAAAAAACTTCATCATGGTTTCCAGGTATATAATAGACTTTGGTACCTGAGCGTGCTTTTCGTAAAACTTTTTGTATGAAAGTATTAAAATCAGGATTCCAAAACCAATTTTTTTTTAGACGCCATCCGTCTATAATATCTCCAAGTAAATAAAGATGATCACAATCATTATATTTTAAAAAGTGTAAGAGCTCCTTTACTTTTGAAGCACGTATGCCAATATGAATGTCTGAAATGAATATGGATCGATGTTTTTTGATTTGCATAGAATCTAAAAATAGATATATCTACGATTGATAGTATTGAGGATTGTTAAAGTTTTATTAAATGGGCTCTTCACAAAAGCTTTATATTAGAAAAAATTCTAAAATTCATGCATCTGGTCTTTTTGCAAAAGCTGATATCTGTGCTGGCACTAGAATCATTGAATATCGCGGGTTAAAGATAACTAAAGCTCAATCCGACAAGATTGCTGATGTTCACATAGAGGCAAACAAAAGGGCTAAAACAGTCGGGTCTGTTTACATTTTTACACTGAATCAAAAATACGACATCAATGGAAAAGTAACATGGAATTTAGCAAAATATATTAATCATTCCTGCAACCCTAATTGTGAAACTGATATCATCAAAGGAAAAATATGGATTAGCGCAATTAAAGATATTAAGAAAGGCGAGGAGCTGTCCTACGACTATGGATATGACATGTTTTGTTTCGAGGATCACCCGTGTCGATGTGGGTCTCAAAACTGTATTGGATATATTGTTCGAAGCAATCTTAGATGGAGAGTTAAAAAAAGGTTAATTGAAAATAAAAAGTCAAGATTTAACAAAAACTTCACATAAGTAGTTAAACTTCAGATATGGATTTTAAAAATAAAAATATAGTAGATGCTTTTTGGTGTTCAATTGAAGGCCTAAAAATTCTCCTTCAAGAAAAAGCAGCAAGAAGAGAGCTATTATTGTTTCCCTTGTCTGCTCTATACATCGTAATTTTTCAACCGGCTCTTTTGTTCATACTTTGGCTGATAATTTTACCTTTGCTCATACTTAGTATTGAGGCTCTAAACACTGCAATAGAATATACCTGTGATAAAATTACTATGGATAAGTCAAACAAAATAAAGAAAGCTAAAGATTTGGGCTCTGCTGCAATTTTTTTATCTCTAACAGCCTATGGAATAGTTTTAATCTTAGGTTTATTTAATTAATTTGGGAAGATTGACATGATTTTTCTACAAGTAGAGGAGGTCTATGTTTCAGTCACAGGGGAAATGCCAATCTTCCACCTAATAAAATAATCATTTATATTAAATTAAAGTTAAATTTAGATTAAATTTCCAATTTCTTTTATTTGATCGATATTCAATAAGTTGTTTTGCTTATAATTTTGAACTAGTGCAAGACATCTTTTTTTAAGAACATTGAATACTTTTAAAAATTCTATCTCAACTTCCTCTTCAGTACCTTTAAATTTTGCAGGATCAGCTACACCCCAATGTGCCTTTAATGTATTTTTGAGATACACGGGGCAAGTTTCTCCAGCTGCGTTATCACAAACAGTAATAACCAAATCAAAATTAATATCTGAAAAATCATCCCATGATTGACTTTTAAAATTGTCTAGGAAAATTCTATTTTTTTCTAGTGTTTTGATGCTTAATGGATGCACATATCCTGCAGGGTGGCTTCCTGCACTATAAGCATTAAAAAAGTCTTTACCATAATGGTTTAAAAGCCCCTCTGTCATAATTGATCGACAAGAGTTACCTGTACAAAGTACAAGAATTTTAATCATTTTAATTTTCTGAGTCGATAGAATAGCCAGCGGATCTAACTGTTCGAATGAAATCTTTTTCTCCAGTTAAATTCAGCTCTTTTCTGAGTCTTCTTATGTGAACATCAACTGTTCTAGGTTCAACGTAAGCATCATTTAACCAAACGTTATCCAATAGTTGCTGTCTAGAATAGACTCTACCTTTATTTTCAATAAAAAATTTTAAAAGATTAAATTCAGTCGGTCCTAAATTTAACTTTCTCTCACCCCTTGTTACCCTTCTGTTGGTGAGATTAATGTTAATATCATGAAACTTGAGTGAGTCGTTCTCTTCTCTTGATTTTGTTCTTTTAAGTAATGATTTAATTCTAGCGAGAATCTCACTTGGAAGAAAAGGTTTGGTTACATAATCCTCTACACCTAATTCAAAACCTCTAATTTTATCATCTTCTTGACCTTTAGCTGTTAACATTATAATTGGAATTTTTTTTAGATTATCTTTTCTTTTAATTCTCTTTAAAACTTCAATGCCCGATATATTTGGTAGCATCCAATCTAATAAAATTAAATCAGGCAGCCAATGTTCGATCTCTTGAATTGCAGATTCTCCGTCGTATGAAAATTTTATTTGGTAGTTTTGTTGTTCTAAATGAAATCCAATTAATTCTGAGATTGGTTTTTCGTCCTCTACAACTAAAATCTTGTCTGTCATTCAAAATCAGTTTTTTTTAAATCAATATAATGACCTGTAATGTTAAAAATGACCTCTTCAGCTATGTTAGTAGCATGATCACCTATTCTTTCTAAGGACTTTGCAATTAAAATTGGCTTAGTGCCTTCATCAACAACACTTGTTTCTTTATTGTGCATTCTTTCTATTAAATCAGATAATAAAGATTTGTACTGCCTGTCAATTTCTGCATCTTGATTCCATGAGATCCTTGCCTGTACCTCGTCTTTTTTAAAAAAACTCTCAAGTGTTTGATTAACCATTTTTTGGACACCTTTACCTAAATTATGCATTTGGTCCGTTAAATCCTCGTCAAATGAAGAAGAAATTGAAATAGCTCTTTTTGCTAAATTTCTGGAGTGATCTCCCATTCTCTCAAGCTCTTTTGAAACTTTGAGGGCAGTGAAAACTAGTCTTAAATCACTGGCAACGGGTCTATGTAAAGTCATAATTTCGAAACTTAAATCCCTAACATCTCTTTCCACTTCATCAACTTGTTCATCAAGATTCTGTGTTGTCTGTGCATCAGATGAGTCTTTAGATTTAATAACATTTACTGCAATTTCAATTTGTTTCTCAACAATATTACTCATTTTAATTAAATTATCTGTAAGATGATTTAACTTTTGTTCAAAGTTTTTATCTGTGTGTGCTGTTTCCATTTTAACCAAACCTTCCAGTTATGTAGTCATTTGTTTGTTCTTTATCAGGTTTTGTAAATATCTTACCAGTTTCTCCATATTCGACAAGGTTACCTAAATGAAAAAACGCAGTTTTAGATGATACACGTGATGCTTGAGACATAGAATGAGTTACTATAATAATTGTGTAATTTTCTTTCAATTCGTTAATTAAATCTTCTATTTTTGCGGTTGCTATTGGATCTAATGCAGAACAAGGTTCGTCCATCAAAATGATTTCCGGTCTTATAGCAATCGCTCTTGCAATGCACAATCTTTGCTGTTGTCCACCTGATAAACCGGTAGCAATATCATCCATTCTATCTTTTACCTCTTCATAAAGACCCGCTCTGTGAAGTGAGTCTTTTACTATTTCATCTAATTCATTTTGAGAAGAAGCAATACCATGAATTTTTGGTCCGTAGGCAACATTTTCATAAATAGTTTTTGGAAAAGGATTGGGTTTTTGAAAAACCATTCCAACTTTTTCGCGAAGAGTTTCTACCTGTATATCAGGGCTATATATATCAACATTGCCATTCAACAAAAACTTACCTTTAACATTACAAATATCTATTACATCATTCATACGGTTTAAACATCGCAAAAATGTCGACTTACCACAACCTGAGGGCCCTATAAGAGAAGTTACTTCATTTTTTGGAAAATTAAGAGCAACGTTATTGATTGCCATTTTTTTTCCATAGTGGACATATACCTCACTTGTTTGCAAAGCATAATTGCTGTTTTGATCTACCATTTCACCTCCAATTTTCTTCTTATCAACACTGCCACAGTATTCATTATAATCAAAAAAGATAAAAGTAGCATTATTCCTGCAGATGTTTTTTCGAGGAAACCTCTTTCAGCGCTCTCAGACCATAGATATATTTGTGAAGGAAGACCAGTGGCAGGGTCGAATGCCCCTCCCGGTATTTCCATCACAAAAGCAACCATACCTATCAATAATAAAGGGGCTGTCTCACCCAAAGCTTGTGCCATTCCAATAATTGTTCCAGTAAGAGTACCTGGCAAAGATAAAGGGATTACATGATGAAATACAGTTTGCATTTTAGTAGCCCCCACAGCAAGTGCTCCCTCTCTAATTGAAGGGGGGACGCCTCTGAGCGATGCCCTAGATGCTATAATAATTGTTGGTAAAGTCATAAAGCCTAAAACTAATCCTCCAACTAAAGGGACTTGATATGGCATCCCAAAAACTCCAATTAGCATACCTAAGCCTAAAAGTCCGTAAACAATAGAGGGAACCGCCGCAAGGTTATTTATATTTACTTCAATAATGTCAGTTATTTTTCCTGGTTTAACAAATTCCTCTAAGTACACAGAAGCCAAAAGTCCGATTGGAAAAGCAAAACTAAAACAGATCAATAAAGCATAAAAAGACCCCATAAGTGCTCCAAGTATTCCGGCTGTTTCTGGATCTCTTGAGTCTCCATTTGTAAAAAACCAAAAATTGAATGTCTTAGACATTTTACCTTTGGAGTCTAAAGAGTCTAAGATAGAAAGTTGATAATCATTTATTTTTCGTTGTGCTTCGGGAACATTTCTTGGATAGTTTCCTTTGACAATTTGGTCAAGATCTGATGAGGCAGATATATCTAAATTGACAGTTTTTCCAATTACATTTGGATTGTTTGCAATATAATCTCTCAGCTGATAATCAAATTTTCTTGTGTACATTTCTCTGACTTTAATAAAATTTTCTTCATCTAATCCAGGATGGTTTTGGTTAATCACTTGATCAGCAAGATCAACATAAGATGCTTTCATTATTTCTTTTTTGGAGGAGTTACTAGAAACCTCTATAAAATTTGGGTCAAAATAAACATCAGCATTAATAGTTGTTCTAACAAAAGCACCACTGCCGGTAGAAAAAATTTTATACATTAAAATAAGCACGAAGAACAAAGAGAGAGTCATCGCAAACATTCCATAAAATTTGAAACGTTTCTCTGCTGCAAGTCTCTTTTCTAAACTACTCATATTTTTCTCTGTACTTTTTTACTATTGTTATAGCAGCAATATTAAGAATTAATGTCATTACAAATAAAGTTAGGCCTAAAGCAAAAGCAACTAAGGTTTTTGGATTATCAAACTCGACATCTCCTATCAAACTTGTAACAATCTGTGTTGTTATTGTAGTCGCTGGCTCCAAGGGATTAAAAGTAAGATTTGCTCTTAGGCTGGCGGCCATAACGACAATCATTGTCTCACCTATTGCCCTAGATATAGCTAATAAAAATGAGCCCATTATTCCAGCTAGAGCTGCTGGTAAAATTACTTTTTTAATAGTTTCTGATTTAGTTGCTCCAATTGCATAAGAACCCTCTCTTAAAGATTGAGGAACTGCTTTTATGACATCGTCACTAAGAGAGGAAACAAAAGGGATGATCATGACACCCATCGCTAAACCTGCAGCTAGAGCACTTTCAGCGGACACCGGTAATCCAACGCCTTCACCGACATCTTTTATGAAAGGCGCCAGTGATAAAGCAGCAAAAAATCCATAAACAACTGTGGGTATGCCAGCAAGAATTTCAATTATTGGTTTAGCTATATCTCTTACTTTTGATGACGCATACTCTGCTAAATAAATTGCTGTTAGCAGTCCTAAAGGAACAGCGACTAACATGGCAACAGATGCAATTAAAAGCGTTCCAGTCAGCAAAGGTACAAAACCAAAAGCCTCTTTTAAAGCCTCTTGATCGAAGCCTTCTGATGCATTGATAACAAAAGCTCTATTGGGATTCCATGCCGTATTAAAGAAAAAGTCCATAAAATTTACGTACCGAAAAAAATTAATGGCCTCGAAAACAAGAGAAAAGAAGATTCCAAAAGTAATGAATATTGCAATATAAGAACTGCCCTTGATAACATATGAAATAATTTTCTCAACAATTGGCTGTGCATTTAGTTTTCCTGATATTGATTTCGTAGCCAAAAATCCTAAAAGCACAGGTAGAATGATAAATAGAGTTAAATTCGACCATCCGTAGATCTTGTCAAAATTTGCTAAATTTTTTGCTGCAATTATCTCACTCTCACTGGCCATTTTTAAAATTGATTTATCGCCTACGGTCAAATCAATTTCTGATAAATTAACAATCATAGATAGGTTGCTAATCTTATTCATAATTAAACCGAATTTTCCAGAGCTCCATGTAGCGACATCTGGAAATAACACAGGGGACATTACAAACATCTCTTGAAAGTTTGATTTAAAAAGAAGTAAAAAGAACCAAATAATTATTGCTGGAAAAAAAACTAAAAGGACAACGTAATATCCATAATAATCTGGAAGAGAGGAAAGATTTTCATTTTTTTTAAATTTTAGGCTTAATGCTCTTTTTTTACCATAGAAGTAAAAAGAATAAGAAAGTATAAAAACTAAAACAAGTGATAAATAAAGCATACTGTCCTATTCCTCTATAAACTGAATTTGTCTTAGGGGCAAGAAATCTTGCCCCTAAAAATAAGATAATTAATTAATGCTTACTTACAAAGTCCGCTTGAAAAAGCGTAACCAGCATCTTTTAATGGGTGTTTTGCTTCAGCACATGCAGCAATATCAAATCCCATTGCATCTAAGTTGTCAGTAACGTTTCTTACTCTATTGATAAGGTCTGGTACCATAGGTGCAGCACCAATTTTTGTTAGGTAACCGTTATCACCAATTGCTTCATCACTTACCATCATTTGTGCAAACTCCTGAATGCCAGGTACAACCCCGATGTGATCTGCTTTTAAGTATATGAAAAGAGGTCTTGCCATTGGATACTCATAAGTTGCAATGGATTCAGCAGATGGTACTACTCCCTCAACAGTAGATGGTTGTAATTTATCTCCGTTGTCTTTTAGATAGGAATAACCAAAGTAACCAAAACGTTCTGGATCCTCAACTAGTTTTTGAACAATAAGAGTGTCATTCTCACCCATCTCGATGATTTTTCCATCTTCTCTGTAATCAGTGCATCCATCGTCACTGCCAGTTACTGCTTCTAATGTACATCCAGCTTCCATTACTTTACCATCAAATGCATCTCTTGTTCCTGAGGTTGGAGGAGCTACTAATACTTCAATTTTGTATGCTGGAAGGCTTGGGTTAATTTCGTTCCAAGTTTGATATGGATTTTCGACCACTTCACCATCAACAACAACTTTTGCAGCCATAGCTGTAAAAATTTCTTCTCTTGTTAGAGAAAAGGGTTCTGCTTCGTTGGAGTGAGAAAAAGTAATACCGTCATTAGCCCACATCACTTCAATAACGTTTGTTACACCGGCTTCAAGACATAATTTAGCTTCTTTAGATTTCATTGGTCGTGACGCTCCAGTAATATCTGGAAATTCAACTCCCACACCAGCACAAAATGCTTTCATTCCACCACCAGTTCCAATTGGGTTGTAAGTGGGGGTTTTAAAACCTGACTCGCCGAGTCTTTGTGCGTTTACTGTTCCATATGGGTATACTGTTGATGAGCCAACAATATTGATTTGATCTCTTGCAAAAGTTTCAGCAGAGAAAAGTACGCTTACTGCTAGAGCAAGAAAAGTTAACATAGATTTTTTCATAGTTAAGTTCCTTTATGTTGTTTAAATTGAGATAAAAGTATCCGTTAGAAATAAATCTTATGTTAAAAATATGTTAAAGTTTTATTAAGCATGCTTTGGAATTGTGATTAAAAACTCTGAGCCTTTTCCAACTTCACTTTTTATGTCAATAAAACCCATGTTTTTATTCAAAATATGTTTCACAATTGAAAGGCCTAATCCAGTACCACCAACCTCTTTGGATCGCGCACTGTCCACTCTGTAAAATCTCTCGGTAAGCCTTGAGATGTGCTCTTCTGCAATGCCTATGCCATTATCTTTGAAGGAAATTTCGACATATTCAGTCATAGTACTAGTATTCATTTTTTCACGAGCATTAATAAAAATTTTAGCACCATCTTTTGAATATTTAACAGCGTTGTTAACGATATTGACAACCACTTGAATAAATTCTTCATGAGGGCATCCAACTAAAAGAGATTGGTCTAAATTAATATCAATATTTATGTTTTTCTTTAAAATTTTTGATTCCAAAGAGTTTATTCCAATTTTAACAGTATTTAATAAATTACAAAATTGGTCATTCTCATTAGTTTTCTTATTCTCGATGGAACTTAAACTTAATAGATCATCAATCAAAGAGTTCATTCGATTTGACTGATCTTGAATAATTGAAATAAATTTTTTTCTATTTTTTTCATCGTCAACACTTAAAAGTGTTTCTAAATATCCTATTATTGAAGAGAGAGGAGTTTTTAATTCGTGACTTACATTAGCTACGAAGTCAGTTCTTACCATCTCAAGATTTTTAATTGCAGTAATGTCTTTAAAAGCAACGCAAAAAAAATCATTAATAGGAAATCCTATAACGTCGTAATATCGGTCATTTGGTATTAATCTATTCCACTCAAAATGCTTTTTTGATTTACTTTTAAGTGCGCTACTTAGATTTTCAGACAAAGATAAATCTCTTAAACCTATTTTAAGATTATCTGCATTTTCTAAATTAAATGTCTCTTTGAAAGTATTGTTAACGAATATGATATTATAATCATAATCAATAATAACTATTGAGAGATCTAAGGAGTTAAGAATATCTTGATATTCCAAACTTTGCTTATCATTTATCTCGATGCGTCTTTCTTTGTCTAAAAGAGTCTCTTCTAAAATATTTCGGACTTTTGTAAATAACATATTGTCAGATTTTCTTAGGTTAAAAGTTTTTTTTTCAAGATAGTTTTCAAAGAAATAATAAGAAATGAAATAAACTAAACTCTGCGAAATAAGTGATATTAAAAAAATATTAATTGAAGTACTAAAAAACAAAAATAGGTTTAAGGAAAGAAAAGCAATAGAAAATACGAATAACATTTTATTGTTTTTCTATTTTTTTATAGACCTTTTTGGCAGCAGTGCCTCTCCCTGAGAGACTAGGGTTAGTCATAAAATATTTATGTGAGTCTATTTTTAATTTAGAGTTTATTTTTTGATAACCTCCATCTGAGTCGAGCACCCAAGCATTTTGATTATCGTTAATGGCAGTGTACATAATTTGATATAAAATTTGTTCGTGAACAGTTTTGTTATCGATAGGAACTAATGTTTCAACGCGCCTGTCAAAATTTCTAGTCATCCAGTCAGCAGATGAAATATAAATTTTTGCTTTTTTACTGGGTAGTTTATTGCCTTTTCCGAAACAAACTACACGTGAATGCTCTAAAAATCTTCCTACAATACTTTTAACTTCTATGTTTTCTGACATTCCTTTAACACCAGGAACTAAGCAGCAGATACCTCTAATTAAACAAGTAATTTTCACACCTGCTTGAGATGCTTCATAAAGTTTGTTAATTATTTCTTGATCAACTAAATTATTCATCTTGATCCATATGTTAGCTGGCTTTTTAATTTTTGATAAACCTATTTCGTAGTCAATATTTTCGAAGAGTTTTTGTCTTAAGTTATATGGAGAGAAAGATATTCGTTTAAAATCTTTTGCCATGTTGTAACTACTCATATAATGAAATAATTTTATAGCATCAGATGCTAGATCTTTATTACAAGTAAAAAATGATAGATCTGTATAAACCTTTGCTGTTTGAGGATGATAGTTACCAGTACCATAGTGAACGTAATGGACTAAATTTTTTTTTTCTCTTCTAGTAACTAAGGAAACTTTTGCATGAATTTTTAGATTTAAAAAACCATACACTACTTGAACTCCAGCTTTTTCCAAATTTGATGCCCACTGTAGATTTTTTTCTTCATCAAACCTCGCTTTTAACTCAACAACTGCTGTTACAGATTTACCAACCTCAGCAGCACGAATGAGTGCATCAATGATTGGCGATTGATCGCTAGTACGATACAAAGTTTGCTTAATTGCCACAACGTTTTTGTCGTTTGATGCTTGATCTAAAAAACTAACAACAACATTAAAAGACTCAAACGGGTGGTGTATAACTAAATCCTTTTTTTTGATTGCTGCAAAACAATCACCACCAAAATCATTTATTCGTTGTGGGAAACGAGGTTTAAATTTTTTATAATTTAAATTCTTGTTTTTTATATTTCCAAAGACTTCTGATAATTGGTCGAACCCCAGTAGATCTTCGTATTCAAAAATTTCATTTTCAGATACATTCAACTCGTTAATGATGAATGATTTAAAATTATTATTAAGACTTTTTTGAACATCTAATCTGATTACCTTTCCTCTTTTTCTTTCCCTGACAAGTTTTTTAAACTCTCTGATAAGATCGTCTGCCTCCTCCAAAACCTCTAAATCACTGTCCCTTATTACGCGAAATAGATTTGTATCAATAACATCAAAATCATGGAATACATCCCCAACATAATTGTTAATTATTGACTCTACGGGATAAAAATAAATACCCTGTTTATCAATAATTTTAAGAAAGCGTTGTTTTAAATCTGATACTCTCATAACTGAGATAAATTCTTTTTTTGATTTTTTATTTTTAATTTTAGCGATAAGACACAAACTTAAATTTGGTATAAAGGGCAAAGGGTGTGTGCTATCAACTGTAATTGGTGTCAGAATCGAAATAATTTCATTCAAATAATAATTTTTTATGTGGGACAAATGTTTTTTTAAAAACTTATCTCTTAAAATATAGATTTTATTTTTTTTTAATTCTTTTTCAATTTGACCATACGATTCATTTTGCCTTTTAATCAAACCTCTTGTTAATGAGTCAACAATTTTAATTTGATCCTCAATCTTCATTCCATCAAAACTTTTTTTATTAGGAGTGAGTTTTAACTGTTCAATTAATCCAGCCACTCTTACTGAAAAAAATTCATCTAAGTTTGATGCAGCAATACTTATAAAATTTAGTCGTTCTAGAATTGGGACGTTTTTATCATAGGATAATTCATTTACTCTCTCATTAAATTTTAGCCAGGATATTTCTCTATTAAAATACTTATTCATTCTTGTAATTATAACTTTTAAGTCTTTTTACTAATTGTAGTTCTTTAATTTCACCAGTATTTTTATTTATCTCACTCCAGGAATTAATATATAGATTAATCTCGCAAAATGCACATGTTGGAAATTTTATTATTTTATCTTTTGCAATATAGTTAATTAAATCAATCAAAGCTGGATTGTGACCTACTATCATTAAATTTTTGTTAATTTTAATTTTTTTTATCCATTTAATTAAATCGTTAAAGTTGAAAGTATATAGTTCACTTTCAAAATTAACTTTAATTGAGTTTTTAAATATTTTTTTGCAAGTCTCTTGTGTTCTTTTTGAATTCGATGAAAAAATTGAGATATCTTTAAAATTTAGTTTTTTAAAAATATGCGTTGCCATTACTTGGCAACTAAAAATCCCCCTCTCAGATAATGGTCTTTCATGATCGTCTAATTCTAAATTTTTCCAAGAGGATTTAGCGTGACGTAATAAAAATAGTTTTTTTTCAATCATCTGTTAAATATATGCAATATAATATGCTTAATAAAAAAGATTCTATTGCAGTAATAGATATAGGGTCAAATTCAGTAAGATTGTGTGTATTTAGGGGCAATATGAGAAGCCCTGATGTGCTCTATAATAAAAAATTTTTTTGTGGGTTAGGTGAATACCTTCCAAAAACAAAATTGATCAGCAAAGAAGCTGAAAAAAAATGTATCAACTCAATAATTTTTTTTAACTCAATAATTGAAGAAATAAAACCTAACCATTCTGTCGCTTTGTGTACTGCAGCAATTCGAAATGCTTCTAACAAAAAACAAATTACAAATAAGATACAAAAAGTTTTTAAGGGAAAAGTTTTAACTTTATCTGGAAGACAAGAGGCCTCCTATGCCACACTAGGCGTTCGTTCTGCAATACCTAGGGCCAATGGGACCATTATTGATATGGGAGGTGGTAGTCTTGAATTAGCACAAATAACACCACATAAAATTAAAAATATATCTTCTTTTCCTTTGGGTATATTAAACTTCACTAAAGAACATAAAGAGCATAAAAAAATTAACAAAGAAATAAATTCAAAACATAAAAATCAAAAAATCTTCTATTTAATTGGTGGAGCATTTAGGACAATTGCAAGATGTTATATTTATTTTAATAAATTGCCCTTTAATGAAATACATAACTTGAGTATCTCTCGGAAAAATTTTTATGAATTAAAATCAGAATTACAAAAAATTGAGATTGATGATCTACAAAAAATTCCGAAAATTTCTGTCGACAGAATAAAACATATTCATATTGCAATAGAAGTATTGGACAAGGTGTTAAAATTATCAAACTGCGAGCAGTTTATTTATCCAAGATACGGGATTAGAGAGGGTTTCATTTACGAAAATCTTCCCAAAAAGCAAAGGCTTTTAGATCCAACTGAAATTTCTTTAGAATTAATAGCTAAAAGTAGATGTCGTTTTTTAATATTTAATAAAAAGACTTTTGCTTGGATTAAAAATGTTTATTTAAAATTTATAAATTTAAAAATATCCTCTAACCAGCTGAGAGTAATAAAACTCTCATGTATTATTTCAGATTTGGGATGGGAGCAAACAGCCAAAATTAGAGCTTCTTATGCATTCAACCTAATATTAAATAGTCCTCTAGTAGGAATAGAACAATCAGAAAAAGTATTTATTGCATATTTAGTGTATTTAAGGCACACGAAAAATATCTTAGACCAAAGGGTTATTGAAAAAGAATTAAGTACCTATTTATCTTATTTATCAAGTGACGAAAAAAAGTTAGCTTATCAGATTGGGTGTGTATTAAATTTTTTATACTCTATAACTAAGGGTTCTTCTTTTTTATTAAAACAGATTGATCTTAAATCTTTAACATTGGCAGAGCAAAAAAAGGTTTCGTCTATTCAAAAAGTACCAAAATCAGGCAAAACTGAACAGCTTTATAACCTAATTAGAAAATTTTAATATTAGATTAATATTTTTTTAATTAAAATTACATAATCAATAAATCTAATATTCTTTGGTATTTGGAGAAAAAATAATGAAATTATTATTATCAATGCTTTTAAGCTTTGTTTTTTTCAATGTAAATGCATTGGAACTTAATAAAATCTCAGGCTATTCAACTTTTTCATGGGACGAAGGTGGATCAGAAATTTTAGCTTACGACTCTCAAAGAAACAGAATATTTGTAACAAACAATCTAACAAAATCTATAGATGTTTTAGATATTACAAGATTACCATATACAGAAAAATTAATTTCAATCAAACCAAGAGCAGGTGTTGGTGGAATAAACAGTGTTGCTGTTTCAGAACAAGCAGGTTTGCTTGCTTTAGCAATCGAGGCAGAAGACAAACAAGACAATGGTGCTGTTTTGTTCTATAATCTTAATACATTAAAATTGGCTTTTGGGTACTCAGTAGGTGCGCTGCCTGATAATGTTGTATTTACTCCGGATGGGAAATATGCATTGGTCGCCAATGAGGGTGAGCCAAATGATGACTACACTGTTGATCCCAAAGGATCTGTTTCAATTATTGATTTAAACAAATGGTTTGTTGGCCCTAGTGAAGATAAAATCAGAAATATAAACTTTTATTACAATGGGGCTCCAGAGGGTGGCAGAATTGTAAAACCTGGATCATCTTTTTTGTATGATGCTGAACCAGAGTTTATAGCAGTTAGCGGTGACTCTAAAAGAGCTTATGTAGCTCTTCAAGAAAATAACGTTATTGCAAAGATAGATATTAGTTTGGGCATAGTTACTGATTACTTTGGTTTAGGCTATAAAGATTGGTCTCAGTCCGCTCTTGATGCTTCGAATAAGGATAACAGAGTTAATATACAGCCTTGGCCGGTTAAAGGAATGTATCAACCAGACACCATGGTAGTTGTCAGTAAAGAGATTAATGGTGAAATGTATGATTATGTTTTAATGGCTAATGAGGGAGATGCAAAAGATTACGATGGATTCTCAGAAGAGGTAAGGGTCGCTGATTTAACTTTAGACCCTTCAGTCTTTCCTAATGCCTCAGAGCTACAAAAAAAATCAAATCTCGGTAGGTTAAAAACAACTACTACTATGGGAGATGCTGATGGTGACGGTTTTTATGAAGAAATCTATACCTACGGCGGAAGATCTTTTTCAATTTTAGACGGTAATACCGGACAAATTATTTATGATAGCGGTAATGATATTGCTGTTAGAACAGCGTTTTCAGGTTTTTTTAACTGGAATGAGGATGCGGGATCTTTTGATGACAGAAGTGACGATAAAGGTGCAGAGCCAGAGGCTCTTACAGTTGGAGAAATTGATGGAAGAACAATAGCTTTTGTAGGTCTTGAAAGACAGGGCGGTATCATGATGTACGATATTACTGGTATGGTAAAACCAAAATTTCTTGGATATTTTAATGGTAGAAACTTTTTTGGAGATGGTACAAAACAAACTGGTGGTGACATATCTCCTGAATCATTAGTTTTTATACCTGCCGACAAGACACCTCCACTTTATCATGTCAGAAAAGGAACTCCTTTATTGATTGGAGCCTATGAACTTTCGGGTTCAACTGCTATTTACGAAGTTATAATTGATTAGTAATATTTATTTTACCCTCTCTAAATTAATAGGGAGGGTTAGATTAAATAGCTTTTTCTAAACTTGTCATTAATAAGTGCAATAGCTTTTTTTCCATCCTCAAGTGAAATCTTATCTGGCGGACCCCAAGCAGTTTTATTGACATCAACAATGTAAATTTTTTTCGTATCCCTATCTCTTAAAATGTCTAACTCCCCAAAATCTAGTTTAAATTTTTTACAAAATTCATTTATTAAACTAATCTCTTCATTTTCAAATAAAGAACAAATTGAGACTATTTTTGAATAAACAGTTTTAGATTTAAAGCGATATTCTTTTTGAGCAAATTTCACGTAAGCTAATACAATTTCATCTTTAACCCATACGACCCTATAATCGATAGCAAATTCGTTATAAATATTATTAATTAATTTTTGGTAAACCTTATTTTTATAAATTTTAAATCCTAACGAAGAACTATTTATAATCTTCCCGTCATGTTTTGCATTTTGCTCTGATTTTTCTAAAATTGAACCATGAAAGTTTTTTGGATCTAAGCTCAGAGAATAACCAAAAATCTCTAAGAAAACTTTATCAACATTAGATTTACTGATGTCAGTGCAATTTTTATTTATTACTATTTTTTTTGGATTTCCAGAGACTTGGCAGTTACTATTAGTTTTGTCATAAAAATATAATTCTATGTCAGCTAGTTCTGGGGAGGACGTAAACCTAACTGGCAAGCCCCATCTAACTTTAGCTAAAGTATAAAGTGGATTCAAAGGCCTTCTAGGGTAACAGATTATTTTTTTTTTATTTGATGAGGTAGATTCATATAAGCTAATCAAAAAATAAACATCTCTCAGCCCTCGAAGAATAGTACTAATTACGTCTGAAACAGTTATTGATGACATAAATTGATTCTTGAGACCATTACATATATACAATGTTAAAGTTTTATTAATGAAAGATATCTCTCAAATAAAAAAGAAGTATCAATCAAATAAGGTTAAATTATTTCAAAAATTAGCATCAACTAATGATGGCTTCTATTTTAATAAAAATCATACAGATCTTGTGGATACAGTTGTAAAAGAAATAGTTAAAGGAATTTATAATATTTATCCAATAGAAGATTTCTCTTTAATCGCTGTAGGTGGGTACGGCAGACATGACTTGTCACCAAAAAGTGATGTTGACTTACTATTTATTTATAAAAAATCTAATAAAAATATAAGAGATTTTATTACTCAATTAAATAACACACTGTGGGATATTGGATTAGAAGTTGGAATATCTTTCTTAACAATTAAACAGGCATTAATTGACTCTAAGAAAGATACAAAGACAATTACAAAATTTGTTGAGACTCGTTTTATTATTGGTGATGAAATTCAATATGGTGAGTTTGTTCGGTCCATTAAGATTTTAATTGGAAAACAAAATCCCTTAAAGCTCAGCGAATTAAAGCTTATAGAGTTAGTTGAAAGACATGACTATCGAATAGGAATTAAAAGTAATTTAGAGCCGAATATCAAAGAGGGTATTGGGGGTCTTAGAGATATTCATACCATACTGTGGGTATCGATCTTTATGTTTAACATTTATAAATTAGAAAACTTAACATCTATTAATATTTACACCAAAGAGGAAATTAAAGAATTAAAGAATGCTTGGAAATTTCTCTTAACCATTCGAGCATTTATTCATTTATTTAACGAAAGCAAAGGTGATGTTCTATCTATTGAAAATCAATTAAAAATTTCAAAAAAACTCTCTTACAAAGACAAAAAGAAAGAAAAAGGAGTAGAGATTTTTATGAAAGATTTGTTTGTGAATGTTGCAAAGATTAATTCTCTCTTAAGAACCTTTTATTCGAAGCTCCCAGAGGATTTAATAATCAAAACGATTTATAAAAGAAAACCCACTAAAACTAAATCATTAGAAAAAGAATTTATAATTGAAAAAGGTTTTCTGAATTTAAAAAATAATACCCCTAAAAACCTTCAACTAAAATGGGCAAACGTCTTTGAAAAATCCTTGGAATATAATTTACTCATTCATCCTCGCTTTTTAAAAACCGTTGAGGAAAGGAGAAAAGTTTTAAAAAAAACCACTGATAAACAACACCTCCAATCATTTTTAAATATTGTCGTCTCCAAAAAAAATCCTATACAAGCCCTTCATGATTTTAATGATACCCAGCTATTTAGCGAAATATTTCCTGAGTTTGGTAGAGTTTGGGGACAAGTGCAGTTTGATATTTATCATCACTACACCACAGACGAACACTTATTATTAACACTGCACAACCTAAATGAGCTAAGACAAAAATCCTTTTATAATGAAATATATAGTAGGTTATCCTCAAGAGAAGCCCTTCACATCGCTTTACTATTTCATGACATCGGAAAGAAGGGGCCAAAAAATCATTCTGTTTATGGAACAGAGTTAACTTATAAAATTTTAAAAAGACTTCCTGTATCACAAGAAGTGAAAGAATTAACATTGTGGCTAGTTGAACATCATTTAGTAATGAGCGATACAGCCTTTAAAAATGATACGCAAAGCTCTGAAGCAATTGCTAAATTTACTTCTATTGCGAACACAGAAGAAAAAATAAATTCATTATTTCTATTTACCTTGTGTGATATCGCTTCTGTTGGACCAAATATTCTAAATGAATGGAGAATAAGTTTGCTTAGAAGTTTGTTTTATAATGCAAAAGACTTTCTTCAAAGAGGCTTAGATACAAAAACTTATTCATCCTCTGTTCAAGAATCCTTAAAGAAGTCTGTAATACAACAATCCGATATAAGCCTGAAAAAATTTATCAACAAGTCCATCAAAGAATTTCCTGCTCCGTTTTGGGAAGCCTTTTCGTCTAGAATGATTGTAGATATATTTAAAATTTGTCAAAAAAATAAAAAAGCAAAAATTATTAACTCAGTAAATTTTTTAAACTATGAAAATAAAGAATATAGCGCAGTTGTCGTAACAAGTAAAAATAGACCCGGTATATTAAAAGACATAGTCTCTGGGTTTACCCATTCTCAATCAAATATTCTAAGCTCCAGAATAATCTCTTTGAATAACAATCAAGTAATTGATGTATTTTGGGTTACGAACTTCTTTAATAAAGGTGTTTTAGATCTCAACGAGCAAAAGCGAACAGCAAAACACGTGATGAGCGCTCTTAATCAAAAAAATTTTAAACCCTTACAGTCCTTTACCAAAGATCAGCAAAAACTAGCCGTCAATCCTCAAATCACAATTGATAACGAGATAAGCAAGCAAGTCACTACTTTTCAAATACTATCCGGCGACAGACCAGGCCTTTTAATGGACATTCTAGGAGTGTTTCATGATAAACAAATTAGTGTTCAATCAGCAAAAATCTCCACTTATGGAGAGAAAGTTTTTGATATTTTTCAATTAACAAATAGTAATAACCAAAAAATAAAAGATACAAAACTGCTAAAATCTATAGAAAACAATCTGATTTCTATTCTTTAGATATTTTTATGAATCAACTGAAGTCACTCGATCTTATTAGATAATTCTGATATCAATTTTATTAACAATAAAAAATGACTAGTTTCCAAAAAAGAGTTTTTTCTGGCGTTCAACCAACAGGGACACTGCACTTAGGTAATTACTTGGGTGCTATAAAAAACTTTGTGGAACTTCAAAAAGAATTTGAATGTATTTATTGTGTGGTAGACCAACACGCAATCACGGTTGAGCAAAATCCAAAGGAGCTTCACTCGAACACTCTGGAAGTATTAGCATCGTTTATTGCTGCAGGAGTTAATTACAAAAAACAAATTATATTTCAACAATCAAGTGTAGCAGAGCACTCTCAACTCGCTTGGGTATTTAATTGTGTCAGTCGTATTGGATGGCTGAATAGAATGACACAGTTTAAAGATAAGGCGGGAAAAAATAGAGAAAACGTAAGTGTTGGGTTAATGGTTTATCCTAATTTAATGGCAGCTGATATTCTTGCATATCTTGCAACGCATGTTCCGGTTGGCGATGATCAAAAACAGCATTTAGAATTATCAAGAGATATTGCACAAAAGTTTAATAATGATTTTAAAGTCGATTTCTTTCCCCTGCCTGAACCTTTAATCTATGGCAATGCTACGAGGGTGATGAGTCTACGGGATGGAACCAAAAAAATGTCAAAGTCTGACGCCTCCGAGCTTTCCAGAATTTTATTAACTGATAGTGATGATGATATCAGCTCTAAGATAAGAAAAGCGAAGTCTGACTCAGACCTTATTCCAGAAGACAAAGACCAATTACAAAATAAGCCTGAATGTTTAAACTTAATAAATATTCTGTCTGCTTGCTTGGACCAGAGTATTGAAAAAACTCTAGCAGGCTATGCGGGCAAAGAGTACTCAAAATTAAAAAACGATCTTGCGGACACTTTAATTCAGGTTGTTGGTCCTGTTAGGAAAGAGTTACTCAATCTTCTCGATAACAAGGATGAGTTAAATAAGATTTTGCAGGTGGGGAGTGAAAAAGCATCCACAATCGCAGGCCCTATTATCAAGGAAGTCTACAAGATAGTCGGTTTTAGATAAACACTTAGGCTTGAATTTTCCAATTTTATAGACATATTATTAGCAATGTTTGTACAAACTGAACCGACACCAAACCCAGCAACCTTAAAGTTTTTGCCAGGAAAAGAGGTGATGACAGATGGAACGATGTTCTATCAAAATCAAGAATCTGCCTCTAACTCTCCATTAGCAATGAACTTATTCAATATTAAAGGCGTGGAGGGAGTTTTTTTTGGATCGGATTTTATCACTATCACTAAAGGCAATGATAATGATTGGACTCTTATGAAGCCTGCTATCTTAGGCTGTATCATTGAGCACTTTACAATGAACAAACCTGTCATTTCAGAAAACACAGCATCAACAGAGCATGTCATTGATGAAAACGACAGTGACGTTGTAAAGAAAATTAAAGAACTTCTTGATAGTAAAGTAAGACCCGCTGTTGCAATGGACGGTGGAGATATAATTTTTGACAAATATAATGAAGGAATAGTTTTCCTTCAAATGCAAGGAGCCTGTCAGGGATGTCCTAGCTCTACGGCTACTTTAAAAATGGGAATTGAGAATATGCTAAAGCATTATATTCCTGAAGTCCGTGAAGTACGACCCGTTGAAGCCTAGTTTTTTTATTTTTTTTTTTGGATTTTTTATAAATTCTTTTCTTAACGCAGGAGAATTTGATAGTTGGGTGGATTTAAACAAATATTACAAAAAAAATAATTTTATTCCTGAGAGTCTAACTGAAAAGAATATCGATCACCTTCCCATTATATCTGAGTTGCCCAAAGATTTTTCAGACATTCAAGATGTCCCAACAAAGAAAAAATTATTTTACCTCGTCACACTTCCTATAATTTACAAAACCAATATTTTAATCATACAAGAAAGAAGAATGGTTGTGAATATAGAAAAAAAGTTTGCTAGAAAAAAATTAAATGAAAATGAAACCAATGAGGTGATTAGACTATCTAAAAAGTATAAATTAGATTACAGCGAGATTAACAAAAAACTATTTAAAAAACTTAAACAACGTATAAACATTATTCCTATCTCGCTTGCTCTAGGGCAGGCGATTATTGAGAGTGGCTGGGGTCAGTCAAGATTTGCCAGTGAAGGAAACGCTCTTTACGGCCAATGGACAACCCGTGAGGATAGAGGAATTATTCCCCAAGACAGAGATGAGGATAAAACTCATGCCGTTTTAAAATTTAATAATTTATCTGAGAGCGTTGAGGCTTATATGTTTAATATCAACACGCACCCTGCGTATTATAATTTTCGAGTCGTGAGGCATATTGATGAGCGCCTCAAATACACAGATCCCATCAGCATGAAGGTGAAATATTTAGCGGCTTACGCTGAAATTGGCGATAAATATGTTGATCAATTAGAACTCATTATTGCTTCCAATAAACTTCAAGATTTTGATCGCTTCAAGATTAATTAATTAAATACTGATAACCAAACCAAAAAATACCGTTATTAACTTTTGTACAATTAAATCTTAGTCTCCCTTTTACAGGAAGTCTGTTGAGCTCAATTAATAATTTACTACTAAGGTTTGTTGTTGTTTGATTAAAAGAGCCTTGAAAATCACTGATGAAACAATTGATGTTCGATGCGTCTTCTTGAAAGTCTAGAACATATCTTGTAATTGGTTCTATTTGATAAGGATTGCTAGGTTGAATGTCTACGTTTTTGAAAGGTAAAACACTGGACGCATCCTTGATACGATCAATAGATCCATAGTTTTCATTGAGAGGAAATCTAGGAATAAAATACTTTTGATTTATCGAAAAGGCTCCTGAGTGTTGACCAAAGGCAGCATCAAAATATTGTGAAACAACGTTTTGTGCTGTGGAGCTGTTCTCACCAAAAGGATAAGCAAATAAATTAGGAGTAATACCTAAGTTTTCCAAAATAAGCTTTTGAGATTTTTCTATTTCGTTCGCTATTTCTAATTCACTTAGAGTGGGGAGACTGGAATGGGAGTGTGTGTGATTTTGAATATCAACACCTCTATTTAATGCGTCTTTGAGTTGGCCCCAAGACATATAATTTTGCCCACCAATATTTTCTGTATTTAAAAATAAAGTAACGGGTACTTCAAATTTTTCAAAAACAGGTAAGCCCACTTCATAAAACGATAAGTATGCATCATCGATTGTTATAGAAATAGATTTTTCTTGTAATTTATCTGGGAACAAAAGATCTTTTACTAAAATGAATTTAAATCCTTGATCCTTTAAATATGTTAAATGACTAACTAATTGTTCTTTTCGAATATTTGTTGAGGGGTACTTAATTTCATCAAAACGGTGATACATTAAAATATTATTTGGAATTGTATCATTTACACTTGTTGCATAGGATGTATTAACTGGAATTACAAAATTAAATATAAAAATGACTAATAAAATGAAAAATTTTGAAATCGGCATCGATAGTTCTTTATCATACTGTTCTATTACTTTATTTAAAAATGAAAAAATTATTTGGGATAAAACAGTAAAAAGTGAGTTTGGACATGAAAAAGTTTTATCTAAATTGTTGGCCGACTTAGTAAAAAAAACAAAAATAAAGGCTGAATACATTAAAAAGTTACACCTCAACAAAGGGCCAGCGCGCTTTACTGCAATACGAAATTGCCATTCGCTCATGAAAGGCTTTTTTATAAGCCACAAGGTGGAAATAGTGAGCTACTCTATTTTTGAGCATTTCTTTTTGGGACTTAAAAAGAAACCCACTAAAAGTATCATGTGTTTAGTAGATACAAATAGAAGAGATTTAGCTATTCAAAAAATTGATACATCTGGCAAGTTAGTTGGCAAGACAAAGACTTTAAAGATTAATTCAGATCTTATTGAATTATTGAGTCAAGATTATTATCTAATAGGAAATGGGATAGAGAAGCTGAAAGATATTTCTGAATTTAAGTTTATTAAAAGTAAAACTTTGTCTGTAACGAAATTAAAATCAAATTATTTTGTGAAAAAATATTATAAAAAAAAATTTAATTATAAGTTTCCTAAAATTATTTATCCTTACTCTCCTATATAAAAGATTAGAAGTTTAAAAAAGAGTATTTTCTTTCCATGTACTTTTGATGATAATCTTCAGCTGGACAATAGTTTTTAACAGGCTCTATAACTGTTGTGATTTTTTGATTAAATTTGCTTTCATTTAATTTGTCTGTGATCTGTTTAGCTACCTCTAGTTGGGTATCGTCGTAGTAAGCTATAACTGAACGGTATTGAGATCCTCGATCTGGGCCTTGTTGATTTAAAGTTGTGGGATCATGGATTTGGTAGAAAAACTCCACTAAGTTTTTGTATGAGATTTTTTCTTCATCAAAAGTTAAAAAAACAACTTCAGCATGGTTTGTATTACCTGTACAAACTTCTTCATATGTAGTTTTATCTGTTAAACCTTGAGAATAGCCAACTTGGGTTTGAATGACTCCTTTGATCTCAGAGAATTTTTTTTCTGGTCCCCAAAAACATCCTGCTCCAAATAAAGCTTTAGACATTTATTTTACCTTTGAGCTGGGTTCTTTGCGCACTTCTTTGATGAATTCGTTTTCTCCAAATTTCATAACTTTTTCGTTTTATATTATTTTTCATAATTTTTTTTACATCCCCCTCATTAATTTCATAAATTTTTGTTATATGGCTAAAATCAGTTTGATCATCCCATGCCATTTGAATAATGTCACCAATCTGAGTTTGATTAAATTTCATATTTAATGATACAAATCATGGATGTTTTCAGATCTGTAACAGTTTGAGGCATACCCTTGCTCTTGAGTTACGAACTTAAACAGTTTTCCTGCATGTGGTTGTCTTTCTGCCTCGATATCATTTAGACCAACAGACGCTGTTGTAATAAAAAGCTCATTTAAATTTTTTCCACCAAATGTGCAACTTGTTACTTTTGAAACAGGAAGTTGTAATATTAATTTGAGGCTGCCTTGTTTATCAAAGCAACAAACTTTACCACTCCCCCACATTGCAACCCATAAGTTACCTTTTTTATCAACTGTCATTCCATCTGGATTTCCATCGATTTTGTTCATAGAAAGAAAAACTTTTTTGTTTATTCCATTACGAGATAAGTCGTTTGTTGAAAAGATATAAATTATTCTTTTTATAGAGTCCGTTACGTAACCTACGTTTCTCTCGTAATCAAAAACTGGTCCATTGGAAATAATATAAGAGTTATCAGAATAAATTGGTTTTAAATTAGTATCGTGGCATATGACTTTACCCGTCTGAGACTTTTGATGAATATCCATTGTAGATATCCATATCTGACCATTTAAATCCACATCTGCATCATTAATTCTATTATTAGGACTTTCAAACTTGATCTTTGTAAGAAGTTGTTTTTTTGAAAGAGAGGGATGAATAGAAAAAATAGAGTCGTAAGAACTCATAATATAATTTTTATTGTCTTGTAAAAGAATATTAGTCACACCGTCTGGTACAGTGAAATGTCGCTCTCCGCTATTCTCTTGATCTGTTTCAATTATTTTATTTTCATAAATATCCACCCATAGCAACTTGTCATGCCTCCAGTCCCAGATTGGTCTTTGTCCTAAAACACTTTTATAAGATTGATGACAAACAGATGGTTGTTCATATTTAATTCTCACAAATAAGATTATAAACTATATAAGTCGAAGAAAAAAGTGAACAAGATATAACTTAGTTTCGATTGTTATATTTTGTTTTTAATATAGAAATTGCATGTGAACTTTATTTACCTAATAATTTAGGAAATTGATGACTTTTATAATACCATTTAAATATTTCATTTTTATTTCATTGCTTATTATTACAGTGAGCTGTGAAACAACTGATGTGGAAGAGAAAGTTATAAAACCAGAACCCGTCCCTAAAATCATATATACCCCAAAGGTAGAGGAAACCGTTGAAGAAAATGAGGAAATTGTTGAACATTTCAAAGATATAGAGCTATTTTTAAATAAACCCTTGAACGATTTAATCTTAAAGTATGGAAAGGCTGATTTTTCAAAGATAGAAAAGATTTATGAATTTCATAGATTCAATACTGATAATTGTAGAATCTTTATACAAAACAAATCATCAGATAAAAAAATAATTAATATTACGATTTATAATTATAAAGATAACTCTTTCATCGAAATGTACTCGAAAGATTTATGCACATAAATTTGAAACAGATAATCGTTTAACAAGGAGTAATAAATAATATATTTAATCCTAATGAATATTAAACTTTCAATATTTTTATTATTTATATCCGTTAATTGTTTTGCTCATCACCCTGGAAACAAGATAGATGCCGAGAAGCCTTATCCTTTGATTAATTTAGAAATTATAAAAGATAAAGTGGATGGATATAATTTATATATTGATTTAGAAAATTTTAAATTAAACCCCTCACAAATTGGAAGTAAAAATCAGTCTAATATGGGATACTTACAATTATTTATAAATGATATAAAAATTACAAGAGTTTATTCTAACTGGGTGCATGTTCCTCAACGCTTTTTTAATCTAAAAGAAAATTTTATAAAAATAACATTTAATTCAAATCTTTACGATGAATTTACTATAGAGGGAAAACCTCTCGAATACATACTAAAGGTTACTGGCGATTAAATTTTAATAACCCAATTAAGTATAATTATGTCCTCTATGAATAAAATGAGTTTTTATACTTCAAAAGGAAGTGAAGAGTGGTGCAATACTATTTTCAATGAACCGTTTTTAGTTTTTTTATAACCCCAGCTTTTATCAACTTTAACCTGATCTCCCTTTTTGTCGATCAGTGTTACCCAACCCATCCACATGGCAATATTCTCCTCTACAAATGTTGAAGATGTTTCTGATTTAACTTCACGCCAAGATTTAATTCCAAATCCACTATCCAAAGGGTACTTTGGGTTATTTCCAATAAAATAAGATAAGGCGCCCTCTTTATTTGATCGAAATGTTTGGCTGCCCCCACTAAGAGTTGGTTTAAATAAGACTGGCCCAAACTCAAACCCATATAGCTGATCTAACATTTCATTTGCAACTATTTTAGCATCATCAATGCCTGATTTTTCATAGGCTTTTGAAATTGCTATCATACCATTGCCCCAAGCTACACGCGCATCAGCTAATTCATTTTCATTGATTGTCATTTAATGTGAGCCATTTCATAT
>CABYSX010000002.1 GCA_902521795.1 uncultured Alphaproteobacteria bacterium
TGATTACTTACTATTTGAAGTAATTTTGATTTAGAAGTTTTTAATGCAGATATAAAGTAAATGTTTAAGGAAGAATAGTAATTATGATTTGACGAGAGATATTTTAGAAACATCTGTTGATATAAAGACTTATTTTCTATCAAATCAATTTTATTTACCAAGACTAAAAATGGTTTATTTCTTTTAGACAAAGATCCTATTAAAGATAAATCCAATCTTGACTCAGAATTAGCGTCCAATAAAAGAACTAATAGTGATGATTTTTTTATAAAATGTTCAGATTGTTCAAGTGAGAGTTTTTCAAAATCAAGATTTTTCCTATTAGACCTACTTCTGATAAAGCCTGCTGTATCAATAAATTCTAAAGTTTGATTTTTATATTTAATATCCCAGTTAACAGAGTCACGGGTTGTATGGAGATGAGGTGACGTCTTTGATAGAGATATATTCATTATTTTATTAAAAAGTGTTGATTTACCTGTATTTTCTTTACCAAAAATAGCTATTCTTTTTTTTTTTACAACATCACTGTTTGAAGTTTGTTTTTTATTCTCATTGGATAAATATTTTTTTAGTGTTGTTAGGTTGTCTGAGTAACTTGTAAAAATTTTATCAAACAAATTTGAGATATAATCTTTCTTATTAATTTCTTTAAATGAGAAAAGTAAAAGATTAAATTTTTTAGAGTGTATATGTTTACAAATTTTTAAATCTTCGTTAGTGAAAGATGAGGTTATATATATAAAATTAATATTATCTAAACTAAGTTCTGAAATTTTGTTTAGAAGGTTAGTAAAGTCACTAAATTTATAAAAACCTGGTGTGTCATATATATTATATTCAAAGTTTTCCGATAAAATATTTTTTCTAATTACATCAATTGTAGTATTAGCTTTGGGATTAGATATTGTTTTATGTGTGTTAGAAAAAAGATTAAAAAGATAAGACTTTCCTTCATTAACTTTACCAATAATAAAATAATTATTCACTTAATTTAAAAAGACTTTTGTCATCTTTTAAATATATAATTTGATCTTCAAAATAAACTTCAACATTACCTTTAAATTTATTTTTATAAAAACTATCTTCTTTTTTTTCATTTAGATTTATTTTGCTAATACCTTCTTCTGAAATTAAATGAATATTTCCCTGGATACTAAAAATTGATCTAGGTGATTTTTTATTATGAGTATATGAGTTTAGCATATTTCCTTTATTGGATAAAATTAGAATATTATCAGGAGTCAATAGAATTAAATATCCATCATTAGAAAAAAGATAACTTAAAATGGTCTTATTGATATCAAGTTCCCAAAGTATATCTGAAGAGACTGGGTTAAATACTGCAATTTTTCCTGAACGATCTAAGAAGTACAAATATTCATTGTGACTAAAAGGGCTATCTGCAAGTACATTAAAAACTCCTAATGATGAGAGTATATTTAGGTCCTCCAATATGTAATTATTGAAATACTCATAATTGTTTTTGCTTAAAGTAATTAAAGTGCTTGTGTTGAAAAGGTAATATAAATTTTTTTGGTCTTCAAATATATTTGATTTTATAGATATACCAGGTACAGAAGAAAAATTATCTTTTTTCGTTATAGAAAAATCGTCTAGCATCATTTCATAAATATCACCATAAACACCGAATAATATTAAACTTTTATCTAAAACAATTGGGATTATGTTAGTATAAAATTCATGGTCAGCAATATTAATAACATTTTGACCATCTATTACAAATAAACGAGATCTATTCGTTAATATATAAACTTCACCTTTATGTCCAAAGATATGAAGAACTTTTTCTTCTTTGTTTAAATTCAATTTGTAATCATAGTTGTTATTTTCACTATTTTTACTTATTACATGAATACTTTTGTCTTTACTTAAAATAATTTTACCCTGTAGAAAACTAATAACAGAATTTGTATCCGTATTAATGATTTTATCTAATTTTAAGTTATCAATTGTTAAAGGTGGATTAGTAAATCTAGGAAAAATAATATTACCAAATTCAACTTCTGAGATATAAGTATCATCTTGAGCGTTTGAGAAAATTTCATTGACTTCATTTGTAGGTGTATAATCTGGATCAACTGTACCTAGATATTGATTACAGGAAGATAAGGCTACAAAAAAAATTATAATTTTAATTTTTTTCATTAGATAATCTTTTGACAGCTTTAATAAAGAAATTATTTAAATTATCTTTTTCAGACTCACTAAATTCATAGTTATTAATATTTAGATTATATAAGTATATTTTTGCTATCTCGTTAAAAGTAAAATTATCATCTAAAGACAGGGATTTGATCATATCTTCATCTAAATCATTTATAGCTTTTTTTAATAATAAGATATCTTTGTCAATTTTTTTATATCGATCTAAGTTTTCTATAGAGGTTAATTTTAGATCACTGAAAAAAGAGACATTCGGTTTATCTAAGCTAGACAAATAATAAAGTTTTTCATCAATATTTGTATTTTCTTCGTTATATAGGTTAGCTAAAAAAATATCGAATAATTTTTCATCCTCTTTATTATTATTTTGAATTATAAAAAATGAGGTAACAACTATTAAAATAGATACAATTCCAATTAAAGATATGTTTCTTTTTGTAACTAACTTTTCCATTTAATTGAACATCCCATACTTGGATATTGTTGGCTTGAACAATATCCTTTGGCTATACTTTCTTCAACTGCAGAATAAAGTTCTGGGTCTCCCATAGAAGGGTTCTTTCCGTTAGAGTCTAGCCTTCCTCTATACTTGAGTTTTTTTTCATTATTAAAGAAATAAAACTCGGGTGTGCATTGAGCATCAAATGATTTAGCTATTGATTGAGTATTATCAACAATGTAATCAAATTTAAATTTTGCCCTAGATATTTGTTTCAAAAGATATTGATCATGGTCTTCTTTATAAGCACTTTGATCATTTGACATGAAGGCTATGGAGTTAACATTTATATTTTTAAGTCTTTGGGTTTCACTAGAGATTTTATTTTCAATAGATCTTACATAAGGGCAATGGTTACAAATAAACATCACTAATAAGCCATTTATATCAAATGAGTCATAGAAAGAGCCTTGATCACCAATCAAATTTGAAAATTGGAAATTATTTGGCTGCCAATCAAAATTACAGCTTGATGAATTTAAAAGTACCATTTAACATAATATATATTGAAAATTTTAAACATAAATAAAAATTATAACGACACAATTCCAAAAAAAACATTTCAATATATTCTTAATACTTATTCTTATGGTCTTTCAAAAAATATATGGAGAAATTATTCAATTCAAACCCATGATACTAATTTTAAAAAGACAAAGATAACTTTTTATAAATCTAATTTTTCCTTTCCAATAATTAAAATTGTTTACTCAAAAAAATTTGATAAAGAGATATTTGAAATAAATTATAAAAATAAAAAATTAAATTTTAATACTATATCTTCTTTAAATACTTGGATTAAAAATTACTTTTTTTCTAAACCTAGTATATAAATTTCTTTTGATTTTTTATCAGAAGCTGCTGGCTTAATATACAATGTTTTAAGGAAATGACTTTTTATAAATATAAATAATTTTTCTGTATCTTCTCCTTGAAAATTTTTAACCAAAAAATTTCCACCTTTATTTAAATATTTTTTAATTAACTGTGCTGAAAGGATACTTAAATTGTAACTATTCGTTTGATCTAAAAATTGATTTCCACTTGTATTAGGTGCAATGTCAGAAATTATTGAGTCGAAAGTATATTTACTTTTTGTGAATAGTTTATGTATAGCACTGGTGTCTTTTAAATCCATTATGCAAAACGTTAATTTTCCTTCAAGCTGATGATCAATGGGTAGTAAATCGATTCCAACTATTTTATTTTTCGGGTTTTTTTTTAGAATGTATTGTGTCCAGCCCCCTGGAGAACAACCTACATCTAATATTTTTTTTTGATTTTTGAATAAATTATATTTTTTATCTATTTCCTCTAATTTATAATAAGCCCTTGAAATTAAATCATTTTTCTTTGCTTTAATGTAAAAAGGATCTTTTTTTCTGGTTTTATACCACTGTTTCATTTAATTTTACTCATAATCTGATATGTATTCGTCTACATATACTTAAATAGGTTAAATATATTCCATGTCATCTTTTTTAAAAAAATTCACATTAATTATTACTTTCACATTTATCTATTCTTTATGTTACTCCTCAGATTGGGGTAGCCAAGAAAAAACAGAAGAAAAATTATTCTCCGTTGAGGTTATAGATTCCTCTGCGCAAACAATTAAAGATAGTATTGATTTTAGCTCAACAACTGAAGCTTTCAGAAGAATTGAAATTAAAAGTGAGGTTATGACGACAATTGAAAAGGTTTTAGTCAAGGCTGGTTCTAAAGTAAACAAAGGGCAACATATTGTCGAATTAGATGATTACAAAACAAATGCAGATTTATATAAACTAAATCTATTGTCTCAAAGTGAATTTGATAAATACGCTCTTTTTGCACCCTTTGGTGGATTACTTTTAGATGGTCATAAAATTGCAGGGGAACTTGTCATGCCAGGTGAAAAGGTCTATGAAATTATTGATCTCAACTCACTAAAGATATTTGGTTATATAAACGAAAATGAAATTCTTGATGTTTCTTTAGATAATAAAGTAGAAGTAACAATCCTAAATGAAAAAGTTAAAGGAAAAATAGATTATATTTCACCTATCTCTGATCCAGAAACTAAAACCTTTGAAATTGTTGTTAAAGTTGATAATAAAAACCTTCGTTATAAAGATGGCTTGTCATCAATGATTTCAATAGTAAAAGGGAATGTTCTTGCTCATAAAATTTCACCGTCAATTTTAGCTTTAGGCGACTCAGGAGAATTAGGTGTTAAAATTATAGACTCCGATGATACAGTTCAATTTAAAGAAGTTAATGTTATAGAAGACACCTCTGATTACATGTTGGTTTCTGGATTGAGCCAGAAAGAAAAAATTATAATTGTTGGCCAACAGTATGTGTCTTCAGGAGAAAAAGTTAGTTATTAATTATTTATGAGCTTAGTCAACTTAGCTAGTCAATACTATAGAACTACTATTTCAATTTTTCTATTTGTAATAGTTAGTGGATCTTTGGTTTTTAATAATATTCCAAAAGAGTCCTCTCCAGACGTCAGTCTTCCTTATATATATGTGTCTCTTGGCTTAACAGGAATTTCCCCTGAAGACTCTGAAAAACTTTTAATTAAACCAGTTGAAGATGAAGTCTCTAATATCGAAGGAAAAAAAGAAATGACCAGCACTTCCTATCAGGGTGGTGGAAATGTTTTATTGGAGTTTGATGCAGGTTTTGATCCAGATCAAGCACTTTTAGATACCAGAGAACAAGTAGATAGAGCTAAATCAGATTTACCTGATGATGCAGATGAACCTAAAGTCAGTGAAGTAAATATAAGTTTATTTCCCATTTTAGTTGTTTCTATTAGCGGTGATATATCTGAATTTTTGTTAAAGAAAATATCTAATGATTTAAAAGATAAAATTCAATCATTGCCAAATGTCTTAGAAGTAAATATTGGTGGGGAACGAGAAGAACAACTAGATATTATTATAGATCAGAATAAAATTGAAGCCTATGGTTTAAATCTAAATGAAATTTTAAATTTTGTTCGATCTAATAACCAAATAGTTTCAGCAGGAAACCTCGATACGGGAGATGGAAGATTTGTGATTAAAATTCCTGGCCTTTATGAAAGCCTGAATGATGTTTTTAATACACCCATTAAAGTTAATGATAAAAAGACAATTAAGTTTAAAGATATAGCTCAACTCAAAAGAACATTTAAAGATCCTGAAAAGTTTGCTCGATTAAATAATAAATCAGCATTTACTCTTGAAATTTCTAAAAGAATTGGTGCAAACATTGTGGATACAGTGGATCAAGTAAAACAATTAGTAGAGGAAGAACAAAAAATTCTACCTTCAAAAATTAATATTACTTTCTCTGGAGATGAATCTGTGAATATCAAAGGTATGTTAAGTGATCTTCAAAATAACGTAATTTTTTCAATTATACTTGTTATGAGTGTTGTAGTTATTTTTCTTGGTATAAGGTCTAGCTTACTTGTTGGCTTAGCGGTACCAGGTTCTTTTTTATCGTCTATTTTAATTCTTTACTCACTTGGATTTACGATCAATATGGTTGTTTTGTTTGGATTAATACTCTCTGTTGGGCTTTTAGTAGATGGCGCAGTGGTTGTTGTTGAATATGCTCAAAGAAAAATACAAGAGGGTATGGGGCTGGCTGAATCATACATTAAAGCAGCCTCAAGAATGTCACTTCCCATAATGGCTTCAACGTTTACGACAATTGCGGCTTTTATACCTTTGCTATTTTGGCCAGGAACCACAGGTGGTTTTATGAAATACATCCCAATAACAGTAATATCTGTATTGGGATCAAGCTTAGCAATGGCCTTAATTGTTATTCCTATTATTGGAACTCAAGCCTATAAAATAAAAAACCTTTTTTTCTTTTTTGTAATTCCTTTAATTCTATTTGGTGTAATTAACTTTGTTGCATTCAATTTCTTATCGCAATTAAAATTTGATAATTATTTAAATATGGGTGTTAAAGCTATAACAACGATCTCAATTGGAGTTATTTTATTTTTTCTATTTAGATACATTAAAAATAAAGGCTTTTTTCAAAAAATGATTATTCCTCGATTAAATGCTGATGATGATGAGGACTTAACTGATTTATCTAAAGTTGGTTTTTTTACAAAAATTTACCTCTTTATTTTGAAGCTTTGTATTAACAATCCAATAAAAATACTTTTTCTATCATTGGTTTTATTAATTGGAATTTATGGCGCTTACGGAAAATATGGAAAGGGAGTTACTTTTTTCCCCTCAGTTGAAGCAGAAAATACTAAAGTAATCATCTATGCTACAGGTAATCTTTCAGTCTTAGAAAAAGACCGACTTGTATCTAAAGTAGAAACAAAGGTTCTAAACTTACAACAAAAAAATAATGAGTTTGAGTCTGTTTATACTACTTCTGGAAATGTTGAAAATAGGCAAGAAAGTTCCCCTGATATAATTGGTTTTATAGATATAGAATTCAAAGATTGGGATAAAAGAAGAAAAGCAGATACGATAATCTCCGAATTAAGAAAAGAAACATCTACAATTCCTGGGATTAAAGTCGAAACTAGAACTTTAAGAGCAGGGCCTCCAAGAGGCAAACCGATTGAAATAAATTTAACTTCTTTAGACCCTAAAATTACCGTTCAAGAATTGAAAAGAATTGAAAAATATCTCTCTAGCATATCTGGCTTAAAAGACTTAGAGACGTCCCTCCCTTCACCTAGTATTGAGTATGAACTTTACGTTGATAGAGAAGAAGCTGCTAAATATGGTGCCAGTATATCAATCATAGGCAACACGATAAAACTTCTAACAAGTGGTCTTAAATTAAGTGAATTTAGACCTGATGATAGTGATGAGTCCATACCCATCTATCTTAGATTACCCAAAGAGCAGAGAACTATTGATCAATTAGATAATATAAAGATACCAACATCTTCAGGTTACGTTCCAATTTCAAATTTTACTAAAATTGAGACAAATCAAGAGACAGGTAATCTGACAAGGGTTGAACAAAACAGAATTGAAACGATTAAATCAGACGTTACAAGATTTTATCAAACAGATGCATATGTTAGATTAATCAAACATTGGCTTGGGATAGAAAAATTTAATATTCCAAATAACTTTGGTTTAGAGATACCCGAATTTAATTCAGCTAATATTGACCCTAGAGTAAAGATAGAATTTAAAGGCGAAGACGAAAGTCAAAATAAATCCAAGGCTTTTTTACAAAAAGCGTTTTTGATTGCAGTATTTTTAATGGGCCTAATTCTTTTGACACAATTTAATAGTTTTAGTAGCACTTTACTAATTCTATTTGCTGTTATTATGTCAACAGTTGGTGTTGTTTTAGGATTGTTGATTACAAAACAACCTTTTGGAATTGTAATGAGTGGTATTGGCGTAATTTCTTTAGCAGGAATAGTTGTCAACAACAATATAGTTTTAATCGATACCTTTGATCGATTAATAAAAAAAACAAATAATGCTAAAGATGCTATTCTAATGACAGGAGCTCAAAGATTAAGACCAGTTTTGTTGACAACGACTACAACAGTTTTAGGTTTGCTTCCTATGGCTTTGAAATTAAATATCAACTTTGTTAATCTTGAATATACCTACAATTCACCAGATACCCAATGGTGGGTAGATTTATCTAGGGCTATTGTATTTGGTCTTCTTTTTTCTACTCTGTTAACATTACTAGTAACACCATCAGCATTGATGCTTAAATCAAAATATTTAACTAACTCTTCTAAAAAAAGTAAAAAAGTAAGTAAGTAAGCTTAATAAAGAAATTAGTAAATATGCAATGGCGACCAAGAGAGTTGTTTGCCAAAAATAACTGATTAAAAATATTAAAACTATAGCAACAGAAATAATCATAAGCCTAAAATATAATGTTTTAACTTTAAGATTTTTAACAGAAGGTGTAGGAACTCTGCTAATCATCATGATCCCGGCAAAAGTAGTCAATACGGCACAAATTAAAGGATAGTTAATTGTAAATTGAACTTGATCAATAAAATTTAGGTACAAAGGTATCATTATTACTCCTGCAGCAGCTGGCGAAGGTATTCCATAAAATACTTTACTTTGTTCTTTCATATTTTCGATATTGAAACGAGCCAACCTTAAAGCTGCGCAAACTATATAAAATAAACTTATAACCCAACCAATTCTGCCTAACTCATGAGTGAAACATAAATTTATTAATAAAGATGGAGCTAATCCAAAGCTAATGAAATCTGATAAAGAGTCCAACTCAGCTCCAAATTGTGAGGATTTTTTTAATTTTCTAGCCATCCATCCATCAAAAAAATCAAAAAAGGCAGCTAGCATTATCATTAAGACAGCAAGTTTCCAGTTAGCTTGAATAGAAAACTTTATTGAAGAAATACCTGCAATGAGTGACATTAACGTAATTAAATTAGGTATAAATTTAGTAAGAGGGTGTTCGGCCATCTAAGTAACTAGATCTTTTTATATTCTCTAGATTGTACATTTTTATTATTTTTAAGTTCCTTGGCAATAATAGTTTCACCACCAATACATTGTTGTCCTACATTAACCATTAAGCTATAGGAGTTTGGAAATTCAATATCAACTCTACTTCCAAATTTGATAATCCCATATCTATCGCCTTGATTTACTTTCTCATTTACTTTTAGATAACAGATTATTCTTCTAGCTATTAAGCCAGCTATTTGAGTAACATATATATTATTAGAACCTGACTTAAGTGTTAGTCTTAATCTTTCATTATCTTCACTAGCTTTATCGAGTGTTGCATTAATAAATTTACCTTCAATATAATCTATTTTTGTGATTTCTCCTGAGACTGGTAATCTTTGTATGTGCACGTTGAAAACACTAAGAAAGATTGAAACTTTTGTATAATTTTTTTTTCCTTCTTTGAATTCAGTAATATTTGTAATTAAGCCATCGGCTGGGCCCACCAAGATATCTTCACCCAAAGGAATAACCCTTTCAGGGTCTCTAAAAAAATAGAAAGTAAAAATTAATAATGTTAAGAAAATTAAAAATAGAGGTTTATAAATAAAATAAAAAAAAATTACCAACAAAAACAGTATGATGAGTGCGGCAGAAATCTCTTTGTGAAACCTAAAGTACATAAGATGGAATTAATATCTGAATTGCATAATTTGATCAATAAAATAGATTTTTTTTATTAATTTAATCTGTTATACAGTCAATATCTCTATATAAATGGCAAAAATTTCAGTAAAAAATCCAGTTGTCGAACTTGACGGCGATGAAATGACTAGAATTATATGGGATTTTATTAAACAAAAACTCATACTTCCTTATTTAGATATTGACCTAAAATATTATGATTTATCAATTCAAAATAGAGATGAAACAAATGATGAGATCACAGTTGAAGCAGCGAATGCAATAAAAAAGCACGGTGTTGGTATAAAATGTGCAACTATTACTCCAGATGATAATAGAGTATCAGAATTTAATCTTAAAAAAATGTGGCGCTCGCCAAATGGAACAATAAGAAATATTTTAGACGGCACTGTTTTTCGACAACCTATTATTTGTAAGAATATTCCAAGAATTGTAAGAACCTGGGACCATCCTATTGTTGTGGGTAGACATGCCTTTGGTGATCAATATAAGGCCACAGAAATGAAAATAAACAAACCAGGTAAACTTTTTATGAAGTTTGTGGATGAAGATGGAAAAATAGATGAAAAAGAAGTTTTTCAATTTTCAAATCAAGGCGTAGCACTCTCCATGTATAATGTAGATGAATCAATAAGAGGATTTGCGAGAGCTTGTTTTAATTATGGGCTCAAATTAAAGTGGCCTGTTTATCTATCCACAAAAGATACAATTTTGAAAAAATATGATGGAAGATTTAAAGAGATCTTTCATGAAATTTTTCAGAATGAATTTGCATATGATTTTGAAAATAACAAGATTGTCTACGAGCATCGTCTTATTGATGATTTAGTTGCATCTTCAATGAAATGGTCTGGAAAATTTATTTGGGCATGCAAAAATTACGATGGGGATGTTCAATCTGATGCCGTAGCACAGGGTTTCGGCTCTTTAGGTATGATGTCTAGTGTTTTAATGACACCTAGTGGTAAAACTATAGAAGCTGAAGCTGCCCATGGAACAGTAACTAGACACTATAGACTCCATCAAAAAGGAGAGAAAACCTCTACAAATCCAATAGCATCTATTTTTGCGTGGACAAAAGGGCTAAATTTTAGGGGAGAATTTGATGGCAATGATGAACTTATTAAATTTTCTAAATCTCTCGAACAAACTTGTATCGAAACAGTAGAGTCTGGTCAGATGACTAAGGACCTGGCTATGCTTGTTGATAAAAACTCTCCTTGGATGAATACTGAGGATTTTTTGAATTGCCTAGATAAAAATCTTCAAACTAAATTGAATTAAATTTGGTTTTTAATACTTAAAAAAGCCTGCTTTACTTGATCTTTTTTATTACCACCAGCTTGTGCAAAGTCGACTCTTCCACCTCCACCTTTTGAGCCAAGTATATCAAAGGTACTTTTTATTAATGTCCTTGCATCATAAAGATCGATTAAGTCATGAGTTAATCCGACAACAATAGAGACTTTATCATCATTGATTGTGATGCAAGCTAATATTGATTTAGATTTCTCTGATTTAAATTTGTCAAAAATTGATCTTAGTTCTTTGGGGGGTAAGTTATCTATTACTTGAGAAACAAAATTAATCCCATTTATATTTATTTCATCGATTTTATTATTATCATTATTAGAAAGGATTGATTTATTCTTTAAACTTTCTAAATAATTTTCTAATTTCTTAATAAAAATATTTTTATTGCCTTCGCTAAAACTAATCTTTCCATCTAATTTTTTTATTTGTGATATTAAATCTTTAATTTTATCATCAAGTTTTTTTTCAAGCAGTTTACTTTCTTTTAATTTATTGCTAATAAATTCATCAACCCTATCTCCGGTACAAGCTTCTATTCTTCTCACTCCTGAAGAAACAGACTCTTCACTAATGATATGAAATTTTTTGATATTTTGAACATTTGTTACATGTGTTCCCCCACATAATTCAATTGAATAGGGTTTATTATTATTTTCTCCAAGAGTAACAACTCTGACTTCATCGTCATATTTTTCACCAAATAAAGCCATAGCACCTTGTTTAATGGCTTCATCTTGAGATTTAATATCTATTTGTGTTTCACAAGAATTAGAAATTATGCTTGTTACTTCTTTTTGAATAATTTCTATTTGTTCAGTAGATATTTGTTTATTATGACTAAAGTCAAAGCGTAGTTTATCCTCGTTAACCAAAGATCCACGCTGTGCTACGTGTGTCCCTAAATTATTTCTTAGTGCGGCATGGAGTAAATGTGTAGCTGAGTGATTTTTTTTTATAAGATCTCTTAAACTAATATCAATTTTAAGTTTGACTTCTTGACCTATTTTAAAATTTCCTGAAGTCACATTACCAAAATGAATAAATATACCTTGAGGGGTTTTTCTTGTATCTGTTACTTTAAATTCAGCAGTATCTGAAGTAATAGTGCCTTTGTCTCCAACTTGCCCACCAGACTCAGCATAAAAACATGATTTATCAGTTATAATTGCAGATTGTTCATTATTATCACTTAAATTTTGAACTTGCTCAGAGTTTAAAACTAATGCTGATATATTTGCTATTATAGTTGTCTCTTTATAACCATCAAAAGTTGTTGGTTTTATTTTTTTAGCTAAATCAAACCATAGTTTTTGGGTATCTCCATCTCCACTACCCTTCCATGAGGATCTAGCTTCCTCTTTTTGAAGTTTCATTGCAGCATCAAATGATGCAACATCTACACTAATATTTTTTGATCTTAAATAATCTTGTGTTAAATCTAGAGGAAACCCAAAGGTATCATATAACTTAAATGCAATTTTGCCATCAAGTTTATTATTTTTAATTTTAGGTAATTCTTGCCCAAGTATATCCAAGCCCTTACTTAAAGTTTCTCTAAATTTTATTTCCTCAGAGTACAGAGTTTCCTTAATAGCATCAGCACCTGTATTGAGTTCTTGGTAAAAATCTCCCATTAAATTTTTCAATTCTTTAAAAATTTCATGAAATAAAGCATCCTTAGAGCCTAATGAGTAAGCATGTCTTATGCCCCTTCTTAATATTCTTCTTAAAACATAACCTCTGCCTTCGTTTGAGGGTAAAACCCCATCGGCTATTAAGAAAGATGATGCCCTTAAATGATCTGCTATAACTCTAAAACTAGATTTATTCTCTTCAGTTATTTTTTTTTGGATACATTCCTGTGTAATATCAATAATATTTGTAAATAGATCTGATGTATAATTATCATTACTACCATTCAATAAAGCAGTAATTCTCTCTAATCCCATCCCGGTGTCCACACATGGTTTAGGTAAATCTAATCTAGTTTTTTTGTCAACCTGCTCATATTGCATAAAAACTAAATTCCATATTTCTATAAAACGATCTCCATCCTCATCTACTGAACCAGGAGGACCACCAAAATACTTATCACCATGATCGTAAAATATTTCTGAGCATGGTCCACAAGGTCCCGTATCTCCCATTGACCAAAAATTATCAGAACTTGAAATTTTGATTATTCTATTATCAGGTAAATTACCAATCTTTTTCCAAAATTTTTCTGCGACTTCATCATCATGATATATAGTAACCAATAATTTATTTTCATTAATTTTGAATTCTTTCGTGATTAAATCCCATGCATATAAAATAGCTTCTTCTTTAAAATAGTCGCCAAAAGAGAAATTTCCCAACATCTCAAAAAAAGTGTGGTGCCTTGTTGTAAATCCAACGTTTTCAAGATCGTTATGTTTACCCCCTGCTCTAACACATTTTTGTGAAGTAGTAGCTCTTTTGAAATCTTTTTCCTCCATACCAGTGAAAACATTTTTAAATTGCACCATTCCAGAGTTTGCAAACATTAATGAAGGGTCATTTTCTGGGACTAAAGATCCAGATTTTACGTGTTTATGATCATTGTTCTTAAAATAATCAATAAATGTATTACGGACATGATTAGAGTTCATATTCAACGAATATAGATTAATTTAACTGAAATTTAATATTATTCTTTTGAGCTTTTTTCAACGGTTTCCTCTGTCGTAGGAGGAGGTGGATCGATCATTAGCTCTTCCACCGTGTCTGAGTTAGATCTAATTTTACTCTCAATCTCATTTAGCATTTCAGGATTATCTTTTAAAAACTGCTTTGTGTTTTCTCTACCCTGGCCTATTTTCTCATCTTTATATGAGTACCATGCTCCAGATTTATCAATTATTTCTGCTTGGACTCCTAAATCAATAATTTCTCCAATTTTAGAAATACCTTCACCATACATAATGTCAAACTCGACCATTTTAAATGGAGGGGCCATTTTATTTTTGA
The DNA here is from genome assembly GCA_902521795.1 of uncultured Alphaproteobacteria bacterium. Lineage (GTDB taxonomy): Bacteria > Pseudomonadota > Alphaproteobacteria > HIMB59 > HIMB59 > HIMB59. The sequence goes on from CABYSX010000002.1 coordinate 14,125, forward strand.
CAACTTTGACTCTTGTTTGATTGCCAATAATATTATCTTTATCTTTTATTGCCCCAATTCTTCGAATATCTAATCTTACAGAGGAGTAAAACTTTAAAGCATTACCACCTGTGGTAACTTCAGGACTTCCAAACATAACACCAATTTTCATTCTAAGTTGATTTATAAATACAACCATCGTATTTGTCTTAGAAATAGAGCTAGTTAGTTTTCTAAGTGCTTGACTCATGAGCCTCGCTTGAAGTCCAGGTAAAGAGTCTCCCATTTCGCCTTCGAGTTCTGCTCTAGGTACTAATGCTGCTACTGAGTCTATAACTAATAAATCAATACCTTCTGACTTGACAAGCGTATCAGAAATTTCCAAAGCCTGTTCCCCCGTGTCAGGTTGAGATATCAATAATTCATCTATGTTTACTCCTAGTTTTTTTGCATACCCAGGATCTAAAGCATGTTCGGCATCTATAAATGCACAAGTTCCACCCGTTTTTTGAGCTTCTGCAATGATGTGAAGAGTAAGAGTAGTTTTACCCGAACTTTCTGGACCATATACTTCTATTACTCTACCCTTTGGAACACCACCTATCCCCAAAGCTATGTCTAAACCAAGAGATCCTGTTGAGTATACATCGATATTGGAGTCTATATCTTTTTTACCAAGCATCATTATGGAGCCTTTTCCATATGATTTTTCAATATTACTTATAACTGATTTAAGTTTGTTTAAATTTTCTTTTTTATCCATTTGATTCTATTATAAATAGTAAATATTTGTTTGTACTAAACAAGATTAATAATGGAAAATAACTTTAATTTTAGCGATTTAATACCTGGTACAATTGTGGAGTGTCCATCTCAACCCGATTGGGGTCTGGGACAAGTTCAATCTTGTATAAACAGTAAAATCACTATTAACTTTGAGAACGTTGGAAAAAAAGTTATAGATTTAAATATCATAGATTTAAAAATATTCGAAAATGCTGACTGATAATTTTAAGAGAAAAATTGATTACTTAAGAATATCTGTGACTGACAGGTGTGACTTAAGATGTACGTATTGTATGGCTGAAGATGTTACCTTTCTCCCAAGGCAGGAAGTCTTATCAATCGAAGAGATCATTAAACTTACAGATATTTTTAATGAGTTAGGTGTTAAAAAATTTCGATTAACTGGGGGTGAGCCCCTGGTCAGAAAAAATGTTGTTTCAATTATAGAGCATTTACATAGTCTAAAAATTCAGGGTAAAATTTCTGAACATACTTTAACTACGAATGGTACAAATTTATCTAAATATGCATCTATTTTAAAAAAAAATGGTGTTGAAAGAATAAATGTTTCCCTTGATAGCTTAGATCCAGAGAGTTTTAAAAAAATAACTAAATGGGGAGATCTGAATAAAGTTTTGAATGGAATAGAAGTTGCTAAACAAGAAGGTATCAAAATAAAGATAAATACTGTTTTGACTCACAACTTTAACGACAAAGAGATTTTTGGTATTTTAGATTGGTGTAAAAAAAATCAATTTGATATTTCATTAATAGAAATTATGCCCATTGGAGATATTGGGGAGAAGAGATTTAATCAATTTTTATCAATGAAAAAATTTGAAGAAGATTTAGTAAATAAGTTAAACTTAAATCCCTCTAAGCACAGAACTAACGGTCCATCTAGATACTATGAGTATTCAAATCATAACTCAAAAATTGGTATTATATCTGCTATTTCTCATAATTTTTGTGACACTTGTAATAGGGTAAGGCTCACTTGCACTGGAAAGCTATATATGTGTTTAGGTCAAAATGATTTTGTAGATTTAAAGTTTGCTTTAAGAAATCAAACAAAAAATGATATTATTGCACAGATAGAATATGCAATGTCAATTAAACCAAAAGCACATAACTTTGAAATTCAAAAAGATAATTTTGGAGGTTATGTTAATCGTTATATGAATGAGACTGGTGGTTAATTCATGAAAATCTGTTTTGTTTCTTTCCCTCTTGAAAAAAATATTGAGGCACAAGAAAAACTTATTAAAAAATATGGAAATTTTGAACCTGAAGAGGCAGATTTTATTGTCGCCCTTGGTGGAGATGGTTTTATATTAAAATCACTCCATAATTATATGAAACTGAACAAACCTATTTATGGTATGAATTTTGGATCTGTAGGATTTCTAATGAATGATTACAGGCTTGAAGGACTAGAAGAGCGTTTAAATAGCGCTCAGTTAACAAAATTAAGACCATTAGTGATGAAAACTCTAAATCCCACTGGTCAAGAAATTAAAGCAATTGCGATTAATGAAATAAGCATACGTAGAGAAAAATACCAAGCTGCAAAAATTCAAATTCTAATAGATAACGAAGTGAGAATTGAAGAACTCGTTTGTGATGGAGTGATATTATCAACGGCAGCAGGAAGCACTGGATATAATTATTCTGCCTCTGGGCCTATCATTCCTCTTGGAAGTAATGTAGTAGCACTAACTGCTGTGAGCGCCTATAGTCCCAGACACTGGCGGGGAGGCTTGTTGAAAGACAATGCTAAAATTAAAATTATCAATAATAACCCTTCTAAAAGACCAATAGTAGTTCATGCAGATCATATTGAAGCTAAAGATGTTATATCTGTTGAAATAGAAATGTCCGAAGGTATGGAAATACCTTTATTATTTGATAATGATCATAAGATTGAAGAACGGGTCTACAAAGAAATGTTTAAATCTAGCTAACCTAAGTGAAATCTTTAATAAATTTCAAAGGCTTCTTAATTTTTTTTTTATTGATAATTATCTCTAATAAATCTAATTCAAACGAATGCTTAACAAAAAAAGGACTAAATATAGGGTTTATAGAAAATAGTTATATTGATTATAAATATTATTTATATTACGCACTTGGCGATTACTCACTAACAAACGATATAGAATTTACAATTAGCGAAGTTAATCAAAATGCAAATGAGTTTGATATCATATTTGGTGAATATAGAGATTTAGAAAAGTTAAGTTTAAATCAAACTCAGATACCTGACAAAGTTTTAAATTTTTATAATAATAATGAAATTGAAATTACAGGAAATTTATTTCCTCTGGATTTGGATACATTTATAATATTAAGCAAAGAAAATAATAAAAGATTATCTTTCGAAGAATTTTCAGAATTATATAATCCAATAAAGTATACTTTAGGAATGAGTTTCCAAACCAAAGAAGAAATAATTAATTTATTAATTTATCACTTAGAACAACCCTCTATAAATTTAGATAGTGTCTCCTTTGAGTTAATATTAGATTTATTTATGAAAACTTATGAAAATCTGAATAAAAATATTTTAAATAATGACTTTTTAGAAGTTTATAACTCTTTTGAAAATTCTGAAAATGTTTATACATTATTTAGTGATGGTATTTTGCTGAACAAAAATATTGACTTTGAAAGTTTTCAACTTTTTCCAAAAAGTAAATATATTTGGAGCGATGAACAAGGAATTTTTCAACAAAATTTAGAAACAATCCCTTTCTCTTTTTATGGTTTTAGCGCCTATTTAAATAATTTTCAAAGCTCAGGCTTTTTATGCTATTTAATTGATGAAAAAGTAAGGTTAAAAGCCTTTAAAGATTTTAATATACAATTAAGCCCTTTATCAATAAATGAGGTAAAAAAAATCGAAGATGAATTACCTGTTAATTACGTAAAAATTTTAGAAAATAAAAATAAAAATATATTCAATCCCAATTATTCATCAGAATTCAAAAAGTATGATTTATTTTATGGAGTTTTTTTTGGTCAAAATAAATTAGATGATATTTTGGACAATCCAGACTATTTAAATAGATAAAAATATTGAAAAACTTAAGTAATCGTCTAGATTCGATAAACTATTTTAACATGGCCTCGTGCTGGAATGGTAGACAGTCTGGACTTAAAATCCAGTGGGATTTACTCCCGTGGCGGTTCGAGTCCGCCCGAGGCTACCATTTTTGTTATTAAATGATAATCGTAGAAGTAACTTTTAAAATAGATCCTTCTTTAACAGAGAAAAAATTAAGAGAAAAGTTTTTAGAGACAGCTCCGATTTATAAAAAAACACCTGGGTTGATAAGAAAGAACTATATTTCAGATCTTAGAAATAATATTGCAGGTGGTGTATATTGTTTTGATAATATGTTAAATGCAAAAAAATGGTTTGATAAAAAAAGAATTGAATGGATCACAAATAGATATTCAAAACCTACATTAAGGTTCTATGAAAACTTTGTTGTAGTAGATAATGAAACTAAAAAAATTATTAAAGATTAATTATTGTAAATATGTAGCTGAGTATTTTAAATAGGCGGCGTCCTACTCTCCCAAGCCTTAAGACTAAGTACCATCGGCGCTGGAGGCCTTCACGACCGAGTTCGAAATGGGATCGGGTTTTTTCACTCCGCTATGACCGCCATAAACTTTTTATAACATGTAGTTAAAACTTTTCGCTGTGTATTATAATTCAAGCATTGGATTATTAGTACTAGTTAGCTTCATGTGTTACCACACTTCCACACCTAGCCTATCAACGTGGTAGTCTTCCACGATCCTATAACGAAGCCTAGTTTTGAGGTTGGCTTCCCGCTTAGATGCTTTCAGCGGTTATCCATTCCGTACATAGCTACCCTACGATGCAGCTGGCGCTACAATAGGTACACCAGAGGTACGTCCACCCCGGTCCTCTCGTACTAAGGGCAGATCCTCTCAAGCTTCCACAACCATGGCAGATAGGGACCGAACTGTCTCACGACGTTCTAAACCCAGCTCGCGTACCGCTTTAATTGGCGAACAGCCAAACCCTTGGGACCTGCTTCAGCCCCAGGATGCGATGAGCCGACATCGAGGTGCCAAACCTCCCCGTCGATATGGACTCTTGGGAGAGATCAGCCTGTTATCCCCGGCGTACCTTTTATCCGTTGAGCGATGGCCCTTCCACGAAGTGCCACCGGATCACTATGACCGACTTTCGTCTCTGCTCGACTTGTGGGTCTCGCAGTCAGGCAGGCTTATGCCATTGCACTCGACGAACGGTTTCCAAGCGTTCTGAGCCTACCATCGCGCGCCTCCGTTACTCTTTGGGAGGCGACCGCCCCAGTCAAACTGCCCACCATGCATGGTCCCAACACCGGATGACGGTGTATGGTTAGGCATCAAGGAACAGAAGAGTGGTATTTCACTAGTGACTCCAGAATGGCTAGCGCCACTCCTTCAAAGTCTCCCACCTATGCTACACATCTGTTCCCTAATACCAATACAAAGCTGCAGTAAAGGTGCACGGGGTCTTTCCGTCTAACCACGGTTACTCGGCATCTTAACCGAGAATTCAATTTCACTGAGTCTATGTTGGAGACAGTGGGGAAATCGTTACGCCATTCGTGCAGGTCGGAACTTACCCGACAAGGAATTTCGCTACCTTAGGACCGTTATAGTTACGGCCGCCGTTCACCGGGGCTTCAATTCAGGGCTTGCACCCCTCCTATTAACCTTCCGGCACCGGGCAGGCGTCACACCATATACGTCGTCTTTCGACTTTGCATAGTGCTATGTTTTTAGTAAACAGTCGCTACCCCCTCTTCTGTGCCACCTTCTACTGGTTGCCCAATAGCAGGTCACTTTTATCCCGAAGTTACAAGTGTAATTTGCCGAGTTCCTTCAACATAGTTCTCTCAAGCGCCTTGGTATTCTCTACCCTCCTACCTGTGTCGGTTTTGGTACGGTCTAATGCTGGAGCTATTTCCAGGGACAAATTCACTGCAAGTTCAATCCAGTAAGAACTCACAATTTACTTCATCCGTCACTACCAGCTGGTGCAGGAATATTAACCTGCTTCCCATCGACTACGGCTTTCGCCCTCGCCTTAGGGGCCGACTAACCCTGCGCAGATTAGCTTTACGCAGGAAACCTTAGGATTTCGGCGGAAATGTCTTTCACATTTCTTATCGTTACTCATGTCAGCATTCGCACTTCTGATACCTCCAGCAATGCTTACGCATCACCTTTACAGGCTTACAGAACGCTCCGCTACCCAATTACTAAAAGTAATTGTCAAAGCTTCGGTAAATGATTTGAGCCCCGTTACATTTTCGGTGCAGGATCTCTTAATTAGACCAGTGAGCTGTTACGCTTTCTTTAAAGGATGGCTGCTTCTAAGCCAACCTCCTGGCTGTCTTGGAGTTCCCACTCCCTTTCACACTTAATCATTATTTGGGGACCTTAGCTGTTGATCTGGGCTGTTTCCCTCTCGTCCAAGGACCTTAGCACCCATGGACTGTCTGCCGTGCAGACTTACTGGTATTCGGAGTTTGATTAGGTTTGGTAGGAATTGCTTCCCCCTAGCCCATTCAGTGCTCTACCCCCAATAAGATTCACACGACGCACTACCTAAATAGTTTTCGCGGAGAACTAGCTATTTCCGAGTTTGGTTGGCCTTTCACCCCTAATCACAAGTCATCCCGTAGCTTTTCAACGCTAGTGGGTTCGGTCCTCCGGTGAATTTTACTTCACTTTCAACCTGCTCATGACTAGATCACCCGGTTTCGAGTCTAATCCCATTAACTAAATCGCCCTATTCAGACTCGCTTTCGCTTCGCCTACACCTATATGGCTTAAGCTTGCTAATGAGATTAAGTCGCTGACCCATTATACAAAAGGTACGCTGTCACCTCATAAAGAGGCTCCAACTGCTTGTAAGCATCCGGTTTCAGGGTCTATTTCACTCCCCTGCTAGGGGTTCTTTTCGCCTTTCCCTCACGGTACTGGTTCACTATCGGTCATAAAGTAGTATTTAGGCTTAGGAAGTGGTCTTCCTATATTCAGACAGGATTTCACGTGTCCCGCCCTACTCATGTCTATTTTTTACTATCTACCCATACGAGGCTATCACTCACTATGGCCTGCCTTTCCATACAGTTCTGGTTTAGTAAAAAGTAGCACTGGCCTGATCCGCTTTCGCTCGCCACTACTAACGGAATATCTTTTCCTCTAGGTACTTAGATGTTTCAGTTCCCTAGGTTCGCCCTTATAAGCTATGAATTCACTTATAAGTTATTGGGTTTCCCCATTCGGAGATCTCGGATTAAGCTTATTGACAGCAAGTCCGAGCTTATCGCAGTCTGTCACGTCCTTCGTCGCCTCTTTATGCCAAGGCATCCACCAAATGCTCTTACGCGCTTGAATTATTAACACACAGTGAAAAGTTTGTTGTTAATAACTTTTTGTAGTTATTTGTTGTTATATTAGTTGTTTAATTGACGAACAACTCGTGCAAGTTATTCGTCTGTGTTATCAGCTTACATATTTACGATTTTAAAAAGTTGGTGGAGGATAGCGGGATCGAACCGCTGACCTCCTGAATGCAAATCAGGCGCTCTCCCAGCTGAGCTAATCCCCCAACAGTGTTGGTGGGCGAGGGAGGACTTGAACCTCCGACCTCACGCTTATCAAGCGCGCGCTCTAACCAACTGAGCTACACGCCCAATCAATGCCCTTTATCAACGTTAGTTGAAAAAAGCAAAACAAATAGACGGTGGTTACTTTAAACGTACACTTAGTTCAAAGTTTTTTTTCCTTTAGAAAGGAGGTGATCCAGCCGCAGGTTCCCCTACGGCTACCTTGTTACGACTTCACCCCAATCGCTGGCCGTACCGTGGGCAGCTGCCTCCCGAAGGTTAGCGCACTGACTTAAGATAAAACCAACTCTCATGGTGTGACGGGCGGTGTGTACAAGACCCGGGAACGTATTCACCGCGGCATGCTGATCCGCGATTACTAGCAATTCCAACTTCATGCACTCGAGTTGCAGAGTGCAATCCGAACTGAGATAACTTTTGGGGATTTGCTCCACCTCGCGGTATTGCGTCCCGTTGTAGTTACCATTGTAGCACGTGTGTAGCCCAGCGTGTAAGGGCCATGAGGACTTGACGTCATCCCCACCTTCCTCCGGCTTATCACCGGCAGTTTCGCTAGAGTCCTCAGCCGAACTGTTAGTAACTAACGATAAGGGTTGCGCTCGTTGCGGGACTTAACCCAACATCTCACGACACGAGCTGACGACAGCCATGCAGCACCTGTGCGAAAGCCAGCCGAACTGAGGGTTACCATTCTGTAACCGGTACTTTCCATGTCAAACGCTGGTAAGGTTCTTCGCGTTGCGTCGAATTAAACCACATGCTCCACTGCTTGTGCGGGTCCCCGTCAATTTATTTGAGTTTTAATCTTGCGACCGTACTCCCCAGGCGGGGTGCTTAACGCGTTAGCTACGACACCGAACAAAAGTCCGACGACTAGCACCCATCGTTTACTGCATGGACTACCGGGGTATCTAATCCCGTTTGCTACCCATGCCTTCGCATCTCAGCGTCAATATCAGTCCAGAAAATCGCCTTCGCCACTGGTGTTCCTTCCAATATCTACGAATTTCACCTCTACACTGGAAATTCCATTTTCCTCTCCTGAATTCCAGAACAGAAGTTTTAAAAGCAATTCCTAGGTTGAGCCCAGGGATTTCACTTCTAACTTTCTGTTCCGCCTACATGCGCTTTACGCCCAGTAATTCCGAACAACGCTAGGACCTTCCGTATTACCGCGGCTGCTGGCACGGAATTAGCCGGTCCTTCTTCTTCGGCTACTGTCATTATCCTCACCGATGAAAGAGTTTTACAACCCTAAGGCCTTCGTCACTCACGCTGCATTGCTGGATCAGGGTTGCCCCCATTGTCCAATATTCCCTACTGCTGCCTCCCGTAGGAGTCTGGGCCGTGTCTCAGTCCCAGTGTGGCTGATCATCCTCTCAAACCAGCTAAAGATCGAAGCCTTGGTGAGCTTTTACCTCACCAACAAGCTAATCTTGCGCGGGCCAATCTTATAGCGATAAATCTTTCCCATTACTGGAATATACGGTATTAGCTACAGTTTCCCGCAGTTATTCCGTACTATAAGGTATGTTCCCACGTGTTACTCACCCGTGCGCCACTAAGGACACCTAGCAAGCTAGGGCCTTCGTTCGACTTGCATGTATAAAGCATGCAGCAAGCGTTCGTTCTGAGCCATAATCAAACTCTTAAGTTGAATTACCTACTCATAAAAAACAAAGTTTTAAATTGACGTAGGTTAGACGCCAAAATAACGAGCTAACATTCTTATCGAATGAAAGCTTGATCGAAATTTGACGTTATAAACCCACCGTCTATTCATTTCATATTAACTAAAAATAAAGAGCAAGAATCACTGGTGCACAATAAATGGCCCAATGAATCGAATAAAAAGTAGACTATATCTACACTTTATCGAAGCATTGTCAAATGCATTTCAATAAAAAAAATAAAAAAAAACCCTTGAAAAGAATGAATTTATTTGGGTATTGGTTGCGGGGGTAGGATTTGAACCTACGACCTTCAGGTTATGAGCCTGACGAGCTACCAAGCTGCTCTACCCCGCGATCAGAAAACGAAAGATATGTTAAAATATCAATAATTACAATGATTATTCTTGGTAGCGGAGGAGGGATTTGAACCCCCGACACATGGATTATGATTCCACCGCTCTAACCAACTGAGCTACTCCGCCAAAAGGAAGTATTGTTTTATATTAAATTAACCTATTCTTAAATAATTTTGTTTATCTCTCTAAGAATGAATTTTTTTGCATTGTTTACGCCTAGCTTGTTAACTTGTGAATTTATAACAATCTCTACACCTCTTGGTTTTCCATCAAATATTGGATAGCTACCTATAGAGATAGATTCATATTTTTTTTCTGCATCAATAAGAATATGAGCTATTTTACTTTCAAATAATTTTGTAATTATAGACGTTGAATAAAATTTATTTTTAATTTTAACCATTTTTTTAAATTCTTTCATCATTGCTTGTACTATTGAAGGCACACCTGCAAAAACATAAATATTCTCAATTTTAAAACCTGGAGCACCACTAACTTTATTCAAAATCAATTTAGATCCCTCAGGCATGTATGCCATTTTTTTTCTAGAATCAGTTAATTCAGATTTAATTTTTCTGTAATATTTTTTTAATTCACTGTATGCACCGTTATGTAATTTATATTTTTTTCTTACTGCCAAACTAATTGACTCAGAAGTTATATCATCATGCGTAGGACCTATTCCACCAGTAGTAATGATAAAGTCATACTTGGTTTTTAATTTTCTGATCTGAGAGATAATTATTTTTTTTGAGTCAGGTATTACTATTACTAAGTGCAAAGATATACCACATAAAAATAGCACTTTAGCTATATGATTTATATTTTTATCTTGTGTCCTACCTGATAATATCTCATTGCCGATGATTATAAGACAAGCTGATTGTATATTTTTTTTAGTTGCCATAGATGAGTTATAAAGAGGAAATTTTAGAGGGTTTTTTTATAAAACGCTATAAACGATTTTTTGTTGATATAAAGATTGGTGCTAAAGTTGTCACGGCTTACTGTCCAAACACAGGTTCTCTATTAGGTCTATTGAACGAGGGTTCAAAAGTTTTGGTTGCAAAAGTAGAAAATCCTAATGCTAAATTAAAATATAGATTAGAAGCAATCAAAGACCTCAAAACATTTGTTGGTATAAACACATCGCTGCCAAACGATATTGTTTTTAATGCCATAAAAGAAAATAAAATTCTTCATGAAATTAAGGGTGAATTAAAAAAAGAGGTGAAATATGGAAAAAATTCTAGAATTGATATTTATGCTAGTCACCCAAAAGGTGATAGTTATATTGAAGTTAAATCAGTCACATTATCAAGAGATAAAAATTTGGCAGAATTTCCAGATGCTATTACCTCAAGAGGATCAAAACATTTATTAGAATTAAGCAATATGTCAAAAAAAGGTAATAAATGTTTTTTGATATATCTTATTCAACGAGATGATGTAGATAGATTTTCGATAGCTAAAGACCTAGATAATGATTATTATAAAAATTCTCTTATTGCAAAAAAAAGTGGTGTAAAATTTAGAGCATTTAAATGTAATGTTTCTTTAAAAGGTATAAATATTTTAGGTGAGATAAAAATTGATGAAGATTAAATCATATTCAAACGCTGAAGTAGACTCTTGTAGAAAGGCAGGTAAAATAACTGCAACTATTTTAGACGAGCTTAATAATATAATTAAAGAGGGAATTACTACTTCTGAGATTGATGAATTCTGTTTAACTAGAATTCAAGAATTAGGTGGCACTCCTGCCCCTTTGTTTTATAGAGGTTTTCCAAAATCTACATGTACTTCTTTAAACCATGTAATTTGTCATGGAATTCCAAATTATAATCGAAATCTTCAAAAGGGTGATATTTTAAATGTAGATGTTACAACAATAATTGATGGTTGGCATGGAGACTCATCAAGAATGTATAAGGTAGGTGAAGTCTCTATAAAAGCAAACAACCTATGTAAAGTTACTCACGATTGTTTAATAGAAAGTATTGATGAAATAAAAGTTGGCGAGCCTATTAGTCGTATTGGAAAAAAAATTGAAGATATAGCAACATCAAATAATTTTAGTGTTGTTAGAGACTTTTGTGGACATGGTGTTGGTTTGAAATTTCATGAAAATCCAAGTATTTTGCATTACTACGATAGCGAATATGATAATATTAAATTTATAGATGGAATGATTTTTACGATTGAACCCATGATCAATGCTGGAAAATATCAATCTAAAATACTTAGTGATGGTTGGACAGCTGTGACTAAAGATAAAACACTTAGCGCTCAATACGAACATACGATATATATTAATGGTGATAATGTTGAGATTCTAACAGAGTCTCCAAATAAGGCTTTTTATAATTGATACCGAGATACTCTAGAAAAATTCTTAAAGAAATCTGGGAGGATAATAATAAATTCCAAATATGGCTTGATCTCGAAATACTTGCTTGCGAGGCAATGGAAAAATTAGGCCAGATACCTAAAGGAACTTCAAATAGAATTAAAAAAAAAGCAAAGTTTAAAGTAAAAGAAATAGAAAAAATTGAAGAAAAAACTAAGCACGATGTAATTGCTTTTTTGACTAATGTAGCAAAGTATGTAGGCCTTGAGTCTAGGTATATTCACAAAGGACTTACATCCAGTGATATTTTAGATACTTCTTTTTCGATCCAACTCAATCAATCGAGCAATATAATTCTTGGAGGTTTGGAAAAATTAAGCAAATCACTTCTTAGTATTGCAAAAAAACATAAATACACATTATGTATTGGCAGAAGCCATGGTATTCATGCTGAGACAACAACTTTTGGATTAAAAATCCTTGGTTATCTTGCTGAAAACAATAGAAACATAAATCGTCTTAAAAATTCAATTAAACAAATACAGACAATCCAAATGTCTGGTCCTGTTGGAACATACTCTAATATTGATACAAGGGTTGAACAAATGATTGCTAAAAAATTAAAATTCTCAGTCGAGCCAGTTTCCACACAAATTATACCAAGAGATAGGCATGCAGATCTTTTTTGTTCCTTTGCAATAATAGCGAGTTCTCTTGAACGTTTATCAACAGAAATTAGACATTTACAAAGAACTGAAGTTTTGGAAGTTGAAGAGGGGTTTGGAAGAGGTCAAAAAGGTAGTTCGGCAATGCCTCATAAAAAAAATCCAATTTTATCAGAAAATTTAACAGGACTAGCTAGAGTAGTAAGGTCTTTAACCATTCCTGCTTTAGAAAATATAACATCATGGCATGAAAGAGATATTAGTCACTCTAGTGTTGAGAGAATAAACGCTCCTAACGCAACCATTACTCTTGACTTTGCAGTTCAAAGAATGATTGCCGTACTTGATAATCTTATAATACATAAAGAGAATATGGTTAAAAACTTAAACCTTTTAAAAGGCCTACCCTATTCACAAAACGTCTTAATTTTTCTGATTGATAGTAAAGTTTTGAGAGAGGATGCTTATAAAATTGTCCAGGATTGTGCTTTAAAAACGTGGGAGGGTAATTTGTCTTTTAAAGATAATCTCTTAAGCCATCCAAGTTTAGCCAAATTTAAGATATCGAGTAAAATCGATAATATCTTCAATAATAAAAGTCTTTTTGCAAATGTAGATAAGGTATTTAAAAGAGTTATCTGATGGCAACAAAATTAAAAAAGTTATATGAGGGAAAAGCAAAAATTATATATGCAAAAAATAGCAACCAAGTAATAGCCACCTATAAAAATGACGCTACTGCTTTTAACAATTTAAAAAAAGGTTCTATAAAAAATAAGGGTGCTATTAATAACACTATCTCGAGTTATTTATTTCTGATTTTGAATCACTGTGATATCCCAACACACTTTATCAAAAAAATTGACAAAAAATCTCAGCTTTTAAAAAAAGTAGATATTATTCCAATTGAAGTTTTGGTTAGAAATTTCTTTGCTGGATCTTTATCAAAGAAATTTGGCATTAAGGAAGGCACTCCATTATCTGATACACTTATAGAGTACTGTTTAAAATCAGATGAACTTGGCGATCCACATATAAGTTCTGAGCATATTCTTAATTTAGGGTTATGCGACTTTGATGAATTAGAATTAATAGATGAATATTCTTTGAGAATTAATGATGTTTTAAGATCTACATTTTTTTCGATCGGAATTAATTTAATTGATTTTAAGTTAGAATTTGGAATTTGTAAAAAAAGCAATGAACTTGTTCTAGCTGATGAAATATCTCCAGATACTTGCCGATTATGGGATTTAAAAACAAATAAAAAACTTGATAAAGATCGCTTTCGAAGAGATTTAGGAAATGTTGAAGAGGCATATACAGAGGTGCTTGATAGATTAAACTTAAAGATTTAATGCGGATAAAAATTTTAATAAGACTTAAGAGTCAAATTTTAGAACCTCAAGGTAAGGTTATTGAACAATCGCTGAATAATTTAGGATTTAATGAATTTAATAATATCAGGCAAGGAAAGCTCATTGAGTTAGACCTACCAGATAATTTAAGTAAAGAAGAAAAAGACCAAAAAATAGACTCTGCATGCAAAAAGCTTTTAGTGAATGACATCATTGAAGAGTACGAAGTACTTGGATGAGTTTTAAGTCTGCTGTCATTACATTTCCGGGATCTAATTGTGATAGAGACGCTTTATGTTACTTACAAGATTTAACAAAAGGTGTTGTTTATAATATTTGGCATGAGGAAGCATCTTTGCCACAAGTTGATTTGGTAATTTTACCTGGAGGTTTTAGTTTTGGTGACTATTTAAGATCGGGTGCCATGGCATCAAAGAGTAAAATAATCAACGATGTTATAAAACATGCAAATGATGATAGATATTTATTAGGTATTTGTAACGGCTTTCAAATTTTAACTGAAATTGGGCTCCTTGGAGGAGCCTTAATACAAAACAAAAACCTTAAATTTTTGGGCAAAAACTGTTTTATTAAAAAAAAATTTAAAAATAATTTCAATTCATCTATTAAAGAAGATCAAGTGCTTCAAATACCTGTGGCCCACAATGAGGGAAATTTTTATTGCGATAATGAAACTTTAAAATCACTTAAAAATAATGAACAAATTGCATTTGAATACTGCAAAGGTGAATTCTCAAATAGTGAAGAAAATATTAATGGCTCAATAGAGGCTATTGCAGGCATCACTAACAAAAAGAAAAATATTCTTGGTATGATGCCTCACCCTGAAAGAGCCTATTCTGACTTTCATCCTTCACAAGATGGTAAGCTCATCATAGAGTCATTAATAACATGAACGAAGATTTAATACTTCAGCACGGCTTAACTTTAGATGAATTCAAGATCATCAAGAACTATTTAAATAGAGACTTAACTATGGAAGAGTTAGGAATTTTTTCAGCAATGTGGAATGAACACTGTTGTTATAAGACATCAAAAAAATGGTTAAAAAAACTTCCTACAGAAAATGAAATAGTTATTCAGGGGCCAGGAGAAAATGCTGGAATAATTGACATACAAGATAATGACGGAATTGCTTTTAAAATTGAAAGTCACAACCACCCTAGTTACATCGAACCTTTTAATGGATCTGCAACCGGTGTTGGAGGAATACTAAGAGATATTTTTACGATGGGAGCGAGACCAATAGCTACTCTTGACTCAATTAGATTTGGTTTGATAGAAAATGAAAAAACGAAATATTTATTAAATGGTGTGGTTCATGGAATTGGCCACTACGGCAACTGTATAGGAATTCCTAATATTGGTGGTGAGTGCGAGTTTGAGACAACTTATGGTTTTAATAATTTGGTTAATGCTATGGCTGTAGGTCATGTTCAAAAAGATAAAATTTTTTACTCTAAGCCTAAGTCTATTGGGGGTTTAATTGTTTATATTGGTTCTAAGACTGGAAAAGATGGAATTCATGGCGCCAGTATGGCTTCAGATGTTTTTTCAGAAGACGACGAGGATGATAAAAGACCTTCGGTACAAGTCGGTGATCCTTTTATGGAAAAACTTTTAATGGAGGGTTGCTTAGAATTAATGTCATTAGGATTGATAGAGTCTATGCAAGATATGGGAGCTGCAGGAATTACTTCCTCAAGTGTAGAAATGGCTTCGAAGGGCAATGTGGGTGTATTAATTAATCTTGATAAAGTCCCATTGAGACAACCATTAAGCGCATATGAGATACTTCTATCCGAAAGCCAAGAAAGAATGTTGGCAGTCATAGATGAAAAAAATAATCTTAAGGTGAAAGAAATTCTTCAAAAATGGCAAATAGATTATGAAGTTATCGGAGAAATAACTAATAATAAACGAGTTGTGTTTGAGTCAAATAATAAGAAAGTGGTAGACCTACCCGTAGATATAATTGTTGATGATGCACCTGAATACGACAGAGAATTTTATATGCCAAGAAAAAGAAAAGGCAAAGATTTTAATTTTTCAAACATTAAATTGGAAGATATGATTAATACCTTATTATCTAATTTGAATTATTTGGATAAAAGTTGGGTTTTTAATCAATATGACTCAACTGTCATGGGAGATACTGTCAAAGAACCCGGTCAATCATCTGGTATTGTTAAAATTCATGGAACACAAAAAGTTATTGGCGCTACCACAGACTGTAATCCTTTATATATAAGAATTAATCCTTACGAGGGTATGAAATATACAGTTGCTGAGTCTTACAGGAATTTAATTTCATGTAACATAAGTCCTTTAGCTATCACAAATAATCTTAATTTTGCTAGTCCCTTAGACCCAAATATCATGGGTGAATTAGTCTTATCTATTGATGGTTTAAAAACAGCAGCAGCCAAATTTAATACCCCTATCGTTTCAGGCAATGTGTCTTTATATAACCAGACAAATGAAATACCTATTAAGCCTACACCTGTGATTGGAATGGTAGGATCAAATCAGGATTTAAAAAAAATAAATTCTAATAAATTTTGTAATATTGGTAATAAGATCCTTGTTTTAGGAAAACAATTAGAAAAAAATTTAAGTCCTTATCTATTGCAGGATCAAAATCTTGCCTCAAAAATAAATGACTATAATGATTTAGAGGAATTAGATTTGGATTATGAAAAAAAAGTAGCTGATAGTGTTTTGAAGATGTCGGATTTCAAATATATTATGTCCTGTAATGATATTTCAAGAGGTGGTGTCTTTTTATCTTTATTAAAAATGCAATATAAGGATATGGGCTTTAAAGTTAATATTCCTGATCCAATTGATCTTTTTTGTGAGTACAGTGCTGGGTATGTGATTGAAATTAGGAACGAAGATCTAAACAATGTTACATCCTTTTTAAGCAAAAATGGTGTTGGATACTTCGAAATTGGAGAGATAATTAGAGAAAATATAGAAATAAACTCTAAAAAATTTGACTATTTTGATATTATAAATAATTATCATAATAATTTTGAAAAAATTATTAATTAGATGCCTATAGAACAAAAAAAACTTGAAGATCTTATCAAAGATAAGTTTCCAAATTCTACAATTACAATAGAAGATCTTGCCGGTGATAACGATCATTATTCAGTTCAAATTGAAAGTGATATATTTAATGGGTTATCTCGTATACAACAGCATCAATTAGTCTACAAATCATTAGATGGGTTGATGGATAAAGAGCTTCACGCTATGCAATTAAAAACGAAAGGAACTAAATAATGGAATTAGAAAGTAGTACAAAAGAACAAATTGAAAAAATGATTGGTGATAATGAGGTATTCCTCTTTATGAAAGGGAACCCTGATTTCCCTATGTGCGGTTTCTCATCTGTTGCAAGTGCAATTTTAAAAAAAACTGGAGTTGAATTTGGTCATTGTAATGTGCTTGATGATAATAATATTAGGGAAGGCATTAAAACCTTTTCAAATTGGCCTACGATACCTCAACTATATATTAAAAATGAGTTCGTTGGCGGCTGCGATATTATGAAAGAAATGGCTGAGTCTGGGGAATTATTAGAACTGCTTAACACCAAAGGAATAAAAACTGAAGTAAGTTAAAAAAGGGGCAAGTAATTTTAGCCCCTCTTGCTAGTTATTAGAAATATAATTATTTAATTCTTTATAATAAGAATTATTTTCACCCACTAATGTTTTGAGTAATTCTAGATTGCTTAAGGCATTATCTTTTTGTCCGAGATCGACATACATTTCACCTTGATATTCAATGGCCCCTAGATGCTCTGGATCAAGATCAAGTGCTTTTTTGTAGTATTTTGCTGCATTATCAAAATCATCACTTTTTCGGTAAGCAAAACCTAGCTCATTGTATACATCTGCTCGGGTAAAATCTGTCGAACTAGCAGTTATAAGGGTCTTAAGCTTTCTTATTGCTTTATCATAATCTTTACTTCTTATTAGCTTTATGGCCGACTTATAATCTTTACCGTAATTAGTTTTAGCGCTATCACCAGAGTCAGTGCCAGCAGCATAAAGACTAGAAAAAAACAAAGAAAATGTAACTGTTAATATTTTAATATTCATAACTATCCTTTCGAAATTTTAGTGCTATTAGATTAATTTAGTAAATTAATAATTATCTTGAATAGAACTCAACAACGAGATTGGGTTCCATTTGGACAGGGTATGGAACATCTGTTAGTTGGGGTCCTCTGACAAACTTACCCAGGCATTTTGAAATTTCTAATTGCAAATACTCAGGTACATCTCTTTCATTAGAGCTTAATGTTTGAATAATCATTGGGATATTTTGGCTTGATTGCTGAAGAGATATTTCATCTCCATCCATAACCCGATATGATTTTTTATTAACAACTTTTCCGTTAACTAAAACATGTCCATGGTTTACCAGTTGTCTTGCAGAAAATACTGTTGGTGCGAATTTTAATCTAAATACAACAGCATCAAGTCTTCGTTCTAATAGCTCGATCAAAATTTGACTAGTATCCCCTTTTTTTCTAGATGCTGCCTGATATATTTTTAAGAATTGTTTTTCCGTTATATCTCCGTAATATTTTTTGAGCTTTTGTTTGGCCGCTAATTGAATTCCAAAGTCAGAGGGCTTTCTTCTTCTAGCTTGTCCATGTTGTCCAGGACCATAAGGCCTTCTGTTAAACGGACTTTTTGGCCTACCCCATAAGTTTAAGCCAAGTCTTCTATCAATTTTATGTTTTGACGATAGTCTTTTAGTCATGAATTGGTGATTTATATAGATTTAGCATTTTAAGTCAATTTATTTTGTTATAAATTTCAGTACTCCATATAGCGTTTTTATTTGTTTTTGGTCAATTTTTGATGTTTTTAAAAAATTTCTTAAAGATATTTCTAAATTATCTCTTTTTGAAGAAATAGAGGTAAATTTTCTTTTCTCTAGTATTTTCATAAGAAATGACAAAAACTTTTCAATATCTTTTGCACTAGCTGGAGTAATAATCTTTGATGAACTAATTTTAGAAAAAGACATTTGGCTCAATTCATAAGCAATTAAAGCCACTGTATGGGATAAATTTAGAGAACTATTGCTTTTGGTAGGTATTGATAAGATATAATTAGCATGAGATATCTCTTTATTTGTTAGACCGTTATTTTCTTGACCAAACAAAATTGATATTTTGTTTGGATTTAATTTAGATATATCTTGCAATTTTATTGAAGGTATATGGAAATCTCTTTTTCTAACAGTGGTTGCTATTAAAATATCACTGTCTTTCATTGCTTCCGATATTGATTTATAAGTTTTTACTTTTTTTGATAAAGATGAAAAATGTTTAGCAGATTTTAAACCTTTATCATTAGGCCAAATTTTTCTGGGATTGATTAATGATAAGTTTTCAAAACCAAAGCACCCAATAGATCTCAAAGACATTCCAACATTTTCAGATAATTGAGGTTTATTTAGTATAAATTGAATTTTTTTTTTCAAGAGGATTTAATTAATTTATAAATTAAACTCTCTCTTAAGGCATTATAAGAAGCATCAATTATGTTAGTGGAAACACCTACTGTTGTCCAAATAGATCCTTTTTGGTCTTTAGTCTCGATGAGAACACGAACTATTGCGTCTGTTCCTTTTTCTGATGATAAAATTCTTACCTTAAAATCTGTTAGTTCTAAATCTTCTAAAGAAGGATAAAAGCCCATTAATGATTTTCTTAATGCTTTGTCTAAAGCATTGACAGGTCCATTACCAACCTCCACATTCATGTATTCCTTTTTTTCCACTTCTATTCTTACAGTTGCTTCTGACTCAGTTACTAATTCCCCTTTTGCATTCCACCTTCTGTCGTCTATGACTTTAAATCTTTTCAACTCAAAGTATTCTGGAATACCAAATAGAGTCTGTCTTGCAAGTATTTCAAAACTAGCAATTGCCTGATCATATGCATAACCTTTAAATTCACTCTCTTTAACTTTCTGTAGAAGAAAGTCTAGTTTGTCAGAATGATCATCTGGATTAATACCAACAGTATTCAGAAGAGAAATAATATTAGATCGACCAGACTGATCAGATATAACAATCTTTCTAGTATTACCTACTATTTCTGGATCTACATGTTCGTAAGTTTTAGGATCTTTGTTAATTGCAGAAACATGTAAACCACCTTTATGTGAAAAGGCATTTTCACCAACATAGGCTTGCTGAGTATTTGGCATGCGGTTTAAAATTTCATCTAAAAGTAATGAGGTTTTCTTTAAGGCTGATAGTTTTTTCCTGGGGATACTAGTATCAAAGTCTGTTTTCAGAATTATTGAAGGGATTAGAGATACTAAATTAGCATTTCCACACCTTTCACCCAGTCCATTAATTGTGCCCTGAATTTGTCTAACGCCTGCTCGAACAGCAGCAAGTGAATTAGCAACTGCATTTTCCGTATCATTATGGGCGTGAATACCTAATTTTTCACCAGGTATGGTTTTTGTAACTTCTTTGACTATAGTTTCTACCTCATGAGGAAGGGTGCCACCATTAGTATCACATAAAACGATCCACCTTGCTCCATTTCTGAGAGCTTCAGTTAAACAGTCTATAGCAAATTTTGGGTCTGATTTGTAACCGTCAAAAAAATGTTCAGCATCATACATAGCTTCAATACCTTTTTCATTAATATGAGCTATGCTCTCACCAATCATTTTTAAATTATCTGATTTTGAAATACCCAGAGCTTTTTCAACTTGGTAAGAGGATGATTTTCCTACAATGCATATATGTTTTACATTAGTATTAGTTAAAGTATTTAGACCAGGATCATTTGAAACACTAGTAGTAGGTCTTCTAGTCATTCCAAAGGCTACTAAATTTGATCTTTCGAATTTATTAGAAGAATTAAAAAAACTATCATCAGTTGGATTAGAACCTGGCCAACCACCTTCGATATAATCTAAACCAAGATCATCAAGAGCTTTAGAAAATTTGATTTTATCATCAACACTAAAGTCAACACCAGTTGTTTGTTGCCCATCTCTTAATGTTGTATCAAAAAAATAAATTTTATTTTCTAGTTTTTCTTCCATGTCGTCTCTTTTTTTGTGTCTTCTAAAACAATTCCTTGTTTAAATAACTCATCTCTAATTTTATCAGCAAGTTCAAAGTCTTTATTACTTTTAGCTATTCGTCGGCGAGATATCATATTTTCAATATATTCTTTATCAAGGTCTAAATCTTTTTTTAGAAAACTAGGATTTAAGCCCAATAGACTTAAGCCATTATTAAAATGAGCCAATAAAACCTCATTATTACTATCTTTTTTCAAATTAGCTATAATTTGCTGTAATCTCATTAGTGCTTTTGGGGTATTTAAATCATCTAAAAGTGCACTAACAAATTCAGTGTCTAATTCTGAACTTTTAACCTCTTGTATATAGTTTTCCCACTTATTTATAATGTTTTGACTATAACTTAATAGATCATTTGAAAAATCTATTGGTTGCCGATAATGGGTAGTTAAGAGAGAATATTTTAAAACAGTTGGGTCATGTTTAGCTAACAAATCATTAACAATTGTTGTATTACCTAAAGATTTAGACATTTTTTCTCCCTTGAAGTTGATAAAACCATTATGGAGCCAAAAGTTTGACATTTTTTTATCATGACAACATGTTGATTGAGCTATTTCATTTTCGTGGTGGGGGAATATTAAATCAATACCTCCAGCGTGAATGTCAATAGTTTCTCCAAGTAATTCAGAAATCATAGCTGAACACTCTATATGCCATCCTGGTCTTCCACTCCCCCAAGGGCTATCCCAAGAGGGTTCATTTGTCTTTGATGGTTTCCAAAGAACAAAATCTTCAGGATTTTTTTTGTATTCAGCAACTTCAACTCTTGCTCCACTAATAATGTCTTTTAATGAAAACTTAGAAAGAGAGCCATAATCTTTATATTTTTTTGCTTCAAATAATACATGACCATTAGAAATATAAGCGAATTTTTTCTCTATGAGCGATGTAATCATTTCGATCATTTTTGAAATATAATTTGTAGCTTTTGGTTCATGAGTTGGAGATAAAATTGATAAAGAATTTAAATTTTCATGATATATTTTTTGAGTAAGTTCAACCAACTGATCTGTTGTTATATTAAGCTCGTTTGCTTTATCTATAATTTTATCATCTATATCTGTGATATTTCTTACATAATTTACTCTATCTTCTCCAAAAGTAAGTCTTAAAACTCTAAATAAGATATCAAAAATTATAATTGGTCTAAAGTTACCTATGTGTGGATTACTATAAAGCGTTGGTCCACAAGCGTACATTTTAACTGATGATGAGTTGATAGGTATAAATTTTTCTTTTCTTTTAGTTAACGTATTATAAAGATTAATATTCATCTAGAATTTTTCTTAATCCTTCAAGCCCAAAATAATTATATAGATCTTTTACAGAAGGGCCATTTTGGTTACCTGTTAATATATAACGTGTATTAGTAAAAATATCTTTTTTTGACAAGGTCTTGTCGATATTCATTATATGATTTACATATTCGTCAAAGCTTAAATTTGAAATTCCATTTAAATTCTTAATTAAAAGTTTTATAAAATCCTCTGATGGTTTAGTTTTAATTTCTCTTCTATTAATAATATTCCACAAATTTACAATATCCTCATATTTATCAACGTTATGTTTAATTAGCTCCCACTCTATTTCTGTTAAATCTACTTTTTTAAGTTCAGGGAATTCTTTATTTAAGTTTTTAAGGCTCATTGATCTTAATGAATTTTTTTGGAAAAAATCGATTTTATGAATATCAATTTTGGGTAAATTTTTAGAAATATTTTCTAAGTTAAAATCTTTAAAATTATCAATTAATATACTTTCAAAATCATAATCAGAGTTAAGACCAAGAGAATATAAATAAGATAGTATGCTATTGACCGTGTAACCTTTTTTTTTAAATTGGTTTAGTGAAATTGAGTCTAAATTTCTTTTACTTAGTTTTGTTCCATCTTCATTAAGCATTAATGGATTATGTCCAAGTGAAGGTAAATCAGAATTTAAACTTTTAAATAATTCTAGATGAATAGCTGAGTTAGTAAGATGGTCTTCGCCTCTTAT
The DNA here is from genome assembly GCA_902521795.1 of uncultured Alphaproteobacteria bacterium. Classification (GTDB taxonomy): domain Bacteria; phylum Pseudomonadota; class Alphaproteobacteria; order HIMB59; family HIMB59; genus HIMB59. The sequence goes on from CABYSX010000002.1 coordinate 37,130, forward strand.
AATATGAGATATATTCATATCTATATCATCAACTACACTGGGAAAGTGGTAAAGGTAACTACCATCTGCCCTTCTTAAAACTGGATCGGATTGCGAAGCTAAGTCTACCTCTGTATCTCCTTTTACCAAATCATTCCATTTAATTTTACTTTGTGAGAGCTTAAATCTCCAATAGGGCTGATTACCGTTTGAAATTTTATTATCTATTTCATCTTTAGATAAATTCAAAGATGATCTATCATAGATTGGGGGCTTTCCAGCCTTTAGTAATAACTTTTTTTTAATATCTAAATCTTCTGTAGATTCAAAACATGGGTAAACTAATTTCAAAGAAATTAACTGATCAAAAAGTTCATTGTATCTATCAATTCTTTTACTTTGATAAAAAATTTCATCATAGTTGATTTTTAACCATTCTAAATCAGAAGCAATGGATTTTACATACTCATCTTTACTTCTCTCTTGATCAGTGTCATCGTATCTTAGAATAAATTTACCATTATTTTTTTTTGAATATGCCCAATTTAAGAAACAAGATCTCATATTTCCAAGGTGTAAGTGACCTGTTGGGCTTGGTGCAAAACGCGTAACTATCATTTAACTTTTTTTAAGTAGGTATTCTCTTGAAACTTTTACTCTAGAGGTATTACCGTATTTTATAATATCAGCTGTTGCATAAGTTTCTGACCATTTTTCTGGAAGGTAACTACCCGTTCCTATTATATCAATTGGGGCCTTTGCAAGCGACATTGCTTTACATTTTTCGTTAGTAAATCCACTAGAGGCAATAATTTTAACCTTTTTAAAGCCAAAATTATCAAGTTGAGCTCTTAAATACCACAATGAAGCGGCTGAAACTCCTGGGCCAACTAAGTGTCTTAACTCTTTATCAGATCTATAATCTTTTATTGATCCAGGCGCATGTTTTTCTAAGACTTCATAAGATTTTGAAGTATCTAGATTCTCAATAAATCTTCCACTTGGTGTATCTAATCTAATCATTACTTTTCCAGCTTTAGACAGCTTATCAAAGTAATTACATACTTGTATTGAGTCAGTAATTTCTTTGCCAAAATAATCTGGTAAAACCACTAAATCATTTTTAGGAAATGTTTGATGAAACATTTTTACTGCCTCAAGAGTAGATCCGGCATATCCTATTAGTGCGTGAGGCATTGTCCCTAATGCTTTGTTAGATTGAAAAAAATGTGATGTTGCTTCAATAGAAGTTCCAATAAAACCTTTTGCTTTCTTTTTTTTTGCTGATTTAGAGCCAACTGATGCTGCATAGGACATTAATTCTGACATCTCTGAGCCTGCACAATGTCTTGCATCCATTGCTATAAAAGAGGTTTTAGGTAGGTCAAAACACATTTGATATGCGTTTGCAGCTGCTATACAAGCAGGACCAATTTTTTGGAGGAGTAAAGTCTCTAGATCCACAATATTTTTAAACGAACCTCTAATATAAAGTATTGGTTCGCCAGCTCCAAAGTGATCTCCCTCTTTAAAAGGACTTGAAGTTTTAACTTTTATACCTCTATCTTTAGATATTTGTTTTATCCAATTGATAGCTAATTTTAATGCTATGATACCCGGTCTACGAATAAAGATGGCATAAGTAACGTTTATGTCTCCATACTTTTGAATAATTTTTTTTGTTTTTAAAAAATAATTATCAGTGTAATTATTAATTAAGTCTAAATTTGTTTTTTTATTCATAATGAATAAGAAAACTAATTCATTTCACCGTTTGATAATAAGTCAGCTAGTAAAAATGAGAGTTCTAATGATTGATTTACATTTAACCTTGGGTCGCAAAAAGTATGGTATCTGTCCCCTAAGTTTTCATCTTTAATATCATCAGGTCCTCCGACACATTCAGTTACATTTAAACCAGTTAATTCTAAGTGTACACCTCCTGCGACTGTGCCCTCTGATTTATGAATTTCAAAAAAAGATTGAATTTCTTTAAATATATTCTCAGTGGCTCTTGTCTTATAACCTGATTTGCTTGTAGATGTATTGCCATGCATGGGATCGCATATCCAAGTAAGGTTCACTCCAAGTTTATTAATTTCTTTCAATAAATTAGGGAAGTATGCATTAATTTTTTCTGCTCCCATTCTAGTAATAAGCGTTAATCTACCGCCTTCGTTTTCAGGGTTAAGTATTTCAATATTTCTTTTTAAATCATCAACTGTTGTAGATGGTCCTACTTTTAAACCCAGAGGGTTCTTGATGCCACTTAAATAATGTATGTGTGCCCCGTAAGGATCTCTAGTTCTGTCTCCTACCCACAAAAAATGAGAATTAACATTGTACCATTCCCCTGTTGTACTATCTATTCTGGTAAAAGCCTGTTCATAAGGCAAAAGAAGAGCCTCATGACTAGTGTAAAAATCTGTTTCTCTTAGTTCTCTTGTATTTTTTTCATTTACACCACATGCGTTCATGAATTTAATACTGTCTGCAATTTTTTCAGATAATTCTTTAAATTTTTTTGTTGTGTCAAAATTATCAGCAAAGTCTAAATTCCATTTATTTAATTGTGTTAAGCTAGCAAAACCACCTTGAGCAAAAGCTCTTAATAAATTTAAAGTTGATGCTGAGTGATTATAAGCTCTAATCATTCTCTTAGGATCTGGTTCTCTAGAAGACTCATTAAACTCAAATGAATTGATGATATCTCCTCTATAGCTAGGCAATTTCTGACCATTTTTTTCTTCAAAATCTGAACTTCTAGGCTTTGCGAATTGACCGCCCATTCTTCCTAATTTAACAACTGGTTTATTAGTTGCAAAAGTTAAAACCACGGACATTTGTAGAAGTAATTTAAAATTATCTCTAATTGTATTAGGATTTAATTCTTGGAAACTTTCAGCACAGTCACCACCTTGTAAATAAAAAGACTCTCCTTTTTGAACTTGATGTATTTGAGATTTTAAAGATCTAGTCTCACCAGCAAATATTAAGGGAGGCATAGACGATAATTCATTTATCACTGAGTCTAATTTGTTTTGATCAGCGTAAGCAGGCATTTGCTTAGCTTCAAATTTCTTCCAACTATCTTTGGTCCATTTCATGAGGCAGAGATTATATTGTTATATATATCAAATAAAAGAGATTATTAGATTTTTGATTTAAAAGGCCAAATTTTATATAACTTTAGTTTAGGCAATGATGGCTCATAACCAGTGGCATAAAAATTATCAATACTTGATTGTTTATTATCTGAGTACTTTAAATTACTATCAGAAACATTAGTTATTCCAATATTGTCAACTATATCAACAGTTGTAATTAGACCATGATTATCAACGATATAATAACATTTATCTAAATTTAAATAATCATATGAACTTTTGCTAATTTGATATGTATTTTTGTTTGAAATCTCTGAGAGTAAAATGACATTTATTGTGTTTTTAAGCTTGTATTTATCAGAGAGAATATAAGTATCATCGTTCTTAAGAAGATCATGAATATGCTTTTTATTATTTAGTTTAATATTTGGAAAAAAAGTACCTTTTGATAAATAACTCGGATATTGATTGTCATCTATAATATTAGAAAAATAATTATTTTGTTTACTAAAATTATTATTAATTTCTAATACTTGATTTGAAAATATGTAACATTTATTAAATCTTAATAGAAATTTAAATATTAATAACGATATAAATTTTGGAAAAAAATTATAAAAATTAAAAAAAAGAATATTAATATAATAATTATTGTTATTACTAGAATTGTATATGGGCTTTTCATCTAACATATTTAAGCTTAAAAGATTAACAAGTTCAAAACATATACCTAAATAGGATTTATTTTTAATAGAAATATCTTTAGAATTCTTATTTGAATAAAGAATTGATAAATTAGTTGGAACTTTAATTTTAATAAGATCACTCTCTTGAATTTTTTTATTAGCAATCTTCTTAACATATTTTTTTATAAGTGATAAATTTTCGGAAAAAAAATGTATTGTATTATCATTAGGAAAAACAATATTAATTTTTTTATATTTTAAATTTGTAAAAATGGATGAGCAGTATTTATGTTTCATATCATTAATTTCAAATTTATAAAAGTCTCTGTAATCTGTTGTTTCAATTTTTATATCAGGATTATTACTTTTAGAGGGGTAACTAATATCATTAATTAGATATAGTATTTGCTCCCCAGTTATGGGTTCTCTAGTAAATAACTTTGATTTATTAATAATGCCGTATGTATCTAAAGTTACTGAGTTCAATATTTTTGAACTGCACTTATCCTGAGGTATAAAAATACCCTCAGTGATATTTTTTTTTTCTGAATTTAATGAAATTTTATGTTTAACACCAAAGTGTGCGTCTATAACTGCTGCTAATATTTCATTATCAACTTCAATTTGCATAATTAATATTTTTTTGATTACTCAACAGTAACTGATTTAGCCAAATTCCTAGGTTGATCAATGTCAGTACCTTCATTAAGAGCAAAATAGTATGAAATGAGTTGAAGAGGAATAGTATAAATGAAAGGTGTGTCAATAAAGTTTTCTTTTGGAAGAATCACATGATGATTATTTGTTGATTTATCAGAATTATCTACACTCGATAAAATTATAACTTTTCCATTTCTTGCAACTATTTCCTCAGCATTAGAAATAGATTTTTCATATAGTTCATTGTCAGGTGATAGGCAAATTGTTAATGATTTTTTATCAATTAACGCGATTGGACCATGTTTCATCTCCCCTCCAGGAAAGCCCTCGCTGTGCATATAAGATATTTCTTTCAATTTTAGAGATCCTTCTAATGCAATAGGATATACAATATTCCTACCTATAAAGTAGCATGTATCAGATTGACTCAATTTTTTTGAAATTTTTTTTGCCTCAGATGTAAAATCTTTTACTAATTTCTTAAGTTTAGAGGGTAGTAATTTTAAAATTTTTGTATTTTTATTATAATCTCTAGTAGTAATAGCATTAGTCATTTTTCCAATTTCAATAGATAAGTTAGCTAAGCTTAAAATTTGACAAGTAAATGCCTTTGTAGAAGCTACACCAACTTCTTTCAAGGCATATGTAGGAATAGTTACATCGGCCTCTCTTACCATGCTACTTTGTAGTGAATTAGTAATTACTATAGAGGAGTGTTTATTTTTTTTTACATATTTCAAAGCCATCAAAGTATCCATAGTTTCTCCAGATTGAGATATAAAAATAAATAATATTTTATCTTCTTTATTAATTTTTTTATACCGAAGTTCGGAGGCTAATTCTGATGAAGTATCTAAATTAGTAAATTTATTGAAATAATACTCTCCAACTAGGCATGCATGATATGCTGTACCACATCCTACAAAAATGATCTTTTTATTTAAAAATAAATTTTTATATTTACTTTCAAAATCATGAAAGAATTCCTCTGAATAATTTTTTTGTGTTGTTTTTAAAACATCTGGCTGCTCGTGTATCTCCTTAAGCATGTAATGTTGGTATTTTCCTTTATCATAAGGATTTTGTTTAATTTCATTTTTTTCAAAAATAATTTTAGCTTTATTTAAGCTCGATATTTTAGACTGTTGTATTTTAATAATGTCTCCATCTTTAAGATGATAAATTTTGTTACTGTATTCTGTCAAGATTGAGGAATCTGAACAGATAAAAGATGAGCCTTTATTATGAGAAAGAGCAATTGGGCTTCCATTTTTAAGTAAGTAAAAACAATTATTTTTTTTGATAAAAATAACAAAAGCAAAGTTTCCTTTAATCACAGATCTAAAAACTCTTATTGCCTCATCTGGATTTTTGTATTTATTTACCAAATATGTAAGAAAATAAAAACTGATTTCAGTATCTGATTGAAGATTTTTTGGAATTTCAACAAATCTATTTTGAATTTTTCTGTAATTTTCAATTATACCATTACAAACTAAAGTAAGATCGTCATTTGCAAATGGATGGGCATTATTTTTGCTAACAACGCCGTGTGTTGCCCATCTGGTATGGCCTATGACCCCATAGAAATTTTTATCTGATATATTTTTTGATTTATTTTTTAGTGCAGATATTTTTCCTACACTTTTTATTGTTTTAATTCGATCTTTTGAGAATAAAGAAATACCAGCAGAGTCATATCCTCGATATTCCAGCTTTTTTAAAATATCTATTGAATTATTCTTTAAAGAAGTTGAATTTAAGATACCGACTATGCCACACATTATTTATTTATGTTGATTTTATTTTTCTGTTTTGATCTTGCGATAGAAAAGTGATTACTTGGTATTGTTTTAGTTATTACAGAGCCTGCTGCGATGTAAGCTTTACTTCCTATTTTGACTGGGGCAATAATAGTGGTATTTGAACCAATAAATGTGTTATCACCTATTTTGCATTTAAGTTTATTTTTTCCATCATAATTACATGTAATAGTACCGGCTCCAATATTACTATTTACTCCTACAGTTGTGTCTCCTATATAGCTTAAGTGATTTACTTTTACCCCCTTAGATAATTTTGATTTCTTAATCTCAACAAAATTACCAATTTTTACGTTATCTGCTATGTCTGCTTCGGGTCTTATTCTTGCATAAGGTCCAATGGAACAATTTCTACCTATTGATGAGCTTTCAATATAGGAGAATGATTTGATAATAGTTTCATTTTTTATATTTACATTTTTTTTAATGACTACATTTGGTTCAATTACTACTCCTGGGGATATGTTTACATTACTCTCTATATAAACTGTCTCAGGATGGATAATTCTTACACCGCTATCTAATAAATTTTTCTTTATAAAATTTTGAGATTGTATTTCTAGTTGATTTAATTCTTTTAATGTGTTGGCTCCTGATATCTCATTAGCTTCATTCAAAAAAGCACTTATTTTGAGATTTTTGTTTACACAAATATTTACTAAATCTGTTATATAAAATTCATTCTTAATTTTATTTTTTTTTATTGATTCTAAATTTCTTAAAGCTTTTTTTGAAATAAGAAATATACCAGTATTTATTTCATTGATTGATTTCTCATCTTTTGAACAATCATTTTCTTCGGTAATTTTAATAAATGATTTGTTTTCCCTAATGATCCTTCCGTATCCTTTTGGATTGTCTACATTTTGTGTTAGTACTGATAATTCGACATTTGACTTTACTCCTTTAGAGAGAAATTTAGAGAGTATCTTATAATCAAAAATAGGTGTGTCAGCTAATGTTAATAAATAGAAATCAAATTTTTTGTTATGCTTGTAAAACTGCTTTAAAGCTCCACCTGTGCCATCAATAGGATTTTGAATAAATATATTACTATTAAAATATTGTTTATTAGCTTTACTTGACACAATAAATGTTTTTTTTACTTGTTTGATTTTTTTCAGTGCATCTATATTAAATTGTATTAAGGCTTTACCAGAGATTTCATGTAAAAATTTTGGTTTAGATGATTTAAACCTTTTGCTTTTTCCAGCAGAAAGAATAATGGCGCAAATATTCATAAAGTTGTAAAATAATATTAATTAATCTTAACAGAATACTAAAAATATATCTAATTATGTAAATTATGCCCATAGTAATAAAAAGAGACTTATCAGAGGAACTTACTCGTTTCATAAAGACTAAACTACTAAGATATGATTTAGTTGTTTTGCCTACAGAGACTGTATATGGATTAGCTGGTTTAGGAACTAGTATAAAATCAGCTAAAAAGATTTATTTATTAAAAAAAAGACCCTTAAATAAAAAACTAATATTTCATTGTTCAAATTTAAAAATGGTTAATAAATTCTTCAATTTGGATGATGAAAATTTAATTTTAGGTAAAAAATTTTGGCCTGGTCCACTGACACTTGTCTTAAAAAGAAGATCGAAAGAAATACCCTTATCATTGACCTTAAATAATGAATGTGCTGTAAGAATTCCTAAGAATAAATTTACACTTAATTTGATAGATAAATTAGGTAAGCCACTTGTGATGCCGTCTGCAAATAAATTTAAAGAATTAAGTCCTATAAATAGTGAAATGGTTTTTAAACAATTTATTGATACTAATTTATTAATAATTGATGATGGAAAATGTAAAGTTGGTATCGAGTCAACTCTGATCAAAATATCTAACCATAAACTTAAAATCATCAGACCAGGACTAATTTCATTAGAGAATATAAAAAAAATTTTACCCTATATGCTTATTAGCAAGAGAGGTAAAAATTTAAGTTTTTCTGGGACTTCAAAAAAACATTATTCTCCAAAGAAAAAAATATATTTAAATGTTAAACAGATAAAAAAAAAATCAGCTTTTATTAACTTTGGAATGGATAAAAAAGGCCAATTTAAAAATTTAAGTAGAATAGGAAACCTTAAAGAAGCAGCCCAAAATCTCTATCATTTTATATATTTGGCAGATAATAATGATTTGTACGAGAACATAAGCATTGCACCTATTCCATATAAAAAAATAGGTTTGGCTATAAATGATAGGTTACAAAGAGCGTCTAAATGAAATTTCCAATAAAAACTATTAAAAGAAATAATCAAATTATTGCCTTGCCTAAAAATACATCGGAAGTATCAAAACTAGTAAAATTTTCTAAGAAAATTAAATATCATATTTTACCCATTGGTGGGGAAACAAATAGGGTCGATGGAACAAAACCACAATTCGAGAAAACAATTTTGATAGATTTTAAAAAAATGAATCGTATTGAAGAAGTAGATACAAATAATTTTATAATAACTGCTCAAGGTGGTACTTTGTTAAAAACTATACAAAAGTCTGCAAATAGTAAGAAGCTACTATTTCCTGTTAATATTGCTCCAAATGATAAATGCACAATTGGGGGAAATATTTCAACTAATGTTGGAGGGCTTCAAACTCTAAGGTATGGAAACATAGAAGATCATGTAAATGGTCTAGAAGTAGTTCTAAGTGATGGGACAATTTTAAATTTTTTAAATAAACTAAAAAAAGATAATTTTGGACCTAAATTATGGAAATTATTTTGTGGTTCTGAGGGTGTTTTTGGAATTATTACAAGAGCAAGCTTAAAGCTAATTCCTAAAAAAGATTATAAATCTACTTATTTAATTCAAATTAATAGTCTAAATAAATCTATTCGATTATTAAAATATTTAAGAAATAAGTATTTTGATAATCTGACGAGTTTTGAAATAATCTTTCCACTACCAAGTTCTTTATTGTTTAATGAAAATAAAAATAATTATAATTTAATTATAGAAATACAATCAAATGATAATAAAAATTATAAAAATGAATTAAAAAAATATTTTAGCTCAATGAATTTAGTAATTAATAAGAGAGAGGATAATAAAACAAAATCATGGATATGGAAAAAAAGAGAAATATTAGTTTACAATCAAATAAAATATAATTTTACAGAAAAATTTGACATTTCCTTACCTTTAGACAAGTGGTCAACATTTATAAATAAAATAAACACATTTACCAAAAATAATAAAGAGTTCACACCTTATTTTTTTGGGCATTTAGGTGATGGTAATTTACATTGTAATTTCAAAGTTAATCCTTTTACAAAAAAAAACTGTTCTAATTTATCGAAATTTATTTACGAACTAACAATAAAAAATCAAGGAAGTGTTGCTGCAGAACATGGACTAGGTTTAAAAAAGAATAATCTTTTAAAAAAATATAAACCAAATAAAAATTACATATTTTTAAAAAAATTAAAGAAACATTTGGATCCTGATTTTAAATTGGGAAAAAATAAGCTATTTAAGGCTTAAATAATCTTTTAATTTAAAATAGCTCATCGCTAAAACTAACAAAGGTTTATCTATGACTCCAAATCCTGGAAAATTTTTATGTTTAAATTTTTCAAATAAACTCAAATTGTTATTTTGATTAGAGATAACTTCGGCAAGCATTTTTCCAACCATAGTTGTTATAGCTAAACCATGACCTGAATAGCCTTGAGCAAAAAAGATATTATTATCAATACTTCCAATGTGAGGAAATCTATTTACAGTTATAGCAACATGTCCACTCCAAGTACACCAGGCTTTAAATTTTTCAAATCCAGGTAAGATTTTTCTAATACTTTTTTTTAAAGATAGTTCTAAATTAATTGGATCTATATTTGAGTAGCTTACACCTCCACCAAAAATCAAATTATTATTCGAGTCTAATCTAAAATAATTTAATACAAATAACATATCACCAACTGTTATAGGTTTTCGAAAATACTTATCTAATTCTTTTTTTGGAATTTGTGTAAATGCAGATACATAAGTTTTGACAGGCATTATCTTTCTTCTTAAACTCTTATTCAAGTCACCAATATAAGCATTACAACAGATAATTAACTTATCTGCCTTTATATTAATATTTTTTTCAGTATTTATTGTTACTTTATTTTGAGAGTTATATGAGATCACTCCTGTATCTTCAAATATTTTACAATTTTTATTTTTTAATAGCTCTTTTGCTAATCCTAAACAATAGTTTAGAGGATGAATTTGGCCACATTCTGAGTCATACATTGCAGATTTATAGTATGGACTCTCAAAATACTGTTCCATTTGAGATTTAGAGAGATATGTCGCTGACTCATAATTGTATTCAGTTTGCAACTGGTCAACATATTTTTTTATTTCTTCGTCATGAGATTTATTAACTGCAGCTTGTATATAACCTTCAATTAAATCACACTGTATATTTAAATCTTTAATATTTTTTTTTACTTCTCTAACGGCCTCTAATGTGAATTGCCATAATGTCTTAATTTCCTCTTGCGTATGTTTTTGACCAGAATAATTTTCACCTGAAAAGCCATGTAATAACTGTCCACCATTTCTTCCAGATGCCCCCCAACCTACTTTATTTTTTTCTAAAATGACTATATTCAAACTAGGGTTAATCTTAGATAGATACAATGCTGAAGAAATCCCTGATAATCCTGCACCAATGATACAAACATCACATTGTAAGCTCTCACTTAATTTGTTAGTATTGACGCTGAATGATTTTGTTCTTGCATAATAATTATCTGAGTAATCCATCAGATACATAAGTATCAAATTTTAAAGGTTAGTTATAGCTATGAATGATTATGTTGATTGGTTAAAGAAAAATAAAATTACTGAGGTTGAGTGTATGATCCCTGATAATTCAGGTATTCCAAGAGGTAAGATACTACCTACAAAAAAATTTTTAAGTTCAATTGACTCTGGTGGCTTGAGGTTACCTCTTGCTCTATTTAAATTAGCAGTATCAAGAGATGTAACTTATTCAATAGATGATCAAATTCTTAATCCTACTGATGGTGATTTTATTTTAAAACCTGATTTTAGCACTCTTAGAACTGTACCATGGTACGATGAACCAACTGCTCAAGTTATATGTGATGCTGTTGATAATAATGGTAATGTTATAGAGGTTCATTCGAGAGGTATTTTAAAAAAAGTTATAAGTCTTTATGAAAGAATGGGACTAGAGCCTATTGTTGCTCCTGAAATTGAATTTTATTTAGTAAAAAAAAATAATGACCCTGATAACCCATTGGAGACACCAAGTGGGCAATCAGGAAGAATAGAAAAAGGAAACCAGTCTTATGGAATCGATGCAGTTAATGAGTTTGACCATATTTTTGAGGACTTATATGATTATTGCGAAGCTCAGGAATTAGATGTCGAAAATATAAACCATGAAGATGGGCCTGCGCAGATGGAAATTAACTTCAAGCATGGAAATCCTCTTGATTTAGCAGATCAGGTTTTTCTATTTAAAAGAACTCTACGACAAACTGCTTTAAAACATAATTTATATGCAACTTTTATGGCTAAACCAATGGAAGACAGCCCTGGTAACTCCATGCATATACACCAATCAATTTTAAAAAAAGGCAAACCAATATTCGTTGATAAAAATCTCAAAACAACAAAACTTTTTGATAACTATTTAGGAGGATTGCAAAAATATTCTAAGTCGTTTTTACCTCTCTTTGCTCCTAACGTTAATTCATTTAAGAGGTTAAGAGGTTATTGGGAAGAAGGAACTCCTTTTAATTTAAATTGGGGTTTTGAAAACCGTACTTGTGGATTTAGAGTTCCAAATTATAACTCTGCTAATCAAGCAAGGATTGAAAATAGATTATGTGGCTCAGACGTTAATCCATATTTAGCAATAGCTGCTACTTTATCTGCAGGATATTTGGGTATTAAAAAAAAATTAAAAGCTACACCAGAAACAAAAAAAGCAGCTTATAATGTCAATGTATCATTAACAGAAAGTATATATCAATCAATTGATACTTTTTCTAGATCTAAAGAAGCTAAAGAAATATTTGGTGAAACTTTCATAGAATTATTTTGTTCAATTAAAGACTTAGAAGTAAATGCATATAATAAAATAATTACAGCTTGGGAAAGAGAATATTTACTTCTTAATGTGTGATCGATTAATAAAATAAACACTAATTGCAGCTAATACAACAATCAACATTATAATTGCTGATAGAGCATTTACCTCAGGGCTTAAACCTAATCTGACTTTAGAGAAAACCACAATAGGTAAAGTATTAGCGCCAGGTCCAGTTGTAAAACTAGCAACAACTAAATCATCTAAGGAAAGTGTAAATGCAAGCAGCCAGCCAGATATAATAGAGGGTAATATAACAGGTGCTGTAATTTTCCAAAAAATCATATTAGGAATTGTTCCTAAATCTTGAGCGGCCTCTTCAATATTCTTATCATAACTACTTAATCTAGATTGAATTATGACTGCTACAAAAGCTACTGAGAACGTTATATGTGAAATTAAAACTGTGAGCTGACCTTTTGACGAAGGAAAGCCGATTATATGATTGGATGATATAAAAAATAATAATAAAGACAGACCTAAGATTATCTCTGGCATAACTAAAGGAGAAGAACTTAAGAAAATAAAAAAGGGCCTAGCTGGTATTTTTGATATTCTTGTTAATGAAAAACCTATCATCACCCCCATAATTGTTGCAAAAGTTGCAGATAAAGAAGCTATTTTTATACTTGTATAAAAAGCCTCTAATATTTGTTCATTTTGGAATAGTTCTTTATACCATCTAAATGAAAATCCCTTCCAAACCATTACTCTTTTATTGTCATTAAATGAGTAGGCAATAAGAGTTAAAATGGGGAAGTAGAGAAAAGAGAAACCTATAGTTAAAGTTAATATTTTGAAAAAAATTTTATTCATTCTTAAAATTGTATTTTGCATACATTAATTGAAAAATGACTATTGGAAAAACTAGAATTACAATTCCTGACATTGCGAGTGCGCTAGCAACAGGCCAATCTCTATTAACAAAAAATTCATCCCAAATTATTTTTCCAAAATAAAGTTTATCACTACCACCTAACATCTCTGGAATTACAAATTCTCCAACCACTGGTATAAAAACTAACATACTGCCCGCAATGATACCTGGTAATGATAAAGGTAGGATAACTTTTAAAAATGTATTTACAGGCTTTGCTCCTAAATCATTAGCAGCATCAATCAAGTTTAAATCAAACTTAACTAAATATCCATATAGTGGCAAAATCATGAATGGTAGATACGTGTAAACTACTCCTAAAATTACCGCATAGTGGTTATGTAGCATTGATATAGGCTCAGTTATAAAACCTAAATGTATGAGAATGGAATTAATAATACCAGAACCTTGAAGCAAAACTTTCCAAGCATATACTCTTAAAAGAAATGAAGTCCAAAATGGAATGATAAGCAAAACTAAAAGAATGATCCTTATATTTGCTTGAGATTTAGCGACATAAAAAGCTATCGGATAGCCAATTATCAAACATAATATTGTTGATGTAAAAGCTAAGGACAATGAATTTAAGTAAGATCTGATATAAAAAGGATCTGAAAAAATAAAAAGGTAATTACTAAGTGTTGAGTCAATTTTAAATCCCTCTTCAGATAAGGAAAAAAGATCTCTATAAGGTGGCATGCCCCATTCAGATACAGATATTGAAATTTTAAAAATTAAAGCTAGGGGGATAAAGAAGAATAAAACAAGCCAAAAATAAGGGGTAAAAACGAACCAAAAATTTTGTTTTTTTAAGTACCTAATCATTAAAAAAGAATATTGATGAGTCATTGAATTTAAATTCAACTTTATCATCCCACTTAATTTGTAGATTATCTGAAACTAAACTATTTTGCATAAATGAGTAAAATTGAATTCCATTTACTTCAATCAAGTATTTAGTGTAACTACCCAGATAAGCTACCTCTTTAACAATACCAAAATTTGAGTTATCAGATTGATTTTCAATTTTTTTAATATTAATTTTTTCAGGCCTTATTAAACATTTATTAAAATTTTTATTATTATTAATATTTTTAATTTCGTAATTTAACTCTTCAATTATTATTTGACTATCTTTGTTTAGAATATGAAATATATTTGCTGTACCTATAAAATTTGCAATATATGTATTCTTAGGTTTTTCATAAATTTCGACAGGGTTTCCAACTTGGAGAATTTCACCATTTTGCATAATAGCCATTCTGTCAGATAGTGAAATTGACTCCTCTTGGTCATGTGTAACGATAATAAATGTAATACCTAATTTATTCTGCAAGTTAACTAACTCGAATTGCGTTTGTATTCTTAGTTGTTTGTCTAGCGCAGCAAGTGGTTCATCTAATAAAAGTAATTTTGGTTTTTTTACTAAACACCTTGCTAATGCAACACGTTGTTGTTGGCCACCAGATATTTCATTCACTTTTCTTTCCTCTAAGCCATTTAACTCTAATAAATTTAAAATTTCATTTACACGATTATTGATTTCTTGCTTTGAAAAACTTTCCTCTTTTAGTCCAAATTTGATGTTATTAGTTACATTAAGATGAGGGAATAAAGCATAATTTTGAAACATTATATTTAGTGGTCTTATGTATGGAGGAAGGTTAGTAATATCATTTCCTTCAAGTAATATTTTTCCCTGATCGGGTTTTTCAAAACCAGCAATAATTCTTAAAAGGGTGGATTTTCCACAACCTGATGAACCAAGCAGACTAAATATTTCAGATTTTTCTATTTTGAGATTAACTCTATCTAATGCCAAGATATCACCAAATCTTTTAGTTACATCTATTATTTCTAAGAAAGAATTTGACATGAAAGTTAGTTTAAGGCCCAACTTGACACCAAGTTGCGCCTTAAAATTAATTTATTGAGTAGCTTTAAAGCTATTAAATACTCTTGAAGATATTCTGGACTTTTGAGGTGAGTCTGCAGTATCTGCAAATAGTTTAGTTAAAGTTTCCTCTGTAGGATAAATTGCTGGATCTGAGAGAATTTCAGGGTCTATCAGTCCTTCGGTTGTGTTGGCAACTAAATTAGGATTGGAGTACCAAACATAATTAGTAATTTCAGCAACAACTTCTGGTCTTAAAATATAGTCAATGAATTTATGAGCATTTTCTACATTTTTAGCATCTGCTGGTATTCCCATCATATCAAACCAAATAACAGTCCCCTCGTTAGGAATTGAATACCAAACTTCTTCAATTTCTTCATATGCTGCTATGAAAACATCACCTGACCAACCAATTGCTAAACATATTTCACCGTTGGCTAAATCATCTATGTATTGAGATGAGTCAAAATATTTAATATATGGTCTAATTTGATTTAATAAGTCTAAAGCTTCTTGATTAGCTTTAGTATTTTCTGTATTTGGATCATGGCCTAGATAATTGAGTGCAATTTCTACAATCTCACTTGGTGCATCTAAAAAAGCAACACCACAGTCCTCATATTTAGAAATTTCATTTACATCAAATATGATATCCCAGGACTCAACATCTCCACCTCTTTCTTCAACAGCGGCAACGTTATAACCAATACCAGTTGTTCCATACATATAATTTACAGAGTAATCACCACCGGGGTCATGAGCATCTGTTTTTTCTAAAACACTTGGATCTAAATTTTTAAGATTTGGAATCATACTTTTATCTAGTTTTTGAAAAACTCCAGCTTTAATCTGATTTTCCATAAAAGATCCTGAGGGAACGACCAAGTCATAGCCACTTCCTCCAGCTAAAAGCTTAGCTTCTAAAACTTCATTAGAGTCAAAAACATCGTAAGTTACATCAATACCAGTTTCTTCCTCAAAGTTTGCAATGGTATCTTCTGCTATATAATCTGACCAATTATATATAAATAACTCTTCTTTAGCGCTTAAACTCGTAGGAAGCATTAAGACTAAAAGAGTTGTTAGAAATTTATTCATATTACCTCTCCTCTTCATTTAAGTAGTAATAAAATAATATGATAGTTTTAGTTAAAAATCACAAATATTTTTGTATAGGTCTGGTCTTCGGTCTCTAAAATTACCCCAAGATTGGCGATATTTAGTTATCTCAGAAAAATTAAAATTTTTAAATACAAAACCTTCCTCTTCTTTATTCATTTCAATTTCAATATTACCCAAATGATTAGCTATAAAAGAACTGCCATAAAAAGTAACAGAAATTGATCCCTCTATCTCTGTGCCAATTCTATTAGATGCAATAACAGGAATTTGATTTGCAGCTGCATGCCCCCTCATAACATTTTGCCAGTGATCTTTTGAGTCTAATAAAGGGTCCTGAGGTTCAGAACCAATCGCAGTAGGAAATAATAAAATATCTGCACCGGATAAAGTCATTGACCTAGCACTCTCTGGAAACCATTGATCCCAACATATTCCACAGCCAATATTTCCAAACTTAGTTTTAAAAACCTTAAAACCTGTATCTCCAGGTTCAAAGTAAAATTTTTCATTGTAACCAGGTCCTTCAGGTATATGAGACTTACGGTAAAGCTCACTTAATTTTCCATCAGAGTTAATTAAGACCAAAGAATTAAAAAAATTTCTATCTTTTTTCTCAAAGAAACTAACTGGTATTACCATATTGTGGCTTTTGCAAAAATTTGAGAATGTTTCAAATAATTTATTATTTGGAAATTCAATAGCATAATCAAAAAATTTTTCATTTTGTGTTGAACAAAAATACTCACTTTGAAATAACTCCTGTAGGAGAAGAATATTAACTTTTTGTTTTGATGCCTCACCAGCCAAATAAAGTGCTTTATTGATATTAGCTTCTTTGTCTTCTTTTATTGACTTAAATTGGGATACTGCAACGTTTACATTCATAATTTTGGAACATTCATGGTAATGCAGTGTAAATTTCCACCACCGTAATTAATATTTGCCGACTCTATCATTTCAATTTTTTTGTTATTAAATAACGATTTAAAGATATCATAGACCTCCTCATCTTCTTTTACATTAAATTTTGGAATGAATATTGTATTTTTAGTAGAATAGAAATTTATATACGATGCAACGAGTTTTTTATTATTTATAATTTTATTTGAAGGTAGTGGTATCTCAATAATTTTTAAATTATTTACTGTTAATGATAACTTACTATTTAAAATTAAATTAGCTTCAGTCAGGGATTTATAATCAAATGTCATTTGGTCATTACTTTTTGCAATAAGATATCTCTGATCACCTATTGGACAAAAAATATTATCTATATGGCCATCAGTATCATCACCCTCCAGCCCCGTTGGAAGCCAAATTATCGAGTTCAAATCAAATAATGTTGTAAGTTTTTCCTCAATAATATTTTTTTTAGGGTTGGACCTATTTGGATTCAAAAGCACGCTTTCAGTTGTAAATAAATTACCATTTTCATCATAAGTTATTGCGCCACCTTCTAATGTTAAATCAATTTTTTTAATTGGGAGTTTTAATTGACTTGAAATAAATTCTGATAACTTATTATCATTTTCATAATTAGGGTATTTACCGTAACCATTAAAATTAAAAGAATAACTCTCTAATCTTCCATTATTTTTATAAAAAATTGGCGCAACATCTCTCATCCAGGAGTCATCTAAATTGGTTTGAGTGATATTAATTTTTGAATTTGATATAATTTGTAGGCATTCCTTAAAGTCAGAAGAATTACAATAAATTTCAACCTGTTCATCATCTGAAATTTGATTTGCAAAATTAGCTATTTCTAACCTAGCATCTTCAATAATAGACCCGTATAAATCTTTATTACATGGCCAAGCAATAAGGCACTTCTCATGGTCCTTCCACTCAGGAATTAATTTCATCTTGTAATTTTATACAAATTTAACCAGAATTATTCTAAATTCTTAAAAATGATCTTTAATAAAATTCATTGGCTTGGTGTAGGCTTATCTTCTCCACCAGGGGTATTATATCTTCATGAAAAAGGACATGATCTTGAGGTATGGAATCGATCTGTTGATAAAGCCAGTAAACTTTTAAAGAATAGATTAACAATTAATCCTCTTAACTTTGATGATTTAAAAAAAAATTTGAAAGCTAACGACATTATAGTTTCAATGTTACCAGCTAGCATGCACTATGATGTAGCTAAACTTGCTATTTATAAGAAATGTCATTTAATCATATCTAGTTACTTTGATAACAAATACGCTGCATTAGAGACTCAATTCATAAAAAATAATTGTCTTTTTTTAAGCGAAACTGGATTAGACCCAGGAATAGATCATCTTTTATCACACAAACTATTTCATCAATTTAAAAAAAGTATCTCAACTCCATTGGTTGATGAAATATCAATATTAAGTATGTGCGGTGGGTTCCCTCATATTCCTAATAAATTTAAGTATAAGTTTAGTTGGTCCCCACTAGGTGTTTTAAGAGCATTGAATACACCTTGTAAATTTATAAAAAACTATAAAGAACAGACATCAGATAAAGCATTTAGACAAATATCTAAAATGAATTTTAATGGAGAGGAATTTGAAATTTACCCAAATAGGGACTCTACCCCGTATTTAAAAGAGTATTTATCAAAAGAGTATATTGATAAAGTTAAAAACTTTCAAAGAGGTACTATTAGATTAAAAGGATGGTCTAAAGAATGGAATAAAATTTTTTTGAAGTTAGATGAAAACTCTAATTTAGATAAAATATCCTCAGAGCTGTGGGACAAAAATAAATATCAAGCTTATGAAAAAGATAGAATTCTTCTATTTGTTAGATTTTTTGCAAAATATCAAAATAAAATTGTTTATGATAAAACACTTTATATTGATGAGTCGAGGAATATAGAAAACTCTGCTATGTCTCAATGTGTCTCTTTAACAATGGTGTCAGTAATTGAGAGTTTAATCAAAAATAATACAAAACCAGGTATTAGTAGAATATTTAATGAAATTAACAGGGTTAATTTCATTTTAGATAAACTAAATAACTTTGGTATTAAAATAAAAGAAAGATGAATATTTGTATACTTAAAGAGTCAAAGAAGAATGAATTTAGAGTACCCTTAGTACCCAAAGATATTAAGGAACTCATAAAGAAGAATTCTAAATTAAAATTCTTTATAGAACCCTCTAATCAAAGAGTAATAAAAGATAGACAATATTTTTCTGTTGGTTGTAAAAAATATAATTCACAAAAGATTGATTTATTTTTATCAATCAAGGAAATTGATTTATCTAAAATAAAAAAAAATCAAAATTACATGATGTTTTCTCACACAATTAAAGGTCAAAAACATAATATGCCATTGCTAAAGAAAATACTCAAAAATAATTGCTCACTAATAGACTATGAGCTTTTAAGAAATACTCATGGTTTAAGAAGTATAGGCTTTGGTTGGCATGCTGGAATTATGGGTACCTATCTAACCCTTAGTAAATTTTTGAAAATAAAAAAAAATAAAAATGTAATTTTTACAATAAAAGAAATAATTAGCTCTTTTAAAAATAAAGATTTTGGTAATACTAGAATTCTTATCACAGGCAATGGATTAGTATCAAAAGGGGCTCAATTTTTCCTTAATAGGATTGGAATAAAAGGAAATAAAAAAATTAATAAGTCCTATTTTAATGTCTTAGAACCAAAAGATTACTATCAAAGAATTGATAAAAAATTTTCTTATAGAGATCTTATTCTTCGTAAAGGCTTTTATAAGTCGAATTTTAAGCAGTATATAGGAAAATACGATATTTTGATTTCTTGCCATTATTGGGATGAGAAATTTCCAAAACTATTCAGTAGTAAAGACATAAACAGTGGTTTTTTCAAAATCATAGGAGATATAACATGCGATATCAAAGGATCTATTCCAACGACAATAAAAACAACCTCTTTGAAATCTCCATACTATAAATACAAGGGAGTGGATGTTATGGCAGTAGACAACCTACCTAGTGCTTTACCTTTAGAGTCATCTACTTACTTTAGTAATAAGTTAAAAAAACAATTACCAAAAATTTTAAATTCGATAAATAATGATAGTGTAGAGAGTTATTTTATATCTAAAAAAGGGTTTTTAAATTATCGTTATTTAAATTTAATTGATTACCTAATTTAAAATTAAATAAATACCTGTTGAAATAAGTAATATAGCAAAAAAGTATTCAAATATTTTTTTTAAAAGAGTATTTGATATAAGATTTTTAATTAAGCTTCCAAATAAAGCCCATAAACTGATACAAGGAAAACTTACTAACGAAGACATTAAACCTGTAAATATAACTGCAACCCATAATTCTTCCTCTAGTGGCATAAAGCCAGATGCAACAGTTATGGCTATCGTCCATGCTTTTGGATTAATCCACTGAAATAAAGCTGCTTCATAAATTTTTAACGGTCTTCCTTTTTCTTTTTTATAATCCTTAATTGAACCAATCATTTTATAAGCTAAATAAATGAGGTAAAAAAAACACATCCATTTTAATACAATTTGAAACTGGGGATTTTGAATTAAAATAAAACCTAATCCTGTACAAATTAAAGAAACTTGCAATGCATGACCAAGAGATATACCGGATATGTGTGGTAAAGATCTTTTAAAGCCAAATTTTAGACCTGAAATTGTAAGCATGGCGTTATTCGGCCCAGGGGTTATAAACATAACAGTGTAGTAAGATACAATTGCAATGATTAATGCTGCGTCGATCAAAAAGTTAATTTTTTATTGTAAATTTATTATTTTCCAAAATAACATGTATTGGCACTCCTGTTGAAAGCTCAACAGAATTAATATTACTGGAGTCATAAATATTCATTACAATTAGTAAGGCCCTTAAAGAATTTCCATGTGCTGCTATCAATATATTATTGTTATCAGCGCTCTGGATAGCAGGGTTGATTGACTCTTTAAAATATATTTTTACTCTTCTGACTACGTCCTTCAAACTCTCTCCATTAGGAGGTTGATCTGAATAACCTCTTCTCCATTTGTGAACTTGCTCTTCTCCAAATTTGTCAGCCGTTTCTTTTTTATTTAGACCGGTAAGATCACCATAATCTCTCTCATTTAACTTAATATCTGTTATTATTTTTCCCTCTCCGTATAAATGATCCCATTGATCAAGATTTTTGAGAATTATTTTAGCTGTTTCTTGGGCTCTTTTTAACTCACTAGTGAATACAATATCAAATTTAATATTTAAATTTTTGAAATTTTGTCCAGCTTTGTTTGCTTCGTCTATACCTTGTTCAGATAATTCAATATTTTTAAAGCCAGTAAAAAGATTTAATTTATTCCACTCACTTTGCCCATGTCGAATTAATAAAATATTTTTCATTTAATTTGATATATATTATTAATCATACATGGTCAAATATCGTACTGAAAAAGATAGCTTAGGGGAAATCAAAGTTGATAGCTCAAAACTATGGGGGGCACAAACACAAAGGTCAATAGAAAACTTTCAA
Organism: uncultured Alphaproteobacteria bacterium; assembly: GCA_902521795.1. Taxonomy (GTDB): domain Bacteria; phylum Pseudomonadota; class Alphaproteobacteria; order HIMB59; family HIMB59; genus HIMB59. The sequence continues at coordinate 58,895 of CABYSX010000002.1, forward strand.
ATAGGTGTTGGTAAATTTCATTTTCAAAATATCTTTATAGAAGCTCTAGCTTTACAAAAAAAATCATGTGCTTTAGCAAATTCAGAATTTAAATTATTATCAAAAAATCATACAAAAATTGTTGGAAAAGTTTGTGATTTAATTATTTCAGGAAAATTAAATGATCATTTTCCTCTTGTTGTATGGCAAACTGGGTCAGGAACCCAAATCAATATGAACCTGAATGAAGTTATTGCTAATAAAAGCAATCAATTATTAGGAAAAAAACTTCCAACTAACCATCCTCTTCACCCAAATGATGATATAAATAAATCACAATCTTCAAATGATAGTATTCCTACTGCAATGCATATTGCTACAGTATTATCAATACACAGACATTTATTTCCAGAAATAGTAACTTTTAAAAAATCTTTAAAAAAGAAAATTTCTGAATTCAAAGGAATTATAAAAATTGGTAGAACACATACCCAAGATGCAACACCAATAAAAATTTCAAATGAATTTTTAGCTTTCTATGATCAAATTTCTTATGCTGAAAGTGTTATTAGGAAAAGTTTAAATAAGCTTTATGAACTAGCTCAAGGAGGTACAGCTGTAGGCTCGGGTATAAACGCACCTGATAGTTTTTCTAAAAAATTTATTAAATATTTAAAACAAGAAACAAAGCTTCCATTCAAATCTGCTCCCAATAAGTATGAGTCTCTTGCATCTCATGATGTATTTATTGAAGTTATGTCAGGTGTTGAAATTTTAAGTAGTGCATTATTTAAAATGGCAAATGATATCAGAGTATTAGCCTCTGGGCCAAGAAGCGGGATTTCTGAAATAATTCTTCCAGCTAATGAACCCGGCTCATCTATTATGCCTGGAAAAATTAATCCTACTCAGTGTGAAGCCTTATCAATGGTATGCGCACATGTAATTGGTCTACGAAATTCTGTAACATTCGCATGTACCCAAGGTCATTTCCAATTGAATGTATATAATCCATTAATTATTCATAATACTCTTGATGCTATTCGTTTAATCGGTGAAGCAATGGCCTCGTTTAGAGCAAATTGTTTGAAAGGATTAAAAATAAATAAAAAAAGAATAAATGAGCTATTAAATCGCTCTTTAATGTTAGTGACTCCCTTAACAAAAGTAATTGGCTATGATCTCGCATCTAAAGTTGCACTAAACGCTTACAATAAAAATATTTCACTAATGCAATCTTGTTTAGAGTTAACAGATTTATCTGAAATAGATTTTAAAAAATATACTGATCCAAAGAAAATGGTTTAGTTAATTTTATGTATCTTATAATTTTCTTCTGATTTAAATAACTCTTTAAGTAAGTTATTTGTAATAAAGTGACCTGTTTTAAAACCTTTGTAAGTTCCAATAATAGGATAGCCTGACAAGTAGAGATCTCCAACTACATCCAAAACTTTATGGCGCATTAATTCATTCTCATATCTTAATCCATCTTTATTGAGTGGTTTCTTGTCTTTAATAACTATAGCATTGTCAAGTGAGCCACCTTTAATTAGATTTTGTGACTTTAGATATTCTATTTCTTGAAAAAAACCAAAAGTCCTAGCTTTTGAAATAGACTCGACGTAATTACCATTTAAATTTCTAATCTTAATATCTTGATCATAATACTTTCCATCAAAACTAGACTCTAAATTTATATTTAATCCTTGGTCTCTTGATGAGTTTGGTGCTAATTCAGCATATCCATAATCACATAGGAATTTTACAGGCTTAATTATTTCCAAAATATTTTGTTCAGAATTCTGCTCTTTTACTCCTGTTTTTAAAATATTTTCAACATAGACTTTAGAACTACCATCAAGAATAGGTACTTCAACATTGTCGATTAAAACCTCACAATTGTTAATATGAAGACCAGCAAGTGCACTCAATAAGTGCTCAACTGTCTTAACTTCAATTCCATTTGAAGCAATGTTGGTTGAAAATTTTGTAGATATTACGCTATCCCATTTAGCAGGAATAATAACAGATTTATCTGTTCTATTGAAAAAGATACCAGAATTTAGTGGAGCTGGATTAAGGGTTATATTTGTTTTAACTCCAGTATGTAAACCAATTCCATCTAATGTGATGGATTCTTTGAGGGTAAAACATTTCATTTATACAATATTAAGAAAATACCCAGAAAGTATTACTTTTTAATTGTAAAACTATGTATTTATTAGATTTATTGATTAGAGCCTTTTCGAAGATATGATGGGGTATCAATATCCTCATTTATGTCATCATTTTCTTCGCTAAATTCAGAAATATCTGAAATTTCAGAAATTTCATTATTTTCAGAGCTTTGTTTAGCTTGATTAACCTCTTCATCGACAACATCACTAAATAAAAATAGATTTGGATCTGTCTTTGTTTTTTTTTGCTTTTTTTCAGGATTTTCGTCTTTAACTTCAGTTGTTTTTTTATCAGAGGTCATCAAATTAGAAAGCATACTAAAAAAACCTGTCTTCTTTTTTTCTTCAAGATTTCCATAACTGACACTATTTTCAATAGTTTTTTCAATTATTTCTTCTCTATTTTCTGAATTTTGATCTACCTCATTTGTCAAATTAAATTCTTCATTTTCAGAAGTGACTGGTTTTTCTTCAACTACACTAGAAATGTCTTCATTAGTTTTAATGTCTGAACCATCGTAAGACAAACTTTCATCTATTTTATTTTGAATAGAACTAAAACCAGAGTTATTTTCAGACTCAGGGTAGTAAAGAATTTTTTTTCCTGATGCCTCTATACCAGTAGCAAAAATACTAATTTTTAATTTACCTTGGAGAGTTTCATCAATCAAAGAACCAAAAATTATATTTGCCTCTGGGTTAACACTCTGTCTAATAATATTAGCAGCATGATCTACTTCTAGTAAAGTCATATCACTTCCTCCAGAAATATTGACAATTACTCCTTTAGCAGTGTTCATATCTATATTCTCAATTAATGGATTGGTTAAAGCTAAGTTTGATGCCTCCACTGCTTTATTATCGCCCTCTGCAACAGCAGTTCCCATCATTGCAAATCCCATTTCTTTTATAACAGTTCTTACATCAGCAAAATCTAAATTAATAAGACCTGGCTGTGTAATTAAATCAGTTAATCCTTTTACTCCATCAAAAAGTACATTATCTGCTTTTTTAAAAGCTTCTGCAAAAGAAGTCTGTTCATTAGATACTTTAAATAAATTTTGATTTGGTATTATAAGTAATGTATCTACATTATTTTTAACTTCATCGAGTCCTTGTAATGCTAGGTTCATTCTTTTTGTACCTTCAAAGTTAAATGGGGTTGAAACTATTGCGACAGTTACAATACCTAATTTTTTTGCAATACTTGCAATAACTGGTAGAGCACCTGTTCCTGTTCCTCCACCTAAACCAGCCGTTAAAAATAACATATTTGTATTTCTTAATTCTTCTGAAATTAAATCAATACTTTCTTCAGCTGCATCTTTTCCAATAATTGGATCTGCACCTGCACCTAAACCTTTAGTTTTTTCTAATCCTAGTTGGATACGATTATAACAAAGAGAATTTTCAAGTGCTTGAGCGTCAGTGTTTGCAACAATGAAGTCAACATTATTTAAATTAGATTGAATCATGTTATTTACAGCATTGCTTCCTGCGCCGCCAATACCCATGACCGTTAAAGATGGTTTTAAGTTTTTTTGATCAACTACTGGTTCTATATCTAGTGTCATTTTTTTCCCCGCAAATCAACCTATAGTAGGTCTACGAATCTTTTGTACCATATTTTGCTTGAAAAAGAATCAATTTTTTGAATAAAATCATTATTTTTAAAGCTTTTATTTGTTAAAAGCCAAAAACTTGAGTAAAGAGACATTATACTAGCATCATTTAAAACCTTAGGAATACCACAAGACTTTGGCGGCTCCAAAAACTGAATGTCATAACCATGTTTTGTTCTAAAGTAATTGTAAAAATTTTTAATCTTTGAACCCCCTCCTGTAAATACATACGAATAAAAACTCTTATCTTTTGGTAAAGATTTTAAAACCAATTCAAAAGTCTCATCTAAACGATCTAAAGTAATCTCTTTTAAATTATCGTGTCCAACATTTTTTTTCTTATTATCACCAAATTCTTCCCAAATAGGAATTTCAACAATTGAATTTCTAGTATCAGATAAATCAATTGTAGAAATTTTAAGTTTTTCGGCAAAATCAAAACTAATATTATGGATATTCACTAAATCATCAGAAATTTTTTTACAACCTTGTGGTATTTTTTTTATAAAATGTAAAACTTTATTTTTAATTACAATAATATTAATGTTGTTAAAACCATAATCTATGAGTACAACATTAGTTTTGGTTTTGGGTTTATTTTTTAGATAAAAATAATATGAAGTCGTAGAGTCTAAATAATTTAAGATTTTTATTTGTAGTTTTTGAAATATATTATCTAAAAGATTAATTTGCTTAATATCAATCATTGAAACTAATGAAATTATAGATAGTTTATTGCAGTTTAATCCAACAGGATTATCTGTAATTAATTTATCATCAATCTTATAATGTGAAGTATATATATTATAAAGATATTTCTCATCTTTAGGAATTTTGATTTTAGAAATTTTTCTTAAATCATTTTTTTCAACAATTGCACCATTAAGATTAAGATCTTTTTGTGTTTTCTTAATTTGAACACTTTGATTTGTAACAAGAATAAAGGCATCCTTAATAATATAATTAGCTTGTTTTTCAGCTTGCACTATCGAATTTTTAATACAATCGATAAAATCATCAAAATTTTCTATCTCTTCTCCATTGTAGCCTTTTGATCTAGTCTTACCTGTTCCAATAATAGAAAATTCATGATTTAGTTCGGAGTATATAATGGTCTTTATAGAAAAAGACCCAATTTCTATTAATGTTTTGTAACTGTCCAATTATTTTAATCTTATAGTTTTATTATGAAAATTTCTTAAATCTAGAAACTGCTGATAATTAGTGCTTTTATCAATTAGATTAATGTTATTTTTAATAAAATTTAACAATTTGGAATCAATTACTTTAGGAAGCATAACTATTCTACCATTACTTAAAACTAAATTGTATCTCCTATCGTCGATATATTCTATTTGGTTAATATTAAACAAAGAGAATAGGATTTGAGAATTTTCATTTAGATAATTATTAATATGAAGACTGTTTTTAGAAATATCAATGAGATTTATTTTATCTAAATAATTTTGTTTGAAATAAGATGATGAAGCTGTGGTGTTATCATAAAATATTACATCATTTGTTAAATTGTTTAGTGCAAAAGGTTTTTTAAGATTTATTTGAATATTAATTTCGTTATTGTTACGTTTTATCAAATGACTATCAATAAATAAATATTCTTTTAAATAATTATTTATGTCGTTTAAATTATTTGTTATTTCTATTTCAAAATCTTCGTGTATGTCTGATTGAATGAAATTAATTATTTCTAATGGTTTTTTAGTTATATAATTGACAGAAAAATTAATAAATAATATTAAAACTAAGATTGATGAAAAGTATATTGCAACTTCACTATATCTTAATTTCATAGAGATGAACGTAATATTTTTTTTAATAAATTTAAATAGGATAATCCTTGGTAATTAGCTTGTTCAGGAGCTAGAGATAATTTTGTTAATCCTGGATGTGTATTTATTTCTAAAAAATATATTTTTCCATTTTTTTGGCTCATTATAAAATCTAATCTTGCTATTCCTTTACAACCACAAACACGAAATATATTTTTTGATATTTTCATCAAAAAATCATATTGCAATTTAGATATTCGGGCTGGTAGAAAATGAAAGCTCTTATTTTTTGTATATTTAGCTATATAATCATAGTGCTGATTTTTGAACTCTATTTCTGTAACGCCAAGTGACATAATTTTATTATTATTTTCAATGACTGTTACGGTTAATTCTTTTCCATAAATTATTTCTTCAATTAAATTTTGATCATTATTAATTGTCTTTCTAAGCTCTTTCATATTATTTAAAAACTTAATACCTTTAGAGGATCCTCCCCAATTTGGCTTGGAAATTAATGGAAATTTAATTTTGTTTTTATATGCAATCTCTTTTGGTGATAAAATATTAAGTTCTTTTTTAAGAAAATATTTTAAAAGTCTTTTGTTAAAGCACAGAGCTGATGAAATGGCCCCAGAATGTGTAATTAATAAATTATTTTTTTGGGCATATGAATTTATTCCCCCATCTTCTCCAAACTCACCATGAAGAGAATTGAATATTATATCTGGCTTAAATATTAAAATTTGTTCAATATTATTTTTTTTAATATCTAAAAATATTACATTGAATTTATCTCTTTTGAGAGTAGAAAAAACATTTCTTCCTGACATAAGAGAAACCTCTCTTTCATCTGACCATCCACCTGCTACTACAAGTATTTTCAGTAATTTAATATTTTTATCTATCAATCTATGATTCTTAATTCTTTTTCGAGCACAATTTTGTATTTATCTTTGACTCTTTTTTGAATTTTGGAAATAAATAAATCTATGCTGTTAGCACTTATATTGGGTTCATTTTCAAAAAAATTTGAGTGTATTTTTGATAATTTTATTGGACCATTATAAAAGCTATCGTCTATAGACGACTTGATTAGTTTCCAAGCACTATGATTTCTAGGATTCTTAAAAATACTACCGCAACAATTTACTTTTTGAGGCTGAGATTGGTTTCTAATTCTTTCATATTCCTGCATTAAATCTTTTATATTACTCTGATCACTATGAATAATCTTGAATTTTCCATATAAAATTATTGTATTTTTTTTTTGAAACCCCTTTCGGTATTCGAACTTTAATTTACTAATTGTTTTTTCATAAATCTTGTTTTCGTTGATATCAAAATAAATGACACTTATTAATTTATCTTTTATTTCCTGATTATAACAACCAGCATTCATGAATATATTTCCTCCAATTGAACCCGGAATTGTGTATAGGAACTCGTAACCTGAAATAGCATTTTGGTAGCAAAATTTTGATAGGTAATTGTCTAAAACTGCTGCTCCAACTAACATATGATCAGAATTTATTTTAATATTAGTAAAATCACCTAAAAGTTTTATACCTATTCCTTTGAAACCTTCATCTTTGATTAATGTATTTGAAAGATTTCCTACAACTAATAATGATTTAGCTTTGATATCATTATTATTGAATAAGTTACTTAAGTCGATTTGGTTATAAATTTTATATAGATTGCTAATGTTTCCGCCAGATTTTAACCAAGAATATTTAGCAGATGAATAGTTAGTAACTAAATTTTTATTTTCTTGAGTCATAAAAAAAACGAATTTGATTTGAAATATCTCCCGCCCCTGCAGTGATAACTATACTTTCACTTTTATTTAATACAAATTGGTCTAATAAGTTAAATAAATCAATATAATTATCAATGTATCTAGTTTTTTGATTATTTGAAACATTCAAATCATTCACCAAGTTTTTGGAATTTTTCATACCTTGTTTATAACTCTCGCCTGCTTCATAGGTTTTTAAAATAATCAAGTTATTGGTATTCCTTAATACATGCAAATATTCTTTATATAAATCATTTAATCTAGAGTATCTATGAGGTTCAATTATTAAAATAACAATTTTTTTTTTATACAATGAAATAATATTGATTAATTTATCTATTTCTGTTGGATGATGTGCATAATCATCGATAAAAGTAGTTTTTTTTAATTTACCAAGAATATTCATTCTCCTTTTAGTCCCTTTAAAATCAAGGATATGAGATTTTTTTATTTCATATCCTAAGTCATCTATAATGGATAAAACAGCAGTTAGATTTTGTACATTGTGTTCACCTAATAAATTTGTAGTTAAACTATTTGATATGATTTTTTTACCTTTATAAATTTGAAATGAAGATTTTTTATCAGATAACTCTATTAATTTATAACTATAGTTTGCTTTTGTATTTGAGCCAAATGTTTTTAAATTTTTAGAATATTTTTTTAATGAAATAAGAAAATTATCATCATTGTTAATGAAAATTTTAACATCTTTTTTAATTTGACTTAGTATATAGTTTTTAATTTTAGATTTAAAGTTAGAGTAGGATTTATAAAAATCAATATGCTCTCTATCAACGTTTAAAAATAATAAATATCTTGGACTTAATTTAAATACTGTCCCATCACTCTCATCGGCTTCTACAACTACATAATTACTGTCAGTAAGATATATATTTTGTCCAAAATTCTGCATAATACCACCGGATATAATAGTAGGGTTTAGACCTGCACGAACTAACAAATGTCCTAAAATAGAAGTAGTTGAAGTTTTTCCATGTGAACCAGATACAACAATCGTGAATTTATCTTTGCATATTAGCTGAAGAAGTTTAGATCTGTTGTAACAGGGAATTTTATTTTTTTTTGCTTCTTTAATTTCAGGATTATTTTTAATTGCTGAAGAATAAAATATTATATCTCTATCTTTAATATTTGAAGATTTGTGACCTATAAATACTGGTATTTTATATTTTTCTAAAATTATAGTATTAGCATTGTGTGCAATATCACTTCCAGTAACATTTATGCTATTTTTTTTAAGATAAATAGCCAAAGCACTCATACCAATACCGTTAATTCCAATAATATGAACTTTATTTGATGCTAACTCTGAAAATTTCATCTAGTAGTGTAACAAATAATTTTTTCAATCGAATAAGGGTTAATAAGTGAATTGAAATAAAACTGGCTTATAATGTTTTTTTTATCAGGTATCTGCAATTTTTTTAAACTCATGTTTTTAGAAAAGAAATAACTTAAATTAAATTTTTGGTGTTGATCTCTAGATATTAAGTGAGGAATAAAGTAGACATTATTAGTATGATATAAAATTTCATTAATGGAACCTGAACCTGATCTAGAAAGTATAAGATCATATTTTTTAAAATTAAGATTATTTTTAAAGATAAAAAATGAGCAATTATCATTATTTAAGAGATCTTCATATTTTTTTTTATAAGTATTTATATGAGAGTCTGGTATTTGAATAAAAAATTTAATTTTTTCTAAATATTTCCTATCTAAAAGCTTTATTTCCTCTAATAATTTATTATTTAATTCTAATGAACCTGCGCTACCTCCCATTAATAAAACATTTACAAACTTACCATCAAGTTTTTCTCTTGGTTCATTTGTATCTAAGAAATAATTACCAACAAATATTTCTTTACTACGCATATTAACTTTTGGGAAGGAAATGAATGCATTTTTAGCAATTAAATAATTTATTTTATTAGCTAAACCATATATAAAATTTTGCTCATGAATATAAATTTTATTAGAAGAAAAGAGAATAATATTAAATAATTTTGAAATTAACAATATAGGTGTTGTAATAAAGCCACCAAAACCTATCAAGATTAACTTTCTATTGAATAGAAATAATAATGATACATTTAAAAATATCTTTAAAATAAAAGAGAATTTATTTTTAGAGCTTACTGTAAGTTTATTTACTTTATCGTTTTTAATTTTTTCTAAATAATTTATTCCTATTTCGTTTGTTATAAAAAGTATTTCATTTGGTGCTTTTATATCACTTAAGTTATTAATATATTTTATTGCGGGTAGAATATGACCTGCGGAAGACCCCGCTATTATGATAAATTTAATTTTTTTCAATAACTATTTCTTTCAGAATTTTATTTGTTTCAATGTCTTTAATTTGAAAAATTGCTTTGTTATCATGTATAAATTTTTGCTGATATTGATTTTCATTAATTAGGTAAAGATCATTTAAATCAATATTTTTATTGGTTATAATTGTAGAATTATTGCTATTGCTCATTTTATAGAAAACACCAAAAATAATTGCTATTATTCCTGCAATTATTAATAAACCTTGAATAATTACTAGACTTAATAAAAATTTTTTTTTTAACATATACCCTATGAACAAATCATATAACTATAAAGATTTTAGAATAGAAATATTATACGAGGATAGTTATATAGCAATATTAAATAAACCCTCTGGTCTTCTTACACACAAAAAAAATGAATTTGATGAGAGCCCAAGCTTGCAAGATAGTCTGAAAGATCAATTTACAATAGATGATGGTGAAAACTTCAAAGAAGGAATTGTTCATCGTCTAGATAAAGATACAAGTGGAATTATAGTTATTACAAAAAATCTTATTTCTAAAAATAAATTTAGAGAAATGTTTAAAAACAGAAATATAAAAAAAAATTACCTAGCTTTTGCATATGGTGTTCTTAACCAAAATAACATTGAGATAAATAGAAATATTACAAGAAATAAAGTTCAGAGAACCAAATTCAACATTTCTGATAATCTAGGAAAAAATGCAATTACTAAAGTCACAAATATTAAGACATTTCACGGTTCAATAAGTCTTTTAGATTGTGAAATTATTACAGGTAGAACCCATCAAATTAGAGTTCATCTTTTAAGCTTAGGTCTTCCTATTATTGGGGATAAAGATTACAGCTTTAATAAAGAGCAAAAATTTCGTTTGAATAATATGACTGATAATCTTAGAAATTTAGTTTCATTATTTCCAAGGCAAGCGTTACACTCACACAAGATAGAATTTGATCATCCAATTTTAGAAAAACACATTATAATTACTTGTGATTTACCTAATGACATGAAAGATTTAAACAATAATTTGCAATGAATATAGAAAATAAAAATTTACTGCCTGTCATTACCTCTGAAAATGATGTTTATCCTTATTTAAAAAAAATAAATCAGTTTCCTATTTTGACAGATGAAGAAGAAAAAAGACTTGCTATAGATTGGCTCAAAAATGGGGATACAAAAGCTGCTCAAAAACTTGTGACCAGCCATTTGCGACTAGTTGCAAAAATAGCCATGGGTTACAAAGGATATGGTTTACCTTTATTTGATTTAATTTCAGAGGGTAATTTGGGTCTTATTCAAGCTATAAGAAAATTTGATCCTGAAAAGGGGTTTAGACTAGCAACATATGCTATATGGTGGATTAGAGCCTCTATTCAAGAGTATGTTTTACACAGTTGGTCTCTTGTTAAAATTGGAACCACTGCGGCTCAAAAAAAGCTTTTTTTTAATCTTCGACGTCTTAGAAATCAACTTAAAAAATATGAAGAAGGCTACTTAACTAATGATCAAATTAAATCTATATCGGATGATCTTGGGGTAACGCAAGAAGAGGTAAAGCAAATGGAAGGTAGGGTCTTTAATCAAGATTTTTCATTAAACACTCCTCTTAATGACGAAAATGAATCTGAGTGGATAGATCAAGTAGAAGATGAAACAATAGACACTGTATCAAAAGTTGAACAAGGTGACGAATTAAAAAAAAGGAAAGCACTTTATAAACAAGCGGTTACAAAACTCGAACCTAGAGAAATAGAGATATTAACTGCAAGACGTTTGGATGAAGAGCCAAAGACTTTAGAGGACTTGAGCCAGAAATACTCAATCAGTAGAGAAAGAGTCAGGCAAATAGAAAATAAGGCTATAAAAAAACTGCAAGATGAGATTAAAATAATCTCTGATCAAAAACTTTTACCAAAAACTTGATTTATCTGACAATTGTTTGATTTCTTTCAGGTCCCAGTGAAATAATTTTAATGGGGATGTTCAAATAATTCTCAATATACGAGATATATTTTTTTAGATTGTCAGGGAGTGTTTCAAAGTTACTTAAATCTTCAATCTCACCCCAAGTTGAGAATACTTCAAAATCACTACTTTCTATGGACAATGACTCCAAAATATCACTTTCACTAAAATTTACATCTTCATATTTTTTTGAATTGTAGCTTTTGCATACTTTAATTTCTGAAAGATTATTTAAAACATCAGCTTTAGTCATGCAAAGTTCATTTACACGGTTTATTTCACAGCTATATTTTAAAGATACTAGGTCAAGCCAACCGCACCTTCTTTTTCTTTTTGTTACTGTTCCAATCTCAACTCCTTTTTCAGCTATATAATCACCAATATCATCAAATAATTCAGATGGAAATGGACCATTTCCAACTCTGGTAGCATAGGCTTTAAATATTCCAACTGTATGATAATCAACTTGTAATGCTGAACCAATGACAATATTTGATGAAACAGTATTTGATGAAGTCACAAAAGGATATGATCCATGGTCTAAGTCAAGTAATGCACCTTGAGCACCCTCAAATAAAATTTTTTTATTTTTAAATTCTTTTTTTATTTGAGAATTATCAACTATTAGCTCATTGACTACATCATAAAAACTAAGTAAATCTAATATTGTTTGTTCAATATTGATTTTACTCTCATTAAAACTTTCTAAGATAGGGTCATAAAACTTCTTTATCGATTGCAATTTTTCTTCAATAATTTTTTTAGATTTTAAGTCATAAAGTTTGATACTTTTTCTTCCAACTTTATCTTGATATGCAGGGCCAATACCCTTTGAAGTAGTACCAATTTTTTTTTTAGTATTTAAAATTGACTCGTTTATTTTATCAAGTTGTTTGTGATAATCTAAAATTAAAGAAATATTTGATGAAAGGTATATCTTGGGATTATTAATTTTTTTTTTAATTTGATCATACTCACTAGAAAAATGATTAGGATCAAGTACAACACCTTGACCTAAAAAACAGATTTTACCTCGAATAACACCTGATGGTATAAGATTTAATTTATATGTTGTATCATCAACTATAACTGTATGTCCGGCATTGTTACCACCTTGATATCTTACTACTAAATCGAAATCTTCAGAGAGATAGTCAACTATTTTACCCTTACCTTCATCACCCCACTGAAGTCCAATAACTGCTTTATTCATTAAATTAATTCAGCAATGTAATCGACATTACATGAGAAACCAAATCCCTCTACTTTTTTTATATTTTTTTTATATTGATATCCTCCGCCTTGGGCTATTATTTTTTTTGAAATATTTGAATAAACATAAAAAAATATATCTTGATGATAATCCTGAGAAAAAAAATCTTTTTCTAAATTTAGTTCAAAGGGAGCTTTAATATTTTTTTTGAAAATATTTAAAAATTTTGAAATATTATTTTTTCGACTATTATTATCTAAAATATAACTTATATTCTTGCTAATTCTTGGGTCAGTAAATACATAAGTATAGTTTTTTTTAAGTATATTTTTCAAAAAACTATCTAAAATCTCTAAAACTTCTTTGAAGGATTTATTTTTAGGTAAGTTTATAATTTCAACACCATGTTGTCTAAATTGTTTAATATTATTATTCATTTTATTTTTTTTAAAAACATCTCCCATATAATAAAGGTAGTGCTTAGAATTTGAGCCATGTGTCAAAATTGTATTTATTACTTGACCGGTAATATCTGATCGAAGGGTAGCCTCAGAGAGAGATTTTAAAGATTTATTTTCAATTACAGATGTAAAAATTCTTGAAAATTTATTATTAGAGCTAAGAATTTTAGTAAAAGAGTTATCTAGACTCTCATATTTTAAAGCTGTTTTAGCATATTTTGTGTCAAAAGAGTTAACAAGCATCCGAGATAACTTTAATTATTTGTGTTTTTAATTTATTCAGAATACTTACTTTTATATTTCTTTTGTCATATTGCAAGTTCACTCTTAAGAGTGGTTCAGTCCCTGAAGGACGAATATTGTAATAAATATCCAAGTTTTTGCATAATTTATTTAGTTTTTGATAAATACTTTCTTGAGATAAATAAAATTTTTCTCGATCTATTTTTTGATTTATATTCATCACTTCAAGTAAATCAATACCTTTTCTTAGCACTGATAACTTTTTGTTTATTTTAAGCATTAGAGTTAATAGTCTAATAGCTGTCGTCATACCATCACCTATTAGTATGTCATCTTTAAATATAAAATGTCCAGATGGTTCACCGCCAAAAAAGTATTTATGATTGATTATTTGTTTAAGAATATTTTTATCACCTACTTTTACTCTTTTTAATTTAATACCTAATTTTCTAAGAGAGATATCAAGACCATGATTTGCAATTTCATTTGTTACAACTATTGATCCTTTTTTAATTTTATTTTCAGATAAATAATATTTCGCAAGGATATAAATTAATTCTTCTCCACTTAATACCTTACCCTTTTCATCGATAATTACGACTCGATCACCATCTCCATCTAAACAGATTCCAATATCACATTTTTTTTTCTTTACTAAAACTGATGCTTTTAGTGGAAATAATGAGCCGCAGTTTTGATTGATATTTATGCCAGAGGGATTATTTCCAATAGTGTGAAGGTCTAAACCTAGTTCAAATAAAACTTCTGGTGCTACTTTATATGAAGCTCCATTTGCACAATCTAAAGTTACCTTCAATTTACTGTAATTTAGATTTCTATCAGTACTCTGTTTAAGAGCTTCAGAATATCTTCCTAAAGCATTTTTGAGTCTTATTGCTTTACCATAATTTGACGGTTTTATTTTAAAATTATCAAAGTCATAATTAAAAAATAAATCTTCTATTTTATTTTCATCTTCATGAGAAATTTTAAGACCTTGGCCTGTAAAGAATTTCAATCCGTTATCTTTATATGGATTATGAGAAGCCGTAATCATTACAGAAAAGTCTGCTCTTAGTGACTTACCAAGTACTGTTAAAGCAGGTGTAGGTAAAGGTCCTACTAAAATTACATCTATCCCCATTGATATAAAGCCTGATGCTAAAGCTGGTTCGAATATGTAACCAGACAATCTTGTATCTTTGTTAATAACTACTCTTGATACTGAATTTTTTTTACTTAAAACAAGCGATGATGCTTTAGCTAGTTTAAGCACGTTTTCAGCAGTTAAAGGGTATTTTCCTACCTCACCTCTTATTCCATCAGTACCAAATAATCTCATAAGGAATATTAAATATTGGAATAAGTGTTAATTTGGAAGAGGAAAATTTTGATCTTTTGTAAAAGAAGGTAAAGGGCCCTTGCTTTGAGTTTCTTTTTTATTGTCGGTATTATCATCAGAACTATCAGATGATAAATCGTCATCTCTTTTAGGCTTAATACCCTTAATTAAGTTTTGTATCTCCTCACCAGTTAAAGTTTCATATTCTAAAAGTCCTTTAGCAATTGTGTGAAGATCCTTGATATTTTCGTTTAATATTTTTCTTGCCTTTGTTTCAGCCTCTTCAACAAGACGAATAACTTCTTGGTCAATAATTCTTGCTGTTTCTTCTGAAATATTTTTAGATTGTGTTACAGAGTGTCCTAAAAAAACTTCTTCTTGGTTGCCTGTGTATCTAACCCTTCCAAGTTTATCGCTATAGCCCATTTGAGTTACCATAGCTCTAGCTAGGTTTGTTACTTGTTGAATATCTCCGGCAGCTCCAGAACCTATTTTTTCGGGTCCAAAAATTAACTCTTCAGCTATTCTTGCAGCAACTGTAACGACTAATTTGTCTAGATATTCATCTTTCCGATGAATTACTTTATCTTGCTCTGGAACACTCATCACAAAACCCAGTGCTCTACCTGTAGGAATAATTGATGATTTGTATATTGGATCTGCGTGCTTACAATGCAAATTAGCTAAGGCATGGCCCGCTTCATGATAAGCAATTACCTCTTTCTCACCATCAGATATAATTTTTGATTTATTTTGGGTGCCAAGCATAACTTTATCTTTAGCGTCTTCAAAATCATCCATTGTTACAATTTTTTTATTCTTTCTGGCAGCTATAAGAGCAGCTTCATTTACTATGTTAGCCAAATCAGCACCTGAAAAACCTGGGGTTGACCTTGCAATAGCTATAGTCTTTACAGATTTATCCATCTTAATTTTTCTTGTATGAACTTTTAAAATTTTGTCTCTACCAATGATATCTGGAGCTGGAACCACAACTTGTCTATCAAATCTTCCAGGTCTTAGTAAAGCTGGATCGAGAACGTCAGGTCTATTTGTTGCTGCAACTATTATTACACCTTCATTGGCCTCAAAGCCATCCATTTCAACAAGAAGCTGATTTAAAGTTTGTTCTCTTTCGTCATTGCCACCACCTAATCCAGCACCTCTGTGCCTTCCAACTGCATCTATTTCATCGATAAATATAATACAAGGTGCATTTTTCTTTCCTTGTTCAAACATATCTCTAACTCTACTAGCTCCGACACCAACAAACATCTCTACAAAATCTGAGCCAGATATTGAGAAAAAAGGTACACCTGCTTCACCGGCGATTGCTCTTGCAAGAAGAGTCTTACCAGTGCCTGGAGGTCCAACTAACAGAGCACCTTTAGGAATTTTGGCGCCTAACCTCTGAAATTTATGAGGGTCTTTTAAAAATGAGACAACCTCCTCTAATTCTTGTTTAGCTTCGTCAATACCAGCCACATCGTTGAATGTAACTTTTTGTTTATTTTCGTTTAGAAGTTTGGCTTTTGATCTTCCAAATCCAAGAGCACCCCCTCCTTTTCCAGATTGCATTTGGCGCATAAAAAATATCCATACACCAATTAAAAGTAGCATAGGAAACCAAGAAACAAATATGCTAAGTAATGGGTGCATGCCGGATTGCTCGGGTTTTGCATTTATAGCAACTTCATTGTCACTAAGTGTTTCAATTAGATTTGGATCTCTTGGAGCATAAGTAGAAAACTCAACACCATCCATAGTTTGACCAAAAATATTATTTCCTTGGATTTCTACTGATTTTATTTCTCCATTTTGAGCTTTATCTAATAATGTAGAATAAGTATAAGTAATTGAGGAGTAATCTCTCTGGGAATTCTTAAATACGTTAAATAAGCCTAGTAAAATAAGGCTAATAATGATCCATACAAATATATTTTTAGAAAAGTTTTTCATATTATTAATATAGTTAATGATACATACGTTTAAAGTACTAAGTAAGATTTATATAGATTTTTTTATTTAAGACACCTATTTTTCCTGAAAAGATTGATCTTTCTTTACCATTTTGAATGTTGCTATTTAATATTTTGATAAAGTTTCCAATATTTTCATCGCGAATTTGTTTTTTAAACAAAAAAAATCTATTTTCATAATAAAAAGACTGTATTACCAAAAATTTGAGATTTTTATTTAAATTATTGAATTTTTCAATTTCAATTTCAAAAATTTTATTTTTTTTGTACTTGAAAAAATTCTGATAAAGAGACCTTATATAGAATGCTTTTGAATAAATTAATCTTTCTTGATTAATTTTAAAAAGATGTTTGTCTGAATAAAGAAAGTGTCTTATTTTGTTTCTGGTAAATTCTAACTCTAAATTACTTCTATCTTCAAACCAAATTAGTTTATTTCTATTTGCATATCTTTTGATTTGTTTTTTTGTGTATTTACTTAATGGGCGATGTAATTTAAGATTTTTGTAATTTTCTGAAAAGATATTAGATAAACCAACTGTACCAGATTGTTGAATTTTCCTCATAAAGAAAGTTTCATTAAGATCGTCAAGATGATGACCTAAGAATATATTTTCAATATTTCTTTTTTTTGAAAATTTGTATAGAAAATTGTATCTAAAAGATCTGGATTTTTCCTGAAATCCTTTTATTTTTTTTTTAAGAGAAACTCTCTTCAAAAAAAGATTTTTATTTGAAAGATTATAAAACTTTATGAATTGTTTAATTTCATATTTTCCCTCAGATCTTTTTTGATGATCAAAAATCAAATAATATATATTTTTATTTTTTAAATATTTTGATTTTGTAATTAAATCAAAGAGGACAGTACTATCTAAGCCACAAGAAATTGAAATTAATATTTTTTCGTTAGTTGATATATTATTTTTGAGGTAATTCTTGACGCCAAGAGAGAGTGGTGTTCCATTAATCAATAATCAAACCACAGTCTTTTTCGGTTTGAAGAGATTTTGCTGATTCAATTACTTCTTTGCTTTCAATGTAAGTATTAGAAAATATTAGATCCTCCATAATTAAACAGCCGTTTTCTTGATCACCAATACTAAATAATGACTTTCCCAGCCAAAAATAGTTTTCAGATTTAAATTTTGGAAATGAAGAGAAATCTCTATGTCTAATACCAAAATATTTTACAGCTTCAATTATCTCATTCTCCATAAAATAAGTTCTACCAAGAAGATAATAAGTTTCAGCCAAATATTCTTTTTGATCTGTGTTTGAATTGACTATTAGTAGCAGGCTCTCAATAGCAGACTTGTTGTTAAGACTTGCAAAACTTGTTTTTGCATTTTTCAACTCTTCTTCAACGTTAATTATTGGCTTATTTAATTCTATTTCTCGATCTTTTATTAATTGATCCAAATCATTAAGCATAGAAACATTGACTTCTGGTATAGATTTTATCTCGATTATATCTAATTCCTCTTTTTCAATATCTAGAGAAGATGTTTTTTCTTTGGTCTCAACATCAGAGCTATCAAGAGTTTTTACTTTATCTTCCTCAAGTTCAGAAAGACTAATTTGACCTAATAACTGATCATCTTCAGAGTTTTCTACGATATTTGAGGAACTTTCCTCTATGTTTAGTTGATCAGATGTACTGATTATTTTTTTTTCATCAAAATCAGATGATGTGTATAAAGAATACAAATTACTGACATCATCTTTAATATTCAAAATTTGTTTCTCCAATGATGTTATACTTTTTGAAATATCGTTAATAAGTATTTTTAATTCATCTAATCCAATGTTGTCATTTGATTCATTAGTATTATTTAATGATGACTCATTTTTGTAAACAAACTTTTGAAGATCAACAATATCATTTTTAATTCTGTCTAATTCTACTGATACTTGATTGTGATTTTCAGATTGTGCCTTATAACTAAAAAAGAAAAGAAAAAAAATAACCAATATTTTGTTTATTTTTTTCATAAAGCTTTTAGGTGCTCTTTAAAAAAAGAACACCTTAATGAAATTTTAATTAATTACTTACTAATGTAACGCCGCGTCTATTTTGGCTATAAGCAGTTTCATCAGACCCAATAACTTCTGGTCTTTCTTTCCCCCAACTTACATATTCCATCCTGTTGGTGTCAATACCTGCCTGAGCAAGATAAGAGTAAACAGAAAATGCTCTTTTATCTCCTAAAGCCAAGTTGTACTCACGGGTGCCTCTTTCATCAGCATGACCTTCAACAGTTATGTTAGTGTCAGGGTACTGCATTAACCAAGCTGCTTGAGCATCAAGCGTTGCTTGAGCATCAACAGTGAGTTCTGAGCTATCAAATTCAAAAAACACTCTATCGCCTACATTGACAATCAAGTCTTCTTGGGTCCCAGCTGTAATTTCACCTCCTGAGGATGAACTTGCGCTAGTTGAAGCTGCATCAACATTTCCACCTTCTTCTGTCTTAGTGGCAGCACATGAAGCAAGGAAAAAACCCGCAACAATAAGCATAAACAATTTTTTTAACATTATTATAAATCTCCGCGTAAATATATTCTTACTATAGTTTAGGTAAATAAACACTGAATTTTTTGGAAATCAAGACAATTTTTATTTAATTTTTATTAAAATTTGTTGATTTTTAATGAATTTTTATAACAAAGGTGACCAAGCTGGGTCACTTCCATCTCTTGGAGTGGGAATAACCCTCTCGTTGTATCCAGTTATATCGATAAAATGTATTGTTACTTCTCCTCCTGTTCCATCAAGATTTGACCTTTTTTGTCTGTGAAATATTAAATACCTGCCATTTGGAGACCACGCTGGAGACTCCAAAGAAAAATCCCTGACTATTACTCTTTCATTATTTCCATTTGTGTCCATGACTCCTATGTGGAAGTTACCCTGAGTTAACTTAGTAAAAGCTATCAAGTCCCCCCTAGGAGACCATACTGGATTACCATAAACACCTCTACCTTTTGAAATTCTTTTAATATTATCTCCGTTCTTATCCATAATAAATAATTGGGGACTCCCTCCACGATCAGAGTTAAAAACAATTTTTTCTCCATTGGGAGAAAAAGAGGGAGATGTGTCAATTCCAGAGTCATTTGTCAATCTTAAGCGAGATCGAGTGTTTAAATCCATTAAATAGATCTCAGAATTTGCTGCATTATTAGGATCTGAAAAAGACATCACTACACTTTGACTATCTGGTGAAAATCTTGGTGCGAAAGTCATCCCAGGAAAGTCTCCAACAATTTCCCTCTCACCAGTTTTAAGATTGTAAATATAAACTCTTGGAAGATTATTTTTGTACTCCATGTAAGTTATTATTTGATTATTTGGTGCAAAACGAGGAGTTAAAACTAAATTTTTTCCATCTGTTAAAAATTGATGACTATCCAAATGTCCATCTTGATCCATAATTGCTAATCTTTTTACTCTTTGATCTAGTGGACCAATTTCTGAAACATAAACAATTCTTGTATCAAAATAACCAGTCTCGCCTGTTATTCTTTCGTAGACAATGTCACTTACAGTATGACCAACTCTTCTTATTAAATTTTCATCAGGTATTGTGAGTTGTAATTTTTCTATCTCTTTTCCGTTAAATACATCATAAAGTCTCATGCGCAATCTAATCCCTTTATCTGTTTTACTGACATCTGCACTTAATAAGAACTGTGCTTTGATTAGCTTCCAATCTTCAAAACGTGGGACTTTTTCAACTAAATTATCGGATTGAATATAAAGATCTTCATTTACTGTATAAAAAAGACCTGAATTTGTGAGATTATTGTTAATAATTTGCCTTAGTGTATTCCCATATCTAGCAGTGTCTGAGTCTGCACCAAATATCTGAGTTATAGCTATGGGAGTGGGTTCAACTTTTCCTTGTGCAATTGTTACCTCTAGAGCAGCGTTTGCGTTAAGTGAAAAAAACAAAATTAATAGGATTTTTTTAATCATAAGAATATTTCTGATCGATTATGCAATTTATATCTTAAATTTTTATTAATCAAACATCCAGCTGAAATCAAAAGTAAAATTAATTTCTTTCCACTGTTCATATTTATCTTCAGGTAATAAAAGAGGGCTACAATCTGGATTATTCACTGCTCTCATAGCAGCTTCAGCAGCAGTTCTAAATGATGGATCATTCAATTTTTCTTTATTTACTACTTTAGAACTTTTTACTGTTCGATCAGAGTTAACTTCAATGTAAATGACAGGTTTTATTTCTTTTAAATTAGCAACACCAACATTAAGATTTAAACAGCCATGTAATTGCTGCCTTAATAAATCAATTTCTGAAATAGTCATCGTTGGTCCAACTTTTTCTGTGAAAACTTCCTCTTGTTTGGCATCAGATGCTTCTTGTTCTTTTTTGAATTCTTTGTTCTGATTTTCTAAGTCTTTAAGAACAGTACTAACATTGAAAGTTTTCTTTACAGGCTTTTTCTTTACAACAATCTCAATATCTTTTTTGGGTTCTAGTATTTCTTGAGGTTCAGGTTTTTGTTTTAATTTAATCTCAAAATCATTTTCAATTGGCGGTGGTGTCTCCTCTTCTGGTTTTTTAATTTCAGGTTTTACTTTCTCATCAATTATAAATTCATTTGTTTTGTCTGCAGAGTTATCAATCAATACTTCTTCATTAGTATCCTGAATTATTTGATCAATTGGTTCTTGTGATTTTATCTCTTTTAATTCTGGTTCAATAGCCTTAGTTTCATTCTGCTTTGGAGCTTCTTCTTGAAATGTTGGGACAATTTCATTTATCTCCTCAACAAATTCGGGTGCGGCTGTCTCTTCTTCAATAATGAACATTTCGATAGGTAAAATCATTGGAATATCGCTGATTTTTTTTTCAAAAGTAAAATTTATCATCGGTATCAAAATTAAAAGATGTAATAGAAAAGAAAATATTTGGAAATAAAAATCACTTTTTTTATAACTAAAATTTTCAATGAATAGGATTAAATTTCTGAAAGGATTAAATAGTGTAATTGTAGACAACTAACTTGGTTTTTTCGTAACGAGAGCAATTTTTAAAAAACCTGATGTGTTCAGAGCACCAAGAACCTTCATCACTTCTCCATAATTAATTGTGGTATCAGCTCTTAAAAAAATTCTTATATCAGTGTTAGAGCCAGCGATAGTTTTTACTTTTAGTATTAATTCTTCAAAAGGTATTAGTTCCTCACCTAAATAAATATCATTATTTTCATTAATTGAAATTTCTAGAGGCTCCTTTTGTGCATCTAAAGAATTAGCCTCAACTTTTGGTAAGTTTACAGGAACCCCCACTGTAAGAAGAGGGGCGGTAACCATAAATACAATTAATAAAACCAACATCACATCAACCATAGGGGTGACATTTATACTTGAAACAGGTCGATGTTTTTTTCTCATATCCTTATTTGACTTGGCGTGAAATTATATTTACTAAATCCTTTCCAAAACTTTCAGCTTCTGACAAATAGTTATCAATTTTTGACGTTATAAGGTTGTAGTAGGCGGTTGAAGGAATAGCCACAAAAAGACCTAAGGCAGTCACAAATAAAGCTTCTGCAATACCTGGTGCTACTACTGCAAGGTTAGTATTTTGAGCAATTGCTATTGCTTGAAAACTATTCATGATTCCCCAAACTGTTCCAAATAAACCTATAAACGGTGCGACAGATCCAGAAGAAGCCAAAAATGAAAGCCCCTTATTTAAATTTGTATCCTCAATAGCAATACTTAAATCAAGAGATGTGTAAAGTCTTTGAATAAAAGCAGAGTCGATTTTTTTTTTTTGCATTCGAGATTTTTCATACTCATTCATAATATTTCTAAAAATATTTGAAAAGCTTTCTTGATCGAAATCATCAATTTGTTGGTAAAGCTCATCCAAAGAGACACCGGACCAAAAATGATTTTCAAATTTTTTGGATATTTTCTTAATTTTATTTATTAGGAGAATTTTTTGAATAATCGTCTTCCAAGATTGAATTGAAAAAATCACTAACAATATGATTACAAATTTTACGACCCAATCAGATTTGAGAAACATTCCCATCATTGAGAAATCTACAGAACCCTCAAGGGTGGCTAAGTTAACTACTTCTTCCATAAATTATTCTTCTTCAATTATTTTTTTGTTTTTCAGCTCTTTAGAAACCTTATCAAAATCATCTGAATGTACCATTATCCAAAAACCAGGTCTATTTTTTTCACATAATGCAATGACTGGGGTTTTTTTTTCCTTATCAGCAAAAGATTTTGTATCATCCCATAATTTAATTGCCGAATGCTTGGCTCTTAACTTACACTCTATAAATAAATTATCATGAATTACGTCTGCATGAGTAACTTTTGAATTAATCCCGCTTAGAGCGTTTCTCAAACCCCCAAAAAACTTTGCAACAAGTCTCTCTCTATTCTTCCATGCTTTATCAGGCATTAGTAACCTCTAACAAACTAGAGTCAAAATCTAGATTTGAAAAGCAATTTTGAACATCATCATTATCCTCTAATTCGTCATTTAATTTGACTAGTTTTGTTAGCTCTTCTTCTTTTTCAATATTTACAGTCAAATTTGGCTTCCAAATAATATTGGCACTTTCGATTTCAAATTTTTTTTCTCGCATTATTTTCTCCAATGATGCTAGTGTCTGATAAGAACAATAAATATATGTTGTATCATCCTCTGTGTTGTAGTCCTCTAATCCATGGTCAAGTAACTCTTCTAATGCACCGTCATCAATTTCTTTTTTTACTTGTATTTCTCCGACTTTATTAAAATTAAAACTTACACTTCCTGTCTCGCCTAAATTTCCTCCATTTTTAGAAAAAATAGATCTTATCTCAGAGGCTGTTCTATTTTTATTATCTGTTAAAGCCTCAACTATAAAAGCTGTTCCAAAAGGACCATACCCTTCGTAGCGTACTTCTGAGTAATCCGCAGTATCAGTATTATTTTTATTAATTGCTCTATCTACATTGTCCTTAGGCATGTTCACACTTCGAGCATTAGTCATAGCTAGTCTTAATCTTGGATTAGACTCTGGGTCTGTTCCTCCTATTTTGACAGCTATTTGAATTTCTCTTCCTATTTTTGCAAATTGTTTTGCTCTTTTTTTATCCTGAGCACCCTTACGATATTGGATATTTTTAAATTTGGAATGCCCTGCCATGATCTAAGATAATAAATTACTATCCAAAACACCACCTATTTGAATAGATTGAATGGAATTTTTCTTTTCTTCATCAGTAGTTATTACTGCTCCTGAAATAGTTGCAATTCCTTCAGCTGGTTCAAGCCTATGCGTATTAGATCCAGTTCTCATTCTTTTAATTGCATTTTCTTTTTTCATACCAATAACAGAATTATAATCACCTGTCATGCCAATATCAGTTTGAAAACAAGTACCCTTTTCCAATACTCTTGCGTCTGAAGTTGGGATATGAACATGCGTTCCATATATAGCAGTAAATTTTCCATCATAATTTTGAGCGATACCATTTTTTTCAGAAGTAACCTCCGCGTGGACCTCTAAAAATGAAAAGTCAATATTGTGGTCATTAATTATAGATAAGAGCTGCGTGTCAATAGAATTAAATGGATTATCTAAAGGAAGGTCGATAAATGTTTGACCATGAATTTGGCTTACTAATATTCTATTACCATTTTCATGAGTAAAAATTTTATATCCTTTACCTGGTGAGCCAGCTTCAAAATTCAAAGGTCTTATAATACTATGATTTGGATTACTCTCCATATAGTCAATGATCTCTTTTTGTTTCCAAGCATGATTTCCTAGAGTAATAGCATCAGCTCCCCAGCTTATAAGATCCTCATATATTTTTCCTGTAAGCCCGTAACCACCTGCTGAATTTTCAGCATTCACAATTGTAAAATCAATGTTAAATTGTTTTTGTATTTTTTTTAAATTTTCTTTAAGAGCTTTTCTTCCTGATCTTCCAACAACATCTCCTATAACTAAAAAATTCATAAGGAATAGACTCTCTGCTCTGAACAAATGTAATCAACTTTTTGGTCAAAACTTTCTTGAAAATTAAAGTTAGTTTTTTGAATTTCAAAGGCAGCTAAAATAGTTTTTAAATTTCCTTTTTTTTTTAATTCTTCAATTGTTCTGTCAAAAAAACCTCCACCATAACCTACTCTATAACCTAGTTCGTTGAATGCGGAACAAGATGCAATAATTATATCAGGATTTAAAGCCACTTCACCGGTAGGTTCCATTATTCCACCAAAACCTTTTTCTAAACTTGGATTGTGAGGGTTATATTCAAAGTACTTTAAAGCAGTTCCTTTTGATATTACTCGTGGAAGCAAGCATGTGATATTTTTATTTATTAAATCATTTGATATCCTCAATACATCTACTTCATTTTTATATGGATAAAACAAACCAACAGATTTTTGTGGATTAATTTTTTCTATTATTTCTAAAATTTTTGAATTTATCATACTAGAATAAGTGTCTAAGTCCGAAATACTAAGTTTCATTCTTAGGTCAAGGTGATAATTACGTATTTGTTTTTTATTCAACAATTAGATTGTCATTTAATTTTTTAAAAATTTGTTCAATGTCAGATTTTAAATTATGATTTTCATTTTGTAACTCTTGAATCCGGCTCTCATAAAATAATTTCTTATTCAAAGAGTCTTGTAATATTTTTTCTTTTTTTAATACGTCCTCCATAGATTTTAAATAAGCAATAAGAGTAGAGGTTAAAAAGGGAACATTTTCTTTTTTTTCATCTTCTATTAATTTACTAATAGTAGAAGCGATCTCTTTAACTGTTTCAACATTGTTATCTGAGCACTGAATTTTTAGTGGCCTTCCTCCAATTGTTAGAGTTAAATTAGCCATCTATATCAATTGAACCTAAAAGTTCCTCAATTTTATTTGTTGCTTGATCTATAAGTTGAGATTTTTCTGATAACTCAAGTTTATTATTTTCTAGTTCAGAGACTAATTCTGACTCCCTTCTTTCGAAATATTCTACTTTGGCTTTTAATTTTTGTTTCTCGTTCATCAATTCTTGATTGCTAGTTTTGTAATTTTGAAGTTTTGATGCAATTTGCTCTATTTTTTGAAGTATTTGTTGTTGAAATTCATTCATACTTTAATTATTAGTTATTAAGTAAAGTTATTCCATTGAAAAATTACAACGAATTAGCAAATTGTATCAGATTTTTATCAATCGATGCGGTAGAAAAAGCAAAATCTGGTCATCCTGGTATGCCAATGGGAATGGCAGACATAGCTACAGTTCTTTTTCATAACTTTCTGGTACATAACCCAGATGATCCGAGTTGGTTGCTTAGAGATCGATTCGTTTTATCTAACGGACATGGCTCTATGTTACTTTATTCACTTTTATATCTCACGGGTTATAAAAAAATGACTTTGTCTCAAATTAGAAATTTCAGACAATTAGACTCCATCACTGCGGGGCATCCAGAATATGAACCACATGCAGGTATTGAAATCACAACTGGTCCTCTTGGACAAGGGATTTCAAACGCAGTTGGAATGGCTATAGCACTTAAAAAATTATCAAAAGAAAAAAAATTATCAAAATCACCAAAAGTATATGTCTTTTGTGGTGATGGTTGTTTGATGGAGGGAATTAGCCAAGAGGCAATAAGTCTAGCTGGACACCTGAAGTTAAATAATTTGATTTTAATATACGATAACAACAATATTAGTATCGACGGGTCCACTGACTTAGCTTTTAGTGATAATACAAACCTAAGGTTCAAATCAGTTAATTGGGAGGTGTATAGTGGTAAGGGTCATGACCATCAAAATATTTATGACTTATTTAAAAAAGCGCAAATATCAAACGCTCCATGTTTGCTAAATTTTAAAACCACTATTGGTTTTGGTTCACCTAACAAGTCTGCCAAAGCATCATCACATGGTTCACCTTTAGGTTCAGATGAAGTTAATTTAACTAGAAGTAAATTATCTTGGAGCGGAAAACCATTTCAAATACCCAAAAAACTCTTAAAGATTTGGAGAGGATCTGCTGATAAGAATAAAAAGTTATACAAAAAGTCGAAATCAACATTTCATTCAAATTTATCTAAAAAAGATATAGATAAGTTATTTAACAAGATAGAATTAGATTTGAAAAATTTTAATTCTGATCAAGCTACTAGAAAATCCTCTGAAGCAATCTTAAATTATATCGAAGGAGATCATCCAATCATTGGGGGCTCTGCAGATTTAACTGGTTCTAATAATACAAAAGGTAAAGAGATGTCTGTCATGAATAGTAAAAATATTGCAGGTCAATATATTCATTATGGAGTAAGAGAACACGGAATGGCTGCTATAATGAATGGAATTGCAGCTACTAAAATTTATAAAACCTATTCAGGGACTTTTTTAAGTTTTGCTGATTACATGAAGCCAAGTCTTCGTCTTGCTGCTTTAATGAAAATTGATCCTATTCAAGTTTTCACGCACGACTCCATTGGTTTAGGTGAAGATGGACCTACTCATCAACCCATAGAGCAAATTAATATGTTAAGACTAATACCAAATAGTTATGTTTTTAGACCTTGTGATCTTAAAGAAACAATAGTGTGTTGGAAAGAGGCCTTAAAGATTGATAATGCTCCATCATTTATATGTCTTTCAAGGCAAAATTTACCGCAAATTTCCAATAAAAAATTAGTTTCAAAAAACTTCAAGGGAGCTTATGTGATAAGCGGGCCAAAAAAAAATAATGATATTACAATTATAGCGACTGGTTCAGAAGTATCCTTAGCTATAAATATTGCTGAAATTTTGAAAAATAACAGGATTATCTCAAAAGTAATATCTATGCCATCTACATCAATTTTTGAAAAGCAATCAAAATCTTTTAAAATTACTTTGTTGGACTCTAAATTAGATGAAACTTTTATAATTGAAGCTGGCTCAACCATGTATTGGAATAAATTTACAAATTCAGAAAATATTTTTGGATTAGATGTTTTTGGTGCAAGTGCTCCTGGGAGTGAAGTATTTAAAAAATTTGGGTTAACAACAAAAACTATATCAACTAAAATATTAAGGAAAATTAAAACAAAATGAAAAAAAAAGTAGCAATTAATGGATTTGGTAGAATTGGTAGACTCGTTTATCGAGCGTTTTTAGAAAGGTCAAATGAATTTAGTGATCAATATGAAATTGCTTATATTAATGATTTAGCTGATATTGATACAAATATTCACTTACTAAAATATGACAGTATTCACGGACCTCTTTCTAAGGAGATTAATAAAATTTCAAACGAGCAGTTTTCAATAGAAGAAAACAAAGTAACTGTTACATCTGAGAGAAACCCAATTGATCTAAAGTGGAGTGACAAGAATGTAGATATTATTTTAGAGTGCACAGGGGTTTTCGCATCTAAAGATAAAGCTATGTCACATGTCGAAAGTGGTGCTAGTAAGGTCATCGTTTCAGCCCCCTGTTCAGGTGCAGATATTACAGTTGTTCAAGGTGTAAATAACAAAAATATTAATTTAGATCACCAAGTCATATCAAATGCTTCGTGTACAACTAATTGTTTAGCCCCTGTGGCTTTCGTAATAGATCAAGAGTTTGGAATTGAAAATGGATACATGACAACAATTCATTCTTATACAGGAGATCAAAATACAGTTGATACATTTCACAAAGATCTTAGACGTGCTAGAGCAGCAGCTAACAATATTATTCCTACGAGCACAGGTGCAGCAAAAGCTGTTGGCCTTGTTCTTCCTCATTTAAAAGGAAAATTAGATGGAACCGCAATAAGAGTTCCAACACCAAATGTCTCTCTTGTAGATTTTAAATTTAATACAAAAAAAAATATTTCAATTGAGTCTTTGAATAATAAATTTCAAGAATATGCCAATAATTCTCTTAAAAATATTTTAGGAGTGGACAGAGATCAAAAAGTATCAAGTGATTATAATCATGACTCTAGAAGTTCAATTTTAGACTTGAGTGAAACGACTACAGTATCTGATAATTTTGGTAGAATACTCACTTGGTATGATAATGAATGGGGATTTTCAAATAGAATGCTTGAGACAACCGCTCAAGTATGTAATTTATAGGAGCAATTATGAAAGTAACAAATACCACCAAAAAAATCATTTCAAATTACATGCATGAAAATGTAGGTGTGAGATCAAATCTTATGAAAATTTTAGGACAAGGAAAGCTTGGAGGAACTGGGAGAATGATCATTTTACCAGTCGATCAAGGCTTTGAACATGGTCCAGATAGAAGTTTTGCTGTTAATCCTCCCGCATACGATCCAAACTATCATCATCAACTTGCAATAGATGCTGGTTTGTCAGCTTATGCAGCACCTCTTGGGTTACTTCAAACAAGTTCTGGAAACTTTAATGGTCAAATTCCAACAATATTAAAAATTAATAGTTCAAATACTCTTGCAACCTCTTTAGATCAAGCTGTTACTGGGAGTGTAGATGATGCATTAAAACTAGGATGTGCAGCGATAGGCTTTACTATTTATCCTGGATCTGAACATAATTTTGATTTGATGGAAGAGTTTAAAAAACTAAGTTTTGAGGCTAAAGAAAAAGGTCTTGCAGTAGTATTATGGGCTTATGCCAGAGGGTCAAACATTTCTAAAAAAGGTGAGACTGCAATGAATATAATTTCATATGCTGCACACATTTCTGCTTTATTGGGAGCTAATATAATTAAAGTTAAGTTGCCAAGTGACTTTTTAGAAGATGATCCAACTAAAAAAGCATTTGAAGATAATAATATAAATATAAACACTTTAAAAGATCGCGTAGCCCACATTAAAAAAGTTGCTTTTGATGGAAAGCGCTTAGTTGTTTTTTCTGGTGGAGATGCAAAAGATGATCAAGCTTTAATGGATGAAGTTCTCGCAATTCATAAAGGAGATGGTAATGGGTCCATAATTGGAAGAAATTGTTTTCAAAGATCTAGAGCTGATGCATTGGCTTTATTAGAGCAAATGATACAGATCTATAAATCTAAATGAAAATCAATGCTAACGATTTAAAGATTGGAAATATAATCCAGCATAATAACTCTCTGTGGAAGGTTGCTAAACTCTCCCATACACAACCTGGTAAAGGTGGTGCGTATATTCAGGCAGAACTTAAAAATATATCAAATCAGTCAAAATTAAATGAGAGATTTAGAAGTTCAGAGTCTCTAGAAAAAATTCGAGCTGAAGAAATAAATCACCAATTTTTATTTCGCAGTGGAGAAGATTTTACATTTATGAACAACCAGACTTACGAACAGATAATTATGAATATTACTCAAGTTAATAAGAACACGGCTAAATTTCTTGAAGATGGAATGGAAGTCTCTATTGAGTTTTATGATGAAAAACCAATGAATGTTAATCCCCCTGAAAGTCTTGTGGTGCAAATTGCTGAAACAGAAGCTGTTGTTAAAGGACAAACTGCGTCTTCATCTTATAAACCTGCTTTGCTAACTAACGGTGTAAGAGTTACTGTCCCTCCCCACGTCGAAACAGGTGATAAAGTCAGAATAAATACAAGTGAATTAACTTATATAGAAAAAGCAAAATAAATTTTCTATGTCTATTGTCCCTCCAGTAATTGTTGTTATGGAAAAAGCATGCAGAAGTGCTGCCAAGTCTTTGATTAGAGATTTTGGTGAACTTGAAAAACTTCAAATTTCTAAAAAAGATAAAAATGACTTTGTATCCTCAGCAGATATTAGGGCTTCTGAAACAATTAGTTATAATTTGGGAAAAGATAGACCTGATTTTCTTCAAATAGATGAAGAAACTTTTAGTTCTGAGGATTTTGAAAAACTTAAAGGTGATACTCCGATATTTATCACAGACCCACTTGATGGTACAAAAAACTTTATTCACGGCAATGGATACTTTGCAGTGACTATTGGTTTAATGCAAAAAGGAGAAATTATTGCTGGTGTTACATACAACCCAATATTAAATGAATTATATTGGGCTCATAAGGGTTCTGGATCTTGGATTAATAATCAAAGACTGAGAGTTTCTCAAAGAGATAAGTTAGATGGATGTATGTTTACATCTGGTGTTCAAATTAAGCACCAAGACATTCTCGAAAAAGGTATTGCGCAAATTGGATCCCTTCAAAGAAAAACAAGTGTTAGATTACTAGGATCATCAGCACTTGATTTAGCTAATGTCGCATCAGGAAAATTTGATGGTTTTTGGTCATTAAGACTAAATATCTGGGATATAGCAGCAGGTATTGTTTTAGTAAGAGAGGCCGGTGGGATATGCTTAAATGAAAAAGGAAATGATTTTGATCCTTTAAAAGATGAGAGTTTAATAGCCTCAAGTGCTGCTATCAGTAGCGAATTACTGAAAAATCTATAAATATTTACTTGATTTTTTAATCTTTGGTCTCTATTTTCTGATAACCATGAAACAAAAAATTCATCCTGATTATCATGAGATAACTGTGGAGCGCACTGATGGTTCTACTTATAAGACCAGATCCACGTGGGGGAAAGCTGGCGATACTATGAAGCTTGAAATTGATCCTCTATCTCACCCAGCATGGAATCAAGGATCTGGTAAAATGGTCGACTCTGGTGGAAGAGTTGCACGTTTTAAAAACAAATATAAGTCATTTAATATTTAAATTTAAAAAATTATGTCTGACAATAAACCTTTGATGCCCCTTGCAACAGCCGTTTGGTTAGTTGACAACACAGCTT
Organism: uncultured Alphaproteobacteria bacterium; assembly: GCA_902521795.1. Taxonomy (GTDB): domain Bacteria; phylum Pseudomonadota; class Alphaproteobacteria; order HIMB59; family HIMB59; genus HIMB59. The sequence continues at coordinate 90,565 of CABYSX010000002.1, forward strand.
TAAGTTTCCCTCAAATATCTCAGTTTTGTCAGCTCCACGAACTAGAAGTACAAAGTATTGCAGATGGTGAAGATGCATACCGTATGCAAGGATTAAATCCTATTGCAAGTGGTCAACTTACTATGGATGAAATTAAACGATGTGAGGTCGATCACTCACAAGAGTTACAATTGCAAAATAAAAAATCTGAGTCAATTCAATTTAGCGTCAAAACAAAAAAATATCTTCCATTATCAGTGAGACAAGAAAGGCCAAAGGCTATTGCTTGGCTAATTCGAGAGTATGGTAAAATATTAGCCGATACCCAAATTGCTAAACTTACAAGCTCCACTAAACCCACAGTTGCTAATATAAGAGCTGGTAACCAATCTCAACCAATTACAGAATTCAGAAACCCTACTGATCTTGGTCTATGTACCTACGAAGAGCTAGAAGCGTTAGTTGAGAAAGGTCAGCGTAAAGCTGAGCGAGAAAGAAAAGCGAAAGAAAAAGCTGAAAAATTACAGTCTACTACTACTTCGTAAAAAATAAATAAACGTCTCCTAATCTAATCCCAAACTTTTTCATTGTAGCTTTATTAAAAACGTTTTTATCATCTTGCATAATTAACCAATCATCAAACTTAACGTTCATTATGCCGTCCCCATACTTAAGCTTAAGAGTATAGTGCCAGTTTATTGCATTACCAGATCTCTCACCCAGAGCTATACCTTTGATATCCTCAGAGGTGCCCTCATAGGTTTTTTCACCAGTCTTTTTAATTTCCCATCTTCTAAACTCTTCTTCACCATCGTCATAAAGAAAAGTCTCATTAAGAATAAAGTTATCCCCTTGTTGAATACCCTCCATTTCAACATTAAATTGTCGTCTTACCTTTCCAAGCCTATCAATGAAAAGGCCACTGGCTGTTGTTTTACCTAAAAAGTACTCTTCTATTTTGAGTGTGGGTTGCTTATCGGCAAAATTTTCAAGTTTCATATTATTACATCCGCTTAGAAATATTAATAAAATACCGGCTATTAATACATTTCTCATACACACAATCAGTACGGTCTTTTATAAAAGTAGATGTTAATCATAAGTATTTTACTTATTGGTAAAATCTATTTGATAGACATCAATTGTTTTTGCCTTAAAACCTCCTGAACAGTATGATAAGTAAAAATTCCACATTCTTTTAAAATCTTCAGAGTAACCTAAATTTTTTATTTTATCCCATTTTTTATTAAAGTTATTTCTCCACATTTCAAGTGTTTGATAATAACTGTCAGCCATTTGATTTTTTATTTGAAAATTAAATTTTTTTTGAGTAGCTATTTTCTCAAGAGCTTTCACTGAGGGCAACATTCCACCAGGAAATATATATTTCTGAATAAAATCAATTTTTTTAGTGTATCTATCAAAAAAATCTTCAAAAATTACAATGGTTTGCATTGAAAAAACACCTGATGGTTTTAATAAATCTTTTATTTTTTCAAAATAGGTTTGCCAATATTGAATTCCAACTGCCTCAAACATTTCGATGGAGTATATTCTAGAATATTTCCCTCTATGCTCCCTGTAATCTTTATAAATGACATTTAACTTATCATGTAAATGGTATTCTTTAATTTTTGAATTCACAAATTCGTATTGTTCTTTTGAAATAGTTAGAGTATCAATTTTTATATCTGGATATTTTGAAATAAGATAAAAAGCAAAACTTCCCCACCCAGATCCTATTTCTAAAACATGATCACCAGGTTTGGGCTCATTACCTTTAATAAGACTTTCAAATTTATTTTTTTGTGCCTCAGATAATGTTTCAGATCCTGTTTTAAAAAAACCTGAGGAATATGTTAAGGTATCGTCAAGCCACTCCAAGTAAAAATCATTGCCAAGGTCATAATGCGCGTGAATATTCTTTTTACTTTGAAATAAAGAATTTTTTGTTTGATTCATATATTTTTTAGATAAGAGTCTATAAAATTTAGATCCACTCATTTCACCACCAAAAGCTTTTTCATTTAAAGCTCCAAATTCCAAAAATTTACTTAAATCATCTGCTTCAAATTTCTTTTTTATATAAGCCTCTCCTAATCCAACTGATCCACGAAAATATAAATCCCATATCATGGAAAGTTTATTAATTGTTAAATGCACTGATGGACCCTCTAAATCACCATGAAATTCATAAGGTTTTCCCTTTACGTCTAAGCTCAAGGATCCATGCCTTATTTTAGAGCAAACTTTATGTATATATTTATCAATAAACAATTTTTTAATAATCTTTTCTAATCTAAGTATAGATTATCTTTTATTCTATTGGAATATTTAAAGAATTTACTTTTTTTTAGTAAAAGCTTGATAGCTTGATAATGAATTAAGGTGATCGTTTTTATACTCCCAAAAATATTTAAAATAAAAAATAAAATACAATTTAAGAACGTTATTTCTTTTAAATTTAGATCAATTGAAGCATAGAATATTTGCTCATTTTTAAGATTAAATTGGTTAATATTACAAAAAAAATGGTTTTTAGATTTATTTTTTGATGAAATTTTATAAATACAGTCCATCTCAATAAAAGGTGACACATACATGTTTTTTTTAAACTCTTTATCTCTAAATTTATCTATAGATAAGTAGTGGACTTGATCTCCAAAGGTATTTTTTACTTCATAAATAATTGATTTCACTTTGTTTTGATCATCAAGATATAAATAAAAGCTAATTGGATTAAAAGAATAGCCAACTATTGAGGGAATACATATAAACTGAACATTATTAAAAATAATATTGTGCTTGTCTGCAATATTTTTTGCAAAATCGTACAAATTCTTTTTTTTATCTCTGAAACCATGTTGTTTGTAAAATATAGAAAAAAAATTTAATTTATTGAGCGATATAAAAGGATGTATCTTTGAGGTATTGCTAAGACTAATACTTAAGTAGGGTGCATTATATTGAAAAAAGTTTTTAGTATCTCTTGTTCTTTTATGAACAATTTTACCAGTTCCAAGACTATGAGAAGAAACTAATTCCACTGTACTCTTGATGTATCCGCATTATTAAACCCCTTTAGATCAATACCTAACTTATTACAAACTTTTATAGCTGATTGAATACCATCTTCATGAAACCCATAACCTAGATAACTGCCTACATAGTATGATTTATCATGGCCTTGTATGTATGAAATATTTTTTTGGGCATTTAAAGTTTTTTGTGAAAATATTGGATGTTCATAAAGTGTCTGATAATGGTTATCTTTTTGTTCCTGATTTAATGAAACAAAAAAATTATCTCCTGTATTAAGAGGTTGTAGTTTATTCATCCAATAACTGAGTGTGCATTTATTATTCATATTGGTATGAAAATTCCAACTTGACCAAGCTTTTAAGTGAGCAGGCATTAAAGAGGTATTTTGATGTAATTGAGCTAAATTTTTTTGGAAATTAAATTCTTTCAAAATCTCATACTCTTTTTGATGAATTTTGTCTAAAAGAGGAAAAAAATGGTTTGGGGGACAAGCAAATATTACAATATCAAAAATAGATTTTTTTCCTTCAAAAAAAATTTCAACATTATTTGTCCTTGAGATTTTTTGAATCCTACAAGATTTTTTTATAGTAAATTTTGAAGATCTGATAAGAGATTTAATATATTGCTTAGATCCATTTTTTATAGTCTTCCATTGTGGTCTATTAATAAAATTAAATAGTTTATGATTTTGAAAAAAATTAATAATACTTTTTAATGGTTGATTAAGAGAGTCCTGATCAGGAGTTGACCAAATACTTGAAATTAAAGGAAGTAAATGGAAATTAATAAATTCATCAGAGTAATTTTTTGTTTTAAGAAAATTTCTAATAGAAATATCTGAAACTATATTTTTCTTTTGAAAAGTTTTATAGAAAATAATTATGTCTTTTAGCATTTTATAAAATTTTAAATTATAAAAATTTTTACTATCTGCAAACAATGCACTTAAGCTTCCCCCTCCATATTCAAAATTGCTTTCCTCATTAAAGAAACTAAAAGACATATTGCTATTTACTGTTTCAACATTTAGACAATCAAAAAATTTAGTTAGATTTGGATATGTTAACTCATTATAAACAATAAAACCTGTATCTATAGAGATAGTATTTCCAGAATTATCTTTAACTTCTCTTGTATTAGCATGACCCCCTAAATAATCATTTTTTTCAAAAAGTGTGACGTCAAATTTATCTTGTAAAAAATATGCTGATGATAGCCCTGCTATACCCGATCCAATTATAGCTACTTTTTGTTTCAAATTATGATTTAGTTTGTTGGTAAGCCTCAAGAGCTCTGTTTCGAGAGTCTTTTAGATCTACAATAGGGTTAAAATATTTTTTATCTTTGATTAAATTTCTTAATAAATTTTTGTCTAAATACGGCTCAAATATTGTCTTTGTAGAATTAAAAATTTTTAATTGAGGAATATATTTGAGAATAAACTGAGCCTGAGGGTCAAACTTTTCAGATTGAAGCACTGGGTTAAAGACTCGAAAATATGGCGAAGCATCTGCCCCACAACCTGCGATCCATTGCCATCCAGCAGCATTACTAGCCTCATCATAATCTAATAAACTTTTATGAAAGTAATTTTCACCCAATGTCCAGTTTAACAATAAATTTTTAACTAAAAAACTTCCTACTACCATTCTTAGTCTATTGTGCATCCAACCTTCTTCATAGATTTGTTTCATCGCAGCGTCGACTAGTGGAATACCTGTTTCTCCCTTAGTCCAACTAGTAAAATCCTTTTTACTGTTTCTCCATGGAAATTTTTTAAATTTTGGATTTATGGGTTTATTGGATAAATCTTCCGAGTAATACAATAAAGAATAAGAGAACTCTCTCCAACCAATCTCTGAAAGATATGTATTAATTGAATTATTCATTTTTTTTGAGTCTTGGATCTTTTCTATTATTATACGTGGAGAGATTTCTCCAAATCTTAAATGAGGTGATATTCTCGAAGTTTGATCTAAGTCTGGTCTATTTCTATTAACCTCATATTTATCAATATCAGATGAGATGTAAGTATTAATTTTTTTTAGAGCCGCGTCTTCTCCTGGACTCCAGTGCTTATCAAACTTCTCGTACCAATTTTTGTTGTCAAAAAAGCTAAGATCAGTTTTTTGATTGTGTTTTAAAGGTTTTATAAATATTTTTTTTTTATAACTAAATTTCTTATTTAAATAAACTTTATAAGCTGCTCTCCAGAAAGGTGTGAAGACTTTAAAATATTGCCCTGAATTGTTTTGTACTTCCCAAGGCTCATTTAATAAATGTGAATTAAAAGTGTCGACTTGAATACTGCTATCTTTAAAAAATTTTTTAATTTCAGTGTCTCGTCTAATCGATTGTTGAGAATAAAGCCTATTCCAAATTATAGATGTAATTTTATATTTTTTAACTAAATCAGAGATATTTTTTTTTGCCTCTCCGTTAAGTATTATTAACTTTATATTGAAGGTCTGATCTAATTTTTTAGCATGTAATCTAAGAGTTTTTTCAAGCCACCAGTGCCCAGCATCTCCAGTAGCTTTTTTTTCTATGTCATCATATATATATACTAGAAGAGCTTCAGATTTTTGGTTTGAAATAAATTCAAGGCATGGATTATCGGTGATCCTAAAGTCTCTTCTCAGCCAGTATAAAGTTTTATGTTCGATAGTTAGAGAATAACAAAATTATTTACTATGAGGAGGCATTTTCTTTTCAACAAACCAAACATGTTGTTTCAAGACAGGGTCATACTTTCTTTGACGAAGTTTGTCAGAAACTTTTAAACCCTTTGTGGGCTTACGTACAATATATTTTGTACCAGTTTCTGGTTTTTCTTCAGGTATCAACTGTTTTAACTGATAAGTGGACTTTTTAGCCATTGGCGTAAAATAAACTAATTTTAAATTTGGTCAAGATTGATATTAGAGAAATTAAAAGACTTTTTTCCAATGTTCTCGCTTGTCTTTGAGAGAACGTCTCTTTTTTTCTGTCATATTGTCAAAACAAACAGGGCAAGTAAATCCTTTTTCATATTTTGGTGATTTTGTTTCTTTAATTGTCAAGGGCGTATTACAGCCATAACAAAGCTTACTTATTCCTTTTGAAAGTTCTTTGGTCAGTGAAACTCGATAATCAAAAACAAAACATTCTCCATTCCATAATTTTGAATTAGTTTGTTCAAAATATTTTAAAATACCTCCTTTAAGTTGGTAAGTATCTATTCCGTATCTTTCCATTAAGGGCCCAGCTTTTTCACATCTAATCCCTCCTGTGCAATAGATCGCTACTTTTTTATTTTGAAATTGGTCCTTATTTGTTTTTATATATTCATTAAACTCTTTAAATGTGTCGATTTTAGGATTTATGGCATTTTTAAAATGTCCGATTTTATACTCATAATTATTTCTTGTATCAATAATTTTTACATCTTTCTTATGAATAAATTTATCCCAATCATTTGGTTGTATGAATTTACTTTGTTTAATCTCAGAAATTTTTAATCCAAAATCAGAAGTTACAATTTCATTTTTAAGTTTTATCTTAAATTCCTTAAATATTTCCTGGCCGTTATAATTAGATATTTTGATATTTTCATTTAAAACGCCCAATGAGATTAAATAATTAATTGTATTTTTTTCTTTTTTTTGAGTAACAGTAATTGTTCCATTAAGGCCTTCTTTGCTAACGAGAATTGATCCTTTTATTTTTTTCAAAAGAAAGAATAAATTTATTTCTTCTTTTAATTTTTTAGGATTGGAAATATCAAAAAAGCTATAAAATGCAATGACTCGCATTATTATGTTTTATAACATATATAGGAGTTGATCAAATATGGTGTTTAAACAGCTTTGGTTTTATTAGTAAATTGATTTTCAAATTTGGATAACTGAGGCATAAATTTAAACCAAGCATCTTTTAAAGCATCCACAAATTTTTCAGTGGACTCTGGGTCGTGACATGGAGTTGGGGTTATTCGAATTCTTTCAGTTCCTTTTGGAACAGTAGGATAATTTATTGGTTGAACGTAAACTTGGTGTTCGTTTAAAAGAAAATCACTAATTTCTTTACACAATTTACTATCTCCAATTAAGACAGGTATTATATGAGAACCTGAGTCTAAAAAAGGTATTCCTGCGGATCGAAGCTCTTTTTTAACGAAATCAACATTCTCAAAAAATGTAGATCGAATTTCATTACTTTTCTTTACTTGTCTAATGCTTTCTAAACTTCCAGCAGCAACTGCAGGGCACATAGAAGTTGTAAAAATAAATCCTTTTGAGAAGCTTCTGACAAAATCAATTATGGTCTCAGTTGAAGCTATATATCCGCCTGCTAGCCCGAAAGCCTTTGCTAAAGTACCATTGATTATATCAATATGTTCGGCTAAGCCTCTTTGATCAGCAACACCTGCTGCATTGGGACCGTATAAGCCCACTGCATGGACCTCATCCAAATAAATTAGTGCTCCATTATCTTGAGCAACTTGAATGATATCTTCTAGTGGTGCAAAATCAGCTTCCATGGAGTAGACAGATTCTAAAACAATAATTTTAGGTCGCATAAAATCAACACCTTTCAAAATTTCTTTAAGGTGTTTTACATCGTTATGTCTATATATTGCTTTTTCTTTTTTACTAGTTCGAATACCTTCTATAAGTGAAGCGTGATTGAGTTCATCACTTAAAACTAGACAATTATCAAAAGCTGAGATAATTGACTTAAGAGCTGATTCATTGGCACTATAGCCAGAGTTAAATGCTAAAGCTCTCTCCTTTTTATGTAAAAGTGCAATTTCTTTTTCTAACTGTATATGAAAATTTGTTGTGCCTGATATATTTCTTGTCCCGCCACTGCCTGCACCCAGCTTTTCTGCAGCAGACTGCATTGCGGAGATAACATTTTTATTTTGACTCATACCCAAATAATCATTTGAGCACCAAACATCTATTTCTTCTGTTTGGCCATTGCCACTATGTCTTGTAGCTTTAGGAAACTGTCCAGCTTTTCTCTCAATATTATTAAATACTCTGTAATGACCTTCGTCTTTAATTTTATCAATTTCAGATTGAAGGGTGCTTAAATAATTAGACTTCCAATTATGGTTTTTCACAAATATTAATGTATTTTTTACTATTCTAAAAGATACTGCAATAAAGACGCATAAAGCTTATATTTAGGGGCTTTTTGTCCTATTTATCTTAGGAATTACCTCTTTGCCAATAAGTTCAATGGATTTAATTAAATTTTCATGAGTAATATCAGCAATATCCATTTGAAATTGGAATCTATCAATTCCTCCAAGAGCTTCGCTATGTCTAATAATTTTTTTCGCTACTTGATCAGGATCTCCTAAGACTATTGCACCTAATGGACCTATCTGATTATCAAATTGATCTCTAGTGACAGGGCCCCAGCCTCTTTCTTTTCCAATTTTTGTAAACATTTTATAGTAACCCTCATAATACAAATTAATTGCCTCATCCATACTATTTGCAACATAGCCTAATGAATGAAGTCCCACAGAAAGTTTTTCAGGAGGATGTCCAGCTTCTTTACCAGCTTGCCTATAAATATCTACCAAAGGTTTGAAACGGTGGGTATTACCCCCGATAATTGCAATCATTAAAGGCAAGCCCATTGATCCGGCTCTTGCAAAAGATTGAGGGGTCCCACCAACACCTAACCAGATTGGTACTGGATTTTGAATAGGTCTTGGGTAAACAGGTAAATTATTTATTGGGGGTCTAAATTTACCAGACCAACTAACAAATTCGTTTTCTCTTATATTCAGAAGCAAATTAAGTTTTTCAATAAATAAATCGTCATAATCTTTAAAATCTAAACCAAATAGAGGAAATGCTTCAGAAAATGACCCTCTACCTGCAACCATTTCTGCTCTACCACCAGATATTAAGTCAAGAGTAGATAAATTTTGAAATACACGAACAGGATCTGCTGCACTTAGTACAGTTACTGCGCTTATCAACTTTATTTTTTTTGTTTTTGCAGCAGCTGCAGATAAAATCATGAATGGAGCAGAGTCTAAAAATTCTTTTCGGTGGTGCTCGCCTATTCCAAATGAATTTAAACCAACCTCATCAGCAAAAATAATTCTATCAATGACATTATTTATCGCTTTGACACTATCTGATCCTTCTCTTTTATCAGCAAAACTGTCTATACCTATTTCCAAAGTATTCTTCTAAAATTTTTCAGTATTAGTTCTAATTTCAATTTCCCAAGACCAGGCTTTTTTATCTTGTTGGTAAAAGTTAAAGTATTGTTTTGCAATTTCATCAGGGTGTATCATTTGATAATTTCCAATTGGTTCTCTGCCAATTCCTCCATCAATCACAAAATGACCAATATGTATATTATGTGGGTGTAATTCCCTAGCCAATGATTGAGCTAAGCCTCTTAATCCAAACTTGCCAATTGCAAAAGATGCAGATTTAGCAAATCCTTTAATGCTTGCAGACGAGCCTGTAAAAAAAATATTTCCTTGTCCTGATTTAATCATTCTTTTTGCTGATTCATGCGCTACTAAGAATGCCCCGTAGCTATTTACTTTTATTGATTGAAGCATCTCTTCTGGGTCATATTCTACAAAAGGTTTAACTATTCTAAGAGATGGATTGTATATAACGATTTCTGGGGTACCAATAGTTGAGTCAGTTTGTGAGAATAAATCATGAACACTTTTATTTTCAGTTGAGTCACACTTAAAAACCAAAGCATCAGTCTCTTGTTTTAAAGAGCTAAGTTTTTCAATATTTCTTGCAGCTAGAGCAATTTTCATACCTTTTGAATGAAAGATTCTAGCTAATGAGGCACTTAGACCTGATCCTGCACCAACAATTAAAACTGATTTCTGGCTCATCTTTTGAATAATGACTAGCTATAACATATTTTTACTTAAGTACATATTGACCATTAAGTCTCGCTTAAATTGTATTAAGGTTGATTATTTGTTATTTCTTAATGTCATCATATGATATGAAAAAAATAGTTCTATTATCAAGAAAAAGTTTTCTAGCTAAAATTCAAACACATATAGCAAAAATAGAAATTAATAAGATTAAAAAAAAATTAATCGATATTCATTACTCATCTAGTGTAGGTGATAAGGATCTTTCAGCAAAGGCTTGGGAGCAGCATGGTTTTGGAATATTTACAAATTCTCTCTCAAGGAAATTAGTTTTAAAAGAGGCAGATATTGTAGTTCATTCATACAAAGACCTGCCTGTTAAAAATCTCAATAAAACTTCTTTTGTTTGTCTTAAAAGAGATGATCCAAGAGATATTATTCTAATAAAAAGATCATCATTAAATAAAAAAAAATTAATAATAGGAACTTCCTCACCAAGAAGAAAATATTATTTAAAAAAATTAAAGGAATTCCTTCCATATCAGGAATTAAAATCAATTCAAATAAGAGGTAATGTTCCTTCAAGATTAGAAAAAGTTTTAAATTCCTCTAAGGAGGATGGATTATTTATAGCGAAAGCTGCTACAGACAGAATTTTGAAATACGGCCAAAAAATTGACAAGAAAGAATATAAAAATTTTAGATTAAATTTTGAAAAGTTTGAAAAGGTTATTTTACCAATTTCTGAATTTCCAAGCGCCGCGGCTCAGGGATGTATTGCTTTAGAATTCAGGAATGATGATGAAAAAATTAAAAAAATTTTAGAAAAAATAAATCATATGCCCACTTCTGAAGATTGTTACAAGGAGAGAAAATATTTATATAAGTGGGGAGGGGGTTGTAATCTAGATATAGGAGTAACAATTGAAAATGTTTTAAATGAAAAAATTCTATTTGCTCGAGGTAAGGACACTCAAATAAAAAAATATTTTTATGAAAAAAAATATCTCAATAGTAAGCGTGTAAGAAAAGTGAAAAACATATTTCCTTCAAATATCTCTAAATATCAGATGTTCAGGAGAGATTTGCATAAATTTAGCAAAACTCTTAAGAATAAAAACATTCTAGCAACTAGAGCAGACTTTAAAGAATTTGGGACTTTAAAAACTGTATCAAATCTTATTACTTCTGGTGTCACTTCTTGGAAAAAAATTAATAAAAAAGGTATTCTTGTAAATTCATCTCTGGATGGTTTTGGAGAAAATTACCGTGAAGTTGAAAACGTTTACAAAGGCAATCAGAACTGTACTTACAAACTCACATACAAGGAAAATAATTTAAAAAGTAAATTTCCTATAATATCTCATTACAGTCTAACCCCTCTTATTAATGACTCTACGATTGATAATTTATTTATTGCTGAGAGCTTTTATTGGATGAGCTTTTCTGCTTTCAAGATGGCTATACAGCTCAGGCCAGAAATAATGAATAAACGTAATGCATGCGGTCCTGGACAAACTTATATTCAAATTTCTAAATTTATTCCTAAAAATCAATTAAACATATATCTTACATATGAAGATTTTAAAAAATTTGAACTCAAATGATTAAAAATTATTTCCCTATAGATCGATCAAATTCGATTAAAAAGAAAATGTTGATACAGCCTTTTTTTGTAGACCAAAAAGTTAATGACTCAAAAAAAATTAAAGGATTAGGTGATAATAGAAGTTGGTCATCTTCTGCTGTCATTAAGGCAATTGAGAAAGATCTTAAAAGGGGTATAAATAACATTCTTTTGTTTATTGTTCCTCTTCAAAAACAAAAAAATCCTGAAGATTTTAGCTTTCACTACGAGGTCATTAGAAAAATTAAAAAATATTTTGGCAAAGATATAGTATTGCTCATTGATACGTGCCTGTGTTCAATTACACATGATGGACATTGTGGAATTACTCATCAAAAATCTATCGATCTTATTAAAACTCATTACTCCTTAGGATTAGCGGCAAATACATATCTTGAGGCAGGTGCTGATATAATAGCTCCAAGTGATATGATGAAAAATACAACAAAATACTTGAGAAAGATCTTTGCACAAAATGGATTTTCTAATTCGCAGATTATGAGCTACTCAACAAAATTTAAAAGCCATTTTTATGGTCCGTTTAGAGATGTAGCAAAATCATCTCCTAAAGGTTTTGATCGATCATCATACCAGTTGCCGGTTGCAGACAAAAAAAAAGCAATCAATAGTTCTATTAATAATGCTGCACAAGGAGCAAATTATTTAATGGTTAAACCTGGAATGACATCAATTGATTTAATTAGAGATATAAAAAAAGAAACACTACTTCCTACCGGGGCGTTCCAAGTAAGTGGTGAATTTGCTAGTTTGCAGATGCTTAGTAAAGCTAATTTTGGCAACTATATTGATTTACTAAGAGAGTCTTTGGTGGTCTTCAAAAGAGCAAAGTCAGATTTTATTATTACTTATGGAGCAAGAGATATTGCAAAATACTTATAACAAAAAATTTCACAATGCTTTAAATAAAGAAGAGCAAAAAGTACCCCCTATTTGGCTGATGAGACAAGCTGGTCGATACCATAAGCATTATAGAACTTTAAAAGAAAAATATTCTTTTGAGCAATTATGCAAAGAGCCTGAGCTAGCTTGTGAAGTGACTCTAGGACCTATAGCTGAGTTTGACTTTGATGCTGCAATACTATTCAGCGATATACTTTTTCCTTTAGATTATTTAGGGATGGGCTTGAAATTTAAACCTGGCCCTATTTTTGAAAGAAATTTAAATTCTAAAATGATATCAGAGTTTAATATTGATGAATTTGAGAGTTTTATGGAATTTCAAAGCAAATCACTCAATCTTATTAGAAATGAATTGCCAAATGATAAGTCCTTAATTGGTTTTACTGGGGGGCCTTTTACTTTATATCATTTTGCAATCAGAAATAATCCTGTATCAGAAAAATTATTTCAACAAACTCTACCAATCTTAGAAGAGTTAATAAATAAGAATATCCAAATTCAGTTTCAAAGTGACATAGATCTATTAATGATTTTTGATACAGAAGCTAATAATCTTAATGACGAAGAATTTGATAAGTTAGTAATTCCGTTTATAAAAAAGATTGTAGATAGTTATCCCAATAAAATTGGTTATTTCACAAAAGGAATTTCTCAAAGTAAATTAAATAAATTGCAAAGATTAGAAAATTTAAAACTAACAGTACTTGGATCTAATTTGGAAATATTTAGTGAATTACCAAAAACACATTTATCTTTACAAGGAAATTTTTCTAACAATTTACTGGCTATGGAAGATTCAAAAGCTTTTTCTAATATCATCGATGAATATTTAGAAAAGTGTATGCAAATTGATGTGTCTCACAGATCAGGTTGGATAGCTAGCCTAGATCATGGTGTAAAAAAAACTACACCTGAGGCTAATGTTCACCTATTTATAGAAAAGATAAGAACTAAGTTATCACAAAAATCGTAATGTTTTTCAATGGCTTCTTTTAAAGGTAATAAACTCTATGTTCATGGATCTGGTTTGAAGACAGGTATTCTGATTACAAATTTGGGAACACCAGATGAACCAACTAAATCCTCTTTAAAAACTTACCTTAAACAATTTCTTTCAGATCAACGTGTTATAGAAACACCAAAAGCTATTTGGTGGCCTATACTTAACGGTATTGTTTTAAATACTCGACCTGCAAAGTCTGCAAAAAATTATAAATCTGTTTGGACTGAAAATGGCTCTCCTCTTCTTTATCACACTAAGTCACAGTTAAATAAAATTAAAAATGTAATTAGTAAGAAATATGAAAATATAGTATTTGATATTGGAATGCGCTACGGTAATCCAAGTATTTCCAAAGGTTTAAATAACTTACGTAATCAAAATTGTGATCGTATAATTGTTCTACCTTTATATCCTCAATATTGTGCAGCTACAACAGGATCAACATTTGATGCAGTTGCAGAGGAATTACAAAATTGGCGTTGGGTACCTTCTCTTCGTTTTATCGGAGGCTATTACGAACATGAACTTTACATTAAAGCACTTAAAAATAGTATTGAAGAGTTCTGGACTAAAAATGATAAACCCAAAAAAATCTTATTTAGCTATCATGGTGTACCAAAAAAATATTTAGATAAAGGTGACCCGTATCATTGTTTTTGCAGAAAAACCACTAGATTAGTAGCTGAGGCTATGGGTTTACGAGAAGAAAATTATATGACAACATTCCAATCTAGATTTGGACCAGCAGAGTGGCTTCAACCATATACAGATAAAACAATTGAGAGCTTGGCAAAAAATGGCACAGACCATATTCATGTTATTAGTCCTGCTTTTTCCTCAGACTGTCTCGAAACTATAGAAGAGCTTAATGAAGAAAATAGAGAAATATTTATGGAAAATGGTGGAAAGGAATTTGGATATATTCCTTGTCTAAATGATCGAGAAGATCATATACTCCTACTCACTTCGTTGTTAGAAAACGAATTACATGGGTGGGTATGAGTGATCAAATAAAAAATCAACAAATTAATGCAGAAAAGTGGTTTCGAGAGCTTCGAAATCAGATGGTTGGGTCAATACAAAAACTTGATGGGTCTGAATTTGAGGAAAAAGAATGGCAGCGACATGGCGGAGGTGGAGGATTGATGTCATTACTAAAAGGAGAAATATTTGAAAAAGTAGGTGTAAATATATCAACAGTACATGGTGAATTTAGTGAGGAATTTAGGGGATCAATGCCGGGAACAGAAGGAGATCCAAGTTTTTGGGCTAGTGGGATCTCAGTGGTTGCTCACATGAAGAACCCTAAAATTGCTGCAGCTCATTTTAATACTAGGTATATTACAACAAAAGGAAAACAATGGTTTGGTGGTGGTTGTGATTTAACTCCAGCGATTCCAGAAAAAATTGAAACCGATAATTTTCATCAAGGTCTTCAAAGAACATGCGCTCAACATAATCCAAATTACTATGAAAAATTCAAAAAACATTGTGATGAGTACTTTTATTTAAAACATAGAAGTGAAAGTCGAGGAATTGGAGGAATTTTTTTCGATTATATCAATACAGATTTTGAGAAGGATTTATCATTTATAAAAGATGTTGGTCAGTTTTTTATAAATTTTGTCATTGAAAACTCTAGTAGAAAGAAGGATTTAGAATTTAATCAAATTGACTTAGATGCTCTCTCAAAAAAAAGGTCTCGCTACGTTGAATTTAATTTACTTTATGATAGAGGTACCTTATTTGGGCTAAAAACAGGTGGTAATATTGATGCTATATTAATGTCCATGCCCCCCGAAGCTAAATGGTAATAAAATGTATGAGTTATTAAAAATCTTACACATAATATCTTTTGTTTCATGGTTTGCAGGTTTATTTTATTTACCAAGACTTTTTGTTTATCATGTAGAGAATATTACTAATTCTGAAATGAGTAGTGTGTTTCAAAAAATGGAATATAAATTGCTCAAAATTATAATGAACCCAGCGATGATATTAACTTGGGTGTTTGGCTTAGCTTTAATTCACTACGTAGGTTTTGAGTTATGGCTTTTCTTAAAAATTATTTTAGTTGTTTTACTCTCTGCCTTTCATATGTATTTGGGAAAAATAAGAAAGAGCTTAGAGAGTAATTATCGTGAATATACCTCAAAATATCTCAGAATTATTAATGAAGTACCTACAGTTCTTTTAATTTTAATTGTTATACTAGTAGTTGTAAGACCTTTTTAAATATATGGATCTTACTCAAGGAGATATTAAGAAACAATTAATTGGCATGGCTGTTCCAGCTGGGACAGGTCTTTTGTTTTATACGCTCTATAATGTTGTCGATACTTTTTACGCAGGTCTCATAAGCACTGAGGCTATAGCAGGTTTATCAATTTCATATCCATTATATTTCATTTTATTAGCATTTGCTGTGGGTTTTGGACAAGGTGCAACTGCACTCGTTTCAATAGCTATAGGTAAAAAAAAGTTAAATGAAGCAATGAAAATCCATATTCAAGCACTATTGATAACTTTATTAATATCTATAGCTATGGGATTGGCAACGTATTTATTATCAAAGCCGGTATTTTTATATTTTGGAGCAGAAGGTATTTTTTTAAATAATGGTCTAAAATATATAAAGGTACTCTCAATTGGTGCCCCTATCTTTATTGTATCTTTTGTGGTCAATTCTCTTTTATACGCTCAAGGAGATACAAAAAAAAATAGAAATGCATTAATTATCAGTTTTTTTATTAATTTAATATTTAGTCCTTTTTTATCTTTAGGTTATGGACCTGTCCCTGCTTTAGGAACTCTAGGAATAGCTCTTGCAACTGTCATATCTCAGTTATTTCATTTTTTCTATTTAAGTTATTATGCAATTCGGAGCCCATTATTTAAATATTTCAGTTACCAATATATAAGGCTAGAATTTAAATTTGTTATAAGAATTTTAAAACAATCAATTCCATCGAGCTTAAACATGTTAATGATTGCAATTGGTTTCTTCATAATGCAGAAGTTTGTTACAAGTCATGGTGCATCAGCTAGTGCAGCTTATGGTATAGCTTTAAGAATTGAGCAGATTATATTATTACCAGCAATAGGGTTTAGTAGTGCTTTATTGAGCATGGTTGGACAAAATTTTGGTTCTAAAAATTTTGATAGAATTTTTGAAGCTTTTTTAATTTCACTTAAACTATCATTAACAATCATGATATTTGGGGCAATAATACTTATATTTGCCGGAGAGAGTATTGCTAGTTTTTTTTCAAGAGACAGCGAGGTTGTAATGATTGCAGGTAGTTACTTATTTATGGCAGCATTTTTAGCTTTCATATATCAAATTATTGATAGATGTGACTCTGTCCTATCAGGTTTGAAAAAACCCTCAATAAACGTTTTTTATACTTTTATTAGATTAGTCTTTTTACCTCCATTTGTAATTTATCTTTTTTCAGAGACTTTAGAGAAAGGTTTAATTGGAATTTGGTGGGCTATTTTTTTTACAAACTTATTTGGTTCTGTATTTGTATATTTTCATATGAGATATTTATTCAAAAAAAAAGCTACTCTTGCATTGAATGAGTTAACTTAGGTCTTTTAAATCTTCTAAATGCTTACTGAGTGCTTTAGTAGATAGTTGAATTTCATAGATAAATAACATTATTGCAATTGAAAATACCAATACACCAAAACCAAAAAAGTTTAAGGCTAAGTCGTATACCTTTATATAGCTCAGAAAAATAGATAATAAATTCAACAAAAAGCTTATACCAGAAAGGGTTTGAACAGATCTAACCAATGTAAGACGTGTTGTAAGCACTTTAATTTGATCCAGGTGATGTTGAACCACTTTACTAGTTGGTCTATTTATTATTATTGAGTCGTGAATCTTTCTTATTAGTGAAGCAAGAGAAGTGTATCTATTACCAAATGATATCATCATCAAAGGTATGGCTGGAAACAAAAGTGCTGGATAAAGTGTTGTAAAGCTAGGCATTATATTAATGGAGCAGTTCGTTATAACTAGGAGGGAATAACTAAGAATCTATATCAACACGGAGTTGTTTGAAACTTTTAAAGAACTGCTCCTATAAAAAATATATATGATTTCTAGAAAAAAAGCCGTGTTATGATTGCATAACAACTATGCAACTAACAATCGTCTGATAGATAGCTATTTAATAAAAATTTAAAATTAGATTATTTCCGAAAAAATGATCGATAAGGTTAGTATTAATAAATAAGAAATTATTATCATATTAACTAATTTCCATACTTTTTTGTTCAAGAAATATGCTCTTAGTGACTGAGCACCATATCCTAAAAAATAAAAGAAAATAAAAGATGCTAGGCTAGCACCTAGTCCAAATAAAACCTTATCAGAAATAGTTGGGAAATTTTTTGATAAATTCCCTAAAATAAAAACTGTATCTGAATAAACATGAGGATTTAAAAAAGTAAAAGCAAGAGTTTGTATAGTTATTTTTGACTTTGATGTTTGTGAGTGAGTTTGTGAAAATTCAATATCATATTTAAATGTTTTTAATTTCAACCATATAAAATTTAAGAGAAAGAGTACTAGGCATATAGATAAGAATAGATTGATTAGATCATTGATAAAATTTTTAATAAAATGAAATAAAAAAATCCCAAAAAAAATTAATAAAAAATCACCTAGTATGCAGATCGATGTAACTAAAAATATATTATTTTTTTTTATACCCTGCTCTATTACAAATAAATTCTGTGCTCCTATTGCTAGTATTAGACTTAAACCTGTTGAAAAACCAAAAACAAACTCATTCATGACAATTTTGCACAGTTTATATACTTTACACCTAAAATCTATTTAGTAAGTTTGTTTCATGAAAGTATTTGTCGGAGGAATTTTTTTCGCCTTAATATTTATTTATGTAGTAACTGACGGTTTTGTTAAGATCAGTCTACCTCTGTAAACCTTCTTCTTTTTCCATTACTCCACTCATCACTAAATCTAAGAGTTCCTAAATGTAATGGGATCTTTTGTTTAACAATCAAATTACTCTCTGAAAATTCAAAGAATGAATTGTGTAGATAGCGAAACTCTAACAAATGATTCATGATCCCAAAGTTAATATCTTTTATTACATTAGGATCCACATTCTGATTTGAAATGAAGACATAGTCATTATCTGCAGGAAAATTTAAAATTGAACGAAGAGATAAGTTAGAAGGTCGTTCAAATAAATCTGATTTTTTTATAATTGCATATTGAAATTGATTTTGTTCGATTTTTTTTATGATTTCGTCAACACTATCGTCTAGACGTGTATCGCATTCTAAAGTGTTTGACCCTCCATAACTATGGGATATTTCTAGCTCTCTGTCCAAAACTTTACATATGCTTTTAGCTAGTATGTATTCTGTACCCAGTGTAGATCGAACCATTATTGTTAAAGAGATATCTTGGGAAAGCGCATACAATAAATTTATTTTAAAAAATAATAATATGATTAGAGAAAATATTATTTTTAAATACATAGATTACTTTTAACACAAAACATTCTAAATTGTTAAATAGATTTAAATGCCAAATTTTTCGATAATTGCAATAATAGCATGTTTTGCTTATGCAATTGAGAGTATTTTTGGATTTGGTGGAACTATAATTTTTTTAGGACTTAGTGGATTTTTCTTTGATTTTAACTCCTTGTTAAAATTAGCTATGATTGTTGGACTATCGTCAGGTTTAGCAGTACTAATTCAATCATACAAATATGTTTCTACAAAACACCTAATCAAAATTTTAATCTACACAATGCCCGGGGCTCTTATTGGAACATATTTTATTAATTATTTTGCATCAGATGTTTTAATAAAAATATTTGCCTTAATTTTAATTGTTTATGGGTGCTTTAACCTATTTTTTCCAGATATGAAATTTCCTCAAATTTTAAGAAAATTTTTTGTAATTTTAGGTGGTTTTATTCAAGGAATTTATACCATTGGAGGACCTTTTGTATTGATGGGTTACAAGGATAGTTTTTCTTCAAAACAAGAACTGAGATCTACAATGGCTGGATATTTTTTTATTATTAACTCCTTAAGGGCATTATTTTTTGTTTTTCTCGGAGGAAGTTATTTAAATATTGTCAAAATATATTATCCAATTGCATTTTTAGTAATGTTGAGTGTTTGGATAGGTTATTATGTTCACAAAAAAATACCCGAGGACCTATTTAAAAGGCTTATAATCATTGCTATCACTTTAATTGGCATATTGATTTTTTTTACAAAATGATTGATTGGGAACCATATGGACCTATTTATTCTGTAGCCCCTGGAATAAAAAGGATAAAAGATTTGCCAATTATAGAATTTGATGAGCATCAAGATAGATACTTAGATTTAAAAAAAAAATGTAAGGAAAATATTTTTTTTGATGATTATTATTCAGCAGAAATAGATAAAATTATATGCAATAAATTGAGTAATATTTTAAAAAGTGAATATCCCTCAAAGGTAGTTAATTTTAATAATTTTGTTGAACTTGGCTATGCTATCCAAGAAGATATAGCAATTTTTCATAGATCTAACAAACTTATTGCTTTGCATGTTTCTTTCCCTTCTGTTTGGGAGCCTAAAGAAAAAATTGGTCTTAGTTTTGCACAAATTCATCAACCTGTACCAGGTATGGAAAATTTTCTTAAAAATGAAGATAAATATGTGCAAATGATGGTTGAAGCCACAACACCTATTATTAGGTATGTTTGGGGAGAGCACTACGGATATTTTTTATGTGAACATGAACCTCTACCAAAAAATATTAAAGTTATGCATACTGAAAGACAAACTTTCATTGGTGTTCCCGAGAGTGATATTGGTATTTTCCTTATTAGAAAAAAAGTTATTCTTTACAAGGACACAACAACTGAATTTAAAGTTTGGTATGATAAGCAAGTTAATTCTATGTCTGAGGATCAAAGAAAATATAAGTTAAAGGAAGTCTGAGTCGATACTACAGATCGAAAAAATTCATATAATTGAAGTTAATCAGATTATTATTCCTGATTTCCCTCAGGTGGAGCATTTGGATTTGTAAGACGCTCTAATTCAGCTAATTCTTCTGCCTCTTTCTTAGCTTCTCTCTTAGCCTTCTTTGCGGCAAGCTTTTCTTGACGTTTTCGCTCTTTCTCCATAGCTCTTTCACCAGCTTTTGATTTATAGTCAAAATGTAATCCCATATTAAAATTATATCAGAATTTTTTTGATACTAAAGTTTCACCTCAATAAATTTGATCTTAATTTAGTACTCTTTTTAAAAGATTTATCCAGTTTTGATGAGTGATTTTCATCATTAGTTTTTCATCAAAGTTTTGCTTCGATAATAATTCAATTAATTTCTGCATTCCTAATACACTATTAAGATCTTTTGGCATCATAGCTCCATCGAAGTCAGATCCAAAACCTACGTTGTCTTCTCCAAGATAGTCAATGAGGAATTTAAAATGATCTACAATTATTTGTAGCTCTGTGTCAGAGACCATTTTTCCATCTCTCCTCAAAAAAGCAGGTGCAAAATTAACCCCAACCATACCCTCCGTTTCTTTGATCGCATCTAATTGCTTATTTGTGAGATTTCTAGTATGTGGACATATCTTATGAGCATTGCTATGAGTTGCGACTAAGGGTGATGTTGAGTATTTAGCGATATCCCAAAATCCTTTTTCATTTAAATGAGATGTATCAATTAACATTTTTAGAGAATTACAATTTTTTATTAATTCTATTCCGATATCAGTTAAACCCTCGCCAATATCAGGTGATTGTGGAAATGCGAAGGGAACACCCTCTGCAAATATAGTTGGTCTTGACCAAACTGGTCCGACAGATCTAAGGCCAGCTCGATGTAGAGTTTCAAGATTGTAAAAGTTTTTATCTATGCACTCAGCACCTTCAATGTGCATCACAACAGATAATTGATGTTTGTCCTCATTGAAAGAAGTCTCTAAATCCTCACTAGATAAGCAAATTTTAACTTTGTTGCCAGAGTTTCTCTCAATTTTAGAAAGGATTGATATTTGATTTAAAACAATAGGCAGAGCATCATTTACATCAACAGATCTTGGTAATGGTAATGAATATTCGTCTTGTTCCATATCTTTGTAATTAACTAATTTATCTGAGTCAGAAATAGCATGTTCTGGGGTTGGGACGTAAATTGCAAACAAACCTCCTTTGAAATTAGCTTGATTCATTCTAGGAAGATCTAAATGGCCCTCATTATCTCCATCTATAAAATCAAGGTGAGAGTTTGGGTTTTTCTTTAAAAATAGCCTAAATAAAACATCGTTATGACCATCAAAAATTTTATAGTCCATATAGCAAACCTATCATTATTTTTGCAATATTGACTACATACAAATTTAAAATACTTAATGAAATTTTTTCGGTAGTCTCAAAAAAAGACATTAGCTGTCTGAATTTAGCAAAAGTAAAATATTTTTTTAGACCTATATATATGTTTGAAAGGAAATATACAAAATGAATAAAATTTTTGGATTTACAGAGCGATCTTTGAATTTCTGGTTGTCTTTTTTCAGTAAAAAAGAAGATAGTATTATTAATTTTTGCAAAGTTGAATACGGCAATGATTGGCAATGGGCTTACTCCCAATATCAAAGAAATCAATCTTTTCCTAATGACATGAAAGAGGCTGCATAATGAGTAATTTATTTAAATCTATCAGAAATATAATTATCAACGAAAAAAATGATCAAAAAACAAAATCTAACAAAGAAGAGGCCTATTTATCTCAAGCAATTGATATGATTGACCTTGAGAGAAGGCAAAAAGAGTTAGATAGAAGATTTATAAGAAAATTTTAAAAGCCCTATTTAGGGCTTTTTGCCTAACTCAATACCCAAATTTCAATTGCAACAAATATAAAAAGACCAGCAAATATTAAATTGGTAATATTTTTAGGTCTATTGAAGTAGTTTGAAAACTTTTTAATACCAAAAAAATGGCCAATAATTGAATAATTCATGGCAGATATAAAAAAACTCCCTGTAGCAAAAATTAAAGCGATACTAAAAGTTAAATTTTCACTAAATTGCAAAGTTGCTAAAGCGGACCAAAACGCAAAAGCTTTAGGATTAGTATAGGCAACGATTACTGCCTTTTTCATGCTGTGAAAAAAATCTCTCTCATTTGATAATTTAATAAGTTGATTTTCAGAGCTAAAGTACTGACTACCAATTTGATATGCTAAGTAAATCATATAAAGACTTGCGAGCATTTTTAATAAAATAAACCCCCAACCCATCAAATTAGAGATAAGAAAAGATATTCCTGAGGTAGCTAATAAGCACCAAGTAAAAGAGCCAACTGCAGTTCCAACAGCAGCACCCCATATTTGTTTTTTCTGACCACTTATTCCAACTGACGCTACAAAAAATGTATTAGGGCCAGGTAAAAAAACAGCAAAATAAAATACAACCCAACCCGATATTAGGGCCATTGTAATTTCATTCATTTTTTAATGATTAAGTATTTGACTTAAAAATAGTTTGGTACGATCACTTTTAGGATTATTAAAGAACTCATCTGGAGTCGCCTGCTCTACAATTCTTCCTTCGTCCATAAATATCATTTGATCAGCTACGGTTTTTGCAAAACCCATCTCATGTGTTACAACTAGCATTGTCATTCCCTCTTCAGCTAGTTGAATCATGACATCTAAAACTTCCTTAATCATTTCGGGATCAAGAGCCGAGGTAGGCTCATCAAACAACATTATATCTGGGTTCATCGCAAGAGATCTCGCAATAGCCACACGCTGTTGCTGACCACCTGATAATTGCCCAGGAAACTTTTCAGCTTGTTCAGGAATTTTTACCTTTTCCAAGTATGACATGGCGATTTCTTCAGCTTCTTTTTTAGGCATTTTTTTAACCCAAATTGGAGCCAAAGAAATATTATCCAAAACTGATAAGTGAGGAAAAAGATTAAACTGTTGAAAAACCATTCCAACGTTCTTTCTAATTAAATCAATATTTTTGAGGTCATTAGTAAGCTCAGTTCCATGAACTACAATTTTACCTTCTTGATGTGCTTCAAGACGATTAATACAACGGATCATAGTTGATTTACCGGAGCCACTGGGACCACAAATCACAATTTTTTGACCTTTATCAACAGATAAATCAATATCTTTGAGAACGTGAAAGTCATCATACCACTTATTGACTTTTTCTAGCTGGATTACTTGCTCTGTCATTTTAACTATTATCCGTCTTCAATTTCTTTTCTAAATATAAACTATACCTCGACATGCCAAAGCAGAATATAAAGAAAACTAGAGAAATAAAAACATAAACCTCGTAATGTAATTTTGCCCAATCAATGTCTGCAACTGCCGCTCTTCCCACACCAAGTAAATCAAATAAACCAATAATTAAAACAAGTGAAGTATCTTTAAAAAGACCTATGCATGTATTAACTATAGGTGGAATTGAAATTTTTAAAGCTTGAGGAAGAATAATTTTTCTAGTGCTTTGCCAATATGTCAATCCTAGAGATTGAGCAGCTTCTAATTGTCCTTTGGGTATGGCTTGTAATCCTCCTCTTATTGCCTCTGCCATGTACGCGGATTGAAATAAGGTAACAGCAACCAAAGCCCTCAATAAATTATCAGGACGGACACCTTCTGGTAAAAAGAGAGGTAACATTACATTAGCTGTAAATAGCAATGTAATTAAAGGAACACCCCTAATAAATTCAATAAAAATTATACAAATAGTTTTTATTACTGGCATTTTAGATCTTCGACCTAAAGCCAAAATAATGCTTAAGGGAAATGCTAATAGAATGCCCGTTACTCCTAAAAATAAAGTAACAAGAAGTCCTCCCCATTTACTAGTTCCAACAACATCTAAACCAGCCCCACCATATAAAAGGAAATACCCAATGAATGGAAATAAAAAAGTAAAATAAAGAAAATACTTTCTGAAAGGTAAATTATCAAAAAATATTCCAACTAAGGCAAAAGGTAATAAGCCATAAACTAAATTAACTCTCCAAGCTTCCTCAACAGGGTAAAATCCATAAATAAACTGATGAAATCTTACTATAATAATTGCCCAGCAAGCCCCATGTTGGCCAGGTTCAATATTTTTTGAACAGAAAGTCCTGTCTGTTATTTTTTCACCTCTAAAATTATTAACAAAATCAGCCTCGAATATTGTCCAATTTAAAAAGAAAGAAGACACTTCATAGATGAAATAAATAGAAAGTATTGTAATTATTCCGTTAATCCATGATGAGAAAAGATTATTTCTACACCATGAGTAGTATTTATTATGTGTAAATGAAATAGAACTACTCATGCGTTACCTTTAAATTGAACAGCTTTATTATAAATATTCATAAATAACGAAATTGTTAAGCTTATAGTTAAATATGTGATCATCACCATTGACATAATTTCAATCGCTTTACCGGTTTGATTTAGAGATATACCACCAAAACCATGAACTAAATCTGCATAACCAATCGCAATTCCTAAAGATGAGTTCTTAGTAAGATTTAAATATTGTGAGGTCAAAGGTGGAATAATCACTCGTAAAGCCTGAGGTATGACAATCAATCTTAAAACTAAGTTGTTTTTTAAACCTAAAGCTTGTGATGCTTCTCTTTGCCCTTTAGAAACAGCCATTATACCAGATCTAACTGTTTCAGAAATGAATGCTGCAGTATAAATTGAAAGACCTAATAGCATTCCCATGAATTCAGGTCTAACAACCATACCTCCTTTGAAGTTAAAACCTTTTAAAATAGGATGATCAAAATCTAATGGCATATCCATGATATAGTAAAAAATTATTGGTGTAAAAATTATTAATGCAGAGTTAACATAAAATATTGGATATTGCTTTCCTGTCTGCTCTTGTTTTTTCTTAAAATATTTTTTTAGAAAAATTGTGAAAATTATTGCAATAACAAAACTCCATGCAACTATTGAAAATCCATCTTTAAAAATTGGAGATGGGGAGTATATGCCTCTATTAGTAATATAAAAAGTATCAAAAAGCACTAAAGCCTGTTTAATCTTGGGAAGGTAAAGCAGAATTGTGTAATATAATATAATTTGTAAAAGCACCGGTACATTTCTTGTAAACTCTACATATACGTAAGCAATATTTCTAAATAACCAGTTGCTTGAAAGTCTGATTATGCCAACAAGAAAACCTAGTATAGTGGCAAGAAAACATCCACATATTGAGATCATAAGAGTATTTATTAAACCTACTAAATAGGCCCTAAAGTGAGTACTTTCACTTGTATAAGGAATAAGCCTAATACTAATATCGTATCCAGCTGACATATTTAAAAAACCAAAACCGGTTCCGATGCCTCTTTTTTCTAAATTATAAGCAGTTTGTTGCGTAATAAGATAAATAATTAAAGCGAATATGCCGATTATGAGAGTTTGAACAACTAATGATCTAATTTTTTCATCAAAAATTAGTTTTCTTAAAAAACTATTAGACATATTTTTAACTTATTATTCTTTGAAATTTTCGGGCTATTATTTTAAATAGCCCGAAAAAAGTAGATTTTATCTAAATGGAGGTGCGTAAAGAATACCACCATCTTTATAGAGAGCGTTTAAACCTCTGGCTATATTAATAGGTGTGTTTACACCAATATGCTTTTCAAAACTCTCTGAGTAGTTACCAACTTGTTTGATGATATTGTAAGCCCAATCATCATCTAAGCCTAACCAAGCTCCATAACCAGCACCAGTATCTCCTACTTTTGAAACACCAAGTAATCTTAAAGTTTCTGGATCTTTTGAGTTTTTCATTTCATCAACATTATCTGAAGTAATGCCTTTTTCTTCTGCGATAATCATAGCATTCAGTGACCATCTTACGATGTCAGCCCATTCACTATCACCGTGTCTTACTGAAGGGCCAAGAGGCTCTTTAGAAATAATTTCTGGTAATACCATATGAGCAGAAGGGTCTGGATATCCAGCTCTACTTGCATACAAACCAGATGCGTCAGTGGTATAGATATCACATCTACCAGCTAAGTAAGCAGCATCAGCTTCAGAATTTGTTTCAACAGGAATTGGCTCATAAGACATATCGTTAGCTTTGAAATAATCAGCTAAGTTCATTTCAGTTGTTGTACCAACCTGAATACAAACAGATGCACCGTCTAATTCAGTTGCACTTGAAACGCCAAGATCTTTTCTAACCATAAAACCTTGTCCATCATAATAGTTAACACCAACAAATTCTAAACCAAGCTCAACATCTCTTTGCAGAGTCCATGTTGTGTTTCTAGAAAGCATATCGATTTCACCAGATTGAAGAACAGTAAAACGTACTTTTGATGTGGTTGGAACGAATTCTACTGCATTAGCATCTCCGAAAACAGCAGCTGCAACAGCACGACATACGTCAACGTCAATACCTTCCCACACACCAGCGTCATTTGGGTTACCAAAACCAGCAAGACCAGTGTTGGAACCACACATTAGTTTTCCTCTTTCTTTAACAATATCAAGTGTGCTTCCGTGACTTCCAGCTATTGCTGTCGAAACACCAAGAGTTAAAACTAGAGAAATAAACAACGATTTAATTTTTGTCATCGTTTCCTCCTTATATATATAAGCCTCGGCAGTATAGACCTATCTGGAGTAAAACTAAAATGCAAAAATACTATGTATTTCCTGTATTTTTTGAATAGATTTGTTCAAAATTACAGTCTTTGTCTTAATCTTGATTAAATATGTCTCTAGTAAAAATCTTGTCTTTTACATCATTTAGCTCTGCATGGCTTCTATTGCAAAGAATTAAATCAGCATCTTTTTTGAATAATTCTAAATCTTGATAAACCTCTGAATTGAAAAATTGTTTTTCTTTCAACAAAGGTTCATAAACTATCACTTTAATACCTTTTGCTTTAACTCTTTTCATAATTCCTTGCATACTTGACTCTCTTATATTGTCTGATCCCTCTTTCATAATTAGTTTATAAACACCAACTGTTTTGGGTTTTAATTTTGCAATCTCTAATCCTATGAAGTCTTTTCGCATTGAATTTGATTCTATGATTGCCTCCATAATTTTTTGGGGGACTTTATCAAAGTTTGCTAATAATTGTTTTGTATCTTTTGGTAAACAGTATCCCCCGTATCCAAATGAGGGATTATTGTAGAAATCTCCTATCCTAGGATCTAGGCTTACACCTTGAATTATTTCTTTTGTATTTAAACCTTTTGACATTGCAAATGAATCTAGTTCATTAAAAAATGTAACTCTCATAGCTAAGTATGCATTAGAAAATAATTTTGAAGACTCTGCTTCTGTAGAATTTGTGTAAATAGTTTGAACATCTTTATTTAGTGATGCATCGATCAATAATTTTGCAAACTCTTTTCCTTTTTCAGAATGTGAGCCTATTACAATTCTTGAAGGATAAAGACTATCCTTTAAAGCCCTGCCCTCTCTTAAAAATTCAGGTACAAAAATAATTTCTAAATTAGGAAACTTGTTTTGTATTTTTTTAACATATCCAACTGGTACAGTTGATCGAATAATTACAGTAGGATTAGAATTAGATTTTTGAATATTTTTTAATGATTGTTCGATTGAAGAAGTATCAAATTTATTTGTCTCAATATCATAGTTAGTTGGAGTAGCTATAATAACAATATCAAAATTATCAATTTCAGAAGGATAATTATTAACTGTTTTTAAATTTAATTTCTTTGATGATAAATATTCTGATACTTCCTTATCTTCTATTGGTGAAATTCCATTTATAAGGTTCTTTGATTTTGAAGTATCTAAATCGAAGCAGGTTACTTCATTGTGTTGAGATAGAAGTACAGCGTTTGCTGTTCCTACATATCCCAGCCCTAATACTAATATTTTCAACATTTTTAAACTATTATAAATATCATATGTAACAATGACTTTTTTATGAAATTAAATTTTTCATGCGACACATAGGCTAAAAAATAATGGAGTATTTTGTATTTTTTATACTTAAATAGCTTAAATATTTATGAAGTTATTGGTATATTGTATACCACAATTTTTGGGAAAGGATCCAAAATTCGATGTCAGATATAGAGATTGCAAGAGCTGCTAAAAAAATTCACATAAGAGATGTTGCCGCTAAAGTAAATATTCCAGAGGAAAATTTAATTCCTTATGGTCATGATGCAGCAAAAATAAATTTTGATTTTATTGAAAAAAGTAAATCCAACCCTGATGGAAAATTAATACTAGTTACTGCTATTAATCCAACTCCAGCTGGAGAGGGCAAAACTACTACTTCTGTTGGCTTAAATGACGGACTAAATAAAATTGGAAAAAAATCTATAGTTTGTCTTAGAGAGCCTAGTCTTGGACCTTGTTTTGGAATGAAAGGTGGTGCCGCAGGTGGAGGTTATGCTCAAGTAGTACCTATGGAAGAAATAAATCTTCATTTCACTGGCGACTTTCATGCAATAACTTCTGCACATAATTTATTGTCTTCATTAATTGATAATCATATTTATTGGGGAAATGAATTACAAATTGATCAAAGAAGAATTACATGGGGAAGAGTTGTTGATTTAGGTGACAGGTCATTAAGAAAAGTAAATGTCAATCTTGGGGGAGTATCTAACGGATTTCCTAGAGAAGATAAATTTGATATCACAGTAGCAAGTGAGATAATGGCAATTTTTTGTTTAGCAAATGATATTAACGATCTTCAAAAAAGAATTGGTGGCATAATCATAGCCTATAAGAGAGATAAATCTCCTATATATGCAAGAGATCTAAAAGCTGATGGGCCAATGACAGTTTTATTAAAAAATGCATTAATGCCTAACTTAGTTCAAACATTAGAAAATAATCCTGCCATAATTCACGGTGGTCCTTTTGCTAATATTGCACATGGATGTAACACAGTCATAGCAACTAAAGCTGGCTTAAAACTTGCAGATTATGTTGTAACTGAAGCTGGATTTGGAGCAGATCTAGGAGCTGAAAAATTTTTAGATATTAAATGTCGTAAAGCTGGATTAACCCCAAGTGTTGTTGTTATTGTTGCTACAGTAAGAGCGTTAAAATCTCATGGTGGTGTTGAAAAAGGTGATCTTAATAATGAAAATGTCTCTGCAGTTGAAAAGGGTTTTGAGAATTTACAGAGACATATTGAAAATATTCAATCTTTTGGACTTAAACCGATTGTGGCTATTAATAGTTTTACACTTGATACTGAAGCAGAAAGTAAAATTATCTCTGATGGTTGTGAAAAATTGGGAATAAAAGCGGTCCTTTGTTCTCATTGGGCTAATGGTAGTGATGGTACTTTAGAATTAGCAGAAGAAGTTGTAAAAATTAGTGAGTCTAGTGATCCATCAAAATTTAAGTTTATATATGAGGACAACATATCATTAGAGGAAAAAATTCGCTCTGTAGCTCAAAAAATATACAGGGCAGATGACATTGTAATTGATAAATCTGTAAGTGATCAGCTTAAAGTTTTTGAAGAGAGTGGTTATGGAGAACTTCCAATTTGTATTGCTAAAACGCAATATAGTTTTTCAACTAACCCATCTTTAAGGGGTGCTCCAAATGGTTTTACCGTACCTGTTAGGGAGGTAAGGCTTTCTGCAGGTGCTGGATTCATAGTGGTGGTAACTGGAGCCATAATGACTATGCCAGGATTACCCAGAGTCCCGAGTGCTAATTCTATTATGTTAGATGAATATGGCTTAATTCAAGGATTATTTTAATAAGCCAAAATTTACTCTACATATCCACTAAATGGGATATATTACGCTTATGTACTCAAA
Source organism: uncultured Alphaproteobacteria bacterium (assembly GCA_902521795.1). Classification (GTDB taxonomy): domain Bacteria; phylum Pseudomonadota; class Alphaproteobacteria; order HIMB59; family HIMB59; genus HIMB59. The sequence continues at coordinate 120,863 of CABYSX010000002.1, forward strand.
AACAACCTTTGGGATTACTGTAACTGTTACCCCATATTTTTTAGAGGATCAATCATCGCCTAATGAAAGTCATTATGTTTGGGCATACCAAGTCAATATCAGAAATGCTAGTACTGAAACAATGAAACTTAACCACAGAAATTGGGTTATTATTGATGGTAATGGAAAAATTATAAATGTTCAAGGTGAGGGAGTAGTTGGAGAATTTCCTGTACTGAAACCTGGGCAAAGCTTTGAATATACCAGCGGAACACCTCTTAAAACCACCAATGGTATTATGCAAGGATTCTACTTAATGTCTTTAGATGATGGTAAGCAACTTAAAGTTGATATCCCAGCTTTCTCTCTTGACAGCCCTTATAACAAAAAAAATTTTCACTAATATAAAAATCTATGTTAAATCTAAAACCTATAGCTTTTGTTGTTGGATCTGTAGTATGTGCTGTTGGTTTTTTACTTTTTTTACCACTTATTACAGAGATAATTTATAAAACTGAGTCATGGCAGTCTTATGTCGTTCCAATACTTTTATATGTTATAATTGGAGGGTCTTTAGTTATTACAAATCGAAATGTAGAATTTAATTTGACTATCAGAGATGCATTTGTAATGACAATACTATCATGGTTATTGATGTCCATCCTGTGCGCTGTTCCATTTATTTATACTCAATCTGATCTGAGCATTATTGATGCTATTTTTGAGTCAATGAGTGGTATTACTACTACTGGTGCTACTACTCTTAATAGCCTAGATGAGCTACCGAAAGGAATACTTATTTGGAGAGCTCTATTACAATGGTTAGGAGGAATTGGAATTGTTGTAATTGCTCTTTTTGTTCTTCCTTTTTTAAAAGTAGGTGGAATGCAACTCTTTCACTTGGAAGGCGATGATCCTTATGAAAAATTTCTTCCAAAAATTTCTTCTGTTGTAAAAAAAATAATATTCATTTACACAGCTCTTACATTTTTTTTATTTTTTTTATATTCAATTAATGGAATGAGTTTATTTGATGCTCTTGCTCATAGTTTTACTACAATTTCAACAGGCGGATTTTCAACTCACAACGAGTCTTTTGGCTATTTTCAAAGTAATTCCATACTTTTAGTAGCAATTATATTTATGATATTGGGAAGTTTTCCTTTTCTGGTTCTTGCTCAAATTAATTTAAAAAATATTAATACTATTTTTAAAGATCAACAGGTAAAAGTTTTCCTTTTAATTTTATTTTTATCTATCGTAATTATTTATTTTCTTGCGGAAAAGTACTTATTTGGGTCTATTTTTGATAAGGTTCTAGTTATTTCATTTAATACAATTTCAATAATTTCAGGCACAGGCTATATTAGCGAAAATTTTGAAGATTGGGGAAATTATGCTTCAGTTTTATTTCTTTTACTGATGTTTATTGGAGGATGTGCCGGTTCAACAACTGGTGGATTGAAGATATTTCGTTTTCAAATTTTATTTAAATATTTAAATCTTCATCTAAAAAAAATGCTACAACCTCACGCCGTAAGCGTTAGCCATTTTAATGGAAAAAAAATACCAGATACTACTTATGACTCAGTCATGAGTTTTTTCTTTTTATATATTTTCACATTTGCTTTATCGGCATTGTTTTTATCTTTTACTGGTTTAGACTTTATTACCTGTATTTCAGCAGCAGCATCAGCAATATCTAATGTTGGACCTGGCCTAGGCGAGCTTATAGGCCCTGAAGGTAATTATAATGTGCTCAATGGTTACTCAAAGTTTATTTTAATTTTAACTATGTTTTTAGGAAGATTAGAAATGTTAACTATTTTAATTATTTTTTTTCCAGCTTTTTGGAGAGATTAATTTACTGATTTCAATTCTTTACTAAGTCTACTAATTACATCGAATTGAGTGTTTGTAATAATTTCATCAAAGTCTTTAAGGCTAAATGTACCGGTAATAGATCCAAAAGAGTTTACTTTTCCTTTAATTTGTTTTTTTTGAGATAAGGTAGGTTTCTCTAAAATTACCCTAAAATTAAATGAGATTTCAACCCTTTTGCCCTCAGATATATTTGTAATCTTTTGAATATAATTAGAGGTATAAAACATCATATTACCCTCAACACCATTAACTTTGACTCTATTATTAAACCAATAATTTAACTTACTTTTAAAATCATCAGGAAAAGTTTCATCAATTATCAATGATTTAGTGACAGTATCAAAATATGAAACTTCCAAGGATAACAATTTTGATTTAATTTTTTCAGAATTAGCAAAGCCAATACCCATAAAAAATATTAAGGCAATTAATAGTAAATTTTTATAAAATGTCGTTAAATTAAAAGAAATAGATACCATTTTTATAAAATCATAATTTAAATAGATTATATTTAAACTTTAAATTATAAAAAATAATAAAAATTACCGAAAAATAATTTAATGAACTCAAATATGTATTATAAAAACTTACACTAGGAGCAAATGGGAAATATATACAAATTGTTGAAATTATACAAAACTTATATAGGTGATCTGAATAATATTTTTTACTTAAAACTATTAACTTAAACTCTTTTAAAATAAAAAAGTAAAATAAAAGTAAGATGGTAAAAGCAAAAACACCATTTTCCGAAAAAATTTGAAGATAAAAGTTATGTGGATGAGTAGAACAAGAGTTTAAATAAATAATATTATTACTATCCTCATCTATAAAACTATCGTAAGAATAAACAAATTCTTTTGCAGAGCAATTTATACTAAAACTATCAGTTCCGACACCAGTAATAAGATTTTTCTCAATCATATTTAATGCAGTTTTATAATGTCCGATATAATGATTAGGGTATATTTGAAATTTATTATTTTCAAATAATTGATCTACGGTCTTGCCTATTAATTTTTCACTAATATTTGGAGTTAAAAACAGAATTAAGAAAAATGAAGGTATAAAAATTAATGAAATTTTAAAAATTTTTTTCCAGTAGTCTCTATAAGCAAATAAGATCAAAAAATTCATAAAAATAAACATAAAAGTAGAAGTTCTGTGAAAGCTTAAAACTATGAGAATTGCTGAAATAATAAGAATTATTAAAGTTATAATATTTACTCTTTTATATATTGAAAGACTTAATCCGAAAAATAATGGATAAATTTTAATTAAATAAATACCAAGAATTTTATATATAAATACCCCTTTAAAACCCTCTACATATGGGTCATAAAATCCATGATAGGCTATGTCAGTCGTAGGCATAGGGCCGGATATAGCTTCGTAAATTACAAATAAAAGTAAAATTATTATTGAAAAACATATAGACCAATATAGAAATACGAAATTTTCATTTCTAAATTTGCTAAATATAAAAATACCAGCTAGAAAATAAAAATAATAAGGAGCATATAATAAAGTAGCATTAAAAGATAATCTCAAATTAATAGAAAAAAAACTTGTTAAAAACAATATACAAATGAATAGAAGAAAAATAATCATGTATTTATTTTTAATTAAGAACAAATATTTATTATAAAAAATTAGATAAATTCCGTAAATTGCAATAATTACGCTTAATAAATTATTTAAGGCAGGACCAAATAAAAATAAAAAAGGAAAAAAACTAAAAATTAATAAAAAAAAATTTTTATAATTTAAATTTCTTAATAAAATCTCTAGGGACATTTATGTTTATATAAATAACCATTTAAGAATGCCTTTTTGGGCAATCATCCTATTTTTAGCTTGATCTAAAACAATAGATTTTTCGCTTTCTATGACTTCTTTTGTTACTTCATTACCTATATTGGCAGGTAAACAATGTGCAAAAACACAATTATCTTTTGTTTTATTCATAAGGCCTTCGTTAACTTGGAACTTATTTAATAAAATTTTTTTGTTATTATTTGCTTTGTCATTCATAGACTCATAAACATCAGTCATGATACAGTTTGAATTACTAATTACTCTATCATCTAAATCAAAATAGAAATTAGCTATATCATTTTTTGGAAAAAAACTAATTTTTTCATTATAAATTTCTTTATCAGTAAAAATATTAAACTTAATTTCAGGAAAAATTTGGATGAACTCTAAATAACTGAATAAAACATTATTCATGTCTCCAAACCAAGAGATTTCTAAATTATCTAAAGAAATAAAATGTTTCCTTAAAGTGTAAATATCAGAGATTATCTGACATGGATGAGACTTTTCGGATAATCCATTAATAATTGGATTTTTAAAATAAGATACAGCTTTTTCTAATTTTTTGTGACTATCTGTTCTATAAACGATACCGTCTAAATAGATATTAAACATTTTAAAAGTATCTTCGAATGTTTCATTTCTTTTAAAATTTAACTTTTCAAAATCTATATCTATGAAATTTCCTCCTAATTGGCTAATACCAACTTGAAAAGAAATTCTTGTTCTAGTTGAATATTTTTCAAATATTAAACCTATACATTTGTTATTGAGAATTTTGTCGTTCGAATTATTGACTAAATCATCGGTAAAGGAAAAAATATCTTCAATATCTTTTTTATTGAGGTCTGAAATATCTAATAAACTTTTCATGCATAATATATACAATATTATATTAATTTATTAATATAATTATATATAAGTTAAAAAATGTCAAAAAATGTTAAAATCCAAAAAAAACAAGATTTAAATTTTTTTTATCTTTTATCAATTATTTATAAAAATTTAATTTTATTTCTAATTTTAACTATTATACCTATTTTTATCGCTTTTATAACTTTCTATCAATCAAAGGATGAGTATATCTATGAAATTGTTTTTACACAGAATTACGTTGAAATAGAGCACCAAAGTGTCAAATGTTTAATATCTGATAAAATTCCATGTAGATATGACATATATATAAATAAGTTACTCGAAGATTATAAAAGTTACATAGATTTTAAAATATTTAAAAATAATTTGCAGTTAAAAGGAGATAATGTAGGAGATCTAAAACTTATAGAACAATTTGTAAGATCATCAAATGAAAAAATATCAAAAAATATTTACGAAAAAAATGTGAATAAATTAAAGATGATACAAAATATAATAAATGATCCAAAGTATAATTTTCAAAAAGATGATTTTTTTGTAGGAAATATTTTTTATTTAAATGATTTACTTAATAAATTTGAGAATGGAGAAAATATATTTACATTTTCAAATACAAATTTGGTTAAATTACCAAAATTTTCAAACTCTTTTTTAATTTTATTGTTAATTTTTTGCCCAATATTTGCCTCTGGAATTATTTTTGTCAAAGAAAATTTCAAATTAATTAAAGATAGCAATTAGATAAGTTATAATTATATTCTTGTATGGTAGCCACCAAATTGAATAATCACCAAAGTGCAGCCAAACCATTAAGGCTAAAAAATATACTAGGCAAATTATATAGAAAATAAAATTATTACTATTTGTTTTTTTTTCAAATATATCAATAAAATTTGTCCAAATAATCATTTGAATAGGAATTAAATAAATGGCGAAACGATCTATCATTGCTGAGGAATCTAGAAAAATTAATAAAATTAAAAGTGCAATTGCAAAATAAGAAAAACCTCTAAGTAAATTATTATTGAAATGAAAATTATAATTTTCACAAAATAATAAAAATATTAAACATGGAAAAAGACTCATAAAAACCCTCAATAAAGCCCCTGCAGAATTGTAAGCATCTAAGTAATGACCAAGAGTACTCATTACTAATTCAAAACCTATAAGAAAATAAATGATTAAAGCAAATATTGAACTTATGAGTATTAAATTTTTGATGTTAATTTTTCTATTTGTGAATAGGCCGAAAAAAAAAAGAAACACTCCTGTGTAGTGAAATAAACACCCCAAAAAGACATAAAGACTATACTTTATCAAATTATTTTTGTTCAAATAAATTAAACCTATCATGAAAAAAGCTACAGATAATGCTTGCCTGTGAAATCCCATGGCTACTATCGTAATTAAAACAGGAGTACTAATTAATAGGGCAAAAAAAGGTTTCTCTAATGAGAATGCAAAGTGTACCAAACAAAAAGAAAATAATACTGCAAAAATAAAATTTGTTAAATAATAAGAGGGATAAATATTTGCTACGATGTAATTGATAAGATGAAATAAAGGATCTTTTTCAAATATATATAATTTTAAATAATTCTTTAAACTCAAATCTATCTTAGGTAAGAAGTAACTATTGTAATAGTTTCCCCAATCACCTCCAATGGAGTCTCTGAGCCCTATATAAATTGATAATACAAATATAAAAAAAAATTTATAAAAAATTTTTTTTTTATTAAATGATATTAAATTATGTTGATGAAAGACTGCAAAAAACATAATAAATAGGTAAAAAATAATATAAACTGACATACTTCAGAAATACTTTAAATTTTGCATATCTGCTTTTGTATTTATAGAGAATGTTTCCACTTCTGATGCTATAGGTAAACCTGATACTTTACATCCTGCATCAACTAAATGTTTGATAATATATAAAAAACTATGTTCTTTTGTAAATTTATTATATTTATTTTGTAAATTTTTAGAGAGTAACTCAAATATTATTTTTTTTTTAAATATAAAAAAACCAATTTCTCTTTCAGCTTTATTTTTAAAAATATTATTTATTTCACGACTTTCAATTATCTCAGATACGTTTTGATACCTATCTCTTTTTATCAATGTGTATGGATTCGTAGTGATAATCGTAGGAAAAGTAAAATCATTGCCATCATTAATATGACTTTCAATGGTTTGAATAATTGTATTTTTTTTTAAATAAGGAATATCACTCCAAATAAGTATAATATCACTTGTGTCATCATAAAATTTAGATTTTTTAAAGTTTAGAACCGCATCTCCCATTCCATTTTGAGACTCTTGTATAACTAACTCAGCATTAAATTTTTTTTGTTTAATATAATTATCTAAAAGATATTGATATTCTTTATTGATTATAATTGTAGGATAATTATCAATAAATGAAAATAATTCAAATTGTAACTCAATTATTGTTTTCAAACCGATTTTGATCAATGATTTTGGATAATTTATATTCAATCTACTAGCTTTTCCAGCGGCAGGAATTAGTAATTTGAATTTACGACTCATGATCAATTAATAGTTTTTTTTTAAATCCTCTAAAAAAAGCTTTATAAAAAAATTTACTTTTTGTGCCAAATAATAAGGATATTATGTAAATAAAACCATTTCTTGAGTACACTCTAAAAAGTATAATTATAAAAATCATTAAATTTCTTGTTTTTATATTAGACAGATATTTATAATTATTGATAATGGTGTTTTTGATATAATAATAAATTTTAATATCTGAGTATTTTCTTCTACTTACGCTTGGATGATAATGGTATGCATCTAATCTAGTTTCAACAATACCAATTTTTTTCATTCTCCAAAAAAAATCAACTTCTTCGCCATATATAAAATAATTTTTATTCACATTTCCAACAATTTTTAAGTTTTCAATTGAAATTAAAGATCCATTAAATAATTGTGCATAAGGGTAAAATGAAAAACCTTTATTTATTAAACTATCTAAAAAGTAAAATTTTCGTTGTCGACTAAAAATTACAGGTTGACCAGATTTATTTAAAATAGGCAAAGGGAATACTAATTCATTTGTTTTTTTTTCATTTACGACAACTGATGAGATGCAAATTATGTTTTTTTTTTGATCAAATCTCTCTTTCAATTTTTCTAGAGCTGATGAGTCTGGAAAACCATCATCGTCCATTAGCCAGATATAATTATAGTTATTTTTCATTGCGTACTCGATACAACTATACCAACCTGATGCAGAGCCATAGTTTGGTTGAGTAATGAAATTAATATTTTTATTTTTTAAATATATCTCTGTGCCGTCAGTACTTGAATTATTAATTACTAAAATATCATTATTTTTAAAAGTTTGGTTCTCTATCGCTTTTAAACATCTTTTTAAAAGATCTAATCGATTAAAAGTAATTAAGGCTGTAAGAATTCTCAATTTATGTTTCCAAATTCCTTTAATATTGTTTTAGAAATAAGATCACCATCGTGATATCCACCTTTGTTTTTATCCTCAAAATCTTTAGCAATTAATTTAATATTAAATTTATTAAAATTTTCTTTATCAAAATGAACTTTGTTATCATCAATTTTATTATTGTGATTAATTATGATAAAATTAAAGTAACTTTTATAACTATATTTATTACCTGATGATTGTCCTAAATATTTAAATGCATTTACCATATAATCTGATGCAATATAGACTGGATTTTCGTAATCAGCGCCTATGTTAGTAATAAATACTTTTAAAGCATTTTGATTTTTAGCAATTAATTTACCAATATTTTTAGTCAAATAAGTAGGTAAAAGAGACGAATGTTGGGTTCCAGGTGAATAAATTATTATATCAGCTAATTCTATTTTTTTCTCTAATTGATCGTTAATACTAGGATTTATATGAATATCTTTTAAAAATTTAAATTTATTAGCAAAGTTTAAAGCATTAATTTTATTTTTATCTAAATTAATTTTATTATTAATCAAAAATATTCTGTAAATTAGAAAATTAGATCTTAAATTTACTATTTCTGATTCAGTAAATAAAATTTGTCCATTCTCTCTGAGAGCTACCATTTTTAAATTATCTGTACTATTAGGTAATACTTCGTGTTTTATTTCAAATAATTTTTTAAATTTTTCAATAGTTAATATAAGATCGCAGTTATTTATTTTATAACTACCCGCATACAAACAATTCATTAAAGAGCAATCGTTGAAGTTAAATTTTTTTTTGAGGTCGATTTTTTTTTCAATAAAATTACTTAAAAAACTATTTTTATATTTAGTAAGCTCATTAATTACATTTTGATTTAATTTAAATCTATTAAAGACCTCATTTTCAAAGTTATCAAAAAAATTTAGAGCTTTTTGGTTTGTCATATTTTTACCAAACCTATAATTAAAAAGATCTATTATGTTAGTATCATTAACCTCTAAAAAAGATGTTTGGACTTTTCTAATATCTGATGGACCTAACATATCGAAGAATTTTCTTATTTCTCCAGTTGATTTTCCATCATCATAAGCATTTACAACAGAAGTAATATTTGCATCTTTAATTTTTTTTAAACTTTTAATAATTGTATTCGCACCTCTTCCACCATTAAAAATAAGAATGTTCATATGAATGAATTATTAGAAAATAATTTTTTATAAATTTCCTCATATTTCATAATTGCAGTATCTAAATCATAATATTTTTTACCAATATTTCTGATTTTATGTCTGTTTAAACTTTTAAATTTTTTTATTAACATGGATATTTTTTTTAATTCTTCATCCTTGTTTACATCGATAATACTTATATTATTAAAGTTTAAATGTGTATCTAAATCCCCAATTCCTCTATTACTTAAAACAGGAACACCACAAGCTAAAGACTCTCCAATTTTAGTAGGAGAAGATGCTTTTCTTGCATCTGTATTTTTCACAAATGATAATGTTAAATCACAAATATTATAATGAATTGGAAGATCTTTATAATTTGAATTAATTAATAGGTAATCTTTGTCATCTAAATCATTAAAATTTATTGAATTATTTTTTAAATACTCAAAATTATCACTAAAAAATAAAATAATAGTATTTTTTTTAATATTTTTACAAAATTGAAAAAATTTTATCATTTGATCTGGATGATAAATATTAGAAATTGAACCAAAATATCCTATTATAAAATCATAATTGTTAATACCTAGCTTTTTCTTTTTATTTATAATTTGTGTGGAACCAAGAATATTAAAATGGTTAAAATTAGCACTACAAGGTATGATAGTGAAATCTTTTTTATTATATTTATTATCCTTAATTAAGAAATCTCTTACTTTTGTTGTCAAAACTATATTATGATCTGAAAAGCTAAATAATATTTTTTCTATTTTTTTAAAAAAAATATAGGTTAAATTGTGTATAAACTTTTCTTTATTCCAACTTTTATTGTCTAATCTTTCATCAGCCCATAATCCTCGACAATCAAATATAAATTTTTTTTTTAATAATTTCTTAGCTATAATACCTGGGAGTGCTGGTAATTGTCCTCTGCAGTGCACTAAATCAATTTTGTAAAAAATAATTATTAGTAATGGGAAAATAATTATTTTGATTAAATCTAAAAATTTTAATAGAAAAAAATATTTAGGAGTGAATCCGAGTTTATACCATTTGATATCATTTTTAGATATAAGCTCTTTTAAAGAATTTGGTATTTTTTTTTTTTCGAAAGAAATAATCGTAAATTTATAAAATTTGTTATTATTTAATCCTAATATATAGGGAATAATTTGTGAATTACCCAACTTATCGGTAAGACCATCATAAGTGATATATAAAATTTTTTTTTTAATATTTTTTTCCTCGTACTACAGTTGAAGTAAAATTTAAATAATTTATTTTTCCGGCAAATAAAATATTAAAATTGTTAGACTCTATCATACTTTTAATTTTTTTTACTTTTTGTGGTTGGTCATATTTTGGCGTATATATGTCAATAGTGTCCAATAAAACCATTTCCTCTAAAAGTTCTTTACCAATATTTTTTGGAATTGTATTTGAAATATCTGCTATTGGAATAAATCTATTAAAAATGTTTAATTTATATTTTTCAAAAAAATAATAGATTTTAATTAATTTTTTTATGTGTTTTTTGTAAAAAGATTTTACTGTTTCATATCTTAATCTTTTTGTTATTGGTCTTAATATATATTTAGCAGAAATTAATGTCCAAAAACCATTATAAGGATAAAAATCAACTATTATTAATCCACTTGGTTTTACTTGTTTGCATAAATTATCAATAGTTTTTTTTACATTAGGTGTGTGTTGTATAACTCCAAAACAAATTACAATATCAAATTGTCCTTCCTCAAATGGCAAATCATATACAGTTGCTTTATATATATTAAGTCTTTTTTTATTATACTCGATATTATTTTTAAGATTTGCAAATACGGAGTCTGATGAGTCAACAGAATGAACTTCAGCAGAGGTATGTTTCATTAAAACATTTGTAAATCTGCCTGCTCCTGAACCTACTTCAAGAACTTTTTTATTTCTAAATTGAGTATTTTTTAAGCCCGTTTCATTAAAGAACCTGTCATATGAATTAGAATGATTAATATTATCGATTTGGGTCTTGATAAATTCGTTCCACTGTAATCCAAAAGTATCAGTGTAGTAATCATCATCTTGAAAGAAATGTATATTTTTATAAATTTTTAAAGGTTTTTTTTTTAAAACTATTTTAGATTTAATCATTTGTTTAACAAATAATAAATTACTATGTGTATCATTATATTTAATAATTTATTATTTTGATATTCATATAAAATTATAAATAATTGAGCAAATACTTATGAAAATTACATACAATTATCAGAAAATAGCAATATCAAATATCTTTCAACAAGTAATATCAATATTAACTACAATTATATTAATAAAATACATTGGCTCACAGCTTTACTCTGAAATAGTATATTTTTTAACTATTGGGAATACTTTAATAATATTTGCAACTTGTTGGATAAATCCTTTTTTTATTAGAGAGGGAACTCTTGAGTATGAAAACAAAAGAAATTTAAATGAGTCAATAGTCTCAATATTAATTTCAATAATTATTTATTTTTTATTGTTGATAATATCTAAAAATTTAATTACAGAAAAAATAATCGACATATTTGAATTTTTTTGGCTACTAATAATTTTTACCTTAGGTCAAGTGATATCAATCATTTCGAAAAATACATTTAGAATTAAAAATGAAATTAATTCATATTGTATGATAATAATTTTAGAAAAATTATTTTTTTTTATATGTATAGTTATATATTTTAGTATTAATCAAAGTAATAATCTTTTGGATATTTTATTCATTATTGCAATTTCATATTTATTAGTTGGATTAATATTTTTTTTTAAAATAAAAGAAAATATTTTACTCAGATTGCCAAACAAGTTTTTTTTTAAAAAATATCTTCTAAGCTCTTTTTATATATTTATAGCAACTCTAGTTGTTTATTTTTCGACATTTGAGTATTTAATAATAATAATAGCTAATACTAGTTTTTCAAAAATTATTACATATATGAGTATAGCTATTATGTTATCAAATATTGCATATATGCCAATTTATTGGTTTGAACAATTAACCAATCCAAAGATAAATATTATATTTAATAAACGAGCAAATAATGAAAAAGTTAATTATTATAAAAATATTGTTCTTCCGATATTAAATTTAACTCTTCTGATACAATTATCTTTAACATTATTTTTATATCATACTAATATTTTAAATATTATTTTTGATAATACATTTTCAAATTATATTAATTTGATTGTTATAATATTTTCTACTTGTTTAACAAAATCAATTGATACTTTATTTTCAATGCCTTTGTTAGCAAAAAGAAAAGAGAAAAGGATTATGTTGTTTAATATAATAA
>CABYSX010000003.1 GCA_902521795.1 uncultured Alphaproteobacteria bacterium
GTATTGTCAAACATTTCATCTGTTTCTGTAGGAAATCCAGCGATTATATCTGCACCAAATGAAACATCTTCTCTAATTTTTTTACAATGCTGAACAAATTCAGATACATCTTTTGCGTTATGTCTTCTTTTCATTCTTTTAAGTATCATGTCATCACCAGATTGAATACTGAGGTGAAGATGAGGCATCACTCTTTGATCTTTCAATACTTCATCAAATTGCTCATCAATCTCTACACAGTCTATTGAAGATAGACGTAGACGTTGTAATTTAGTTTTATCTAAAATATCTAAAATTAAATTGCTCATGCTATATCGGTGCTCAAAATCACTCCCATAGTCAGATATATCTACTCCTGTCAAAACTATTTCTTTGACTCCGTTCTCGACAACTCTTTCAACTTCGTCAATTAAGTAAAAAGGATCAAAGCTCCTATTATTACCCCTTCCAAAAGGAATAATACAAAACGTACATCTATGATTACAACCTTGTTGAATTACAAGGCTTTCTCTGATGCTAAGATTATTAATATCTAAAGATGGGCGGATGTCTTGAGGTGAATCAAAGATGTCCTCTTTAAAATCAATTTTGGACTCTTCATTAGACAAAGATATCCAGGTTTCTGATTTTAGCTTACTAATATTATCAATAACTTTATCAACTTCACTCATTGATGAATATTTATCAGGTGATATTTGAGCGGCGCACCCTGTCATTACAATTTTTTTATAAGGATTTTCTTTTTTAATTCTTCTAATAGTTTGTCTTACTTGTCTTTCAGTTTCATTTGTAACTGCACATGAATTTATAACAATTATATTTTCATTATTATTAGATAGTAATTCCTCAATTTTCTTTCCTTCAAAATTATTTAGCCGACATCCAAAATTAACTACCCTAGACATTTATATATTAATGGTTGATTTATAAACTAATTCAGCTGGACCTTGAAGATATACCATCTTATCTTGAATTTCTGTTTTTAACTTTGATTGTTCTGTAATTATTTCAATTTTAGAGGATACAATATCGTTATAGTTTAAAACAAATGCTGTCGCACACGTTCCTGAACCACAGGCAAGCGTATGCCCGCCACCCCTTTCCCAAAATAATACTTTGATTTTAGATTTATTGAGTACCTGAACAAAAGTAATATTTGCCTGATCAGGGAAAATTTTATTTTTTACAAGCAAAGGTCCTAGATGATTTAAATTAATTGATACTAAATTTTTCACTAACACCACACAATGAGGATTGCCAATATTTGCTGTCATTATTTTTACTAATCCAGGTATTTTAATACCTTTAATATGAATACCTTGGGTGTCCATTTTTTTTGATAAGGGTATTTTCTGCCAATCTAAAGTTACTTCTCCAACATTGATTTTGTATTCTTTTTCAGTTTTTTTACCTTGATGGATAAATTTATGACTTTTGATAATTACGTTTTTAATTTTCTTTTCTTCAACTAAAAATTTATAGACACAACGCAGCCCATTGCCACAATTTTTTCCAAGTGAGCCATCTGAATTATAAAAAGCAACTTGATGGTACGCTCCAACTTTTTTCAATAAAATCAATTGATCACAGCCTATGCCAAATCGTCTGTCACATAGTTTTTTAATAATTTTCTTTGATTTTCTAATTAAATCAACGTTTTTATCTATTATTACAAAGTCATTTCCTGCCCCATGAGCTTTCATAAAAGGTATTTTCATAGACCCGCTATAGTGATATAAAAACTTCACTTAATAAAGGAAAAATTAGTCGGCCGATGAGTATCATTCGCCGATTTTTTTTATTTTTTAGATGCTAGAAAATATAACAAATAAAATAACTGGAATTTTTCAAGGCCTCTCAAATAAAGGTGCTATTACTGAAAAAGATTTAGAGTTAACTTTACGTGAAGTGAGAGTGGCTCTATTAGAAGCAGATGTTTCTCTAAGAGTATCTAAAGATCTAATTAAAAAAATTCAAGACAAAGCGCTTGGCCAAAAGGTAATTGAAAATGTTCAGCCAGGACAACAGGTTATTAAAATTGTTAGTGATGAGCTTACAGAAATTCTTGGCACACAAAGCAGTGAACTAAATTTTAAAAACAAACCCTCAATCTTTTTAATGTGCGGTTTGCAGGGTGCAGGTAAAACAACATCGATTGCAAAGCTTGCGCATTACTGTCAAAATTCTCTCAATAAATCTGTAGCACTAGTATCAACAGACTTAAGAAGACCCGCAGCGATTGAACAACTACGTATTTTATCTCAGAAAAATAATATTCAATTTATTGAACCAGTTAACCAAAACATAAAAGATATTGTCAATAATGCATTGGAACAAAGCAATAAACTTTTATCAGATATTCTTATAATCGATACCTCTGGTCGTATCAGTACAGATGAGGAATTACTTTTAGAACTTAAAACTATTCACGATATCGCAAAACCACAAGAAAACTTACTTGTATTAGATTCTATGATGGGTCAGCAAGCTTTAAGTGTTGTAGAGTCTTTCAACTCCACTGCCCCACTTACGGGATTTATCTTAACAAGACTGGACGCAGACCCAAGAGGAGGAGTTGCGCTCTCAGCAAAATATCAAACAGGTTTGCCTATTCGTTTCTTTGGATCTGGAGAAAACATTGAAGATTTTGAAGTTTTCCACCCAGAGAGAATTGCTTCAAGAATACTTGGCATGGGAGACGTTGTATCACTAGTTGAAAAGGCACAGAAAGACTTTGATGAAAAAGAAATGGAAAGTCTACAGTCCCAGATGTTGAGTGGGAAATTTAATATGAATGATCTTTTGAAGCAATTTTCACAAATGAAAAAAATGGGAGGTATGTCTGGACTGATGTCACATATGCCAGGTGTAAGCAAAATTAAAAATATGATGGAAAGTGGAGATTTTGACGAAAAAGTTATTGATCATCAAATAGCAATTATTTGTTCAATGACTAAAGATGAAAGAGTTGACCCCGACTTACTAAAGGCTTCAAGAAAAAGAAGAATAGCAACTGGGTCTGGAAGACAAGTACATGAAGTCAATAGGCTTCTCAAACAATTTGAGCAAACTAAAAAACTTATGAAACAAGCTCAAAAACCGGGTTTTGCAAATAAAATTAAAAGTTTATTAGGCGGAAACCAAATGCCAACGATTGATTAAATATAGAAGGGAGAGATCATGGCGACTAAAATAAGACTAGCAAGAGGGGGTTCAAAGAAAAGACCTTTTTACAGAATAGTGGTGGCTGACGAAAGAGCACCTAGAGATGGTAATTTCATTGAAAAAATAGGTAACTTTAATCCAATGGTGCCGAAGGATCACAAAGAAAGAGTTATGCTAAGCAAAGAAAGAGCTGAGCACTGGTTAAAAGTAGGAGCATTACCAACAGAAAGAGTTCAAAAAATTCTCTTTGAATTAGGAATGATGGAAGCCCCAAAAATAACTGATAAGACGAAAAAACATTTACCAAAGGCAAAAGCTCAGGAAAGAGTTAAGTCTAAAGAGGAAGCGGCATTAAAAGCAGCTGAGGATGCAAAAGCTGCTGAAGAAGCGGCAAAAGTAGAAGCAGAAAAACCTGCTGAAGAGACATCCACTGCAGATGAGCAATCTCCTGTTGAAGAAGCTGCAACTGAAAAACCAGCTGAACAAGAGGTAAAATCAGAAGAAACACCAGAGCCTGAGGAGAAGAAAGAAGAAGCCCCTGAAGTGGAAGAACCTAAAGCAGAGGAGGTTTCAACCGAGGCTGCTGAAGACAAAACTGACGATAATAAAGAGGAACCTAAAGAATAATTTTCTTGTGACTTCCTTTAACAAAAATTTCATTCAAGTTGGCGTAATTGGCAGACCAAAAGGAACTAAGGGTCTGCTAAGGTTTCACAGTTTTTTAAATGATGATCGTGATGTAAATCAGTTTAAAGAATTTTATTTAGACGACGAAAAAATTATTGAATTAAAACTCGTCTCTTTCGATAAAAAAAGCCCACTTATAACAATCAATGAGATAAACAATAGGACGGATATTGAAAAGTTTGTTAATGAAAAAATTTTTTTAAAAAAAGAACAATTATCACCTGTAAAAGGTAATGAATATTACTTTCATGATTTAGAGGGATTAGATGTAATGGATAATAAAGACCAGAAAGTAGGTGAAGTATCTTCAGTCGTGAATTTTGGAGCAGGAGACTTACTGGAAATATATTTTACGAAGAGCATGAAAAAAGAATTTTTTAGATTCACTGAACAAAACTTTCCTTTGGTAAACATCAAAGAAAAAAAAATAATAATTAAAAATTAATGATCACATTTAATATCCTCACTTTATTCCCAGACGCTTTCCCTGGTATTTTACAACATGGTTTGCTAGGCAAGGCTCTTTTAAAAAATCATTTTAAAATCAATACTATCAATATAAGAGACTATAGTGATCTGTCTGCTAACTCTGTAGATGATAAACCATTTAGCGGCGGCGCTGGGATGATTTTAAGACCAGATATAATTTCTAAAGCTATTGAGGCAAACTTTAATAAGGATGAGCTAGATACCTTTACAAAGATTTGTTTTTCTGCAAAAGGTAAAAATTTTTCTCAAATTGATTTAATTCAAAATAAGTCAAATCAAAATTTTATTTTATTAAATGGTAGATATGAGGGAATAGACCAAAGAGTGATTAACTATTATGAATTCCAAGAGATCTCAGTTAGTGATGTCATTTTAAATGGAGGTGAAGTGGCATCGTTATTGTTTATTGAGGCATTTATGAGATTACAACCTGGTGTCTTAGGTAACGAAGATACTCACTCTAATGAGTCTTTTCAAAATGAACTAGTTGAACACGATCAATATACAAGACCAAACCCATGGGTAGCTCCTGACCATACAGACATAGAAGTCCCAACTGTTCTTTTAAGTGGTAATCATGCGGATATAGATTTATGGAAACACCAGAATTCAAAGGAAAATACTGAAAAAAACAGGCCAGATTTATTTAAAAAGTATTTAAAAAAAAACAAAAATGAGTAGAATATGGCGCTCTAATACCACCCACAAATTAGTATTGGATGGAGCACACAATGAATGAAATAATTAAAAATTACGAACAATCACAAATACAGCAAATTTTAAAAAGCTCAAAAGTTTCAGATTTCGCACCCGGTGACACAGTAAAAGTTAATGTAAAAATTAAAGAGGGAAACAAAGAAAGAGTTCAGGCATTCCAAGGCGTATGTATCGGTAAAAAAAATAATGGCCTTAACTCATCTTTCACTGTTAGAAAAATTTCTAGTGGTGAGGGCGTAGAAAGAGTTTTTCCACTATACAGTAACGTTATTGACTCAATTGAACGTATCAAAGTTGGAGATGTTAGAAGGGCAAAATTATATTACCTCAGAGGCCTATCTGGTAAAAAAGCAAGAATTGCTGAGAGAACAGATGGTCGAGCATATGATGATAAACAATATGTATCTTCAATAGAAGACGTCAAAGAAGTTATAGAGGAACAGATTGAAGAAAAAAAACCCGAAACTCCTGTAACTGAAGAGGCACCTGTAGAAGTTGCTAAAGAGACCAAAACAGAGGAAGCATCTCCTCAAGAAGACTCTAAAGCTAAAGAGGAGCCAAAAGAAGAGATACCTGCTGAAAAAAAAATAGAAGAGGCTGAAACTAAAAGCTAAGTTAAGTAGTATCTTGAGCAACCAAGGCCCAAAAACACTTTTTGATAAAATTTGGTCTGAGCATCTCGTCGGTCAAAGAGAAGATGGAACAAGTCTTTTATATATTGATCGTCATTTAGTCCATGAAGTAACCAGTCCCCAAGCCTTTGAAGGATTAAAAATCTCTAATCGTCCTGTGCATCGACCAGAAGCAACCATAGCTGTTGCAGACCATAATGTTCCTACAATAAATAGACAAAATATTGAGGATCCACAAAGCAAAATACAAGTTGAAACTTTAGCAAAAAATACCAAAGAACATGGAATACAATATTTTGATTTAATGGATCAGAGACAGGGTATTGTTCATATAATTGGACCAGAGCAAGGGATTACCCAACCTGGAATGACAATAGTCTGTGGGGATAGCCACACCTCTACCCATGGAGCATTTGGGGCACTGGCTTTTGGTATTGGCACAAGTGAAGTAGAACACGTATTAGCTACACAAACAATAGTTCAAAACCCCGCTAAAAACATGAGAATATCAGTAAATGGCGACCTTCCTTTTGGCGTCAATTCAAAGGATTTAATCCTATATATAATTGGAAAGATTGGAACAGCGGGTGGAACTGGACATGTAATCGAATATGCCGGATCCTCTATTATGGGACTTTCTATGGAGGGAAGAATGACCATATGTAATATGAGTATTGAAGCCGGAGCACGTGCTGGTTTAATCAGCCCTGATCAAACAACTTTCAACTATATTCAAGGAAGACCTTATGCTCCAGGTGCTGATCATTGGGATCAAGCATTGGAATACTGGTCGTCTCTCCCATCAGATAATGATGCTAACTATGATCATGAAATTGTTATTGATAGCTCTGAGATTGACCCAATGGTGACGTGGGGCACTAGTCCTGAAGATGTTGTATCTGTAAAAGGATTGGTACCAAACCCAAGTAGTGCTCAAACAGAAAATAAAAAGAAAAGTATTGAGAGATCCCTTGAATACATGGGTCTTAAACCTGGAACAAAAATAACAGATATAAAATTAGATAAAATATTTATTGGCTCTTGTACCAATGGTCGAATTGAAGACCTTAGAAAAGTTGCTTCTATTGTTAAGGATAAAAAAATCGCTTCACATGTTCAAGCTATGATAGTCCCAGGATCAGGTTTGGTTAAAAAGCAAGCAGAAGAAGAGGGAATAGATATAATTTTAAAAGATGCTGGCTTTGAATGGAGAGAGGCTGGATGCTCTATGTGCCTTGGTATGAATCCTGATCAATTAAAACCTGGCGAAAGATGCGCCTCAACTTCAAATAGAAATTTTGAAGGTCGACAAGGTCGAGGTGGAAGAACTCATTTAATGAGCCCAGAACTTGCGGCAGCTTCCGCTATTACTGGGAACATTTCAGATATAAGAGATTTCACTTAAGATGGATAAGTTTAATTCTTTAAAAGGGATCGCAGCCCCTTTACCAATAGTAAATATTGATACAGATATGATCATCCCGAAGCAATTTCTTAAGACTATAAAAAGAACTGGTCTTGGGGTTAGCTTATTTTATGAGATGAGATATGATAATGATGGAAATCTAATAAAGGATTTCGTATTAAATACATCGCCTTTTGATCAATCTAAAATATTAGTAGCAGGAGATAACTTTGGATGTGGTTCTAGTCGAGAACACGCTCCTTGGTCTCTTAAAGATTTTGGAATTAAGTGTGTAATTTCAACAAGTTTTGCTGATATTTTTTATAATAATTGCTTTCAAAATGGAATTTTGCCGATTGTTGTCAGTCCTGATCAACTTGATCAATTAATGATGGCAGCTACAAATCAAATAGAGTTCAGCATCGATCTCCCGGAGCAAACTGTTAAAGCTGGCAATCATTCAATTAATTTTGAAATTGAAGAGTTTAGAAAAGATAGACTTTTGCAGGGATTAGATGACATAGGCATTACTCTTGGATACCAAGACAAAATTAGTGCCTATGAAGAAGACAAAAAAAATAAAAAACCTTGGTTATTTAAGGACAATTAAATGAGCTCTAAAATTCTAGTTTTACCTGGTGACGGGATAGGTGTGGAAGTTGCAGACCAAACAATCCGAGTTATTGAAAAATTAAATGAACAAGGTCTTGATGCCAATTATGAAAAAGATTTAGTTGGAGGGGCCTCTTATGATGTCAACGGTGAGCCTTTAACAGAGGCTGTCTTAGAAAAAGCAAAAAACTCTGATGCTATCTTATTGGGAGCAGTTGGTGGATCTAAGTGGGATGATGTAGAAAGATCAAAGAGACCTGAAGCCGGACTATTAGGTTTGAGGAAAGAGTTAGAACTTTTTGCAAATTTGAGACCTGCCCTTGTTTTTGATGCACTTGTTGATGCTTCAACTTTAAAAAATGATGTAGTTAATAATTTAGATATAATGATAGTAAGAGAATTAACTGGTGGTGTATATTTCGGTCAACCTCGAGGAATTGAGGATACATCAAATGGTAAAAAAGCGATCGACACACAAGTTTACCATGACTACGAAATTAATAGAATTGCCAGAGTCGCCGTTGATTTAGCTAGTAAAAGAAATAATAAAGTTACTTCTGTTGAAAAGGCTAATGTTATGGAAACAGGTGTTCTTTGGAGAGAGGTTGTAAAAGAAACTCATAAAGATTTTTCTAATATTACCCTAGAAAATATGTTAGCCGATAACTGTGCCATGCAGTTAGTTAGAAACCCAAAACAATTTGATGTAATAGTTACAGATAACCTTTTTGGTGATCTTCTTAGTGACTGTGCTGCCATGTTAACTGGGTCACTGGGAATGTTACCATCAGCATCATTAGGGGCAGAAACAAATGGAAAAAGATATGGTCTTTTTGAACCCGTTCATGGAAGTGCTCCAGATATTGCTGGTCAAGATAAAGCAAACCCTATTGCTACTATTTTAAGTTTATCAATGATGTTGAAATATAACCTCAATAAACCTGAATTATCTAATAAAGTAGAAAATGCTGTTCAACAAATCCTCTCTGAGGGTTATAGAACAGGAGATATTTACACAGATGAAAACCAAACACTTGTTTCTTGCTCTAAAATGGGTGATTTAATTATAGAAAGAATTTAACTTGGCTTCTTCAAAAAAACCTAAAATTGCTGTTGTCGGAGCGACTGGAAATGTTGGAAGAGAGGTCTTAGATATAATCGATGAAAAAGAAATTCAATACTCTGATTTAATCGCTTTAGCTTCATCCCGCTCTAAAGGAAGTACAATTGATTATGGAGAAAACAAGTCTGTAGTAGTAGCTGATTTAGCCGAATATGATTTTTCAGATACTGACATAGCCATTTTTTCTCCTGGAGCAAAAGTATCTAATGAGTTTGCTCCTAAGGCAGCTAAACAAGGATGTATAGTCATCGATAATACTTCGCACTTTCGAACAGACCCAGATGTTCCATTAGTGGTTGCTGAAGTCAATCCAGAGGCCTTAAAAGATTTTAGAAAAAAAAATATCATAGCTAATCCAAACTGCTCAACCATGGGGATGCTAGTTGCAATTAAACCTTTACACGATCAATTTAATGTAAAAAGAATTGTTGTTTCAACTTACCAATCAGTTTCAGGGGCTGGCAAGGAAGCTGCTGATGAATTATTTAATCAAACAAAATCAATTTATGCGAATGAAGCAGTCGTCAAAGAGAAATTTACTAAACAAATTGCTTTTAATGTTATCCCGCACATTGATGTTTTCTTAGAGGATGGACAAACTAAAGAAGAGTGGAAAATGTTCAACGAAACAAAAAAAATACTTGATCAAAACATTGAATTAACAGCAACCTGTGTTCGTGTTCCAGTTTTTGTTTCTCATTCTTTAGCAGTAAATGTTGAATTTAATAAACCTTATGATGAGGACCAAGTAAGGGAAATTTTTAAAAAATCACCAGGTTTAAAAATGATTGATTATCGGGCTGATGAAGGATATGTCACCCCTATTGAGTCTGCAGGCTTAGATCCAGTTTATATCAGTAGAATTCGAAGAGATCCTACTATTCCAAATGGTTTAAACTTCTGGTGTGTTTCTGATAATTTAAGAAAAGGTGCTGCTTTAAATACCGTACAAATTGCAGAAATACTAATTAAAGATTATTTAAGTTCTTAGCTCTAAATTTTCTTCTCTCTAATTTTGCATAAGCTTTGTTTTCAAGCAAGATACTATAGATATCATTTGTAACATTTTCTAAAATCTCCCTAGTTGTATTTTTTTTGGATATATAGTGCGCATACAAAGCAGTAGACTGATCGCCCGCTCCATGAAATCGTTCTTTAAAATTTATATAAGGTGTTTCAATTATAAAAATGTCGTTTTTGTTACATAATATATTTATTAATTTTTTATTTTTTGGCACGCTCCTAATTAATACTTGGCTATTAAATCTCTTAGTGAAAGATTTAAGGTCAGCTATAATTTCCCCTAGGTTATAATTATTTACATCTTTATTATTTAAGTAAGACCACTCAAAGAAATTTGCTGAGATGTATTTGACTTTTGTCATTATTTTTTTAAAAAAATTAGCAACATCTTTTTCTACGTAAAGCCCTATTCCAATATCTCCCATGACAGGGTCTAATATAACTCTATTTTGTATTTTAATTATTTTACTGATTAATTTTGAAACTTTTAAATTGGGTGTGTAGCCTATAATCGTCAAATCATTTAAACTTAATTTATATGTTTGCTTTACCTTATTAAAAATTATCCATGGATTTAAATTATTATCACTAATTTGAATTGTATTTTTAACACCTTTATGAGAGGTTAAAATCACAGTGGGTATTTCATAAAATTTGTAACCCCTACTACTTAAAATTGAGCGAGCTGCATGATTTCCAACTTTGTCATTTAAGACTGTCGACTGAACACTGACTATATTCTTCATGTTTTATGTTGTTATTTCTTCAATGGTTGTCATTAGATCAACAATAATATAAAAAATACGCATTAAGAATTTTAATTAAAGGAAATAAATATGACTTTTGAATTACCTAGCTTACCTTATGCAAGTGATGCTTTAGCTCCATATATGTCATCAGAAACTCTTGATTTTCATCATGGCAAACATCATCAAACATATGTAACAAATTTAAATAATCTTGTGAAAGATACTGATATGCAAGACTCTTCTCTTGAAGAAATAGTTGTAAAATCAAGTAAAGATCGATCTATGGCAGGAATTTTTAATAATGCAGGCCAACATTGGAATCACATTTTATTTTGGCAATGCATGAAACCTAATGGCGGTGGCTCAATGCCATCCGAATTAGAAAGCAGAATTACATCTGACTTAGGCGGAATTGACCAATTCAAAGAGGCATTTATCCAAGCTGGAATTACACAATTTGGTTCTGGATGGGCTTGGCTTGCTATTGATAATGGCAAATTGGTTGTCACCAAATCACCTAATGCTTCTAACCCCTTGGTTGATGGGATGAAGCCAATCCTAGGCTGTGATGTATGGGAACACTCTTATTATATAGATTACAGAAACAAACGACCTGATTACTTAAAAGCTTTCTTAGATAGCATGGTAAACTGGGAATTTGTTGCTTCCCAATTAGATTAAATTTAAGGGCTGCTTGTAAAAAGCAGCCCAAATTTTATTTAAGCTGATAAAAGTTTAGAATTAGTGTTAACTTTTATTCTCCTTGGTTTTTGGTGTTCGGGTATCTCTCTTTCGAGATTTATACTTAACAGACCATTTTTTAAATCAGCCTCTATAACTTTTACAGTATCAGCTAATTCAAATTTTCTTTCAAAATTTCTGTTGGCAATTCCTCGATAAAGGTATTCTGATTTATTATCAGTTTTATCATCACCCATTTCTCCTTTAACAGTTAATAAATTTCCCTCTTGTGATATATCAATCTGGTCGTCACCAAATCCAGCCACTGCCATAGTTATTTGGTAAATATTTTTGTCATGTTTGACAATATTGTATGGTGGATAGGAAGACCCTTTGTTATTTGTAGAAAAAACAGTATCAAAAAGTCTATCAAACTCATCGAAACCAACTGATGATCTCCATAGGGGAGATAAGTCAAATGTAGTCATAATTAACCTCCTTAAGCGTTAATTGTTAATTGCAGTTTTTTAAAACCTGCGTTAATTAAGAAATTCCTAATGGCAATTTCTCCTGTTATTTATTTGGTATTTTAAATTAGAATTTCAAGATATTTAAATAGACTATTTATTCATTTTTTTTGATGATAAGTTCTTTCAATGTATTCAATTGTTGCTGAGAAGCCTGGTGATATAAGCGTTCTTCAAAAAAAAAGTATTGATTTCTCTGAGCCTAAGTCAAATGAAGTATTGATCAAAAATAGAGCAATTGGGGTCAATTTTATTGACATTTACTTTAGGGCAGGATTATACCCTTGGCCAGTAGACACAGATCTTGTTCTTGGCTCTGAGGGTGCAGGGGAAGTAGAGGCCGTAGGCCTAGATGTTAAGAATTTTAAAATAGGCGATCGTGTAGCATACGCACAGCCAAACAATGCTTACTCAACTCATAGAATAATATCTGAAGACCTTGTAGTCTCCATACCTGATGGCATATCTTATGATCAAGCTGCTGCTTCAATTCTAAAAGGATTAACTGTTAAATACCTTCTTTGCGACAGCTTTAATTTGCAAAGCGATCATGAGGTCTTATTTCATGCTGCAGCAGGAGGTGTGGGATTAATTGCAGGACAATGGATAAAAGAAATTGGTGCAAAATCAATTGGTACTGCAGGTAATTCTGAAAAATGTATGTTGGCAAAGCAAAGAGGATTTGACGAAGTTATAAATTATTCTGAAAAAAATTTCTTAGAGGAAGTATTAGAAATTACAAATAATAAAGGCCTTGATGTGGTTTATGATAGTGTAGGTAAAGATACTATGTTTAATTCATTTAAATGTCTAAAAAAGCATGGGATGTTAGTTAGTTTTGGCCAATCATCAGGCCCCTATAAAGATATACAAATGACTGATTTGGCTTTTGGATCTTTTTATTTAACTAGACCAACACTTTTTCATTTTTATGCAAACAGAAACTGGCTTGAAAACGCAAGTCAGAAATTATTTGAAATGATAGTTAAGGATAAAATTAAATTAGATAAAATGACAAAATATGATCTTGATAATGTAGCTGATGCTCACACGGATATGGAAAATAGAAAGACTTCGGGTTCTATTATCCTAAAGATTTAACCTCACTAAATACCTCTTTTAAAGTTTTCTCTAAAGTTTCAAAGATTATATCCATTTCCTCCTCAGTTGTAATAAAAGGCGGACACAAAACAATAGAAGGACCAAGCGGTCTACATATCAAACCGTTTTCGATACACTTATTAGCAACGCGCTCACCAATAGAAATTGAATCATCAAAAGGAATTTTTTTCTTTTTGTCTTGAGCCATCTCTAAAGCACCCATTAAACCTATGCCGCGCGACTCACCTATAAATTCTAAATCTTCAAATTTTTTTAAACCACCCATGAATATAGGTTCAAGGTGTCTAACATTTTCAATCATCTTCTCATTAATTATAATGTCTATTGCTTCTAAGGCGAGGGCACAACCAACGGGGTGTCCGCCAGCAGTGAAGCCATGAAAAAATTCCTCTGCTTGATAAGAAGCCTCCATCATTTCTTTTGTCATTTTCTCTCCTAAAATGACTGCACCAAGGGGAAAGAACCCTGAAGTTATACATTTTGATGCAATGATAATATCTGGATTAATGTCATATGTTTCAGATCCCCATAAATTACCGGTTCTACCAAAACCACAAATTACCTCATCAGCGATAAATGGAATATCGTATTTATTTAAAATCTTTTGAACTATTTCAAAATATCCTTTTGAAGGAGGTATGACACCTCCTGCACCCATCACAGGTTCGGCAAAAAATCCAGCCACTGTATCAGGCCCTTCCTTTTGAATTAAATTTTCTAAATCCTCACCCATTCTTTTTGTAAACATTTCCTCGCTCTCATTTTCTAAACAATATTTCCAATAATGAGGACAGGCAGAATGAATAAATCCATCTAAAGGTAAACCAAATTCACTATTATATGGTTTTCCAGTCATTGATGCTGAAACAGCTGTTACACCATGATAAGAATTTATTCTAGTAATTATTTTTCTTCTATTAGGATAACCTTTCCTTTTATTTATAAACCACAATAATTTTACAGTGGTATCATTTGCTTCAGAGCCTGAATTTGTAAAAAAAACCTTACCATCTGTAAAAGGAGAGATTTCAATTAATTTATCTGCAAGCTCTACCGCTGGCTCAGAGATCCTTCCAAAAAAAGCATGATAGCCTGAAAATTTTTCATACTGTTTTTTTGCAGTCTCCACCATTCTTGGGTGATCAAAACCAACTACTGAGTTCCACAAACCTGAATTGGCATCCAAATATTTTTTTCCATCTTGATCGTAAACATAGATGCCTTTTGCTTGGTTAAGAACAATAGGACCAAGTGAATTTAAATTCTTAAGATCTGTGAAGCCATGTAAAACTCTATCTGTATTAATCATCTTTAATCTACAACCTCATATAAATTTTCTAAATAAGGAATATTTCTAAACGGTATATCTACTAACTCTGTATCAGCTAGAAAGTATCCAATAAAAAAAAAGAGTATCATGAAAATTAACTTGAGCATTCTTAAAAAAGGATAATATAGAAATCAAAAAAGGGTTAGAACAATTTGTCCTAACCCTTTTAGAAAGAAGTGGCCCACTAAGAAAAAAGCCGCTTCTATAAGGCTGTAAAAAGAGATTAATCTCTTAAAATCATTATAAATAGGCTCAAAAACAACATCAAGAAAATTGAAATAACCACAATATATAGAATAAATTAGATCTATATGCTACTAAACTTAGTTAAATCAAAAAATGAACTTCTTTAGATTCCCAGAAAGTATCCCCACTATTTTTTACACCATCATTTGGATATGCTTGTTAGTAGCAATCAGTTTAGGTACACCTTACTATTTTACTGATGATTTAAATTTATTAATTTCTTTAAAAAATAATAATTTAGTTTCAAATTTTTCAGATTTTATAAATCCACATTTAATATTATTAAATCTTTCTATCAAGATATCTAATGTATTTGCCTTAGATAATTACCTTTTATTAAGATTTCTAAATTTTATTTACTTAGGATTAATAATTTTAGTCACCTATAAAATTATTAAATTAAAATTTTATGATCTTCATTATTTAATGCCACTTACTGCAGTATTATTGAGTGGTACGATTTTAATTTCAATAACAACCATTAATGGCCCTCTTCTTTCTGGATTAATTACTTTATTAATAATTTATTATTTAATAAGAATTTTTGATGAAGAAAAGATTTTAAATGTACTTTTTTTTATTCTTTTTAGTTTAATTGCTCTAATTTTAAATAATTTCTTCTTTATTATTTTAATCTCATTTTTGACTATATTAAAATTATTTAATTTAAAATTAGAAAAGAAAAAACGATTGAGCTTAATTTCTTATCTTTGCTCAATATATATAATAGCTTTAATATTTTTAATTATTCAGGGTATTGATGAAACAGATAACCTTTCTACCTTTAACTATGATTTATCTATTTTGATGCAGAGAGTTATAGAGAGTATTATTTTTTTACTTCCCTTAATAAGTCTGTTGATTATTGCTATATTTTATAATGTTTTCAAAAGAGTTAATTGGAACAAGGATTTAATAACATTTTTTTCATTAATAATTATTTCTTGGTTTTTATTTATTTTTTCAAAGAAATTCAATTTATCAATACTGGTGTTTATGTTACCAATAATGTCCATTTACATTTTTAGAACATTAGAATTTGTAGAGTTAAAATGGTCAAAAATTTTTTTAATTAGTCTTATTTTAATACCAGCTATCATTATTTATTTTGATACATCTCTTTATCAAAATATGTCAGACATACCCCATATTAATTATCTCTTCTATACTTCGATAATTTTAGCCTCATTAATTAATCCTTTTTTTTCATTGCAGAAAAAATCTATAACTGCCGTATATAAAACTATCTCATTTTCCCTAATTTTAAGTTTATTTTTTTCCATGATATTTTTTTATTCTCAATATATGTCAAAAACATTAAGTTTTGTCATATCTGATACTTTAGTAAATGAGCTTAATTGTGATATACAAAAAACTGAATTTATATTAGAAAAAGATCATCCATTGGATTTTATGTTATTTTTTAGTGATAAGATCGATCCAGATTATTTTTCTGATTGTCAAATAGCACTAACATTTAGCTCGATTGATAGTACTCCAATAGACGATAGGGATGCTATAAATAAAACTATATTAGATTTAACATCAAAATCTTATATTAATCTTAACTTTAAAAAATTATGACTTTTTTAAAACAATTAAATGCTCAAGAAAAAAAAGTAAGTATTTATTTATTAATTGGTGCTCTTTTTTTCTTGTTATTCGATTACTCTATAGCTTCATTCTTTCATAGTTTAAACTATCAAACCAAGTCACTTTTCGGAACGCTTACTCATTTTGGAGACTCTTTATATTTTTTTATACCCACTATTTTAACATGGGCACTAGTCAAAATAATTAAAAGTAAAAATCAGATTATCAATACTATCAGTGAGATAAGTTTATTTATTTTTTTAAATATTTTATTAAGCGGTATAGTCACACAAATATTAAAACATGCTATTGGAAGACCAAGACCAGTTTTATTTAATGGGTTTGAACAAAAATCTTTAAGCATTATAAGTTTTGACTCGAAGTGGCATTCATTCCCATCAGGTCATACGGCAACTATATTTGCATTTATCTTTTGTATGGTTCTATTGTTTCCAAAAATAAAAAATATTCTGATAACAGTTGCCATTATAATTGCTTCTACAAGGGTTATAGTCGGCGCTCATTTTATAAGTGATATTTTCGGAGGAGCACTAGTTGCATACCTTTCCTCAATATTTATCTCAAAAAATTTAGCTAGTAAAAAAATATTGTTTACAACAGAAGGTGAAAAACTTATCCCAAATTCAAATGTAAATATAATTTCAAGTTATATTGCTAAAGTTTATAAAAATATTTTTTCTCTTTATTTGAATTTTAATTTTTACTTTAAAACCCTCACAATAACTCTTTTGCTTTCTATTGTTTTCTTCTTATTCCCAACGTTGGACATTACGGTTAGTGGTTTATTCTTTGGACAGGACGGTAAATTTATCGCCACCGAGTCTGATTGGTTTATTTACTTTATTCGCAAAATGCTTCTACCACTCATGGCATTACTAGTTTTCTTTGTTCCTATAGCTGCAGTTATTAAACAAATTTATTTTAAAGAAAAAATCTTAAATATTCCTGTTAGGGAATGGGCTTACTTATTTTCTTGTCTCATAATTGGAACGGGTATTGTTGTCAATTCTATTTTTAAAAATCTATGGGGGCGAGCAAGACCCAATGACACAATCCAGTTTGGCGGCCAAGAGCCGTTTACCATACCATGGCTAAATGTTGATTATTGTAACACTAATTGTAGTTTTGTCTCAGGAGACGTATCTTTCTTTACACTGTCATTGGCTTTATTAATAATTTTTAATAAGACCTCATGGAATACTTTTGCATATGCCACTATTCTTTTAATTTCACTATTAAGAATTATGGAGGGAGATCATTTTTTGAGTGATACTGTTATGAGCTTTATTATTACATACGTAATTGTTATAGGGTTAAAAGACATCTTTAAAAATTTTCCAGAGGATCTAAACTTAAATCAAATTAAAAAATTTTCTTTGCAGTCCAAAAATAAATCAAAATCTGATTAAATTTCAAATTTTAAATATTATATGTTAGCATAAGCTATGAGACGTTTCTTTGGTCTTTTTATTGTTACTTTATTATTTCCATTTTTATTAATTGCTGAAAATTTAATTCCTGAAAAATTCCATGGAACTTGGAGCAATGATTGTTCAAAAGAACAGGATGTTTTTATCATAAGTGAGAGTGGTTATTTCAATCTTTATGAAAGTCAGGACGAAATAGACGAGTATACCTATTTCTATCTTCAGTTTACAGACTCAAAGACATATGAAAATTGGACTTATCTAGATGGTGAAATATTTGAATTCAAAAATGTTTTTATGAAATTGGATAATGATATTTTAGAGGTTGTGTTTGAAGAATTAGACAACCTTGAGGGATCTTATGATTTTTTAAATAATACAAATAATACATTTACATATGCAAAATGTGACAACACTCC
Source organism: uncultured Alphaproteobacteria bacterium (assembly GCA_902521795.1). Taxonomy (GTDB): domain Bacteria; phylum Pseudomonadota; class Alphaproteobacteria; order HIMB59; family HIMB59; genus HIMB59. The sequence goes on from CABYSX010000003.1 coordinate 17,969, forward strand.
TGCCAGCATAACTCTATTGTTTGGAGAGGTTTTATCTTATATGAACTCAAAAGCATCTCTATCTTGTTCTAATTTTAGCAAAAATAAAGGAAAGTGTTTTGAAGATCTATTTAGTTTTTTTAGATATTTCTGAAAATAAAGCTCTCTCAAATGCAGAGATTAATAGAGCATCAAAGCTTTTAGTTTTCTTTAGTACCGTTAATGGACAAGAATTTAATGAAGCAGGAATGTTTGGAATAATTTCAAGTTATGCCATTACTCCTTTACTTACAAAAGTAATTTTAACTAATTTTGATTTTGATAATAGTGCAGATCTAACATTGGAAGAAATGCTTCAAGATAGAGAAAGTTTATTTGATTTAGATTTTAGTAAAAATGATCAAATTGATATTGATAACCAAAAAATTAATAATCAAATCAAAGATTTCATAAACAAACTTCAAGGACTGGGAAGTCTTTTATAGTTATATTTGGCGGTTCCGCAAGGATTCGAACCCTGACTAAATGATCCGAAGTCATTTGTGCTATCCGTTACACCACGGAACCAATTATTGATTTTATTAATTTTTAAATCCTTTAAAATAGAATAATGACTACTTTATCTAGTTCTATTTTCTATATTCTAACAGGATGGACCTGTGCAATAAATATATACAAATTCTTTTACCAAAAAAAATTAAAGGACTTTTCAAATAATAAAGATCAGCAAAATGATGGCCAATTGAATGAAATGAATTCACATTTCAAAAAAGCAGATAAATTGGGTAAAATTTTTCTTACACTATGGTGTTTTTCTGCAGTGTGGTTTTTCTATAATTTAAATGCATAAGGCAACAAAGAAATGATTAACCCAGTATTTGATAAAAAAAAACATATAAAGTGGGAGTATAGAATTTACACTCAATACTTAGACGATGAAGAATTAGAGTCAGAAAACGATTGGCTCAATAAAGGCGGAAAAGAAGGTTGGGAGTTAGTAAACGTCATAAAAGAAAAATCAGACGTCCCATCAAAACATAAAATGATTTACTATTTTAAGAGAGAGAAGATTTCCTAATAATTTCCTTGATAATTAATTAAATGAATGAATATAGATATTTAATCTTTGGAATAGTTATAATTATAATTACTTATATATTGTATTTAGGCCTAACAACTTAATGTTTCAATACACTCTTAAAATATATTACGAAGACACAGACGCTGGTGGAGTAGTGTATTATGCAAATTATTTGAAATTTATTGAGAGAGCGCGCACCGAAATGATTAATAAATTAGGTTTCACACTCACCACATTACTTAAAGAATATGATCGACTTTTTTTAGTTAAAAAAATTGAATGTGATTATATTGAATCTTGTAAACTTGAGGACACACTAAATGTTCAAAGTAATATTTTGGTTCTTAAAAATGCCTCATTTGAACTTGAACAAAATCTCTTAAAACAAAATAAAATAATTTTTAGATCCAAAATTGTGATGGTTTGTGTTAACTCCCAAGGAGCCCCTAGTAAGATTCCTAACGAGCTTCATAGTCTTATGAAAAATAAAGATGGATAAATTATTTGAACCAACTAATAAATTTATTAAATCAACAAATCTTTATAAATTTCAAATATATTTAGAGAAAAAATTTCTTAAAAAGTTTTCAAGTTACAATAAGCTTTGGCAGTGGAGTAATGATAATCCAGAAAACTTTTGGGAGTCTATAGTTGAATATTTTAATATTGACCTAGAGAAGAAAGGATCATTCAAATCCTACAATAAAACAAATTACTTTTGGAATTCTACTTTTTTTAAAAACTGTAATCTTAACTACTATGATTTAATTTATAAAAATAATTCACCTGATATAGCAATTGAATTTATTGGAGAAAATAAATACAAAGAAGTAATTACCTATGCTGATTTGAACAAAAGAGTCAATGCTTTAAGCAACTTTTTTCAAAGCCTAGGCATTAAAAAAGGTGATGTAGTAGTTGGATATCTTCCAAATATACCCGACACAATAATTAGTTTTTTATCAGCTGCTAAAATAGGTGCGGTTTGGTCTTCTTGTTCCGCTGATTTTGGAACACAGGCTGTGATCGATAGATTTTCTCAATTAAAACCTAAACTGCTAATTATCGCTGATCACTATTTTTACAATGGCAAAAGATTTGATTATTCAAAAAATTTAAGATTATTAAAACAAAGCTTAAATAATCCAAGAATTTTAAAAACTAATTATCCTTCCAACAAGAACACCTCTCAGTTTAAAAAAATCATCGCTCAAAAAAAATATAAAAAAATAGATCAATATGTTTTATTAGATTTTAACCACCCTCTTTATGTTCTATTTTCTAGTGGAACTACAGGGCTTCCCAAATGTATTACACACGGTCACGGTGGCTCACTTCTTCAGCACTTAAAAGAATTAGCACTACATACTAACGTTAAATCAAAAGATAAGATGCTCTTTTTAACAACATGTGGTTGGATGATGTGGAACTGGACTGTTTCAAATTTATTATTGGGATCTACAATTGTTCTTTATGATGGCTCTCCATTTTACCCAAATACTAATCGAGTTATTAGTATGACAAAAGATACTAAATCAACAATGTTAGGTGCTGGTGCAAAGATTTATGAAACCATCCAGAACAAATACAAATCCAATAAAAAAAATGTTTTAAAAAAAATTAGCTGTTTTATATCTACTGGCTCTCCTCTGAGCCCAGATACTTTTAAATTTATAAATAAATATTTAAACTCTCAGTCATTCATACACTCAGTGAGTGGCGGTACTGATATTGTCTCATGTTTTATGTTAGGTATACCAACCCTACCTGTATATTCTGGTGAAATTCAAGGACCAGGTCTTGGTATGAACATTGATGTTTATAATGAAAAGGGCAAATCGACAAAAAAAACTGGTGAGTTAGTTTGTAAGACCCCCTTTCCATCTAAGCCTATTTACTTTTGGAATGATAAACTGCATAGAAAATATAAATCTGCTTATTTCGAAAAATTTCCAAATATATGGGCCCACGGAGATTATGTAAAAAAAACAAATAATGGAGGTTATGTAATATTTGGAAGGTCAGATGCTACATTAAACCCAGGTGGAGTAAGAATAGGTACCGGTGAAATTTACAATAGTTTGCAAAAATTTCACTGGATTGAAGATTGTTTGGCAACAGGATATATCACTGAAAATGACGAAAAAATTGTACTTTTTCTTAAATTATCAAACTCAAAAATTACTATTGATTTTAGAGAGGTATTGAAAAAACATCTCAAAACATCCCTAAGTCCAAGACATGTTCCCTGGAAGGTATTTGTGGTGAAAGATATTCCAAGAACAAAAAGTGGAAAAAACTCTGAAATACTTGTCAAAAAAATCATCAATAATGATAAAGTGCAAAATTTAGGATCATTAGCAAACCCTGAATCAGTAAGTGAATATAGGATGATAAATGTAAATGAATGATGTTTTTATAATAGATGCAGTCAGAACACCCATTGGCGCCTATCTTGGAAACTACAAAAAAACTGAGTCAGTAGATTTAGGAGTTTCTTGCCTTAAGGATTTATTTGAAAGAAATAAAAAAATTAATACAAAGGAAATAGAAGGGCTTGTTTTGGGACAGGTCTTAACAAGTGGTCTTGGTATGAATACAGCCAGACAAGTTGCTTTAAATTCAGGAATGCAACAGTCCTCTTTCGCTTATGTTGTAAATCAAGTTTGTGGTAGTGGCATGAGAGCCACCATGGACGGGTCATCTAAAATTTATTCTGGGGAGACTGACTTATTAATTGTTGGAGGTCAGGAGAGTATGTCTAGAGCACGTCATGCTTATTTAAGTAGGACAGGTGAAAAAAAGTTAGGGAATAATGTTTTTATCGACACCTTAGTGAACGATGGACTAACAGACGCATTTTCAAAAGAGCATATGGGCATAACTGCAGAAAATGTTTCACGAAGATATACTGTCACTAGACAAGACCAAGATCAATTTGCTTATCAGTCATATCTGAAAACATATAAGGCTATAAAAAATAACTATTATAAAAATGAATTGATTAAATCAAATTACAAAGATGAGGTACGCAAAGACACAACACTTGTTAAGCTCGGCCAACTTAATGCTGTTTTTAAAAAGTCTGGCACTGTTACTGCTGGAAATGCCTCTTCGCTAAACGATGGTGCTAGTTTTTTAGCCTTAGCTTCTGAGAAGTATATTAAATCTAATAAAATCAGGCCTATAGCAAAAATTCTATCTTGGGCTTCATCAGCCGGAAACCCTGATTATATGGGTATAACTCCTATTATAGCAATTCAGAAATTAATGAAGAAAATGGGTGTTAATATTGGTTATTTTGATCTCATTGAGATTAATGAGGCTTTTGCTGCAACCTCAGTTGCAGTTCAACGATCACTAAAAATAGATCCAAACAAATTAAATATTGCTGGGGGGGGCTATTGCACTAGGTCACCCAATTGGTTGTTCTGGTGCGAGAATAGTCACAACCTTGGCTCATCAATTAAGACGAACAAAACAAAAAGTTGGTGTCGCAAGTATGTGTATTGGTGGCGGACAAGGGTTAGCAATTGCCATTGAAAAACTTAATTAAAATATATCTGTGAGTGTTTCTCTTAAAGCAGCTATATTTTTATGTTTTGCTTCCTTATTTTGGTCAGGTAATTTTATAATTGGAAGATTATCTTCAGTTGAAGACTTAGTATCACCTTTATCTTTAGCATTTTATAGGTGGGTAATTGCTTTTGTTATTTTAACTCCTTTTTGTTTAAAAAAAGCCTTAAATGATTTACCTCTTCTAAAGAAACAACCTGGTATGATTTTTTTAATAGTTCTAACTGGGCCAACTCTTTTCAATACACTTACATATTTAGGTTTAACTGCTACAACAGTTATTAATTCTTTGTTGGTAATATCAACAACCCCAATGCTAATAATACTTTTAAATAAATTTATTTATAAACATCAAACGAATTTGTTTCAAATGCTGGGTGTAATAATATCACTAATCGGTGTTAGTTATGTAATTACAAAAGGTAATTATCAAAACATTTTTGATTCAAAATTTTATTCTGGAGATCTATTTATATTACTTGCGGTAGTTTCCTGGGCTTTGTATTCAATATTCCTAAAAAAAAATGAGACAGGAGTCTCAGGGTTTAGTTTTTTATATCTATCATTTGTATTTACAGTAATTTTACTATCACCTGTATTTTTATATGACATTATTATCCTAAATAATTTCATTAATTTTGATCAGAAAACTTTATTAGTAATTGGTTATACGGGTACGTTTCCTAGCATCCTTTCTTACATGTGTTGGAATACTGGTGTTGCCTTAATTGGCCCCAATAAATCTGGTCCTTTTCTTCATTTAATGCCTATTTTTGGAGGAATCCTCGCATATTTAGTCTTTCAAGAGACGCTGCAGAGCTATCATTACGCTGGAATTTTGTCAGTGATTATTGGTATAATGATAGCTAATAAAAAGTAATTAATTATTTCTTTGGATAGGAGGGAAATATTTATGGCTAAAAAGACTAAAAATAGCAAATCAATAAAAAGAAGAAATTTTCTGAAAGGTGCCGGTGCTGCAGCACTTGGCGCTGCAGCAGTTTCTTCGTTCCCAGCTCCAGCTATATCTGGCGGACACATGGAATGGATCGCATGTTCTGCTTTCGGTAAGGCTAGTGGACTGGGAAAAGCTATCGACCGATTTGCTAGTTATATAAACAATGCTTCTGACAAATTAAAAATCACAGTCTACCACGGTGGTGAATTAGTACCACCTCTTGAGTCTCTTGATGCTGTTAGATCAGGTGCAGCTCAAATGGCTTACGGTGCAGGGTATTACTGGACTAACATAAGCATGGCTCCTTCATTCTCTGCAGCACTACCTTTCGGTTTAACTGCTCAAGAGCAAAATGCATGGTGTTATTATGGCGGTGGCATTGAAGCAGCTGACAAAGCCTATAACTCTATTGGTGTTAAATTTTTGCCAATGGGTAATACTGGAAATCAAATGGGAGGTTGGTTTAACAAAGAAATCAATTCTCTTGCAGATTTTGAGGGTTTAAAAATTAGAATGCCGGGTCTTGGAGGTGAAGTATTAAAATCCTTCGGAGCAAATACAGTGCTTTTAGCAGGTGCAGATGTTCTTCCATCTCTTGCTTCAGGTGCTATTGATGCAACGGAGTGGATTGGTCCTGCAGCTGACTTGGGCAAAGGTTTACATCAAGCAGCAGAATTTTATTATAACCCAGGTTGGCATGAGCCAGCAACTATCTTAGATTGTTCAATTGATATGTTTGAGTGGGAGAAGCTCGATGATGCAACTAAAGAACTCATAACTGTTGCATCAAAAGCTGTAAACATGGAAGTGCTCTCATTTTTTCAAGCAGTAAATGACAGCTCTTATCAGAAACTCATCAATGAACATGGTGTTCAAATGAGACAGCTACCAGATCCTGTTATGAATGCGTTAGGGCAAAGAGCAGGTGAGGTTTGTAGTGCTATCGCTGCTGAAGATCCTGTCTCTCAAGCACTTTTTTCACACATTGTTGAATTCAGATCTTCTATCTTGAGATGGACAAATACATCTGAGAAAGAGTACATGAGAGTAAGAAGCCTACCATTTACTTACCCATCGGCATAAATTTTTAAATTAAAATCATCCCCGTTAATTTTCGGGGATGATTTTTTCTCTAAAACATTTCATTTGGTAACCAAGTAGCGATCTCTGGATAAAAACCAACAATTAATATTGCCAATATTTGAATTCCAATAAAAGGAATTACTCCTTTGTACATATTTTTAGTTTGAATACTGTTTGGTGCCACCCCTCTTAAAAAAAATAAGGAAAAACCAAAAGGAGGTGTTAAAAAACTTGTTTGTAAATTCAATGAAATAAGAATGCCCAGCCACAAGGGATCTGCTCCATTTGCAATCAATATTGGACCTACTAAAGGCACTATAACAAAAATTATTTCTATATAATCTAGAAAGAAGCCCAAAAGGAAAATGACAATCATTACCAAAATAAGGGCTGCATAAAGACCTCCTGGTAAATTTCCTAGAAAATGTTCTATCATTTCATCACCACCAAAGCCACGAAATACTAATGAAAACATTGATGCCCCAATTAAAATTATGAAAACAAAAGAACTAAGTTTTACAGTCCCTAAAGCAGTCTCTTTAACATTCTTAAAATTTAACTCTCCCTTTAAAAGTGCTATAACGGCTGCACCTACAGCACCAACAGAAGCTGACTCTGTGGGTGTTGCAATACCAAAAAGTATTGAACCCAAAACTAGTATAATAAGAGTTATTGGAGGAATAACTGATTTAGCTGCTTCGATATAAATCTCTGCTCTTGATCTGCTTGTTTCAACTGGCGGGCAAGATAGAGGATTAAATCTAGCGTAAAAGAAAATAAATATTATAAATAAGACCACCAACATAAGCCCAGGCAAGATAGCGCCAGCGAATAAATCAATTGCTGTTACAGGATCAGGGGCTAAATTACCAACTAACATCGCTGCTTCTTCGTTTGCGCCTTGTAAAATTGTTGCAAGTAATACTAAAACAATTGAAGGAGGTATTATTTGACCCAATGTTCCTGCAGCACAAATAGTTCCTGTAGCTATTTTTTGGTCATAGCCAGCTTTCATCATTGAGGGTAAGGAGAGCATTCCCATTGTCACAACTGTTGCTCCAACAATTCCTGTGGAAGCAGCAAGTAACATACCTACTATTACTACTCCGATACCCAGACCCCCTTTTGTTGAGCCAAAAAGCTCGCCAATAGACTGCAAAAGACCTGCAGCTATTTTTGTCTTTTCTAACATTATTCCCATAAAAATAAACAGAGGTACCGCTACAAGAGGCTCATTAATCATTGTGCCGAATATGCGTTGAGGAAAAAACCCAAGCATTCTAAAATTAAATATTTCCAAAGCATCTCCGAGAAAACCAAACATAAGAGCTGTTCCCGCTAGAGTGAAAGCTACAGGAAAACCAAAGAGCAGTAATCCCAATGTTGTGACAAACATTACAATTGCTAAAATTTCAGGACTAATCATGATTTTTTTCTAGAGTCATCGAAGCTTGTAAGCGTTTGCAAAGACTTTATTACATTTGAAATTAATTGGATAAATAAGACTAAACAAAACCATAGTATTGCACTTTTTAAAATATATAAGGCAGGCATACCACCAGCCTCTCTTGAGACTTCCCCCATTAAAAAAGAACGATATACAAAAGGATAGCTATAACTCCAGATGATATACAAAAAAGGTAGTAATAAAAAAATATTACCTAAAAGATCAACAATCGCTTTATACTTTTTTGAAGCCTCTCTATAAAAGACATCAATTCGTACATGTTCATTCGCTAAATAAGTAAAGCCAGCTCCTAGCATAAATATAAAACTATGAAGCCATACATAAACCTCTTGCATCCAAATGAAACCAATATTGAAGCCGTACCTAAGCACAACAACTGTGAATACTACTATTACCATCGAGAAAACAAAAAATGCACAAAGGTATCCAACAAATGTATTAAAACGATCAATATATTTGGATATTTGAGCTAAAACAGACATAGCTCGTGAGTATACATAGACAATATAAATAATAAAAAGGGTAAATTCATAGGTCGTGGTGCCAACTTTAAAAATAAAGCTTCTCTCATGCGGGGTGAGATTCGGCACATTTAAACAAAATGTTCACGACCTGCACAGATATTAATTGATTTTATAGCGTTTTCAGACCGTTAATTTTTATTTCAAGCATATTTGATCAACACTTTTTCCACAATTTGATTAATTGATATAATGCATGAATTAATAAAATAATAGCTTTTTACTATAAGATTTTTTTGAATATATTTCCTCTTTATGGCTCCACTATCACCACATTTACAGATTTATAGGCCTTTTTTAACTATGATATTTTCTATTTCCAGCAGAATAGGCGTCATAGCATTTGCATTTTCAATTCCTTTTTTTGCAATTTGGTTAGGAAGTGCAAATACACTTCCTCAGCTTAATGTTCTATTAACAATATTCTTCAACTTTTTACCAGTAAAGTTGATATTCGTTTTTTGGTTTTTTATTTTTAATCATCATTTATTAAATGGTTTTAAATATTTTTTATGGTCGTTCGCCATTGGAATGGAAATTAAAAATGTTTATTTAACTACATACATTATATTAGTAATGAATATTATGATGACATTAATTTTCACTTGGATGTTATTCTGATGAAAGCCTCGCAAAAATGGAAAATTGAGAGAATTTTATATCTTGCATTAATTCCCATTAGTTATTGGTTCATATTATTTTTTATAAATTCTCATTCTGACTCAAATTCTTTAAATGTCTTATTATCAAATACATCCAATAAGATTTTGTTGTCAATTTTTTTTATTATATCAATGTTTCATATTAGAATTCAATTGGGTAAAGTTTATGAGGATTATTTTAAATTTAAGCAAATGAAATTTTATTCTCTCTTGACAGACTGTGCTATAGGTTTTTCAATTTTAATTTTTTTACCGGTATTATTTTTTTAACATGAATTTCACTGATCATAAATTAGATGTTGTTGTTTTAGGTGCTGGAGGCGCGGGCTTAAGAGCTGCTCTGGGATGTTCTGAGCAAGGCCTCAAGACCGCATGTGTTTCAAAAGTTTATCCTACAAGAAGCCATACTGTGGCAGCTCAAGGGGGTATAGGTGCAGCGCTAGCTAACATGGGTGAAGATAGTTGGCAATGGCATATGTTTGACACTGTAAAAGGCTCTGACTGGCTTGGTGACCAAGACAGTATTGAATATCTATGCGCAAATGCAGTTGACTCTATTGTTGAGTTGGAACATTACGGCATGCCATTTTCTAGAACTGAGGATGGTAAGATATATCAAAGACCTTTTGGTGGGCACATGACAAAAAATGGTAAAGGCGAACCTGCAAGTCGAGCTTGTGCTGCAGCTGATAGAACTGGACATGCATTACTTCACACGTTATATCAGCAAAGTCTCAAAAATAACGTTGATTTTTATAACGAATACTTTGCCATAGATTTATTAAAAGATGATAACGACGCAATTTGTGGACTCTTAGCAATCAACATTGAGGATGGGTCATTGCACCGCTTTATTGCAAAAATGACAATTTTAGCTACCGGAGGTTATGGAAGAATATTTCAATCCTCCACAAGTGCACATATTTGTACAGGTGATGGCGCAGGTATTGCTCTCAGGGCAGGACTTCCGTTATCTGATATGGAGTTTATTCAGTTTCACCCCACTGGAATATATGGTGTTGGCGTTTTAATATCAGAGGCAGCTAGAGGTGAGGGGGGTATTTTAAAAAATAATGAGGGTACAAGGTTTATGCTTGAGTACGCCCCAAATGCCAAAGACCTTGCAGCTAGAGATGTTATTTCAAGATTCATAAGTAAGGAGATCAGTGCTGGTAGAGGATGTGGACCTAATAAAGACTATATAAATCTTCATTTAGAGCACCTTGATGCTGATATGCTTGCTAAAAGATTACCTGGTATCTCTGAGTCAGTTAGAGCATTTTGTGGAAGAGATATTTCCAAAGAGCCAATTCCAGTTATTCCAACTGTTCACTACTGTATGGGAGGCATCCCAACTAATTTTAAAGCAGAAGTTTTGAAACCTAATGACACGAATACAGAAGAAGTATGTGAGGGATTAATGGCAATAGGTGAAGCAGCATGTGCATCAGTTCATGGAGCAAATAGACTTGGAACTAATGCTCTTGCAGAACTTGTTGTTTTTGGAAGAGGTGCAGCCATACAAGCAGGACAAGTCATTGATAGTAACGAGTCATTGAGGATGCCATCCCACTCACAAACAAATTTAATAATAGAAAGACTTGAGTCAATCAAAAATAATAAAGGCGATGTATCGGTTGGAGAGTTAAGAGAAAAAATGCAAAAAACTGTCCAGAAAAGATTTGGTGTTTACAGAGAGAGTGAAACTTTAAAACTGGGCAACGACGAATTGTATTCAATGTCCCAAGATCTTAAACATATTAAAGTTAAAGATCAGTCAGATGTTTTTAATACAGATTTGGTTGAAGCTTTAGAGCTTCATAACTTAATGCAGGTCGCTGGCAGTGTTGGTGTTTCAGCTGAACAAAGAACTGAAAGTAGAGGTGCACACGCCAGAGAAGATTTTCCAGAAAGAGATGATGAAAATTGGCTTAAACACACACTTTTTTGGGGAGATGCTACAGATTATAAAGTCACTCACAGGCCTGTAAGAATGACAACATTAAGCAATCAAATTTCTGTCATACCTCCACAAGTAAGGGTTTACTAAATGGTACAACTCACTCTTCCTAAAAACTCAATTCCAGTTAAAGGAAAATCATATTCTAATGTAGATCTTATTGATGAACAGTCCCAACAAAACCATGACATCAGGATTGTAAATGTTTACCGATGGTCAGGTGAAGAAGATACGCCCCCTCAAATAGATCGATTTGAAATTGATGTAGCTAAAGCAGGGACAATGGTTTTGGATATATTAAATAAAATTAAAGCTGAGGTTGATCCAAGCCTAACTTTTAGAAAATCATGCAGAGAAGGTGTTTGTGGATCATGTGCAATGAATATAGATGGTGTCAATACACTTGCATGCCAGAAACATATAGAGGAATGCTCTGATGAAATTAATATATACCCTCTTCCCCATATGAGAGTTTTAAAAGATTTAGTGGTAGATTTGAAAAAAGCTTTCGAACAATTTAAATCTATAAAACCATGGTTAAATAAAAAATCTCCAAATAATGAAAGAGAAAATATACAGTCAGTCGAAGATAGAGATAAGCTAGATGGCAAATGGGAATGTGTAATGTGCTTTTCTTGTAGTACCTCTTGTCCAAGTTATTGGTGGAATGAAGATGAATATTTAGGACCTGCTGTGTTACTACAAGCAAACCGCTGGATAAAAGATAGTAGAGATGAAGAGAAAAAAGAAAGGTTGAATGAGTTGGATGATAGTCTTAAACTATATAGATGCCACTCAATCATGAATTGTACCAACTCCTGTCCGAAAGGATTAAACCCAGCTAAAGCTATAGCTGAAATAAAACATGAAATATCCAAAATGGATAAATAGTGAATAAAATTTCACTAATTGGTGCTGGAAACATTGGCGGTACCCTCGCTCATTTAGCCGCTTTAAAAAAACTCGGAAATGTAACACTAATAGATGTTGTAAAAGGAATGCCCCAAGGAAAAGCTTTAGATCTTAGCCAATCTTCGGCTGTTGAAGATTTTACAGGGTCGATAGAGGGCACAAATGATTTTTCCAAAATGATGGGATCTGACGTCATTATCATAACTGCTGGTTTGCCTCGTCAACCTGGAATGAGTAGGGATGATCTTTTAGAGACCAATGGGAAAATAATTAAAAAAATAGCTCTAGATATAAAAAAATATGCCCCAAAAGCATTTGTTATTTGTATCACAAACCCCTTAGACGCAATGGTATACGTACTTCAAAAATATTCAAAACTTCCAAAAAATATGTGTGTTGGAATGGCAGGAGTATTAGACTCTTCTCGAATGAAATATTTCTTATCAGATGCTTTGAACGTTTCTGTAAATGATGTTGAAACATTTGTATTAGGAGGACATGGAGATGACATGGTTCCTCTTATAAACTATACAACAATTGGAGGAGTGCCTTTAATGGACTTCCTAAAGCTTAAAAAATTTCCTTATTCAAAAATTGAGAAAATAGTTAATCGCACAAGAATGGGTGGAGGAGAGATAGTGAAATTACTTAAAAGAGGATCTGCTTTTTATGCACCTGCAAGTTCAGCCATTCTGATGGCAGAGGCATTTTTGTTTGATCAAAAAAAACTATTACCCTGCGCAGCTTTTATTAATGGTCAATATGGTCTTAGCAATATGTATATGGGTGTTCCTACAGTTATTGGAAAAAAAGGAATTGAAAAAATTATTGAGGTAAAACTTACCTCTAAAGAAAAGTTAATGCTAAAAAAATCTGTTAAATCTGTTCAGGGATTGGTATCAGCAGTCGATAAGCTTTTATAATTAAAAATAAAATGACTTTTTTATGAGATAAGCGTATACATTATCTTATTAATGAGATCTTATAATTCATTTCTCACAACTAATAATGCTTCCCAAGTTATTTCTATTTATAAGGACTATATAAAAGACCCAAATCTAGTTGATAAAAGTTGGCATGATTTTTTTAATACTCTTGCACCTGAAGAAATTTCCATATTAGCTGATTATCAAAAAATTGATTGGTCACAAACTTCAAGAGGTAAAGACTTTAATCAGACTTCGCTTGACCAAGCAATTACTGACTCTTTGAGACTAGTAATGATGATTAGAGCCTACAGAGAAATAGGCCACCTAATTGCTGACTTAGACCCTTTAGGTTTAATGATAAAAAATAGTCCATCAGGTTTGGACCCTGAATATTATGGTTTTCAAGAAAAAGATTACGACCGTAAGATTTTCTTATTTGGTTATTTAGGTTTCGAAAAGGCAACTGTTAAAGAAGTTTTTGAAAAGCTACAATCTATATACTCTGGAACTCTAGCAATTGAATACAAGCACATACAATCGGCTGAAGAATATAAATGGCTTAAAGATAGAATTGAAGAGAAAAAGGACATGCAACTTACTCCAAGGGGTAAAAGGACGATATTAGAAAGATTGGTTTCAGCAGAATACTTTGAAAAATTTTTAGATACCAAATACAGAGGAACAAAAAGATTTGGTCTTGAAGGTGCTGAGTCTACGATACCTGCCTTAGAACAAATTTTAAAAAGATCATCGGAGTACGGCGTCGAAGATTTTTCATTTGCTTGCGCTCATCGTGGCAGACTGAACATTTTAGCAAATATAGTTAAAAAACCTCATGTACAAATATTCGGTGAATTTATCCACGGTGGGGAAAATGCTTTAAGTGACCAAGGGTCTGGTGATGTAAAATATCATTTAGGCGCAAGTTCAGACAGAAGTTTTGGGGGTAATTTAATTCATGTTAGTATGGCAGCAAATCCCTCACATTTGGAAGCAGTAAATCCAGTAGTTGCTGGTAAAATTAGAGCAAAACAAAGACTTATTAGAGATAATAATAATACAAGAGTTTCTGGTCTCTTAATTCACGGAGATGCTGCAATTGCTGGTCAAGGAGTTGTAGCTGAAACTTTTACAATGTCACAGCTAAATGGTTATAGAATTGGTGGATTAATACATTTCATAATTAACAACCAAATTGGTTTTACCACAAGTCCTCAATATAGTCGTTCAGCACCATACTCCTCAGAAATTGGAAAAATTGTTCAGTCACCGATCTTTCATGTAAATGGGGATGACCCTGAGGCTGTAGTATTGGCCTCAAGAGCTGCAACAGAATTTAGAAATACTTTTAAAAAAGACACAATGGTTGACATGTTTTGTTATAGGAAACACGGTCATAATGAAGGAGATGAACCTTCATTTACCCAACCTTTGATGTACGAGACTATTAAAAAGAAAAAATCAGTTGCAAGTATTTATGCAAATAAACTTTTAGAGCAGGAGGTTGTAAATCAAAAACAAATTGACTATTTAAAAGATCAGATTTGGTCTGATCTTGAAAAAAAATTTGAGAAGGCAAAAAATTATAAATTGAAAACAAAATTATGGATGGGCGGTCAATGGAGCGGTTTAAGCCGTGCTCCTAAAGACCCCTTAAGAAGGGGAAAAACCTCTGAGTCTGAAAAGTCTTTAAAAGATACAGGTATAAAAATAACTAATATCCCAGATAATTTTAATTTGCACCCAAAATTACAAAAATTTAATAATGCTCGCATCAAAGCTATAAAAACTGGAAAAGGGATTGATTGGTCTTTCGCAGAAGCTTTAGCGATAGGAAGTTTACTAAAAGAGGGATATCAAGTTAGACTCGCAGGTCAAGACTCTGGAAGAGGTACTTTTAGCCAAAGACACTCTGTTTTTTATGATCAAAAAACTGAAGAGAGGTATATTCCTTTAAACAATATTTCAAAAAAACAAAAAGAATTTGAAATAGTAGATAGTTTTTTGTCTGAATTAGGAGTACTTGGTTTTGAGTATGGATATTCACTAGCCGATCCCAATACACTTGTTATGTGGGAGGCTCAGTTTGGAGATTTTGCTAACGGTGCACAAATTATTATCGATCAATTTATAACCTCAAGTGAGAGAAAATGGATGCAGATGAGTGGTTTGGTTATGCTTTTACCCCACGGTCACGAAGGCATGGGCCCTGAGCATTCAAGTGCAAGAATAGAAAGATTTCTTCAAATGGCTGCTGAAGACAACATTCAAATTGTAAATTGTACAACTCCAGCTAGCTATTTCCATGCTTTAAGAAGACAGATACATAGAAATTTTAGAAAACCATTAATAGTATTTACACCAAAGTCTACATTACGTCATCCAAATAACATTTCTCGTATTGAGGAATTTACAGGTAAAACATCTTTTCATAGAGTAATTGACGATGACATTAAAAATCCAAAAAGAGTTGTTTTCTGCTCTGGTAAAATATTCTATGAGTTAGATGATTATAGATCTGAGCATAAAATCAAAGATGTTAAAATCATAAGAATTGAACAGATATACCCTTTCCCTTTTGACAGATTATCAGAAATACTTATGAAATATAAAGACTGTGAAATGATTTGGGCTCAAGAGGAACCAAAAAATATGGGCACTTGGGGATTTGTAAAAAGTAGAATAAGACATGTATTTGTTCGAAATAATTACGAGAAAAAAATACATTATGTTGGGAGGCGCCCTGCAGCAGCTCCAGCAACTGGTATTTCAAAAAGACATATCACTAACCAAATGCTCATTAAAGAATTAGCACTTAAATCACCATTAAAAAGTGTTATAAAGGAAAGAAGTGGTGTGAGTTTTATGAAATTTAAAAACCTTCCAAAAGAATAATGAAAAATATAACTGTACCTGAGCTTGGTGAATCTATAATCGAGGGAACAATTACATCATGGTTAGTAAAAGAAGGTGAAAACTTTAAATCTGGAGATAATTTAGCTGAAATAGAGACTGAAAAAATTACAATTGAAATTCCCGCTCAATCCTCAGGAAAGTTAACTAAGATCATTGCTCCTGTTGGTGCTACGGTAAATGTTGGTCAGTCTATTGCTGAGATTAATGATGAGATTATAGTGGATGAAAGCTCTGAAAGCAAAATTAATCAGATTGAAGAGAAGAAAGAAACTGCAAAGGAAGTAAAACTACCTAATAAGCCTGATATTATTGAGAAAACTGAGAACTCTCCAAGCTCTGAAAATAATCTTCAAAATTTTGATATTGAAACAAGAAATCAAAATGAAAAAACCATTCCAATGTCCAAGCTTAGACAAACTATTGCTAGAAGATTAAAAGATGCACAAAATACTGCAGCAATTCTTACAACATTTAATGAAGTTGATATGTCGGCTATTATGTCTTTAAGAAAAAAAGAGCAAGCATCTTTCAAAAAAAAATATGGTGTCAAACTAGGCATTATGTCTTTTTTTGTTAAAGCCTGTACGGAGGTCCTAAAAGAAATACCAGAGATAAATTCAGAAATTTATGAAAATAAAATTATTTACAAAAATTATTTTGATATAGGAATAGCAATTGGATCAGAAAAGGGTTTGGTTGTTCCAATAATTAGAGATGCTGGAAATCTATCAAATGGTGATATTGAAAAAGGTATCATCGACTTAGCTCAAAAGGCAAATTCAAATAAACTTACAATGAAAGACTTATCAGGTGGAACTTTTTCAATTACAAATGGAGGAATATATGGCTCAATGATGAGCACACCCATTATTAATCCCCCTCAAAGTGCTATATTAGGCATGCACTCTATTATAGATAGACCCATTGCAGTAAATAAGAAAATTGTCATAAGGCCAATGATGTACATAGCCCTAAGCTATGATCACAGGCTTATTGACGGCAAGCAAGCAGTTACTTTTTTAGTAAGACTTAAAGAGCTTTTAGAAAATCCAGTAATTATTTAATTTTTTAAAATATTTTTCAAAACAAAATTCAATATACCATCAGCCTTGTAGTATTGTAGCTCATTGATGGTATCAATTCTTAATGTACATTCTAAAATTTTAGTACCCTCATCACTTTTAATAAATATTTCCAAATCTTGTAAAGGCTTAGTTTTATTAGAGAGTTTTATATCTACAAGGTCAGAGGATTTTATATGTAAATCATTAAGTTTGTGGCTATTAAGTTGTATTGGAAGGATACCCATTCCAACTAGATTTGATCGATGTATTCTTTCAAAGCTCTCTGCAATAACTGCTTTAATGCCTAACAATTTTGTTCCTTTTGCTGCCCAATCGCGAGATGAACCAGTTCCATATTCTTGACCTGCAAAAACGACAACATTTTCAGACCTTTTTGCATATTCCATAGCAACCTCATATACACTCATTTTCTTTTTATCAGGTTCTAGAATTGAGTATCCTCCTTCAACATCAGACAGTAATTGATTTCTAATTCTGATATTAGCAAAAGTACCTCTTACCATTACTTCGTGATTACCCCTTCTTGCCCCATATGAATTAAAATCATTTTGTCGTATTTGTCGCTCCATAAAATAGTTTCCTGCAGGACTTTCTACTTTGATAGCTCCAGCAGGTGAGATGTGATCTGTGGTAACACTGTTTCCTAAAAGTAATAAAGGTCTTGCATTTTCAATATGTGTAATTTCTTTATTATCAGACTGACCAGTAAAAAAAGGAGGTTGCTGCACATAGGTTGATGACGGATTCCATTTATATAAGTCTCCAGAAGATGTATTAATTTTTTGCCATTCTTTAGGCCCGTTTAAAGCAGTAGAGTATTGCTTTTTAAACATTTCAGGTGATACATTTTTTTCTACTGCTTCACGAATTTCATTATTGCTTGGCCATATATCCTTTAAGAAAACCTCGTTACCTTTTGTGTCGATACCAAGTGAGTCTTTCGTTAAATTTAAATGCACAGATCCAGCTAATGCATAAGCTACAACTAATGGAGGAGAAGCAAGATAGTTTGCTTTAACATGTGGATTAACTCTTCCCTCAAAATTTCTATTCCCTGAAAGCACTGAGGCAACTGTCAAATTATTTTCTGTAATGCATTCTGCAATATCTTTATCAAGAGGTCCCGAATTTCCAATACATGTAGTGCACCCATAACCAACTAAATGAAAGCCTAATTGATCCAAATATTTATTCAAACCTGATTTATCTAGATAATCAGTAACAACTTTTGATCCGGGTGCCAAAGATGTCTTGACCCAGGGCTTTACTTGTAACCCTAATTCACATGCTTTTTTTGCGACTAGTCCAGCTGCAACTAAAACATCAGGGTTTGAGGTATTAGTGCATGAGGTAATAGCAGCAATAACAACATTTCCATCTTGCATCTTGTAATTATGGTTTTCTACTTTCCTTTCAATAGGTTTATTCTTCGAAAACTCTTTAAAGTTCAAATTTACACTCTCTAGATTAATTCTATCTTGTGGTCTTTTAGGCCCAGCCAAAGACGCTTGAACATTTTCAAGACTCAAATGAACGGTTTCATTATAATCACAAGTGTTATCAGCCCATAAACCTTGAATTTTATTATATTTTTCAATAATTTCTATCAGAGCTGAGCTCCTAGAAGTTAATTTTAAATATTTAATGGTTTCCTCATCAACTGAAAAAAATCCACAGGTTGCTCCATATTCAGGGGCCATGTTGGCAATAGTTGCTCTGTCAGCAAGTGATAAGTTTTTTAGACCATCTCCATAAAACTCAACAAATTTTCCAACCACTCCTTTTTCTCGAAGCATTTGAACAATTGTAAGAACTAGATCTGTCGCTGTAACTCCTTCATTCAACTTTCCAGTTATCTCAAAACCAACAACCTCGGGTAAAAGCATAGATACAGATTGACCTAGCATCGCAGCTTCAGCTTCAATTCCACCCACTCCCCATCCAAGTACTCCTAGCGCATTTACCATAGTAGTATGACTATCAGTTCCAACTAACGTATCAGGATACAAAAAATTTTTTTCATCTTGTTCTTTACTCCATACAACCTCTGCCAAATACTCTAAATTAACTTGATGACATATCCCTGTACCAGGGGGTATCACCCTAAAATTTTTAAAAGCTTGTTGTCCCCATTTTAAAAATTCATATCTCTCTATATTTCTTCCGAATTCCATATCAACATTTTTTTGAAAGGCTTTTGGACTTGCAAAATAATCAACCATTACAGAATGATCTATTACCAAATCAACTTGTGACATGGGATTTACTTTGGAAGGGTCCTTTCCTTTTTTTGAGACAGCATCACGCATTGCTGCTAAGTCAGCAACTGCAGGTACACCAGTAAAATCTTGCATTAAAACTCTAGATGGAAGAAAAAAAACTTCATGTTTTTTTTCTGGGTTTTCCAAAACATTTCT
This sequence comes from uncultured Alphaproteobacteria bacterium, assembly GCA_902521795.1. Classification (GTDB taxonomy): domain Bacteria; phylum Pseudomonadota; class Alphaproteobacteria; order HIMB59; family HIMB59; genus HIMB59. The sequence goes on from CABYSX010000003.1 coordinate 37,516, forward strand.
AATTAGATTTACGTTGACATCTTCACCGTCTTCTAATCTTAATAAATTTTCAATAAGTATTTTTTTTGATTTAGGGAGGGTTTTTAGTTTTGGAAATTCATCTTCTAATAAGGATAAATTATAAAAGTTATATTCCTTTCCATTTAGAGAAAACCTATCTAAAGTCTGAAAACTATTAACTGACATAATAACTAATTAATATCATTAATTAGTATATTTTTTTATGCATAATGCTGATTAATTATCTTTTAAATTTATCTTTTAGTAAGTCATACAATTTTTGTGAGTCATAACTGAGATCTCTCCCCGATCTTTTAATTAAGCCGATTGTTCTGGTTACGGATGGATCTATTAGAGGTCTAAACGATAAAGAGGTATAGTCTTTAGAAATGGCCAGTTTTGGGGCTAATGTTATTCCTAGTCCTTGTTCAACCATATTTAAGGCAGTAGGAATATGTCTTACTTCATAAGCCCAATCCATATCTTCTTTTTGAAGTGCGAGAGCATTTTCAATATAAATTCTGCTTCCTGAACCTTTCCATATTGATATAAAATTTCGATCTTTGATTTCTGATAGTTTTACTTTTCTTTTTCTTTCTAATTTATCTCCTTTTGGAAATGCAACTACGTAATCTTCCACAAATAGTTTTTCAAAATTGATACCTGGCTCTTGAATACCTGTAAAATTGATACCAAAATCACACTCTCCTCCTAAAACACTATCAACAACATTATTTGATGACCTCTCTATGATTTGAACTTTACATCTAGGTTCAATTTCTTTGAAAGATTTTAAGGCAGAAAATAATATATTTCTGAGAGCTGAATGAACTACCCCAATTTTAATTATTGATGGAAAACTATATTTCTCATTAAGTGTTTTGGTTGCTGTTTTAACTGCTTCTATAATACCTCTTGCTCGGTCATAAAAATTTCTTCCAGAATAAGATAATTGAACTTTTCTTGTGGTTCTATCAAAAAGGGTGGTTCCTAACTCGTGTTCTAACTTCTGAATTCTTCTTGAGAGCGCAGGTTGAGATAAATTTAAATTATTTGCCGCCTTAGCAAATGAATTTGTTTCAGTTAGTTCAATAAATGCTTCTATATCACCAATTTCAATATTTATGCGCATGTAACATAAATATCAAAATATAATTTTATTTGCTATTCTTTTTTGTAGTAGTTTTCTTTACAGCCTTTACCCATCCTTGATAAAGATACTTAACTTCCTTTTTATGGAGTCTTGGTTTAAATATTTTTTCACTTTGCCATTTTTTTGATATTTCTTCAGTATTCTTGATAATTTTTGAAGAAAGCCCTACAAGATAAGCTGCCCCCAATGCAGTCGTCTCAGTTATTTTTGGTCTATCACAATTTAGGATTAAAATATTCGATAAAAATTGAAGAAATTTTTCATTTGTCACCATTCCGCCATCAACTTTAATTTGTTTAATTGGTAAGCCACTATCTTTCTCCATTGCAATTATCAAATCTTTAGTTTGATATGCAACACTATCTATTGCAGCTTTAACATATTCAGCTACTCCTGTATTTCTTGTCATGCCAAAAATAGCTCCTCTCGCTTCACCATCCCAATATGGAGCTCCTAAACCTACAAAAGCAGGAACAAAATAGATTTGTTGACTATGATCGCTTTGAGAATATAAAACCTCTGTTTCTTGTGCCGTTTTTATAACTTTAAGGGAGTCTCTTAGCCATTGAATTGCAGCACCAGCAACGAAAATTGACCCCTCCAAGGCGTAGGTAGTCTTATTGTTAATTCTATATGCAATTGTTGTAAGTAAATTGTTTTTAGAAATTTTTGGCTTCTGTCCGATATTCATGATCATAAAGCAGCCAGTGCCATATGTAGACTTAATAGATCCTGGTTTAAAACATGCTTGACCAATTGTTGCGGCTTGTTGATCACCAGCAATGCCTCCTATGTTAATTTTATCTCCAAAAAAAGTTGTATAACCAAAATCGTCTGCACTATCTTTAACTATAGGAAGAATTTTACGAGGAATATTGAAAATTTTAAGTAACTCTTTTGACCAGCAGTTTTTTTTGATGTCGTATAGCATAGTTCTCGAAGCATTTGTGGCCTCAGTAAAATAAGACCTTCCATTTGTTAACTTCCAAAGCAGCCAAGTATCTATAGTTCCAAATAAAAGCCTATCTTCTTTTAAAAGTTTTTTTGATAACTCTATGTTATCGAGTATCCATTTAATTTTAGTAGCTGAAAAATATGAATCAATTACAAGACCAGTTATTTTTTGTATCTTTTTTGCAAATCCTTTTTTAGTTAAGTCTTTGCAATAATTTACTGTTCTTCTGTCTTGCCAAACAATAGCTCTATAAATAGGTTTACCTGTTTGCTTATCCCATACGACAACAGTTTCCCTTTGATTAGTTATTCCTATGCCCAATATCTGGCCTGAATTAGCTTTAGCTTTCTTAATCGCATTTTGTGAGGTTTGTATAACAGAATTAAATATCTCCTCTGGATCGTGTTCTACACAACCATCTTTTGGAAAGTACTGCTTAAATTCTAATTGATCACTAGAGATAATTTCAAAGTTTTTATTAAAAATTATTGAACGTGTAGAAGTTGTTCCTTGATCAATTGATAGAATAAATTTTTTCACCTTTGTATAATATCATAAGTACTAAAGGTGTCTTTTTAAAATAATTTCTAATTTATCCTTTGCTTCTTTGGGAAAATTAATACCAAGCTTTGTTCTCCTAAAAAGGATATCTTCTGAAGTTCGAGCCATTTCTTCTTTAATGAGATATTTCACTTCGAATTCATAAAAGTCGCCAAAAATCAACTCTCCACCAGTTTCAAATTCATTATAATACTCGTTAAGTTTTGATATTTTATTTCCATAAGTTTCAACAAGACGTCCAATTATTTTCTCTGAAATATTTATATTATCTATTTCATTATTATGAGCACCCGGTAGTAACTCATTGTAAGTCCATGATTTGCTTGAGAAGTAAAGGTACTTTGATAATTTTTCCATAACTTGTTCAGAGAGTTTTCTATATGTCGTAAGCTTTCCACCAAAAACAGTAATTATCGGTGCTCCTTTAATATCATCAATTTCAAAAGTGTAGTCTCTTGAAATTTTTGAAGCCTTTTGATTATTATCTTCAACCAATGGTCTTACTCCTGAATATGTCCATATTATATCATTGTTATTTATTTTCTTTTTTATGAACGAATTGACTGAATTAATCAGATAGGTTCTTTCTTGATCAGTAATCTTTGGGTTCTCAAAACTTTCAACTTCATGATCAGTTGTGCCAATTAAAGTGTAATTTTTTTTATAGGGTATCATAAAAATTATACGTTTATCACTTAATTGAAGTATATATGCTTGGTCACCGTCATATATTTTTTTTACTACTAAGTGGCTTCCTTGGACAAGTCTCAATTTTTTTTTAGATTTAATCCCAAAAATATTGTTTAAAACCGAAATTGTGTAAGGACCCGTTGCGTTAATAATCACCTTTGATTTTAAAATTTCTCCATTCTCCAAATAAACTGACCAGTATTCATTATCCCTTATAACTTTAGTAATATTTGTATTTACATATATCTTTGCACCTCTATTGATTGCATCTTCAGCATTAAGTAGAGCTAGTCTTGAATCATCAACAAATAGGTCAGAGTACATATATCCACCTTTAAAATTTTCTTTTAATGGGTTTTCATCAAATTGTTGATTTAAATAAATAAATTTTGATCTTTCAAATGAGGATTTGCCACCCAACCTATCATACAAAAATAATCCCATTCTTATCATCCAACTTGACCTTAAACTTGGAACATGAGGTAAAACAAATTTTATTGGTTTTGTAATGTGGGGAGCAATTTTTTTTATAATATCTCTTTCTTTCAGAGACTCCCTGACTAATTTAAAATCATAGTTTTCTAAATATCTTATACCCCCATGGATTAATTTAGTGGACCATGAAGAAGTTTGTGAAGCAATATCACCCTTTTCAATGAGGCAAGTATTTAAACCTCTCCCTACAGCATCTCTAGCTATGCCTACACCATTAATACCACCGCCTATAATTAATACGTCGTACATTACCTATGAACATCATATATAAAATCAAAAATGTAAAGAGAGGGTAAGTCTATTTTCTTAGTTTTTAGTTAATATTCTTTAGTTTATTATTGACTTAGACAAATATAATGTTCTTTCTAATTCAAAACATCCAAGTAAGATGAACATTCTAAATAAAATTAATTTTAATAGATGTCTAAAAAAATTTTAATTGTTGGCGCTGGCGCTTGGGGAACAGCAATTGCAAATGTTCTCTCAAAAAATAATAATAAGGTTTATCTTTGGACTAGAGACAAGAGTTTGTCTATCAAAATAAATTCAAATAAAATCAACCAAAAGTACTATAAAAATTTCAAATTATCCAAAAAGCTTAAGTCTATATCAGGCAGCTTTATTACTAGAGATTATCATTATATTTTTTATATTTTACCTGCAAGTGCATTTGATAAATTTTGCGAAGACTATTTTAAAAATCAAAAAATTAATAATTTAGTAATATGCTCAAAGGGTGTCAGTAAAAATGGAGAATTCATTTCAAATCTGATAACAAAAAAACTAAATATTAATAATTATCATTTTTTATCTGGACCAAGCTTTGCAGATGAGGTGCTATATGGAAAACCCACTGCACTGAGCCTATCAAGTAAAAAAGTCAATAAAAACATTGGAAATATTTTTAAAGATACAAATATTAGAATTTATTATTCAGAATGTTTAAAGACTCTTGAGTTTCTTGGTATTATTAAGAATATATATGCTATTGGGGCAGGTATCCTTGATGCAGAGTCATTAGGTCAAAACGCTAGATCAGCATACTTAACAAGATGTGTAGCTGAAATAAAGAGCATGATAAAATATCTAAATTTAAATGAGAATATGATTTATAGCCTTGGAGGAATAGGAGATTTAATTCTTACCTGTAGCTCAAATAAATCAAGAAACTATAATTTTGGTTTTAGTTTTGCAAAAAAGAGTAAAAATAAAATAATACCTAGTTTTAAAACCATAGAAGGACTTAACAGCTGCCTAACTATAAAAAAAAATAAAAAAATAATAATTGATAAACTTCCAATAATAAATTCTATCATAAAGACCATAAATGGGAGTCCGCCAAAAAAAGAAATAAAAATTTTACTTAACAGAAGCTTTAAAAATGAATAATTAACGGTAAATACGTTTTAATTCCAAACCTATTTTTTTAAATTTTTTCTTAAAACTATAAAATTCTTTATTATGTTTTGCTGAATTTTGTTTCAGTACTAACTTTTGATAATAATGAACCATTTCGTGACCCAGTATTTCTACAAACTCTTGAAAATTTTTAAATTTATTATGAAGAGTTATTTTATAGCAATATTTTGTAGCATAAGGATTAAACTCAAATAATCCAAGAGCACCGTGTATTCTTCTAATACTAATAAATGGTTTTTTTAAACGATTATTAAAAAGCTCTCTATTTAATATTTTATATACAGTTGGGATTTTATTAGCTCTTGGCTTGAATATTCTCTCATTACCATAATGTTGGATGAGCGTTGCTAAACTTTTTGTTCTTGGCATAAATTTAGAGATACAAGTATTATTTATTAAAAAAAAATCAAGTTAATTTAACTAGGTGTTTTTAATAAATATTCTATGTGCAAGATTATCTCATCAATCTTGTCATCAGATATATCTTTGTAGCTCTGACCAAATTTTTCTTTAATACTAAGAGCTATATGTGCATATGCATTTCTACCATTAGGATGATATCGAGATGGTTTTAAAAGGGGTTGAAGTTCATCACCACTAGATTGAATTTTTTTCCATACTTTCTTTCTATTAAATTCATTCAAAGAGATAGGCCGCCAGGAAAAAAATATTCAAGTAAAAGTCTGATAACTGCAAAACTAATTCCACAAAAAATAATTATTGTGATTAACTGTTTATTTATCATGATGTATACAATTAAATATTATGAAAAATGTTATCATTATTTTTTCTTTAATTCTTCCTAATTTATTATTTGCTGATATTTTAGAAAAATTTCCTCTTGCTTGTATTTGTGATAAAAACATAAATGCACTTAAGTACTTTGATTGCAAACAAAAAGTTTCTGGTACCCAATTAAATATCATTAAGAATCAAAAAAGTGACAATATCTTTATGTTTAGTAGCTTTGATGAAAAAAAATACCAATTAGTTGAAAAAGAACTTTTAAATTTAGTTTTTGATTACAATACAGAAGATTATATTTCTTCTATATCAATCAAAGATAATTTAGATTTAGTTTTTTCAATATCCTATAAGGAATATAATAAAAAATGGTCTTACGATTTAAAGTGTGTTTCATTAAAAAAAGAATAAGGTTCCAATTTGTTTATAAATGTTAGATAGAAAATTTATTCTTCCTTCGGCCATTTCTTTTACTGGTTTTCTTTTTTTGGTGTCAATGGACGCCGTGATTAAAATTTTAGGTGAAACCTATTCTGTCTTACAATTGTTATTTTTAAATGCATTATTTTCTCTAATACCACTTCTGTTTTTCATCTGTAAAAATCATGGTTTTCATTTTTACAAGAACCAAAATTATACTTTCCAAGTTATAAGAGGTATTGTTCATACAATCGGATTTCTTTTTGTTTTAAAAGGAGTTTTGTTATTGCCACTTTCAGTGGTTTATCCAGTTCTATTTACTTCTCCTTTAATGTTACTGGTGATGTCTCATTTTTTTTTGAGTGATAATATCAATATAATAAGAGTCTCAGCTATTTTAATTGGTTTTTTAGGTGTTGTTATTTCAGCAGAGCCATTCGGCACAAAAATTGTCTCAGCCCAAGGAGTTTTATATGTCTTTTTAGGTGCTTTTTGTATTGCTATTACTCATTTAATAACAAGAAAATACAACTATTTAACTTCCTCATATTCAGCAGCATTTTTTAGTATGACTGTAAGTGTGATAATCTTTTTATTTTCGATAAAATTTCACTTTGAAACAATGACTTTTAGTCATTTACTTCTATCTTTTCTAGGCGGTGTATTTGCTGGTCTTGGTATTAGCGCAGTAATTTATGGATCTCGAAAACTTCCTTCTTCAGTATTTGGCCTATCAAGTTATATTCAAATAATTTTTGGTGTGTTATTAGGCTGGATTATTTTTAGACAGCTACCTACTCTGTATAATTATATTGGAATAGTAATAGTCATATCTGCAGGATTGATGCTTTTTTATTTTGATAAAAGTAAAAAAAATAGTTAGAGCCTTGATATCTTTAGTAATATTATTCGTAATTTCATATTTAATTTTTATCTTTCCATTTGATATTCTATCATCTTGGTTGGGTTACCCGTCAAAGTTACATGAGTCATTACTTGCAACCTCAGTAGTTTTCGCGCTTTGTCTTTATTATTTTAGATCCAAAAGTACAAATAAAATAATAAAGTTTTTTGTATATGAAGGATTTGGAATTGGAACAGTATCCTTTTTTATTATCTTACCTCTAATAGCACTTAGTTATTTTCAAATTTTAGTCAACTACAAATTAGTGATTATTTTTTTCTCTATACAAATACCAGCTATTATCTATGGATATATGAACTCTAAAAAATTGAAGATAAAAAGACTATTGATTAAGTCAAATCTTATTAATAAAAGCATTAATTTTGTATTCATTAGTGACGTCCATATAGGCTCAAATCATCCCTCCTCATTAAAAAAATTAGTATCTAAAATTAACTCACTCGACTTTAATTTCTTGGTGATCGGGGGGGATTTAATTGACAGTAGTGCCTTTCAAATCAATGATCTTTATGAACTAAAAAAAATAGAAAAGCCTATATTCTTTGTCACCGGAAATCATGAATACTATATTCAAAATCATAAAGAACATCATCAGGACTTAAAATCAGTTGGAATAAAAACCTTAGAGAATGAGTCATTGCAATTAGATGGAATAAATATGATCGGACTTTCTGATAATATTACAAATAAATCAAAAATTGAGTATGTTGAGAAACTCTCAAAAAAAGATTTATTCAATCTTTTAATAGTTCATAAACCATCTATTTGGAAAAAGGTATCTAATAATGCTAATTTAATGCTCTCAGGGCATACTCATAATGGACAAATTTTCCCTTTTAATTTTGTAGTAAAACTTCAATTTCCTCAAAATTATGGTCTGTATAAAAATAAAAAAAATCATTTGTACGTAAGCTCTGGATCAGCTACTTGGGGTCCGAAAATTAGGATTGGCTCCAATAATGAAATTATTCATATAGAGTTAAAAAAATAATAATTTCTTTATTGGATAAAAATTTACATTATGTATGCTTTTTGTATGAGAATTATACTCATCTATTTTTTACTAATGGGAATTTTATTTGCTGATAGCCATATTTTAGAACAAGAAAATTTTGAAGCTTGGCAATTTACCTGTGTAGAAGAGCAACAACAAAAAATTTGTGATTTAAGAGAGTTAGTATTTGACCCAAATTCAGAAGAAGTTGTTAGTTATTTATCAATAACTATTAATCCTGATAATTTAACTCAGATGCAAATAGCTTTTCCTCATGCAGTAAATTTAAAAAGCCCAGTCTCATTACAAATTGATGAAAAAGATCCTTTAGAATTAAATTATGCATATTGTAATCAAGCAGCTTGTTATGTTGCAGAAATAATTGGAGAAAATTTTGTTAATTTTTTTAAGGCAGGAAATCAAATAAGTATAAAAATATTACTTCTTGATAATAGGGAAGCTACCATAACATATTCGCTATCTGGGTTTACAGCTGGTTATAATAAATTATCGTCTTCTATAATTAATTAGAACTATTAAATTTAATTTTATTTTTTATTAATATTAAACAAATTAAAGAAGGGACAACCATCAGAGCTGTAATAATGAAAAATAATCCCCAGTCACCACCTAATCCATCCACTAGAGCTCCTGAGGAGGATGCCAATAGTGTCCTTCCTGCTGTTCCAACAGATGCTAATAAGGCATACTGTGTAGCAGTAAAACTACGATCAACTAGTAGAGAGATAAATGCAACAAAAGCAACTGTTGCAAATGCAGCTGCTAAATCATCTAATATTACCGCAAAAGCAAAAAGGGTTTTTGACGGGCCCACCCAAGCGAGTATAGAGAATAAAATGTTTGTAGCAGCCATTGCAATACCTGCGATTATTAATGTTTTAAAAATACCAGATCTCATGGCGATAGCTCCACCAATGAGAGTAAATACAATGGTCGTAATCCATCCTAACGCTTTTGAAAAAATAGCAATATCACCCTTTGAAAAGCCTATTTCTTTGTAAAATACTAAACTCATTCTTCCTAAAAAAGCTTCACCAATTTTAAATAAAAATACAAAAGCAAGAATAGCTATGCCTATTTTCACACCATTAATGCTAAAAAAACTATTTAAAGGGTTTGCTACTACATTATTTAAATAGTACAGGGTTTGTGAAATGGGATTATCTTCGCCAAATTTTTCTATATAAAATGAGAAAAGGTAAAATGCTCCACCTAAAATAACAAAGGTTAAACCCCCATTAGTAAACCAAATTTTTTCGAAGAACTTTCCAGTTAAAAAACATAAAACCCCTATAGAAGCAAATAAATATCCAGCATTCCTAACACTATTAACATTTGAATTTGATGAATCTGTATTTGTAATTTCCTGAAATCTCTCTTTATTTGACTCGGGAATAAAAGTTAAACCTACATTACATAGAACTATAATGGCCATTAAAAAAATAAATGTAACCTGCCAATATTGCTCCACACCTGATATCTCAAGTCTCTCAGCTATTTCAAGACAAATGAACCCTCCGAGCTTAAAACCAGTCCACCATCCTACGACAGCCATTGCTGCACCTGCAGCCATGCTTGAAGTTTCATCTTTTTTTATTTGTTCAATTCTTAGAGCATCAATAGTTATATCTTGAGTTGCAGATGAAATAGCAATAGCCAATCCAACTCCTATAATTAAGGCTAAGTTTTGAGTTGGCTCTAAGGCACTCCAAATAATAAGACAAATTAAGATGACAGTTTGCATCAACATAATAATTGATTTTCTGTGACCAAATTTATTAGTTAAAAATGGAAGTTTTAATCGATCAATTATTGGTGCCCATAAAAAATTGAATGCATATACACCAAAAATAAGTCCAGCCCAACCTATTGTACTTCTACTTAGGCCCTCTTCCTTTAACCATAGAGAAAGTGCACTTGCAATTAATACCCAGGGAAAACCACTTATTATACCTAAGAGAAGAATTCTTATCATTCTCCTGTCATAATATGCACCAAACAATGATCTTAATTTATTAGAATCTAATGATACAGAACTCATAAATTACATGATATTGAAAATTGTAGGAATGAAAACTTTAATCGCTAAGAGAACTTAGCCATTTTATTAAATCTGCCCTATCTTGGTCTTTTTTTATACCGTTATAATTCATTTTGGTACCTGCAATATATTTTTTTGGTTTTAATAAAAATTTGTTTAGTTCTTCAACATTCCAATCACCACCAAACTCTACCAATGCACCTGAATATGCAAAACCTTCCATAGATCCTTTTGACCTATTTACTATACCCCACATTGCGGGACCTACTTTATTCTCTCCACCTTTAACTTGCGTATGACATGAAGCACACTTTTTAAAAATCTTTTCTCCGTTTTCCATATTTGCAGAGGCAAGCATAGGTGTTATTTCGGGGAGAACTTCAAAAATATCTATTTCTTCTTTAATCTCTGAAGAAATACCTCCTTCAGGGACTTCAATTTTATATGCTAATTCATCTGGAAACTCTGGGTGAATAGCCATATCAGCAACTTTTGAGAATACAGCAGCGAGTAAGAGAGCAAGAATTATTGCCCCTAGAATTTTATTAGTTTCCATATTAAAAAGAGAAGTCTATGTTTAAAAATATACCACTTAAAACGGATATTTGTCGCATTAATGAATGATACTTTAGTTATTATACCCATAAGATTAAAGGCATCTAGATTCCCAAATAAGCCTTTTGCTCAAATTGGAGACTTACCAATGCTCCATTATGTATATAATCGTGTATCAGTTTTCACTGAAAATTTATACTTAGCTATATGTGACCAAGAGGTAAAAAATTACTGTGAAAAAATGGACCTTCAATATGTTATGACCAATCCTGGTCATTTATCTGGGAGTGACCGCATTGGAGAGGCGGTAAAAAAAATAGAGGAAGACATCAAATTTAAGTATGTCATTAATGTCCAAGGAGATATGCCATTTATTACAGAAAATCATGTAAACTTATTAAAGGAAAGACTGTTACAATTTCAAATAAGCACTTTAGCTTGTCCATTCATAAACTTAAATGAAGTTAATAATAACTCAAAAGTAAAAGTCTTAATTGATAAAAATAATTGCGCCTTAGATTTCTATAGAGTTTTAAATAACGAATTTAAAGTTAATGAAAATATCTTTCATCATATTGGGGTCTATGGATACCATAAGCAATTTTTATATGATTTTATCTCATTACATCCAACAAAAAGAGAGCTTGATGAGAAACTGGAACAACTTCGAATTATTGAAACCAATAAAATTGGAATTTCTATTGTAAAAGAGGATATTTTGGGAGTTGATACAAAAGAAGATTTAGATAGAGTAAATCGTCTAATTTTAAAAAATGAATAAAATAATATCTTTTCAAGGTGTTGAAGGAGCTTACAGTCACTTGGCTGTTCAAGAGTTTTTTCCTGGAGCAGAGCCATTACCTTGTAAAACATTTGAAATTGCTTTAAATGAAGCTGAGTTAGGAAATGTAGATTACGCTATGATTCCTATCGAGAATTCAGCTGCAGGCAGAGTAGCTGATATCCACCGACTAATACCCAAATCTAATTTGCATATTAACTTTGAACATTTCCAAAAGGTTGAACATAAACTTTTAATTCATCCAGATAGTAAAATAGAAAATATTAAAAATATAATTAGTCATGAACAAGCTTTGGCTCAATGTAGTGATAAAATTCAAAAATTGGACTTAGATATTTTAATAGGTGCTGATACAGCTGGTTCAGCAAAAAAAATTTTTGATGAAAAAATATATGATACAGCTGCGATAGCTTCAAGTTTGGCAGGTAGTATCTATGGTTTAAAGGTAATTGATGAAAATTTTGCAAACTCCGTAAATAATATTACAAGATTTTATGTAATGTCTAAAAATGAAAACCTAAAGTTTGATGAGGACAAAACTTATATATCCTCTTTTTTATTTTCTGTAAATAATACACCAGGGTCTTTGTTTAAAGTGATGGGAGGATTTGCAACTAATAATGTTAATATGATTAAACTAGAAAGTTATAACTATGGAGCTGATTTTGTAATTACACAATTTTATTGTGAAATTGAGGGACATCCTGATCAAGAAAATACCAAGTTTGCACTTGATGACATGGATCATTACTGTTCAAAAGTTAGAAAATTAGGAGTTTTTGAGAAATCCCCTTATCGAGTAAGACAATAACTTCATATTTCTATCTAATACTGTTATAAGATAATTTGAGAATTACATGGGCAATTTTTTATGCCAATCCGGTCAGGTTCGAAAGAAAGCAGCCGTAACATAAGGGGTTGGGTCGTGTAATTCTCTTTTGAACCTGTAATGAAACATCAATCAAATATCCTTGCATTAAAATATAGACCTTCAAATTTTCAAGACCTTATTGGCCAAGAGTATTTGGTTGAGACCATACAAAAGTCTATAGAGCAGAATAAGATACCAAATGCTTACATTTTTACTGGTATCCGAGGTGTGGGCAAAACCACAACTGCAAGAATAGTAGCAAAAATGTTGAACTGCACTGTGTTTGATAAAAATAATAATCCTGATTTAACTAATTGCGAACAAGCTAAAGCTATTACTGAAGACAGACATCCAGATGTAATAGAGATTGATGCTGCTTCAAACACAAGTGTTGAAAATGCCAGAGAGATTATTGAAAACGTAAAATATAATCCTGTATTAGGAAAATATAAAGTTTACATAGTTGATGAAGTACACATGCTATCTAAAAGTGCATTTAATGCCCTCCTCAAAACACTTGAAGAACCTCCCCCTCATTCAAAATTTATATTTGCAACTACTGAGATATCTAAAGTACCAATTACAATTCTATCGAGGTGTCAAAGATTTGATTTACGACGTGTTGATAAGAAGACGTTATACAATTTTCTTATAAATATTTCTAAAAAGGAAGACATTTCGATCTCCAACGATGCATTAAATATGATTGTTAAAGCTAGCGATGGTTCCGTAAGAGACTCATTAAGCATATTAGATCAAGCAAATATTTTTAAATCAAAAAAAGAGATACAAGTCGAAGAAATAGTTAATATGTTAGGTTTTGCAAAGCAAAGTGATTTATATGAGTTAACAAAATTTGTTCTTGATAATAATCTTTCTAAATTAATATCAATGCTCGATGAAATGTATCAAAGAGGCTCGGAGACAACTAAAGTTATCGAAGACTTAATGAATATAATAAACTGGTCATGTAAATTAAAAATTAATAACGAGCTCTTAAAAGATGAGTTTTTAACTGAAGAAGACAAGAATTTCGCTTCGTATGTTCTTCAATTTGATCAAGGCAAATTAAATATTTTTTGGCAAAGTTTAATGAAAGGATACGATGAAATTAAAATTTCTCCTCAACCTCACTCTACATTAGAAATGATACTTCTCAGGTGTGCATTTTTGTTAAATGATAACCAACGATCAGACTCAGAAGAAAAAAAAAAGTCTGAAATAAATCAACATACAAATCAAACTTCACCTAATCTTGATCGTGTAATTCAAAATAAAGTTAATCAAGTATCCGATTTATCCCTAAAAGATAAAATAGATCTGCACCAACATTTTTTTCAATTTTATGGGAAAAACTTCTCTCCATTAATGGCTGGAATTATAATAGAAAATTGTGAGATAACTGAATTTTCTGAAGAAAATAAAATATTAAAAATAAATGTTATTGATGAAAACTTTAATGGAAGTGAAGAGTTGTACAGAAATTTGAAAACTGAATACACACTTGAAGTGATTGTAAAAAAAGAAATTGTAACTCTAGAAGAAATAAAGTCTTTTTACAAAAAAGAGCTAATTGATCAAGAGATGGAAACGGAGGAATTTAAAAAAGTTCTTGCTAAATTTCCTAATGCAAAGATTATAGACATAGAAGAAATAGAAAGAGGTGATGACAATGATGGGTAATATGGGTGGCATGATGAAAAAAGTTCAGGAAATGCAAACAAAAATGCAAGAAATGCAAAAAGAATTAGAAACAAAAACCGTTGAAGCAGAGTCTGGTGGCGGAATGGTTAAAGTTACTATGAATGGAAAACAAATTGTTCAATCTATTGACATAGATCCATCCTTATTATCATCAGATGAAAAAGAAGTCTTAGAAGATTTGATCAAAGCAGCATTGAACCAGGCTAAAGAAAAAGTCGAAGAAATGTCAGCTGAAGAAATGAAGAAGATTACTGGAGGAATACCCCTTCCCCCAGGTATGAAGATGCCATTTTAAATTGTCTCAAGACGAACTTCAAAAATTAATTAATCTCATTTCAAGGTTGCCTGGGATTGGTCAGCGCTCCGCACAAAGAATTGCATTATATTTAATTAAGAATAAGCAAGAACTGATGCTGCCCTTAGCTGAAAGTGTAAAAGATACTGCATCAGCAGTAAAAAAATGTACCAACTGTGGAATTTTAGATGTAATCACCCCTTGTAAGATCTGCTCATCAGAAAATAGATTTAAAACAACTATCTGTATTGTCGAAGATATGGCAGATGTGTGGGCATTTGAAAGATCTGGATATCATAAAGGACTTTATCATGTCATTGGAGGACTCTTATCAGCTTCAAAGAATTTCACAGAACAGGATCTGAATTTAAATAAACTCAAAGAAAGAATTATAAATAATCAAGTACAAGAAATCATTTTGGCACTAAGTGCTACTATTGAGGGTCAAACTACTGCCTTAGTAATAAAGGACAAACTAGAAAGTCAAAATATTAAAATTACTCAACTAGCGTATGGTGTTCCCGTAGGAAGTGAAATACATTATCTAGATGATAATACTTTAGGAGCAGCTTTAGAGTCTCGCAAAAACTTAGGCTAAATTATCTAGAACTAAAACTAATCAACTATGATTTATTGTCTCAAATAACTTTATAAATTAAACTATATTAAATGCTATGTTAAAGCTCATTTATGCACCTGATCCAATATTAAAAAAAGAGAGTGTGTCTATACCTCAAGTAGACGATCACCACAGAGAATTAATAAAACAAATGTATGAAGTTATGTATTCTGCAAATGGTGTAGGTTTAGCTGCTCCACAGATAGGTTTAAATATTAGAATATTTGTCCTCGATGCCGGTTCCAGAGATGAAGAAAAAAAACCTATTACAATTATAAATCCAAAAATTATTTCATTAGAAAAAAATACAGTACCATATGAGGAAGGATGTTTATCTTTTCCAGAACATTTTGCAGAAATTGATCGTCCTGAAAATATTAAGATAGAATATCTAGATGAAAATAATTCTAAAAAATCCTCTTCGTTTAAAGGTTTTGAGTCAAGAATTATACAACATGAACTAGATCACTTGAATGGTGTTTTATTTGTTGACCATTTAAGTCGTTTAAAGAGAGATGTCATTATAAGGAAGATGAGAAAGTATAAAAAAGAAAAAGAATTAATCTAAATGAAAAAACAACGCATTGTTTATTTTGGCTCACCAGAATTTTCCCTTCCTCCTTTAAAGACACTTTACCTTGGCGGTTATGAAATAGTTGGAATTTACACTCAAGAACCAAAAAAAAAATTTAGAGGACAAAAAAAATATAATACTCCAGTACAACAATGGGCAGAGAGTCAACTTCTTCCCGTTTTTACCCCCGAAAAACTCGATGATACATCTTTAAAAGATTTTAAATCGTTAAAGCCGGACGCTGCAATACTTTTTGCTTATGGAAAAATAGTTCCATTAAATTGGCTAAATACACCTTTACATGGCTTTATTAATATACATGCCTCACTCCTTCCAAAGTGGAGAGGGGCAGCGCCTGTTCAAAGGGCTATTGAAAACAATGATAAAAAAACAGGTATTAGTATTATGAAAATGAATGATCGAATAGATGAAGGCCCAATATTAGCCCAGCAGGACATTGAAATAAAGAATACTACTGATGGAAAGCAATTAATTGATCAAATAAGTTATGAGTCTTGCTCGTTATTATTTAACACACTAAAAAAATACTTCCTCGGTCAAGTGTCATTAAAAGAGCAAGATCATTCACTATCTACATACGCAAAAAAAATAAATAAAACTGAAACACAAGTAGATTGGGGATTATCAGCAAATATAATCGAAAAAAAAATAAGAGCTTTTTACCCATCACCAGCAATGTGGTTTAAACATAAAGGTCACAGATACAAAATTTTGAAAGCTAAAATTTCAAATAAACAGGACATAGAGGGAAAAATAATTAATTTACCTCTTACCGTAGCATGCAGTGAGCAAAGTTTAGATATTTTAGAAATTCAAGCCGAAGGAAAGAAGCCATTAAATATTAAAGAATTTGCTTTAGGCAATAATCAATTTCAATTAAATGAAAGAATTAATAATGGCTAACATAAAACTTACAATTGAATATCATGGTTTGCCATATTGTGGTTGGCAATATCAGAAAAATGAAAAAACTATTCAAGGTGAAATAGAAAGGGCAATATTCAAATTTTCTGGTGAGAAAAAAACAATACAAGGTGCTGGGCGGACAGATGCTGGAGTTCATGCTATTGGACAATGTGCTAGTTTCGAGTTAGATAAAAAATTTGATGATTACCAAATTTTAAATGGAATTAATTTTCATCTTGGCACTGAAAAGATTAGGATCACAAAAGTTGAAAATGTAGATGATGAATTTAATGCACGTTTTACTGCGAAAAGTAAAATTTATAATTATCAAGTATTTAATAGTTTAGCACCATCAGTAATTGAAAATGACTTTAGCATACATGTTCGACAACCTTTAGATTTAGACTCAATGAGAAACGCAATTAGGTTTTTAATAGGAAAACATGATTTTTCTTCATTTAGAGCACAAGGTTGTCAAGCTAACAAACCAATTAGAACCATTGATGAAGCTTCAATTGATATCGTAGATCAAAAAATAATTTTTATATTTAAAGCTCAGTCTTTTCTTTATCAACAGATTAGAATAATGGTTGGATCTTTATTAGAAGTTGGTTCAAAAAATAAAGATATAAATTGGATAAGTGAATTAATTGACGCTAAAGATAGAAAACTTGCTGGACCAACAGTTCCCTCAAAAGGATTGATTTTAAAGGAGATTAGCTATTAAAATCCTTATATACACTCAATGTTTTGCTCCAAAAATAGGGGGCATAGAGTCTGTAATGACAAACATAGCTCAGTATGCATACATTTCTCAAAACAAGGTAACAGTTTTATCTGATGGCTCTAAACTTTCATCTTCAGATTTTGATAATAAATGTAAATTTAAAATTTTTCGTTTTGACCAAATTAAATTTCTGAGAAAAAGGATTAAATCAAGTTTTGCTCACAATTTCTTAAAAGAAAATAAGATTGATTTAATCTTTTTCGATAGTTGGAAATCACTAGAGACACTAAATACATCGACAAATGCAAAAAAAATTTGCTTAGTTCACGGTAATGAAATTTTAAACTTAAGGAAAAAAGATAGAATTTTAAATTCAATAAACAAAGCAGACTTGATAATTTTTAACTCTAATTATACAAAAAATAAAACAATTAAAAATTTCAAAATTTCAAAAAAAATTGATCAAAAAATTATTTATCCAGCATTCATTGAAAAGATCTTTAAAATTAAAATAATTAAAAGAAAATATGATTTATGTACTGTTGCTAGGTTAGAGTATAGGAAAGGTCATCATTTAGTATTTGAAGCAATGTCTATTCTAAAAAATAAACACGACATTTTACTTAAATACGCTATTCTTGGAGATGGCC
The DNA here is from genome assembly GCA_902521795.1 of uncultured Alphaproteobacteria bacterium. Classification (GTDB taxonomy): domain Bacteria; phylum Pseudomonadota; class Alphaproteobacteria; order HIMB59; family HIMB59; genus HIMB59. The sequence continues at coordinate 55,658 of CABYSX010000003.1, forward strand.
CAGAATTATCAAGGCTCAAAGATTTGGTAATTAGGTATTCTCTTCATGGTCAAGTAGAATTTATAAATCAGAGTTGCCCAGTTGAAAAAATTTTCAAAAATTCATCTGTCCATATCATGCCAACTTTAACAACACCTGAGAGTGTGGAAGGTTTTGGTATATCTAATATTGAAGCAGCATCTTATGGACTACCTTGTATAGTTAGTAATAGTGGAGGTACACCTGAATCAGTTGGGGATAATGGAATTATTGTTAAAGAGAATAGTCCAAAAGAACTAGTAAACTCAATTATTGATATTTTTAAAAAGTATAAAACATATAGTAAAAGAAGTTATATATTTGCAAACAAATTTGACTCTCAAAAAAAGATAAAAGAATATTTAAATATTTTGTAGAACTTCTTCGTAGCTTGTTTTTTTTAATTCTCCTGGTTCATCACAGATTAATCTAATAATTTTAAGATTATCTATCAGTATAACAGAGCGAATAAGTCTATGACCCATAAAGCTTTTTTCATGATTTCTAATTAATTTAGAAGACTCTAAAAATTCATTATTACCATCAGATAAAAATAAGATTTTTGAAGCCCCTAATTCTTTTCTCCACAAATCTAGCACATAGGGATCATTAGTAGTCATACAGCAAATCAGATCTATTTTTTTTTCAGACATTAAATTTTTTGCACCATTGATGAAGGGGGGAAGGTGTTGTATGTGACAGGTTGATGTGAACGCGCCAGGAGCACAAATTATTAATGTCCTTTTAAATTTAAGGTTATCATGTAGCCCGAAATTCTTAGTCCCATCTGCAGAAACAGATCTTAAAATAATATCAGGAATTAAATCTCCCTCTTTCAATTATGGAAAAAGTTTTCTAATGTTTTAAGATATATTTTTTCAGTAGTTTTAAGATCATCCACTGAAACACATTCATTAACTTTGTGAAGTGTTTTATTAATCGTTCCAAATTCAAAAACAGGACAAACTTCCTGCATAAATCTAGCATCTGATGTTCCGCCACCAGTATCTTGACTTGCCTCTAATCCAGTTACATCTTTTATTGCTTTAATACAATGCTTTGTAAATGGGCTATCAAAAGCTTGGAAGGGCATACCTCTAAAAGTTAATTTCAAATTATATTTACAATTGTTCTCTGAGCAAATCTTAGTTAAATGTTTGTCAAAATAGTTTTGTATTTTTGCTTGATCCCAATTATCATTAAATCGCATGTCACCTACAGTAATTAATTTTTCAGGGATAACATTTTTTGCTTTATTATTTAAATTTATTTGGGTGAACTGAAGAGTTGAAGGTTCAAAGTATTCCGCTCCATCATCAAGTTTCTGATCATCGAAAAAAGAGATTAACTTAGACATGCAATGCAGTGGGTTTTGAGCTAGTTGAGGGTAAGCAGCGTGTCCTTGTTTACCAATAATTTCAATTTGAACATCTACAGCTCCTTTTCTTCCCACTTTTATTTGATCACCAATTACTTTCTCTGAAGATGACTCAGTAGCTATTGAGCCATCAATCCTTATATTATTTTCTTTTAACCATTTTACGACCTTCTTCACTCCGTTAACAGAGTCAGCCTCTTCATCTCCTGTGATAATAAAACTTATTGTGCCGTTAAAATCCTTGTTTTCCTTAATAAATTTAAAAACACTCACCATACTAGCTGCAGTACAACCCTTCATATCCTCAGATCCACGACCATAAAGATACCCATCTTTAATTGTTGGCTTAAAAGGATGAGTGTCCCAATCTTCTAAGTTACCAGGAGGCACTACGTCAACATGACATAAAAAATTAAAATGTTTTCCATTGGTGTTGGTTGGTCCATATGTAGCCATGATATTTATGACTTCGTAGCTTCCATCCCCATCAAAATTTAATTGTTTAGTTACAAAACCATTTTCTTCAAATGTTTTAATTAAAAAGTCAAAAATATCTTGCTTCGCAGGAGTAACAGAATCAAAAGATATTAATTTTTTTGATAGTTCTATTGTGTCTAACATCTTAATCTCTTAACAATTCATTAACTGAGGTTTTTGATCGAGTTTTTTCATCAACAGTTTTAACAATAACAACACAGTACAAAGATGCATCACCTTTTGAACTTGGAAGACTACCTGGTACAACAACTGAATAAGGAGGAACTTTTCCCATATAAATTTCTTTAGTTTCACGATTATAAATTTTAGTTGAAGCTCCAATAAATACCCCCATAGATAATACTGAACCCTCTCCAACTATCACACCCTCTGCAACTTCAGATCTAGCACCAATAAAACAATTATCTTCAATTATTACAGGGTTTGCTTGTAAGGGTTCTAACACTCCTCCTATACCTGCACCACCTGAAATATGACAATTTTTTCCAACTTGCGCGCAAGAACCAACTGTTGCCCAAGTGTCTACCATAGTTCCTTCATCAACATAAGCACCTAGGTTAACAAAACAGGGCATTAAGACAGCACTCTTTGCAATAAAAGCTGACCTCCTTACAACACAGTTAGGAACTGCTCTAAAGCCAGCTGATTGAAAATTTTCCGATGTCCAATTTTGAAATTTTGAGGGAACTTTATCCCACCATGAAGTATTCCCATGGCTGACACTTGGGCCACCGCTAATCATTTCCATATCCTGTATTCTAAAACTTAAAAGTATCGCTTTTTTAAGCCATTGATTGACGTGCCAAATATCATCTTTTTTTTCGCATACTCGAAGCTTTCCTTGATCTAATAAGTTAAGAACATTCTCTATACTTTTTTTTGCTTCGCTATCCTCAATAAAATTAATTTGATCTCTTTGATCCCATAACTTTTCAATAACTTCTTGATTGCTCATACTACCTTTATATTACGTTTTTTAAGAAATTTTCCAAATCATCAGTAACATGAGAAATATAACCTTTTTCATCAATAATTTTTTGAATATCTGTTTGTTGGTTAACATCTTTATTTAAGTTGTATTCTAAATTATTCGTTACCCAAACTGTTTGCCATCCCATATTATGAGGCTCTTTTAAATTGATATGAAGATCTTCAAACATGGCCGTTGAGCTGTTGTCTAAATTAAATTTCTCCTGAAATGAGTCATAAACTTCCTTATGGGGTTTTGGCATATAATTACTCTCTGAAATATCAAAACATCCATCAAAAATATCTGTCATATTAAGCTTTTCTAATACTTTTTCGACATGTTCGAAGTTAGCATTTGTAAAAATATATTTTTTTCCATTCAAGTTTTTTAATATTTGTGCCAATGGAATATTTGGCTGAACTACTTCATAATTAATTTGATGAACGTAGTCTAAATATTCATCAGGGTTAACTTGATGCTCGATCATAAGTCCTCTAAGCGTCGTTCCATACTGATGATAATATTTAGATCTTAGAGCTTGAGCATCTCCAGAGGCTAAATTTAATTTTTCCTCAATAAACCTTCCCATTAGAATGTGAACCTTATCAAACAAACCACACTCTGCTTTATAAAGGGTGTTATCTAAATCAAAAACCCAGTTAGTAATGTTATTCATAATCGTGTTAAACTAATGTTTATTCTAAAAAAGCCAAGAAGATTTACAAAAATTCAAAAACTTTTTTTTGAATTTCAAATACATTATTATTTGTTTTTGAACTAACTATGAAGTTCTCAAATTTATCATTTAATTCGTCTATAAAAGGTGACTTTTCTTTTATTTTTTTATCACTCTTAGTGTAACAAATAATAACTTTGTCTTTTATCTCTCTCATGGAGTCAATCATCTCTATATCTATTTTTTTTGGCCCCAACGAATTATCAATTAAAACAAATATTTTCTTTAAGTTTTCACGAGATGTTAAATATTGAGATACAAGATCTGATATTTGAAAGGCTTCTTTTTGAGATATCTTTGCAAATCCATAGCCTGGAAGATCAACAACCATCATTGAATCCCCATGATTAAAAAAATTAATTTGTCTTGTTTTACCTGGTGTATTAGAGATATGCGCTAGTTTTTTCATAAAAATTGCATTAATAAGACTTGATTTTCCAACATTAGATCTGCCAATAAAAGCTATTTCAGGAAAGCTTACGTTAGGATATTGACGAGGTTGTGTTGCGCTTAGTAAAAACGTAGTTTGTTTTTTAAAGTAATTTGAGACAAGGCTCATTAACTCTTCATAATTTTTCTTTGTATTATGTATTGTTGGGCCATTGATAATACATTATTTGTTGTCCAATAAATAACTAGCCCTGCCGCAAAGCCACCTAAAATAAAAGTAAATACGATTGGTAATAAACCAAAAATTTTTGCTTGCATCTTGTCTACTGGGGCAGGATTTAATTTAAATTGTACATACATCGAGATACCCATTAAAATTGGCCAAATACCCACATTTAGAATTTGTAATATACCCGGAACATTCCAATCTACAAATCCAAATAGAGTAAGTGCTCCTAAAGGGTCAGGTGCAGAGAGGTCGTGTATCCATCCTATAAAAGGAGCATGCCTCATTTCAATAGTCACAAACAAAACTTTATACAAGGCAAAAAATACTGGTATTTGTAAAAGAATTGGTAAGCAACCAGCAATAGGGTTTGCCTTCTCCTTTTTATATAAAGCCATCATTTCTTTTTGCATTCCAGCTCTATCATCACCATATTGCTCCTTAAGTCTTTGCATTTCAGGCGCTAGTTTTTTCATTTTAGCCATTGATTTAAAAGACTGTTGTGCAAGAGGAAAAAAACAAATTCTCATAAGAATTGTAAACAATATAATAGACCATCCAAAGTTCCCCACGTATCCAAATATAAACTCTAAAACATTAAAAATAGGCTTGGTTAAAAAATAAAACCAACCAAAGTCTACTGAGCGATCAAATCCATCAAAACCATATTCCTCCATGTATTTATCAATAACATTTACAATTTTTGGTCCTGCAAAAATCTTAAAATTATGAGATATACTAGCATTGTTAGAAACAGATATTTTATCTCCAACAATATCAGTTTGAAAATTATCTACACTATCCACAAAATTATAACTGTACGTTTGTTGAACAGGTTCGTTTTGATTAGGGATTATAGCTGTTTGCCAATACTTATCAGTCATCCCAATCCAACCTCCAACAGAAGAATGTTTAATTTTTTTATCGTCTTTTAGATCGTCATAATCATATTCCTCTAAAACACCATCAGTTATTGATAAGGGTCCTTCATGTAAAATGAAGAAATTTTGCATTTCAGGAATACCTTGTCTTTTGGACAGACCATAAGGGTAAAGGTCAAAAGAAAGACCAGAATTATTTATAACCCTTTGATCAACATTAAATAAATAGTTTTCATCAAGAGAAATTATTTTCTCAAAAGTAATATTCTGATCACTTGTCCAAGTGAGTTTTACAGGATCATTAATACTAATTGAGTTTTTATCAGCAGACCAAATACTGTTGCTATCAGGTAGTTCAATTGTACTATCAGAACTTACCCATCCAGTATCCAAATAATAAGCATTATCTGATCCTAAAGGGTTCAAAAATTCAATTAAGTCAGATGTTGGATCTAGAGTCTCTCTAAATTCTTCTAAGGTTAAATCATCAATTAGCCCACCATTTAAGTTTATAGAGCCTTTAATTTTTGAATTATCAAAATCTACTCTTCCCGTTGCATTTATTACTTCATTCCTCTCAGCTAAAACAGTAGTTGTAGATTTTTGAATACTGAGATCAACCAGGCTTTCACCATTTGCTTGTTCTTCGGTAATTGGTGTTCTCTCTGGTTGAGGTACTAGTAATTGAAAACCAAAAATGATTGCCATTGAAATAATGATTGCTAAAAATAAGTTTTTTTGGTTTTCCATATTATTTTTTTACAGGATCGTACCCCGATGAACCTAAAGGGTTACATTTTAGAATTCGAAGAGTTCCTTTTGTTATCCCTTTTAAAACACCAAATTCTTGAATAGCTTCAATTGTATACTGAGAGCATGTCGGAAGATGTCTACAAGTGTTGGGTAACATAGGTGATATAAATAACTGATAGATTTTTATAGGAGTAATAAAAAGTATCTTCCAGAGTTTTTTAATATTATTTTTCATATGATATGAATTTTTCAATATCTTGTTTTAAATCAATAAAAGGTACTTTCAAAACTGTTTTTTTTAGTATTAACACAAATTTAACTTGATTTAATGTGTTTATAAGATTGCTCGTACGAATTGCTTCTCTGGTTCTTCTTTTAGCTCTATTCCTTTCAACAGCATTTCCAAGCTTTTTACTGGCAATAATACCAACTAGAAAAGACTCTAAATTAGCATCATGGAGAATATAACCATTAAAATATGAACTTTTAAAGTAGTGACCTTTATTTCTAATTTGAGAAAATTCGGATGATTTTTTTAGAGTTGGGAGTCTCAATAATTAGGCTGATAGTCTAGATCGACCTTTAGCTCTTCTTGCATTAATAACTTTACGACCGCCAACAGTTGCCATTCTAGACCGAAAACCGTGTCTTCTTTTTCTAACTAATTGGCTGGGTTGATATGTTCTTTTCATTATTATTACACCTAAAAAATAGGTTCCTACATTTAACAATTATTGATATGAAGTCAATAAATAAAAACAAATTATGCTGATAATTAAAGATATTTCTAATTTGCAGTCCTATTTGAGCGCTTATCAAAATCGAAAATATTCAATTGGTTATGTGCCAACAATGGGAGCTCTTCACAAAGGACATGGTGAATTAATCAAGCAATCAAAAAAAAATAACCACAAAACTATTGTCAGTATTTTTGTTAATGAAAAACAATTTAGTAGTAAAGAGGATTTTGAAACCTATCCAAGGAATAAAGGTTTTGATTATGATTTCTGCATAGATAACGAAGTAGACATACTATTTGAACCCTCATCTGAGGAAATATTTAAAAATGATGAAACTCTATTAAAGAATAAAAATTTTAAAGATATTCTTTGTGATAAATTTAGAAGAGGACACTTTGACGGTGTTATCACTGTTCTTGATAAATTTTTTTCCATTATAAAAAGTAATAAAGTTTATTTTGGCGAAAAAGATTATCAGCAACTAAAGATCATTGAGAAATTTATTGAAGAAAAATACAAATCTTTAGACTTAGTTTCTGTCCCAACACAAAGACACGAAGAGGGAATAGCTTATTCATCAAGAAATGAAAAGCTAAGTAAAAAGCAAACTCAAGATTTTGTAGATTTTCATAAAAAAGTTAAAAATTTTATAGGTTCTCTTGAAGAGTCTTTAGATATTGAAACAGCTAACCAAAAAGCAAATGATTTTATGAAATTACAAAATATTGATAAATTTGATTATTTTGAATTCAGAAATTATACTGACCTAAGTTTTGTCGGTACTGTATCTCATGCCAGACTTTTCTATGCAATCTATAAAGGTAAAATTAGATTAATTGATAATTTAAAAGTTTAAATTGGCGGTTCTGCAAGGATTCGAACCCTGAATTCTTGATCCGTAGTCAAGTGTGATATCCGTTTCACCACAGAACCTTAATCTAAGTATATCACCATAATTCAATCGTTGTACTTAATCCTACGAAACTCATTACGGAGCCATTACGGGCAACGAATGAAGAAGGGATATAATGGGAAGTATAACTAAACGAAAGATGAAAGATGTAAAGGGCAATCGCTATGTCTTATTTCAAGCATAGGTGAACATGAAGGGACAAAGATATTCTCGAGCTTTTCAATATATGCGGGAAGCAAGGAGTTACATTAGCGAACAAAAGGGATTATTCAGTAGAAGTTGTTTGTCGGGGGGAGGGAACAACGTTGTGTTTCCTCCACCCTTAGTGTTGCAGAGGTGTGAAATCTTCAAACCTCTAGTTAAAGGGGTAAAGTTCCCAAACTGCTTTGCCATCTGCATCGGCTTCGTAAGTAAATGCGTAAAATTTACCATTCAGTTCAGATAACGCTTCAGATGTGGTTTCGAATATAGCGCCGCCTCTAAAAGAAGTGCCTCCATCTTTCCTCTGGTTTCCGACACCCGTAGCTTTATATGTGGCGACACCTTCTGCACACATTACAACCCCAGCATAGGCATTTCCTGCCCATGAACCATCTGGTCTCATTTCGGCTGTAAATGCGCCCATAGACTGAACATCATGACCTAGCATCGTTCCGCTCCCTTCAGCAGTAATGTCCATAGCAGGTAAACCATATTTACCAGAGTCTATTGGCTTATTAGTTTCCTGTAATGTCATTGTTCCAATTTTATCACCAAGCATTGTTAATCTCCTTTTCTAAAATTTATAAAGTAAATGATTATAATAATTACTTGTTTATAATAAATTTAAATTACAGAACCATTATTTCTATTTTTAAATATATATATTACTCATTTGCAATAAATAATATTTTTTTAGATGTTATAAGAGCTAAATGCATATTTATATCAAAAAACTAGGATTTATAATTCTTTTTTCAATTTTTCTATTTAGTTTTGGATTTTTATATTCTGAGGAACATCTCAAAACTAAAATTTCCCCTGTTCTAAAATCTGCAACTACAATATTAGGAAATGAAATATATTATCCTGATGGAAACGCTGAAATAGTGTCATTTATAGTTGAGGTGCCTCCTGGTGGTGTTACTCCGAACCATGTTCATTCTTACCCCGTTTATATTTACATTATGGAAGGAGAAATGACATATACTTGGGAAGACGGAACAGTTACTACTTACAAACCTGGTAAAGCATATATAGAGGATAGTAAAAATGCTCATTACGGAAAAAATTTAGGTGACATAACACTCAAAGCATTGATAGTTGGCATTGGTGCTGAGGGTATAAAGTTTACAACCTCTCCTTAAAACTAAATTTTTAGCTATATTTTCATTACGGGCTCATTACGAGGAACATAGATAAAATGTTGTTAAAGCTCTAAGAATTGTATTGATAATAAATGAATTAAAGAGACGTAGAATATTCGTAGTCAAGTGTGATATCCGTTTCAGCACAGAACCTTAGTACTGATTTATATACTCTTTTTAAACTCTAAAATAGGCTTTTACCTGTGGTCGAAACATTAACAAAAGAGCAATAAATTGTATTAATGTGTTTAAACTTAAAATCGTTCTTATGCTCATTTCATTAATACCAATCTCTGGAAAAGGAGAGAAAGGAGCTGTAAAAGAATGTGATAACGCTCCAAATAAATCAAAAATTCCAACCGCATTCCAAGCTAGCAAAATTCCCCAAAGTAAAGCTGATGGCTTTTTCCATATCCTATAAGCAAGAAATAATGCAGTAGTGCCTATCACGAAATCGCCAAGAAAAGCTATAGTCCAGTCAGATGAAGCTGCACGTTCACTTCCTATAGCTCCGAGTGTAAGAAAAAGACCAGAGCCAACTGCTCTGAACACCATCCATCCAGTTGTAAAAATTAATAATTTTACTTGAATATGCATCTTTATAACTCTAGATAAATAATGTGAATTATACAACTAATGAAAAAAACTTTTTTTAAAATCAGGGAAAGTAAAGTATTTCAATACACAGTTTTATTGATAATCATTTTTAATGCATTTACGATTGGTCTAAATACATACGAATTAGGTGAAATTTCAAGAATACTTATTAAATATCTAGATTATTTGATAACCATATTTTTTGTTATCGAAATTACAATTCGTTTTATTGGTGAGCCTAAAAAATCAAATTTTTTAAAAAATGGTTGGAATATTTTTGATACTATCATTGTATTAGTTTCCTTAATACCAATACCTAATAATTCTAGTTTTTTATTATTTAGATTATTAAGAGTATTTAGAGTTTTAAGAGTAATTTCAATTATACCTGAGCTAAAATTAATAATTGAGTCTTTGATCGGATCTCTAAAAAGAGTTTTTTATGTAAGTTTGTTGTTATTTATTATTCTCTACATTTACGCCACGATTGGCTCAATAGTCTTTTCTGATAATATACCTTCTCGATGGTCTGATGTGGGAGTTTCGATGATCACTTTATTTCAAGTTTTAACCCTTTCATCATGGGAGCAGGTTATGCTTCCCCTTCAAGACGTGCATTGGTGGGCATGGATTTATTTTTTTAGCTTCATAATTGTTTGTGCTATTACAATGTTAAATCTCTTAATTGCAATTTTAGTTGATGTTGTTGTTAATCAGAATGATAAGAAAGAGGATGTTGCTAATATGAAACTAAGAAATAATGTTGAAAAGTTAAACGAACAATTTTCAGAAGAAATTAACCTAGATAAGTTAAAAAGAGACCAATGATGACAGCGGATATATTGATGCCAATTATCTATTTAGTTTGTTTACTAATTTTAATTGGTCCTCGTTTCTTAGAAACGAATTCCTCTTTCAAACAACTACTTAGTAATCTGAGTATATGGGCTTTAATTATCATTTTGATATCTTTGGGCTATCAGTTTTATAATTATTTCATTCGCTAAAGTTTAAAAAGCATAGCTTGTATAAATTTTAAAATTTACCTCATCTTTAAATGAAGATTGATGGTAATCATCCTCAAGATTTATTGGTACATACATATCTATGCCCCCTTTAAACTGAGAAAAAAATCTACTCTCATAATTAAAAGTCATAGCCCTGGTGTTTTTATCAATATCATTTTGTAAAGAAATAAAATATTGTGTGTCATCGATATCATTTAAGATTAGCCTTGCTCCATAAAATAAATCATTTTGATTACTTTGATGAGATTTAGATCCTCTTGAGTCATAAGTGTACTCTATGATATTTGATAGGTCCCAATTTTTTTCAAATAATCCATACAGGGTGTGCTCAGTACCTACAATAAATCCATAATAATCGTCAATATTTCCATCTAAATTGTACTGATTACTTCGATTTATAAATTCTCCCTTATGTAAAAAATCTCCCTGAGTGGCTTGCAACTCAATTCCAATTTGAGTTATCTCTGAGTAATTAGGAACTAATTGATTTGATGAAACAATTAATGCTGGGTCTTTTGTATTTCCTTTATAGAAAGTTAAACCATAATCGTATTCATCAATATATCCAGACCAACGAAGTCCAATGCCTAAATTTTCTTTTTTTGCTCCTTTAGAGTAATTATTTTTGGATTTAATATTTAAAGTTTGTTGTGAGCGAACCTGCGATTTTGGATAAATATTTGTATTAGACGGAAGAATATAAAAATCTAGCTCACTTGAAGAAAAATATTTTTTGATGTTGAACATTGTTTGTCCTATCTTTTTTCCAGATGCTAGACCAAGAGAATAATCTTTGGAATTGATAATATCTACGGGGTTGTAAAATTCATTTTTACCCCAAAAAACAATATTGTTACCAGCAAGAATATTGGTATTTTCAAAAGCGTAATCTAAATAAGCTTCGTTAAAATCTAGATTTTTTGCTGATCCTGGATAAGAGTCTTTAATATTCATTTTAAGCTTCCCAGTTAAATTATCTTTTTCAAAAAAATAGTTATACTCAACATTTATTGAATTTAAAAAATTTTTTCTATTATCTCCTTCAATGTCTTCTAAAAATATAGTGGAGCTTACTTCTATTTCGCCATAGTGTTCGGAATAAAACTCAGCTTTTAAATAAGAACTAATAAGTAGAAGATTTAATAATATTAAAAAAAAATTTGTCATCTAGCCATTTTGGCTAATTTTTCTGGGTTAAAATCGTTAATTGACAAGTTTGTTTGAAATTCATAATTTTCCCAGGTAATATTAGTTGATTTACCTGTTTGCAAGTTCTTCATTTCTAATAAATCTGCTCTCCAAAACTTATCTAAATATTTCTGATAACTTTTAAAATTTAGTTCTTTTTCGAGGTCACCACGTCTGTTATGAAATTTCACAGTTTGGTATCGTAGTTCACTTACATCAATATAAATTACTCTTTTGGAGTAACCCGATTTTTTATTTTTTGGAGTGGCTTCAATGACATGACATTGCAAACTAGGGTCAGCTGGACAATTTATATCCTCTAGCCATAAAAAATTATAATCTTCAGGCTCATCTGTTGATAAATCTTCGTATGAAAATTCCGATGATACAAATTTTCCAGTCCTATTAGATGAGGATATCCTTTTTACTCTTTTTAGAGCTGGAAGATAAAGCCATTGATCGTCATCTTTTGGTTCAATATTGGCATGAGTTAATAAAGATGTTCCTTTGACATCTCTTGGCTCAGTAAAAACAATAATACTTTTATCTCCTAAAGTTTCATCAAGCTCTTCAAATATAAAATTTTTAAAACTTCTAACACTTTCATTGCCTGATTTATCTTTTAGTATCATTTTTCCAACAACAGTGCTGTCGACAAAACCGTTATCTAAAGCAATACTTTTTTCAATAATCTCTAATCCTTTTTCTTCTGCGGACTGAGCAAAAATTTGACTACAGAAAAGAGTCAAAATTGAAGTCAGAGTTATAATAAATATTTTCATGTTGTTTTCCTTTTTAATTTAAAGTTGTCGATCCAGATCAATACGGGAGGTAAAAGTAAATAATCAACTACTAAGGCAAATACAACAGTAATTGCTGTTAACTGGGCCATATCTTTATTCACAGCAAAACCTGATTGCGCCAAGACGCAGAAGCCTAAAAAAAGACCTATAGTTGTTGTTGTTAATGCCATACCTACTTTTTCGAATGCTTGTCTAACACTATCTTCAGGGGATTTTCCTTCCTTTCTAGCTTTAGCATACTTTAGCATAAAATGAACAGAGTCATCGACAACAATGCCTAAAGTCATCGCCACAACAATTGAGACAGCAAGAGTTACGGAGCCTGTAAAGTAACCCCATAAACCAAAAGCCATTGCTGCTGGAAGTAAATTAGGTATCAGACTCATTAATCCATATTTTACATTTCTAATCACTAGTAATATTATAAAGGAGATACCTATCAATGCTAAACCAGTACCTTTCAACATGGCTGGAACATCTCGAGAAGATATCTTGGAGAAGACCTGCGAAGTGCCCGTAGATTTGGTACTAAGTTCAGGTGCGTTTTCATCAAACCAGCTTTGGACTTTTTTATCTAGCTCAAGGAAACCTTTGGTAGTAGTTTTTGACACATTAGCCGTCACTCTTAATGCAGATTTATCGACATTTATTTGATCTGTTAAATCTAATCCATAACCTAAAGATAACTCATACAGAAATAGGTATTGTGCTGCTTCAAGCTCTGAGTTAGGTACTTTATAAAAACTCTCGTCATCCTCATTAAAGTTTTGATTTAGTCGTTTCACAACATCTGTATAGGATCTCACGCTTGAAATATTTGGCTGACTCCTTAAGAAATTCACAAGTGATTCAACCTTCATTAAATATTCAGGATCATTAACCCCATTTTCTTTACCAGAATTAACTGAATACTCTAATGCATTTAAACCTGCAAAATTATCTTCGTAATAATCTATTGATTGTCTGAGTTCATACTCTGGCCCAAAATATCTAAGAAAATCATCCTCTAGAGAAATTTTTGATATTCCAAAAACTAGAATTGCTATTAATGCTGCGGTAAAAGCTAGTAATGAGTTCTTTCTTCTTATTACAAATTCTGCCAGAAAGCTCATACTCTTGTCCATTGTGGCTTTCTGATTTTGTTTTTTTAAAGGCAACAAACTAATAAGAGCAGGTAACATTGTAAGTGTATAAAACAAAGCTGCAATTACTCCGACGAATACGATATTACCTAATTGTCTAAAGGGAGGTGAGATAGAAAAATTTAAAGATAAAAATCCAATAGCTGTTGTTAAACAAGCAACGGTAATCGCTGGACCGTGATCCACTATAGCTCTTCTAACCCATTCATTTCTGTCAGGGGTAATGGTCATTGTTTGCCTGACAGAGGAGAGGATGTGAACTGCGCTCGCAACGGCAAGCGTCATTACCATTAAAGGTGCTACAACAGTTGCATTATTAATGTTTGTGCCAGACCAACCCAATGCTCCAACAGATGAGCCAGCACATAATACTATAATAATAAAAATTAACCCTACCCCAAAAATAGTCCTAAGGATTATAGCAACTGCAATTAGTGTAACTAAGATCATCATTGGAGTTAACTTAGCCGTATCGTCTTGACCTGAGACACTGTATTGATTATTTAAAGGAACAAACCCAACCATTCTAAGTTCAATCTCAGGAAATTGACTCTCAAATTCTTTTTTAAGAATTTCTGCTTCATTCATGACATAAGGAATTTCAATAATTGCATCCTTGCCTGGTAAACGAAATAAAATATTTACTTGTGAAATTGAGTTATCAGAATTGATAAATGCATTTTTTAATTCAATTCGAGAATTAGCAACTTCTTCAGCATAATTAGCATCCTCTTCTGAAATGTTTTCAATGTCTGTTATTAAATCCTCAACGATAAGACTATCGCCGTCTGCATAGCTATTTTGGTAATTAGTTAATGAGTAAACTGTCCGAACATAAGGCAATAACCATGCTTTTTCAGTAAGTATACCAACAGCATTTAGATTTTTAGGTGTAAAAATATCGCCATTTTTAGGAGATATAACAAAAGCCAGATTATCATCTTTTGAGTACTCCCCTTCAAAGTTTTCTAATGCTATTCTGTCAGGATTGTTTTCGTCAAAAAAAACTCTGGCGTCAGTATCAAATTTAATATTAGGGGCTCCTGCCATTAGGACAAAAGCTATTACAAAACCAATTAGTATAAAAAAAATTCTTCTTTTAATAACTAACTCTGCAAGTTTGGGGAAAAAGTTACTCATTTTGAATAGGTACATAACTTTTATGAAAATTACATTAAAAAAAGATCTATTTATTTATTCTTTTATATCATTAGCTTTATGCAAGAAATTAATAAATCAATTAAATTTTTCTTGTTTGACCGTGGGCCATATAAGAAAACTCATCTTTATTTAATTTCAATTTTTTTGAAAGTTGTTTAAGTAATTTAATTGGCTCATCCATTGGTTCATCAGTAAGTTGAAAAGTTCCCCAATGCATTGCTATAGATATTTTTGAATTAACATCTCTGTGAATTTGAATTGCCTCTTCCACATTGCAATGTGAGTCTTTCATAAACCATCTTGGAGCATATGCCCCAATAGGTATTGTAGATAAATCAAATTCACCAAATTTCTTTTGAATGTCTTGAAAATCTTTTGAGTAACCAGTATCCCCTACAAAAAAATATTTAAAATTATTCGTCATTACAACCCACCCACACCACAATGTTTTGTTTGTATCGTTAAATGTTCTTTTACTCCAATGTTGAACTGGAACAGAGTGGATTTCTAAATTTTTATATTTAGACATTTGCCACCACTCTTGTTCAATCACATTACTTGCACCTAGTTTTGAAATAGTTTCTTTTAATTTTAGGGGTACAAAAAAAATAGGTTGGTTAATATTCTGTTTTTTTAATAATAGCTTGATAGTTTTTGCGTCAAGATGATCATAGTGATTGTGAGAAATTAAAACTAAATCAATAAAAGGCAAGTTATCAATATTCAAACCTGGCGGTGTTGTTCTTGAGGGCCCCATGAAATTTAAAGGAGAGGCTCTTTTAGTAAAATGAGGATCTGTAAGTATATTAATACCATCAATCTGTATTAAAAAAGTAGAATGCCCTACCCAGGTAATTGTTTTTTCAGATTTGTTGGATTTTAAATAACTGGGATTATTTTTCACTACAGGAAAGCTAATAGGTTGTGGTTTATTTGATTCTTTCCTCCATTTCCAAAAATCTTTGAAACTGCTTTTGTGCATCACATAGTTATTAAGAAATATACCATCTTCCATATTGAAGGGTTTGAAGAGAGAATTTGCCATAATTTTTGTTTTTAAAGATAAAAAGGCTAATGAAAATAATAAAATTTTTTTTATAAAATTTCTTCTTAGCATTTAAAACAAGTAATTAAAAAATTAACTATTGATAATATTAACGAAATTTTTATACATTTGGTTGCACTGTTGCATCATCGTATTAATCTCTTTGTCTACCATGTCTTTCATTTGAGGTAAGGCATCAGCTCCAAGAGACTTTTCTAGGGCATTTTTGTATGCAGGAACCTTAGCCCAATCATCAACTGTGGTCTTTCTAATTTCTAAATGAAATTGAATTCCATAGGCATATTTTTCATAACCAAAAATTTGATATTTCGTTGAAGGCGAAGTACCAATAACTTGAACTTTAGAATTATTTTCTAGTCCAACTACTTCATAAGAGTGCCATTGAAGAGCTTTAATTTTCTTTGGAAGAAAATTAAACAAATAATCATCTTTAGCATTTGTTTCTATATCAATATCTAAAACACCAATTTCTGGTGGTATTGACTCTACAACTTTACCTCCTAGCACTTCACCTAAAAGTTGACATCCCAAGCAAAACCCCAAAAATGGTTTTTTAAGATTTAAGACATATTCTGCAATTGCTTTTTTTTCTTCAATTAACCAAGGATACTCATTTTCCATAAATGTATCCATTGGACCCCCCATGCAAAGCATTGCATCATAGCTATCAAGATTTGTTGGAATCAGGTCTCCCTGATCTAGTTGTATGGTTGTGATTTCATGACCATCTGCTAAAAGATAATCTTTAAAAGTCCCAGGATCTTCAATATCAATGTGTTGAAGAGATAAAAATTTCATAAAATTATTAGATTATTCGAATTCAATTCAAGAATTTCAAATAGATACTTATTTATTTTAGTCGTCGCCAGTAACGGTATCTTTAACTTTATTGTAACCTGAAGATACTGCTCCTACTACTGTGTCGTAGGCGTCATTTGCCTTTTCACTAACAGTTGCACAACTTGTAGTAAAAAATAATGATGAAATTAGTATTAATAAGAGTTTTTTTGACATAATCGGGATTATGAAAAAATCATGTTAAAAGTCAATTTATTTAAACTAAAAATTAAAATATATTAAAATTAGGAATGTTTGATGAGGAAGAGCCTATAAAAAAACCGAAGCTATTAGATTTGGATGACTTGAGTGTTGAGGAAATTGAGGGAATGATTAATGATCATAAATCTGAAATCAGTAACCTCGAAGCATTGTTAAAGAAGAAAAAAGACAAACTAAAGTTAGCTGATGCCTTTTTCAAAAAAAATTAATATCCCTCTATTAGAATTAGGTCACTTTTTGTACTTTTTTGTCTTATTTCCACAGCTTTTGAATAATCAATTGACTCATAACACTTTTTAGCACTTTCAAAGCTTTCAAATTCTACGACCGTAGTTCGATCAACAGGCCACTCTCCTTCGACAACTTCAAATTTGCCGCCCCTTATTATGTACTTTCCTCCATATTTCTTCATCACTTCTGTGGATAAAACAGGATATTTTTGAAATAATTCGGGGTCATGTATGGAAACCCGAACAATAATGTATCCTTTTTTCATAATTGGAAAATAAGTTAATACTTTTAAACAGAGTTATCCACAGTAATTTGATAGGTGTCTAGTTTATTAATAAATATATGATAATTTCATTTTTGTTTTAACTACAAAAAAACTAAATATATCAAGTTTTTTTTGTATTTTGTTCTTTTTAAAACAATACTCTCAATTTGCATGTGTAATTATTGAGAAAAAATATTAATCTTTTAAAAGTTATGCACAGGCAATTATTCTTTTTATTGAAGTTTATATTTTATGTTATTTTTCAGTCTTTTTTTGTAATAAATTTGTCATATTCCGATCACCTCACAGTAAAAGTTACTGGATTTGTTGATGCAACTAGTCCAATTCACGTGTTTGGATATGATAGGAAATATTTCTTTGAAAAGAACTCTGCACCATTATTTATCGTCATTGAGCCAGATATAAACAAATTTAATAAAATTAATTTAAAGGCATTTCCTCATATAAATATTGGCTTATTTGTTTTTCAAGACACCGACGGAGATGGGAAATTCACAACAAATTTTAAAGGACAGCCTTTAGAACCATTTGGCTTTTCTCTAAATCCTAACTATAAATTTGAAGACGTTGTCTTTGAAAATATAGTTTTTGATATGACTAAGTTTACTCAAGTTGAAATTCAACTTAAATAATAATATTCAATATTTTTTTTACCGCTTCACTTAAAGAAATCTTAGATGTATCAATTTCTAAATCTGGATTTATTGGTTTTTCATACACACTGTCAATACCTGTAAAATTTGGTATTTTTCCTTGTCTAGCTTTTTTATATAAACCCTTAGGGTCTCTTTTTTCAGCTACTTTTAAGGGAGTGGAAATGAAAATTTCTTTGAAATCACTTTTTTCAAAAAGTGATCGAGCCATTTCTCTTTCTAATCTAAATGGCGATATAAAAGCAGTAATGACTATAAGTCCAGCATCACACATAAGCTTAGCAACCTCTGCTACTCTTCTTATGTTTTCTACTCGATCTTTATCTGTAAAACCTAAATCTTTATTTAATCCATATCTAATATTGTCTCCATCAAGAATGTAGGTTTTTTTACCTTGAGAGTATAATTTTTTTTCAAGTTCATTAGCCAAAGTAGACTTACCAGAGCCAGACAGGCCGGTCATCCAAAGTACTTGACCCTTATGTCCATTAATTTTCTCTCTAAGATTTTTATTTATGGATAAATTTTGAAGTTGGATATTTTGGGATCTTCGAAGAGCAAAATTTATCATACCCATCCCAATAGTTTGATTGCTTATAGGGTCAATAATTATTAAAGAACCTAGAGTTTTATTTTCTTTAAAAGTTGAATAGGGAATGTCTTTATTGAAGGAGACAGAAATTTCTGCAACATCATTAAGTTTTAATTCATCCCCGCTATCAAATTCAAGTGTATTAACATTATATATTTTTTTAATACTCATAATTTTAATGCTGGTAGATATATTATGAATTTTAGCTAAATACGTTCTTCCATTAAAACATTTCTCCTCTGACATCCAAATAACATTCAAATTAAATTGATCAGCCATTTCTATGACAGATTTTTTTGAACAAAAAACATCTCCCCTCGAAGTATCGATCTCTTTATTTAAAGTAAGGGTAACACTTTGCTTTAAACCCGCAAATTTTATTGATTTTTCTCCAATCAGAATATCTTTTACTTTAGCTTTTTGATTAGATGGAAGAGATATTAGTTCATCGCCTTTTTTAATTTTCCCACCAGTAATAGTTCCAGAATATCCCCTAAAATTTAAATCAGGTCGATTAACTCTCTGTACAGGAAATATGAAACCGTCTTTATTAGTGATTTGAGATTTTGTAGTTTCTAAATAATCAAGTAAAGTTTTATCAGAATACCATTTCATATTTTTCGATTTTTTATGAATGTTATCTCCTTTAAGAGCCGATATAGGTATGCTTTTAATTTTTTTAAAATTTAATTTTTT
The DNA here is from genome assembly GCA_902521795.1 of uncultured Alphaproteobacteria bacterium. Taxonomy (GTDB): domain Bacteria; phylum Pseudomonadota; class Alphaproteobacteria; order HIMB59; family HIMB59; genus HIMB59. The sequence goes on from CABYSX010000003.1 coordinate 75,009, forward strand.
TGAAAATGATGTGTATTCAGAACTTAACTTTTCATAAATATTTTTATCATAGTCAATTAAATCCATTTTATTAATTGCCAAGACAATATTTTGAATTCCAAGCAGAGAAACAATAAAAGAATGTCTCTTCGTCTGTGTGAGTATACCATTCCGAGCATCAACTAGTAAGATAGCCATATCAGCTGTTGAAGCGCCGGTTGCCATATTTCTAGTGTATTGTTCGTGTCCAGGTGTATCTGCAACAATGAACTTTCTTTTACTACTAGAGAAAAATCGATAAGCAACATCAATCGTAATCCCTTGTTCTCTTTCAGCTGATAAACCATCAACTAGTAATGCAAAATCAATATCCTCACCTTGGGTTCCATATTTTTTTGAGTCATTTTTTAAAGAGGCAACTTGATCATCAAAGATCATCTGAGATTCATAAAGCATTCTCCCAATGAGTGTACTTTTTCCATCATCAACAGATCCACAGGTAATAAACCTCAATAAATTTAGGGAAGCTTGATTTTTTAAATACGTGTTTATGGCATTTGATTTGAGCATTTAAAAATATCCATCAATTTTTTTCATTTCCATAGAACTACCAGAGTCTGAGTCGATAGCCCTTCCTTGTCTTTCAGATGTCTTAGACTGCAGGAGCTCGAGTACAATATCTTCAAGTGTATTTGCATCTGATTCAATGGCGCCAGTTAAGGGATAGCACCCAAGAGTTCTGAATCTAATTTTTTTTAATTCTATCTTTTCATTGGATTGAAGATTAAATCGATCATCGTCAATCATAACAATCATTCCATCTCTAATAACCACGGGTCTAACTTTTGCAAAATATAAAGGAACAATTGGTATTTGTTCTTGGTAAATATATTGCCAAATATCTAGCTCTGTCCAGTTTGATAATGGAAAAACTCTAGTACTTTCACCCTTATTAACTCTAGAGTTATATAAAGACCAAAGTTCTGGACGTTGATTTTTAGGATCCCATTGATGAGAGGGAGTTCTAAATGAAAAAATTCTTTCTTTAGCTCTTGATTTTTCCTCATCTCTTCTTGCGCCTCCAAAAGCAGCATCATACCTATACTTGTTTAAAATTTGCTTTAAGCCTTGTGTCTTCATAATATCGGTATGAACGACGGACCCATGCTCAAAAGGATTAATATTTGATTTAATACCCTCGGGATTTATGTGAGTAATTAACTTCATACCACTATTTTTTGCAATCCAAGTTCTAAATAAATACATTTCACGAAATTTCCACCGAGTATCTACATGTACCAAAGGGAAAGGAGGAAGGCTGGGATAAAAAGCTTTTTGCGCAAGTCTTAACATCACTGAACTATCTTTTCCTATAGAATAAAGCATGACAGGATTTTTAGTTTCACTAACAACCTCTCTTATAATGTGGATACTTTCTGCTTCTAGATCAGAGAGATAGCTGTTTTGAGGTAAGTTAAATTTTTTTAATAATTTTGTATCTTTGAAATTTAATTTATTTATTTTAAATAAATAATCAGGAAAATGAATAGAGTACTTTAATTTATAGTTTACAAGCTTTGCATTAATCTTCTCTTCAACAAAAGAATTTAAAAGATTAATATCTGGAAAAATAATAATATTTTTTTTCCTAAGCTTTGAAAAGTATTTTAGCCCATCAGATATATCATTAATTTTTTTAGATTTAACTTTTACCCATAATCTTCCGTTACGTCTATCGTTGGCAAATAAAAATTTTGTATTATTTACTTCAATATATTGAACAAATAAAATCAGTGATCTTTGTTTTTCAAACTTTTTTATAAAATAATCATGGATTAATTTATTTACTCGCGACTTGTGTATTTCTAAATAATTATTTAGATTCAGATTTTCTGGAAAAATAGATAACTTTTCCAGCCACCTTTCATAGGACCTCTTTGTTTTAAATAATTTTTGACCTAGAAGAAATCTATAGTGACTATCGGTATCCCATGCGGGATATTTAATTGATGGGTTAATTTTAAAAAATAAAGTATGATTCATATTAATAAACTATCTGTCGTATTTATGGAAAAATACAAAAAATATTTAAAATGTACATAAAAAAAATCCTTTTTTTAATAAAATGCTAAAAAATGACAAAATACGACAATTTGAATTTTACAATGAAATTAGTGCATGTCTTGAGCAATGTTCACAAAAAATAATTGAAATTTATGAGAGTTTTGATGAAAATGTTGAGTATAAAGATGATAAAAGTCCTTTAACTCAGGCAGATTTAGAGTCACACGAACATATTTCTGCTTTGCTATCATCTATTTCAAATTATCCCATCATTTCAGAGGAGGGCAATTTAAAGTATACAAATGAGCCTAAATATTGGCTGGTTGATCCTCTAGATGGCACTAAAGAATTTATTAACAAGAATGGAGAATTTACAATCAATATTGCTCTTATCGAAAATAATTATCCTATTCAAGGTTTTGTCTATGTTCCTAAAGATAAAACATTATTTTTTGGGGGACATAACAAAGGATCATTTAAGTTAAGTCATAATAATATCAAAGAAATTTTTGCCAAGTCACCCACTGATAAATTAAAGATTGTTACCAGTAGAAGCCATCTTAACGAAACTACAAGAAACTATTTATCTCAATTTAATGACTTTGATATATTGCAAGCAGGTAGTTCGCTAAAATTTTGTATGATCGCTGAGGGTCTTGCAGATTTATATCCTAGACTTGGACCTACCTCTGAATGGGATACAGCAGCAGCACAGGCAGTGGTAGAGGGAGCAGGAGGTAGTGTTAAAGATCTTAGCGGTGTTAGATTACAATATTCAAAAAAAAAAATACTCAATCCTCATTTTATTGTAAGTGGAAAAATCTAAATTTATTTACTTGGATTTTTTTCCTTGTATGTCTTTTCTAAACTTATGTCGTCGACTTCAGTGTATAATTGAGTTGTAGATAAAGAGCTATGACCTAGTAATTCTTGAATAATTCTCAAATCCCCTCCATTTTTTAACAAATGTGTTGCAAAACTGTGCCTTAAAGAGTGTGGTGTTGCTGTTTTCGGAAGACCTAAATTAACTCTGGCATTTTTTAAATCCCTTTGAAAAGATGAAGCCTTAAGAGGACTCCCTCTATCTCCAACAAATATCGAAACATTTTTAGGTAATTCATAAGGTATTTCGTTTAGATAGTTTTCTATTGAATGTGCAACAATATCTAGAACTGGCACTAATCTCTCCTTATTTCCTTTTCCCAAAATTGTAAGAGAATTTTTATCAACCAAATGATTCTTAGTAATTGATAAAGCCTCATTTATGCGCAGACCACACCCATATAAAAGATAGAGCAATGCAAGATTTCTTTTTTGAATCCAAGTTTTTTTTGAAATTTTTTTTAACTCATTAATTAAAAGTTCTATATCTCCCTCTGATATAGGTTTCGGCAAAGACCTTGGAATTTTTGGATTTTTTAATAATTGAACCTCACTATAAGCAATTTTATATAAGTCATTTTTAAAAGATGAATACTTAAAATAATTCTTAATGGAACTAATAGCTCTTCTTCTAGATCTTGCTGACAAGGGTTTTTTATAAACATTTTCATATTCCCTATTTCCACCAAGGTCTGCTAACCATGCTCTAAATGTTTGTAAATTTAAATCTTTTAAAGTGGATAAAGATACGGAATAACCATTATAGAACTTAAAAAAAATTAAAAAATCGCATACATCAAAACAGTATGATCTATAAGTATTTTCAGAATGTCCTTTTATGTCTTTTAAATGTGTGGCCCATTTATCAAAGTCTTGTATTGAGGATTTATCTATTTTTGACCTTTCTAGCAGTTCAATAAAATTCATTACATTATATTATAAATTAGAATCAAAATTTAAAAATGGATTATTATTACCAAGTCATGCCATTAGGGCAAATTAATGAGGGTTTGACTTATAAGCTATCTTATTCCATCCAGATTGGTTCTATTGTTGAAATACCCCTTAGAAAAAAGAAATCAACTGGGGTAATTGTATCTCAAACAAATATCAAAAATCTAAAATTTAATATTAGTAAGGTTCTTTCAATAAGCAACGTGCACCAATTTGCTATTAGTGCTGAAAATTTAGATTTCTATAAGTATGTGTCAAAACATTGTTTCATTGATTTAGGTATGATTTTGAAAATGGCAGTGCAGCGTTTTCCTGACACACAATTAAAGAATTATTATCTTTTTAAAAATAAAATATATGAAACTCAAAAAAGTTTAATTAATAAATTAAATCTTTCTAAAAAAGATTGGCAAAAATTATCAGAAGAAAAAAAAATTTCTCAAACTACTAAAAGTTTTATTTTCGACCAAATGGCACAAAATATTTCATTAAACTTTGATCAAGAGAAAATTTTCAAATCATTTGAATTTAACCAAAAAAATAATTTTCAAGTTCATCTAGTAGATGGTGTTACAGGCTCAGGGAAAACAGAGTTATATTTGAAAGCAGTTGAGTCAAATTTAGATAATGGTAATCAGTCTTTAATACTATTGCCAGAAATAGCCTTAACTGAAGAGTGGTCAAAGAGATTTTTTAAATATTTTGGTTGCCGACCCTTTATATGGCATTCAAAACAATCAAAAATTCAAAAAGCTAGAGTAATGAGATCTTTGTTATCGGGTGAGCCATGCGTTTTAGTTGGCGCTAGGTCATCTGTTTTACTTCCTTTTAAAAACTTAAAATTAATTATTTGTGATGAAGAGCATGACTCATCTTACAAACAAGAGGATGGACCAAAATATCAAGCAAGAGATATGGCTATATATAAAGCAAAATGTTCAAAAGCATTGTGTCTCTTAATTAGCGCATCTCCCTCATTAGAGAGCCTTCATAATTCTAGCCAAGATAAATTTAAAATTCATAACTTATCTAATCAATTTCATAAAACTCAGTTACCCTTAGTGGAAATCGTTGACATGAACCAATCAAAACCTAGTTCAAAGGCTTGGATTTCAAAACAAGTATTCGATGAAACAAATAAGATCTTAAAACAAAAAGGACAAGTATTATTTTTTCTAAATAGAAGGGGCTATGCCCCATCTAAAATATGTGCAAGTTGTCATACACCAATACAATGCCAAAACTGTGCAGCAAATTTAGTTTATCATAAGAAAATTGATAGGCTTGTTTGTCATCATTGTACCAATTTTTTTGAACCTGATCAAATATGCAAGATGTGTTCATCTGAAAAGTTTGTGTCAATTGGAATAGGATTAGAGAGACTCCAAGAGGAAGTAGCACGTCTTTTTCCTGGATACTCAAATCAACTAATTTCTAGTGATACTTTGAAATCCAAAAAAAATAAAAAAGATATCATAGAAAATATTTATAATTTAAAGACTAATCTTTTAATAGGATCTCAAATAATTGGTAAGTCTTTTCATTTTCCAAATTTGAAATTAGTAAATATAATCGATGCAGACTCAAGCCTTTATAGTCCAGATTTTAGGGCTATGGAAAAAACCTACCAACTTTTGCAACAAGTCGCAGGAAGGTCTGGTAGAGAGGGGGATAGGGGAAAAGTTTTAATACAAACTTATAGCCCACAGCATTCAATTTACAATTCACTAAAAAACCAGAGTAGAGATCAATTCATAAAATTAGAACTCCAAAGAAGAGAAGAAAATAACCTCCCTCCCTTTTATAAAATAGCTCAGATTCAATTAATTCATCCTAACGTCTCAGCCTTAAGAGAGGTTTGCCAAGAAATTCTTGATATATCAAAAAATAGTAAACTTGATATTTTAGGTCCTGTTCCCTCATTGATTCCTTATAAAATGAGACATTTTCATGAGAACTTCTATTTCAAGGAGAGGTCGTATCAGGCTTTAAGAAAAAAAACTGATATATTAATGACAAAAATAACGCCTAAATACAGGCGTTTTTTGAATATTGATATTGATCCACTATCAATTGCTTGATGCGTCATTTGTATGATGCCCGTAAGGCTAGTGATGTGATAAAAAATCTTGGTTAACTACACAAAATGAGTAATAAAATCGCATCTAAGAGGTATTCTACTGCCCTATTTGACTCAGTAAAAAATGAAGAATTAGACGCTCTTCTCAAAGATGCTCAAAGTCTCTCGGAGACCATGTCTGATAGTGAAGAATTATCTTCACTTCTTAAGTCTCCTCTCACAAAAAATGAGCTGAAATCAAATATTCTTCTAAAAATAATCGATGGATTGCCCTCAGAAAAGATCTTATCAGGTCTTGTTAATACATTAAAAAAAAATAAAAGACTCAATTTATTTGAAAATATTTTATCAGATTTTCAGGATGTTCTTTTTGAAAAAAGAGGATACCAAAAAGCTAAAGTAACAACTTCTCATGCTATTAACGATGAAATTAAAAACAGCATTCAAGAGTTATTACATAACCAATACGGTTCTAAAATTAATTTAGAGTTCCAAGTAAATAACTCTTTACTTGGAGGAATGACTGTCGTGATTGGATCAAAGATGATCGACCTAAGTATTCTGAATCAAGTTTCTAAATTTACCAATAACGTGAAAGGAGACATTTAATGTCAATAAAAGCATCGGAGATCTCTTCAATCATCAGAGATCAAATTAATAACTTTGAAAGCCAAGCGGATATATCAGAAGTAGGAACTGTCCTAAAGGTTGGTGACGGAGTTGCACAAGTTTATGGTTTGGATAATGTTCAAGCTGGTGAAATGGTAGAATTCACGGGGGGTGTTCAAGGAATGGCACTTAACCTAGAAGAAGACAATGTCGGTATCGTTATTTTTGGTGATGATAGAGGTATCAAAGAAGGAGATACTGTTAAAAGAACTCAAAAGATTGTTGAAGTACCTGTCGGTAAAGGTTTGTTAGGAAGAGTTGTCGATGCACTCGGAAATCCTATTGATGGTAAGGGTCCTATTCAAAGTAGTGAGTCAAGTAGAATTGAAGTTAAAGCACCAGGTATTATTCCAAGACAAAGTGTGAGCGAGCCCATGCAGACAGGGCTCAAAGCGCTTGACTCTCTTGTACCTGTGGGTCGAGGTCAACGAGAATTAATTATTGGAGATAGACAAACTGGAAAAACAGCCGTTGCTATCGATACGATTATAAATCAAAAGGAAATTAACCAATCAGATGATGAGTCTAAAAAACTTTACTGTATCTATGTAGCGATTGGTCAGAAAAGATCAACAGTTGCTCAGGTCGTTAAAACTTTGGAAGAAAATGGAGCGATGGAATACACTATTGTCGTCGCAGCGTCTGCCTCGGATCCAGCACCTCTTCAATTTTTAGCACCTTACGCAGGTTGCTCTATGGGTGAGTTTTTTCGTGACAACGGAATGCATGGTCTAATCGTTTATGATGATTTATCAAAACAAGCAGTTGCATATAGACAAATGTCATTACTACTAAGAAGACCACCAGGACGTGAAGCGTTCCCAGGTGATGTTTTTTATCTTCACTCTCGTCTTTTAGAAAGAGCAGCTAAAATGAATGATGAAAATGGTGGTGGAAGTTTAACAGCTTTACCTGTTATTGAAACACAAGCGGGTGATGTGTCGGCATTTATTCCAACAAATGTGATTTCAATTACTGATGGACAGATTTTCTTAGAGACAGAATTATTCTTCTCTGGTATCAGACCAGCGATTAATGTTGGTTTATCCGTGAGTCGTGTGGGATCTGCAGCTCAAACTAAAGCTATGAAAAAAGTTGCTGGTAAAATTAAATTAGAACTAGCCCAATACCGTGAAATGGCTGCCTTTTCTCAGTTTGCATCAGACCTAGACGCATCCACTAAACAATTATTGGCAAGAGGTGAGAGATTAACGGAACTATTAAAACAAGATCAATACGTTCCTATGTCTGTTGCTGACCAAGTTTTAAGTTTGTACTCGGGTGTTAGAGGCTTTTTGGATAAAATTGATTTAGCTAAAATCACAGATTTTCAAGTTAAGTTCTTAGAAGGTCTTCGCGCTGATCACTCTGATATTTTTGATGAAATTAACAATACCGGTAATTTTAGCGATGAGTCTGACAAGAAAATTGAGGATTACTTGGAAAAGTTCACCTCTAATTATAGTTAATGCCAAATTTAAAAGAACTTAAGAATAGAATATCTAGTGTTAAATCTACTAGGAAAATTACATCTGCGATGAAGATGGTAGCGGCAAGTAAGTTGCGTCGAGCTCAAGATTTAGCAGAGTCATCAAGGGTTTACGCTGATAGCCTGAGTTTTATTCTTTCTTCTTTAGCTGGCAATACTAAAAATAGTTCTGATTTGCCAGAAATTTTGACGGGTAGAGAAAATTCTAAAATTAGCCTTTTAATTATAAATTCCTCAGACCGAGGTTTGTGTGGTGGTTTTAACTCTAATCTTTTTAGAAATGCAAAAAATTGGATTAGTGAACAACAAGAAAAAGGTAAATCTGTCAAAATTATAACTGTTGGAAAAAAAGCCTCAAGCTTTTATAGAAAAACAGATTTAGATGTAATTGCAAATTTTGATGATTTAAATTCTAATGACAAACAACTTCAAGTTTCAGAAGAAATTAAAAATAAAATTATGGAGCTCTTTGAAAATAATGAAATAGACGAGGTTTCAATTTTATTTAATAAGTTTGTCTCTGTGATTGCACAAGAGCCAACATATCAGTCATTAATTCCTTTAAGCAATGATGAAGCTGACGAAGAAGTGACCGATACTAGTAACGCTGTTTTTGAATTTGAACCTGATAAAAATGAACTACTAGAGTATTTGGTTCCAAGAAATTTTTTAACACAAATTTATAGAAGTGTTCTTGAAAGTTCTGCATCAGAGCATGCAGCAAGAATGACTTCCATGGACAACGCAACAAGAAATGCTGGAGATATGATTGATGGGTTGACATTAACTTACAATCGAACAAGACAAGCATTCATTACGAAAGAACTTATCGAAATTATTTCGGGAGCAGAAGCTGTTTAGGAAAGGAGCTACAAATGGCAAGTAATAAGGCAGGAAAAGTTACACAGGTATTAGGGGCTGTGGTTGACGTCGCCTTTGAAGGAGAATTACCCCCAATTTTAAATGCATTATCTACAAAGGTAGGTGACCAAGATTTGATTTTAGAAGTAGCACAACACCTTGGTGAAAACACTGTGCGAACTATTGCTATGGATGCAACAGAAGGCCTTCAAAGAGGCCAAGAAGTTCAAGACAATGGTGACCCTATTTCTGTACCAGTAGGACCTGAAACTTTAGGTCGTATTATGAATGTTATCGGTGAACCTATTGATGAACGAGGTCCAATTGAATCAAAAAAATCTCTTCCTATTCACAGAGCAGCTCCTGATTTTGTTGATCAATCTACTGAAACCGAAGTTCTTGTAACTGGCATTAAAGTTATCGACCTTTTAGCTCCATATTCAAAAGGTGGTAAAATTGGTCTTTTTGGTGGTGCAGGTGTTGGAAAAACTGTTTTAATTATGGAATTAATTAACAACGTGGCTAAAGCGCATGGTGGATATTCTGTTTTTGCTGGAGTGGGTGAAAGAACCCGTGAAGGAAATGACCTTTATCATGAAATGATCGAGTCAGGGGTTATAAACCTTGATGGCGATACTTCTAAAGTGTCACTTGTTTACGGTCAAATGAATGAACCCCCAGGAGCAAGATCTAGAGTTGCTTTATCAGGATTGACTCAAGCAGAATATTTTAGAGATGAGGAAAACCAAGATGTTTTATTTTTCGTGGATAACATCTTCCGTTTTACACAAGCAGGTTCTGAGGTTTCCGCTCTCCTTGGGCGTATACCTTCAGCGGTGGGTTATCAACCTACTTTGGCAACAGATATGGGTGCACTTCAGGAAAGAATTACTACAACCAACAAAGGTTCAATTACCTCTGTGCAAGCAATTTATGTTCCTGCCGATGATTTAACTGACCCGGCTCCTGCAACATCATTTTCTCACTTAGATGCAACTACTGTGTTGAACAGATCGATTGCAGAACTTGGAATTTATCCAGCTGTGGACCCGTTAGACTCTACTTCTAGAATTTTAGAACCGAGAACATTGGGTGATAAGCACTATCAAGTAGCAAGAGATGTTCAAAAAACTCTTCAAACGTATAAAAGTTTGCAAGACATTATTGCGATCTTGGGTATGGACGAATTATCTGAAGAAGATAAATTAGTTGTATCAAGAGCTAGAAAAATTCAAAGATTTTTAAGTCAACCTTTCTTTGTGGCTGAAGTCTTCACAGGCTCACCAGGAAAGTTTGTTTCTTTAGAGGATACAATTAAAGGTTTTGATGGATTGGTCAAAGGAGACTATGACCATATTCCAGAGGCTGCTTTTTATTTAGTTGGAACAATTGAAGAGGCCTTGGAAAAAGCAAAAAAAATGGCTGAGGAAGCAACTAAGTAAATATGATTAATTTGAAGGTCGTATCTCCTCAAAAAGTCATTTTTGAAAAAGAAGTTGAAATGGCAGTATTGCCAGGTGCGGAGGGTGATTTTGCTGCAATGCCCAACCATTCTCCGTTCATCAGCTCTCTTCGACCAGGTCAAATGGTAATTATGTCTGCAAACAAAGTAGATGAGAGTTTCTTTGTTTCTGGCGGTTTAGTAATGCTGAAAGAAAAAGTTTGTGAAGTCTTAGTTGATCAAATCGAGTCACTATCTGACGTCAATAGTTCTAACTACCAACAATCCAAAACCTTCCAAGAACTAGAGGGGAATGAAACTGCTCTTGGTACTTTTGAGCAGGTAGTAAACAACCCTCCTTATAAATAGTCTTTAAATTCTATTAATAATTTTTCGTAAATAGCCTTTTTAAAAGGAACGATATTGGGTACAAGAAAATTTTGTTTAACCCACTTGTAGTCGGAGAATTCAGGGTGAGCTGTATGAATGTTTATATCTTTCTCACTTCCTTTGAACTCATATAAAAACCATTTCTGGCGTTGACCCTTGTATTTACCTTTCCATAGAGTTTTTGATAAATCTTTAGGTAAAGAATAGTAATACCATTCTTTACTTTGAGAGATTAATTTAACTTTACTCTTTTTTATTCCAACCTCTTCTTCCATTTCTCTTAGGGCTGCAACTTCAGATTTTTCTTTTGAGTCTATCCCCCCTTGAGGCATTTGCCAAAATTCGGAGGGATGATCAATTCTTTTGCCAACAAAGATTTCTTTATGATAATTTAAAATCATCATACCAACATTTGGGCGATAATCCTTAGGATTGATTTTCATTAATTTAAAACGGCAATTGTTTTCACTGCATCTACGGCACGAGACAGTTGATAATCTTTTTCAAGAATTTCACTTGGTGAGATTTCCTCTTCACTTTCTTCATTGGTTTCGTTATCTAAAGCTTCACGGTAATCTGACTCTCTAAATGTAAAATTATTATCAATAACATTAAGCTCGGCTCTCGGAACCACAACATCTGGTTCGATGCCTATTGCTTGTATAGAGTCCCCACTTGGGGTGTAATATTTGGCTATGGTCAGTCTGATAGCGCCACTGTCAATTGGAATTATAGTTTGAACAGATCCTTTCCCAAATGATTTGATACCCATTATAACTGCTCTATCATGATCTTGTAATGCACCTGCAACAATTTCAGACGCCGACGCAGAACCTTCATTAATCAATATTATCAGGGGTTTCCCATTAATAAGATCTCCTTTTTTAGCTGAGTAAACTTGGACATCTTTTTTCTCCCTGCCTCTGATTGAAACGATTTCTCCTTGTTCAAGAAATATATCTGTCACAGAAACAGACTCGTTCAATAGTCCTCCAGGATTATTTCTTAAATCCAAAACATAACCAATTGGAGGGTTATCACTCTCTTCAAGTTCTTTGATACTTTTTTTTAATCCACTTGTTGTCTGTTCGTTAAATTGAATTATTCTGATATATCCCACATCATTAATAAGACGATGTTTCACAGATGCAACTTTAATGATATCTCTTTTAATGTTTACATCGAATGGTTCCTCGCTAGATCTAAAAATTGTCAAAACTATAGTTGTTCCGGGTTCGCCTTTCATAATGTCGATTGCCTCTTTTAAAGTCATATCAACAACCGATGTACCATCTAAGTGCGTAATATAATCTCCAGCTAAAATTCCAGCATTGTAGGCGGGTGTGTCGTCAATTGGAGATACTACTTTTATAAAACCTTTATCAGTTGTAATTTCTATACCCAGTCCTCCAAAGGCACCTGAAGTGTCCATTTGCATCTCTTTATAAATCTCTTCACTCATAAAGCTTGAATGCGGGTCTAAGGCCTGAAGCATTCCATTCAAAGCCTTCTCTATTAACTCTTTATCAGTTACTTCTTCAACATATTGATTTTTAACTCGATTATATACCTCGTTAAAAATACTGAGTTGTTTATATGTTTCTTTTGTGTCAGATAAACTGACATTTGTATTAAAAACTAAAATGAGGATAAGAATAATTCTTTGCATAGGTGACTTTTTAAGAAGCTGTGTTAATGCTATTAAAGTCTTCGGACCATAATTTTTCCAAATCATAGATTTCACGTACTTCATTTCTAAAAATATGCACTAAAACGTGCCCCGCATCAATGACCGTCCAGTCGCAAAGGGGCTTTCCCTCAGGTTTGTTGCAATAAAGTTTATGTTTTTTAAGGTCTCGGTAAACTTTATCTGAAACTGAGTCCACATGCTTGTTTGACCGTCCAGATGCAACAACCATAAATTCTGCAAACTCTGCTTTACCTTTAAGAGAAATAACTGAGATATTTTCTGCCTTATTGTCTTCAAGACAATTAACTATCGCTTTTACTGAGATATCTTTATCGTGATTAGGAATTTCGTAACTCACTTGATGATATTTCTACTCCTGAAACGTTAAGGATATGTGAACAGGGAGTAGAATTATTGATAAATGTTTCTAAATTAGGCATAAATAAATGGGGAAATTGTTTTTGGACTGTTGAATTTTCAATAAATTCATCATATCTCGGTCTATAAATAACGCAAATACTAATATTTTTTAATATCCATTCGTATTCTTTCCATTTATGAAAATGACCAAGCTGATCAAGTCCCATTATTAAATAAAAAGAGTTAAGGTCACATTTCGTGCTAATCTTTTGAAGTACATCGAACGTGCATTTCATTTGATAGCGATGTTCAAAATCTGATACTTTGACTAAAGGCTCATTGATTTGAGAGCGAATATTCGATAATTGAGATTTTATTGGTTTGGAGTTTTGGTTTGACTTAAGGGGGTTTTGATAAGTAGGAAGGACTATCAGTTTTTGAAGATTTAAATTTGCAATAGAACTTTTTATTACATGAAGATGACCTTCGTGAAAGGGATTAAAAAATCCACCATACAATCCAATCTTCTTAGTCATTTATTCCCATCAAAATTTTTTTAGAGACACCATTTTCTTCAAGAAATTTGAATAAGATGTCGATAAACTGTAATTGTAACTTTGAATTAGTATGAAACAAAATTGGCACCCTTTGTTTAAAAAAATAAAATAACGAAATGATAAAGTGAAGATCATTTTCTTCCTCTAGATAAATAACACCTCTACTAATTAAACGTTCTTTATTATATTTAAAGAAGAGATTATTAAAGGGTTCACTGGTAAGAGTCACTTTATTGATTTCATTTAATTCCTCCTCATTAAAAATTTTTAAATTTTCTATTTCATAAATCGACGATTTAATAATATGAGTAATATCCTCTTTTTTTAAAGAGCCAAGATAATCAATCTGAGATTTTAATTCTTGTAAATTTTGACGAAATTCCATTAAGGCCGGGTGGTGTGATTGCCTGTTACTTGATATTTAAAAGTTGTTAAATGCTTTGCACCGACAGGTCCTCTGACATGGAGTTTATCAGTGGATATACCAATCTCTGCTCCAAATCCAAATTCACCGCCATCAGCAAATTGAGTTGAGGCATTGTTCATCAGAATGGCACTTTTACAATTTTGAAAAAAATACTGAATGGACTCTTGATTGTTACTCAAGCAACTCTCTGTATGACCACTAGAGTATTTATTAATATGTTCGACAGATTCCTCAACATTATCAACTATTTTAACAGTTATTTTCTTATCTAAATATTCTGTAGACCAATCATCTTCTGTAGCAGCACGGTCAATTGAGTACATCTCTTTGAGTCGTGTACATCCTATGATTTCACATCCTTGCGACCTTAAGTTATCTAAGACATGCGAAATATTCTCTGCTGAATTACCAGAATGTATGAGTAACGTTTCTGTTGCTCCACAAATCTCAGGCCTTCTCAGTTTAGCATTTGCAACTACTTCAGCAGCTTTCTCTTTGTCATATCCGATATCCCAAAAAGTATGGCATAAACCCTCTAAATGTTTAATTGTCGGAACACGAGAATTCTGAGAGATTGTTTCGATTAAAGATTTTCCTCCTCGAGGAATGATGACATCAATGTCTCCCTCAGCTTTTAATAGTTCTTCAACAAAACTACGATCCGTGTTTTGAATGAAACAGACAAGATAAGGATCAAATTGCAAATCTTTTAAAGCTTCTTGAATACATTCATAAAGTTTTTTATTAGTTTCAATACATTCAGAACCCCCTCTTAGAATAGAAACATTTCCAGATCTAAGACAAAGACATGCAGCGTCTATTGTGACATTAGGTCGAGACTCATAAATAATTCCAATCACACCAATAGCAACAGAGACTTTTGTAAATTGTAATCCATTTGAGGGATTGGTCCAATTTTCTAAAGTTTGATTGAGGGGATCTTCCATTTGAGCTATTTTCTCCACATCACGTGATAGCTGATCTATTTTCTTGGAAGTCAGCACTAGTCTATTGATCATCGGTGCAGAAATATTATTTGACTTAGCTCTATCGATGTCAATTCGATTAGCATCTAAAATCCCATCCTTTTTAGATAAAAGGAAACCACTAATATTCATTAAGATTCTACTTCTATCCTCAGCAGAGAGTTTGGACATAGCACTCGAAGCTTTTTTAGAGTGATTTAAAATTTCTTTGAAATAATCACTCATCTTGAGTTCACCAAGTTATCTTTATGCACAATCTCATCTTCACGAACAAAACCCAGAATTTTGCTGAATTCTTTTGATTTTCTCCCTTTAATCTTATCCATTTCCTTAAAATCGTAATTAATCATACCTCTGGCCAATTCTTTTTTATTGTAATGGATCGAAACAGTATCGCCACGATAAAACTTTCCATCAATAGATTTCACACCGATTGCTAATAGACTTGAATTCTTCTTCAGTGCTTTTGAGGCACCTTCATCAATATGAACAATAGCTTTTTGAATTGGTCTATTCCAAATCCATTGCTGCCGACTTGTGAGAATATTTTTAGAAGGATGAAACCATGTTGAGGATGTTGGATGAATGTTACCTAGTGGATTATTGACTAGTCCATTTGATATTATCATAGTGGATCCAGACTGAATACAAAGCTTAGCAGCATTTACTTTTGCTAACATTCCACCAGAACCAAATTCACTCAAATCTTTATCTATGTATTTTTCTATTTCTTGATTCACTTCTTCAACAGATGTAATCAACTTAGCATCTGTTGATTTTTTTGGATTGGCTGTATAGAGCCCATTCACGTCAGATAATAAAATTAATAATTCAGCAGATAGTGCATTCGCAATCATTGCTGAAAGTTTATCATTGTCACCAAATCGAATTTCTTCTGTTGAGGTAGTGTCGTTCTCATTAATAATTGGAACAACATTTAAATCCAGTAAAGAGTAAATTGTATTTCGTATGTTGAGATATTTTCTTCTTTCATTTAAATCTTCAGCTGTGATTAGTATCTGTGAACTTTGAATATTGAATTTAGCAAAAGCTTTTTGCCATTGCTGTGAGAGTTGTATTTGACCTATAGATGCCGCAGCTTGCTTTTCATGCAAATTAGTTAACTTTTTTTTGGAGAGAATATTTCTACCAAGAGCGATGGCACCAGAAGAGACGATAATAATTTTAGATCCTTTTTTTTGGAGTTTCTGAACATCCTCAATTAAGGAGGTGAGCCATTTTTTTCTGAGCACATGCTTTTCATTAACTAAAATATTAGAGCCAACTTTGATGACAATAACTTTTGATTTTTTGGCTAATTCTGTGAATTTTTTATTCATCTTGTAAGTATTCTAAACATAAATTTGTTAATTGATCGAGTTGATATCCCGTAGCAGCAGAAATTAATTTTACCTCTTGCTTTAAAGATGACTCAAATTCCTTTTGAATTTCTGCAACCCTTTGCTTATCAGCAATTTCTATCTTGTTTAGTGCAATAATCTCTTTTTTTTGTTCTATTTTAGCACCATAATTTAAAAGCTCTTGACGAATGATTTTATAATTATGAAAAGGTTTATCTTCAGTGATATCTACTACATGAATTAAGATTTTACATCTTTCCACATGAGATAAAAAATCATGACCAAGACCTTTTCCATCACTTGCATGTTCTATAAGCCCCGGAATATCAGCTAATACAAATTCCAGATCTTCTTTTTGAACCATCCCGATATGTGGATGAAGAGTGGTAAACGCGTAATCAGCAACTTTTGATTTTGCATTTGTCACAAAATTTAAAATGGAGGATTTGCCAGCATTTGGCATACCTACTAAACCCACATCAGCTAATATTTTTAACTTTAATCGAATAGTTGACTCTTGTCCTTTTTCTCCTTGTTGAAATTTACGAGGAGCTCTATTAGTAGAGCTTTTAAAGTGAGCGTTACCTTTTCCACCCTGGCCACCTCTTAAGAAATGATAAGTTTCATCGTCTTTTAAAATTTCATGAATTTTAATACTCATATCTTCAGTATAAATTTCCGTGCCACAAGGAACATCTAAGATGAGATCTTTTCCACTTGCCCCTGTTTTTAATTGACCAGCGCCACCCGTACCATTTTGAGCATTATGATGTTGGTTAAAACGATATCGTTGTAAGGTGTTAATCCCTTTGTTTCCTCGAAAAATTACATCTCCACCTTTACCACCATTGCCACCATTGGGCCCTCCATACTCTACAAATTTTTCTCGACGAAAACTTAGAGCCCCATGGCCACCATTTCCCGATTTAATATAAATTTTTGCTTTATCAATAAATGCCATAACAGTTTAATTTGAAGTTTTTTTAGTGGGATTAGTTAACGCAAACAAACTGTCTGTTACGTGATTTTTTGAACAGAACTTTGCCTTCGACTAAGGAGAAAAGAGTGTGGTCTTTTCCAATCCCAACATTTTCGCCCGGGTAAAATTTAGTACCACGCTGACGAACAATAATATTTCCAGGAATTACGTGCTCTCCACCAAACTTTTTAACTCCAAGCCTTCTACCAGCCGAGTCTCTTCCGTTTTTGGAACTTCCACCTGCTTTTTTTGTTGCCATAGTTTTACTTTTTTACCTCAGTTGTTTCTTTTTTCACAGTCTTTTTTTCTTTAGCCTCTACCTTTTTAGGTTTTTCAGCTTTAGCTTCAACTTTTTTTGTTTCAGTAGCTTTTACTTCAGTTTTTTTTGGAGTTTCTGCCTTTTTTTCAACTTTTTTTGGGGCTTCTGCTTTTGGAGCAGCTTTCTTAGCTGGCTCTTTAAAGCTTTCTTCTCCTATGGCGGACTTGATTGCCATGACCTTTAATATTGAGATATATTGACGATGACCTTTAGTTCTTTGAAAGTGTTTTCTTCTATTCTTTCTAAAAACTCTGATCTTATCGTCTCTGGTTTGGTATAATAATTTTGCAGATACTTCCGCACCTTTTACAGCTGGAGATCCAAGTTCAAACTTATCGCCATTTCCAACTGCCACAATATCTTTAAAAGATATGGTATCACCAACGTTGCCCTCTATCTTGTCAATCTTTAAAACATCTCCTGGAGATACTTTGAATTGCTTACCAACTGATTTAAGAACTGCGTACATAATAAGTCGGTCAATATATATAGGTCTTTATTTATGTCAATAGTCAAAAATGCAATAAAATAGGGATTTATTTGGAGATTAGTTTTTGATTAATTTATTTTGCAAGACTTACACAAAACATAAAATTCAAGGTTATATCTTGTAATTTCTAATTGATTATCCTTAACCAGATCGCTGACACCATCCGTTAAATTTTTATTTTTAATCTCTTTTACCTTTCCACATCTCTCGCAAATGGTAAAAGCGGTGTTGCTCGCACAATTTGAGTTATTACATATAATAAAGGAGTTAATACTTTCAATTTTGTGAATTTTTCCTAATTCAACCAACTTATCTAAAGCTCTGTAAACTTGAAGAGGCGAGTTTAAGCCCTCTTTCTTCAGACTATCTAATATAAAGTATGCCTTTAAAGGTTCCCCGCTGTTTTGTAAGAGATCAAGAACAATTCTTTGATTTTTGGTTAAAATTTGACTTTTTTTAGAGTGTGTATGTGTTGAACTCATCTTTTATCTGACAATTTTATTTTTTTTTTCGAGATAAGCAATTTTTTCAGTGGCAATAGAGTTAATATAAAGACACCCAGAGTGATTGTTAAAATAGTAGGACCAGTAGGTGTGTTCCAAATCATCGAGGTTTGAATACCAAGAACTACTGAAGCGACACCTATAATTGAGGATATGATTGCCATCTGAATTGGTGTGGAGGACAAGTTTCTTGAAGCAGATGCGGGGATGATTAGAAGACCAGTTATTAACAATATCCCAACAATTTTTATAGATATTGCAATGACACTAGCTATTAGCAAAGTAAAGATTGCATTAGCTAGATCTGGATTTAATCCTTCTGCTTTGGCTAATTCTAAGTTAACTGTTCCAGCAAAAAGAGGTCTCCAAATTAATATCAATACAATTAAAACGATACCTCCACCAATCCAGACAAATAATAAGTCGGTGACATTTACAGAGAGAATATCTCCAAAAAGCAAACCCATGAGATCAATTCTTATGAATGAAAGTATACCTAAAAGTACTAATCCTATCGCTAGCACAGAGTGAGCTAACAGACCTAATAAAGCATCATCTGGAAGATTGGTTCTCCTTTGTAAAAACAGTAAAGACAGGGCAAGTAAGCAAGAAACTACAAATACGGCTATGATCAAGTTGAAATCCAAAGCATAAGCAATAACAACTCCTAATAAGGCAGAGTGTGCAATGGTATCACCAAAATAAGATAGCCTTCTCCAAACTATAAAGCATCCCAGTGGTCCTGTAATAAATGCTAAACCAATTCCTGCTGCAAAAGCTCTAACAATAAAATCATCAAACATTATTAGTCTTTCTTCGAGTCATCTATGCTCCCATCAGGTAGGTGTTCGTGATCGTGGTGATGTTGATAAAAAGCTAAGGTGGGATCAATATTCTTTCCAAATAATTTAATATATTCTGGCTCCTTTATGACAGTGTTGGGAGCTCCAGAACAACAAACATGCCCATTAAGACAAATAACGTAATCAGTTTGTGACATCACCACATGTAAGTTATGTGAAATAAGTAATATTCCGCAGTTTATTTTTTTTACAATTTCTTGGATTGTCTTATATAAAGCAATTTCTCCAGGATAGTCGACACCTTGAACAGGTTCATCTAAAACCAGAAAATGAGGTTCTTTAGCTATTGCGCGAGCCATGAGTAATCTTTGAAATTCTCCTCCAGACAAATTTCTAACATCTTCATAAATAAGATGTTTGATTCCAGTGATACTGAGGGCATCATTAATCTCACTGGTCTTATGTTTTTTTACTAAATTAACGAAATCTATTGCCCTTAATGGGAGGGACCAATCAATTGAAATTTTTTGTGGCACATATGAAATTCGAATTCCTTTTTTGATATTATTTGTACCTTCGTCAGGTTTTAAAATATCCAATGACATTTTTGCAGTTGTTGATTTGCCAGATCCGTTAGGTCCAATCAATGTTACAATTTCACCTTGGGAAACTTTTAATGAGACACCTCTAACCAACCATTTATGGTTTCTTAAAACTCCACAGTTATTTAATTCAACTAAATTATTATTCATTTTTTAATATTGACATATTTTTATGGTTATAATATTACGTATGTAATAATATAACACTTAGAGGTAGGTAATAGACATGAATTTCTTTCAAAAATCAATTATTTTTGGACTTTCTATTTTATTTAGTAGTTTTTCTGCTCACGCAGACGTAAGCACAGACATCAAAGTAGTAACCACAATAAAGCCATTACATTCATTAATATCTAGAATTATGGAAACAAGAGGAGAACCACAATTAATTATTGAGGGCACAAATAATCCTCACACTTTTGTCTTTAAACCATCACATGCAAAAATGATTGAAGAGGCAGATATTGTTTTTTGGATTGGAGAGGATTTGGAGGCATTTATGGAAAAACCTTTAAACTCTCTAGCAAAAGACACAAAAAAAATTGCATTTATGGACACCGAGTCTATTGAAAAACTAAAATTTAGAGAAGAAAACATTTTTGATGATCATGACGACCACGATGGTCACAAAGATGATGACCATGACGATCACGATGATCATGATGGCCATGACGACGAACATGAAGGACACGATGACCATGACGACCACGATGGTCACAAAGATGATGACCATGACGATCACGATGATCATGATGGCCATGACGACGAACATGACGATCATGCAGGACATCACGACGGTCACAATCACGGAGAGTTTGATGCTCACATATGGTTGGACCCAGAGAACGCCAAAGAGATGGTTAAAATTATCCGTGATGAATTAATAAAAATTGATCCAGAGGGTCAAAGGCAATATTCAGTAAATGCAGCTGGAGCTACTTTGGAGCTAGATAATCTGATTAATAATGTTGAAAAAGAATTATCTAAAGACATTAGTTACATTGTATTCCATGATGCCTACCAATATTTTGAAACAAGATTTGGTGTGAAATCTGCAGGAGCGTTAACTTTAAATCCTGACGTCCTACCTGGTGCTAAACAAATAGCTGATATACAAGATTTAATTAGTGATAAGGGTATTAAGTGTATCTTCTCTGAGCCTCAATATAATCCAAAGATAATTGAGACACTCGGCAACGATATGAATATCTCTACTGGTGTTATGGATCCTTTAGGAGCTTTCATAGATGCAGGACCTACAATGTATGTTGAACTAATTAATGGAATTGCAAATTCTATTAAAGATTGTCACTAAGGAATTTTGAAATAAGTTTCAGATAATTTCAATAATCTAAGAAACTTAAAGTCAAAAAAAAAACTAATTTACAATTTTCTCATATAGGCATTTTATATGCCTTATGAGAAAAACTAAAAACAAGGTTTGTAATCACAAAATAAAAAGAATCGTCGAAGAGAAGTATTATCCCATATCATTTATTGAAAGAGTGAATGTTATGTATCAATTAAATTCTCAAAAAAAGGTTAATGAGAATTCTCCTAGTTTGTCAGCTAACTTAAATAAAACCTGATTTACCTATTAACTCATCGTTTAATGGAATATATTACATTCTATCTAGTGCTCTTTTGTCTTAATATAATATGCCAGATGCTATTGAATAATAAGCATTTTTAGCCTATTTTGAACTCAATGAATTTATCAGATGCTAGTAAAAAAGAGATTGATGTTGTTCTAGAGAAGTGTGGATGGAGACAAACTAAACAAAGAGTGGTTCTCCTAAAATCAATTTTTGATGGTAAAGACAAACACTTTTCAATTAATCAAATGAATGAAACTTTGAAAGATAACAGAAGTTATTTTTCTTTAACAACACTATATGAAAATCTGAATACTTTAGTTGATAAAGGATATTTAAAGCAAATTGTTGTTGATAAACAATCATTTTATGACACCAATACAAGTAATCATATACATGTTTACAATCAAGAAGAAAACCGAATCTACGATTATGATGATTGTAAAGAACTTCACAAAGATCTCCCTATACCTGCTTGCTTATCGCTTCTTGAAGAATACTCACTAGTTATTAATTTAAAAAAAAAGTAAATTTTTAATCTGTAGTTTGTTTCAGAAGTAGTTTTTTTTTATTCATTTGTAAGGTTGATTTTTTTTTGTATTTATAATTTTTCAATTTGAGATTAATTACATCATATGAAAAATTTAATTTCTTTTTTAATAAAGATTTTAGTAATTAATTTCTTTATTGGTTTTAGTGGTGCATATGCGGATGATGTATTAAAAATTTATTCAGAAAGACAACCAATGTTAATTGAGCCTCTTTTAAATGAATTTGAGAGTCAAACTGGTATTGATGTTGAATGGATATATTCCAAAAAAGGCTTAGTTCAAAAAATTATTTTAGAAAAAGATAAGCCTGTAGCCGACGTATTCTTAGCATCAGATATATCAAGACTAATTGATGTATCTGAAGCAGGAGCGTCTATTAAAATTAATTATTCTTCTGCTGTGCCCTCTCATCTCCAAAGTGATAATTGGATAGGTCTTACTCAAAGAGCAAGAATTATATACGTGAATAAAGATTTGGGTCTTAATGATATTACTTATGAGGATTTAGTATCTGAAAAATATAAAGGAAGAATATGCACAAGATCAGGTTTTCACCCATATAATGTCTCATTGTTCGCATCTTTGATGGCTCATCATGGTGAGGAGTGGTTAGAGAATTATTTGATTAATTTAAAAGCAAATTTAGCTAGAAAACCTCAGGGTAACGACAGAGACCAAGTCAAAGCTATATATGCAGGAGTTTGTGATCTAAGTATCGGCAATCATTATTATTATTTTAAGATGCTTAATAATGAAGAACAAAAGATATGGCTCGAGAAAGCAACAATTGTTTTTCCTAACCAAAAGGATAGAGGAACTCATGTTAATATTTCCGGTATAGCTTTACTTAAAGAAAGTCATAGAGAAAAATCTGAAAAACTTTTGGATTTCTTAGTTAGTCAAAAAGCCCAGGGAATATACGCAAATGACAATAATGAATTTCCAGTTTCACCCGAAGTACCTTTATCAGTTGGAGTTAATAAATTAGCAGGAGGTGCTAAGTTTGACAATATTGATTTATTAAAAATAGCTGAAAATCGAAAAGCTGTTGTAAATATTTTAAATAAAATAAATTACGACGAGTAGTAGACTTTATATATTTCAAAGGTTGGTCGCTTTAAATAGGCCCGATGCACCCCATTGGTTAGGGTGCATTTTCATTAATGAATGTGAAATTGTAGCAATTGCTTCAGTTGAATAAATAATCTTTATAACTAAAATTTATTCATGAATAATTCTGAAATACTCAGTGTTTTGTTTAAATCTGATAAAGAATTAATAATTTATAGAAACTCAGAAAAAAATAATTTTGAAATTTATACAGATTTTGTTGAAAAGGTTAATTTAAATACAATTAATTTAGATAAGTTCTTAAATAAACTAGAGCGATTTAAATCAAAAAAACCATACGATTGTTACATTGGTTTTTTTGGATACGAATTACTATGTAAAAATATAAATTTAAAAGTAAATAAAGATAGTTCATCTTTTCCAGAGGGTGTTTTTTTCCGACCTCAAACTAAAATTATTTTAGATAAAAAAATTAAAATCCTAACAAAATCTAAAACTGATTTATTGAAAGATCTGAAAGTTTTAAAAAAAACTTATAATTCAAATCATAACAAAGTGACTGTAAGTCCAAATGTCCAAGTCTATGAAAAAATCTTCAATAAATTTAAAAAAAATATAAGAGCAGGTGAAACATATCAAATTAAAATTGCTCAAAAATATTCAAATAAAAAAGACCTAGATATCGTTAATTTATTTTTTGACTTGATGAAAAAAAATCTAAGCCCAGAGTCTTTTTGTGTAAGAACAAAAGACTTTAATATAATTAGCTGCTCTCCTGAAAACTTATTTAAAGTAAGAGGAAAAAAAATAGTCACATCACCAATTGCAGGAACTGTGAGTAGGGACAAAATTAAATCAACAAAAGAGGCGAGGAGCTTTTTTGAAAATAATCAAAAAGAAGATAAAGAGCACAATATGATTGTTGATTTAGAGAGAAATGATCTTAGTCGTATTACAAAACCAAATTCTGTCAAAATACAAAATTTAAAATTTGTACAAAAATACCAATATATTTTTCATAATGTTTCTGAGATTTCAGGAACCCTTCTTGATAATGTAAGACTATCAGCAATAATTAAGGCAATGATGCCTGGAGGTTCAGTTATTGGGTGCCCAAAAATTAATACCTTAAAATTACTGAACAAAGAGGAAAAAGAGCCTAGAAGAATTTATACCGGCTCTTTTGGTTACTTTCGCTCTAAAGAAGATATGAGCTTTAATATCATCATAAGGTCTATTTTAAATTTTAAAAAAAATAATGAAGTCTTCGCAGCTAGTGGAGTAATCTTAGATAGCACTGCTAAAAATGAGTATCATGAAAATTATTTAAAAGCTAAATCACTATTAGATTTATTAAAATGAATTTATTACTTATAGATCATGAGGACTCCTTTACTTATAATCTAGCGCATTTGCTATCTAGTTTTGGCAACCTTGAAGTTACAAATTTTTATGATGTAAAAGAAAATTCTGTAAAAAAGTCAGATGTAATAATTTTTTCTCCAGGGCCTGGAAAGCCCTTAGATTATCCAATATCATTGGATATTTATAATAATTATAAATCGAAGAAGAAAATTATTGGTATCTGCCTTGGATTTCAACTTATTGCTAACGGAGAAGGGGGAACTATTTCTAAACAGGAAAAAATATTTCATGGTTATCAAACGTATATACGAACAAATTCTCAAAGTTTAAGATTTCCGAATAATGCTTTGTATCAAGTAGGGAGATACCACTCTTTGAAACTAAAAGAGCCATTTAATTCTTCTTCAATGCATATTACAATGAGATGTGAGGAAACTAATGTAGCAATGTGTTTGGAAAGCCATAAATATGACATTTGTGGTTTACAATTTCACCCGGACTCATTTTTAACTCCAAATGGCAAACAATTTATTCGAAAAATCATTCAATTTAAAAAATAACTCTTATTTATCCTCTAAATTTAAACCACTTTGGGGTCAGAAGGGTGTTTTTACGTCTATACCTATCATCGGAAAAACACCAAGATTTATAGGCTTAAACCGCTATTTAAGCACTTTTAATAATACATGCCGTGATTATAAATTTGATGCCAAACTAAATCCAAAAATGATCAGAGAATTAATTGGAGAAGATATTAAGCAAATTAAGATTTTTAACCACTTGCTAAGAATTGCTACTAATGGAACAACTTTATCAATATCACTTAGAAAAAGAACAATGACAAAGAGCAGTGTAATTGGATTTATAAAAAAATATAAAAGAAAAGACTTTAGAAATAAAAATTTATATTACAAAAAAATATTAAAATTTATGAGTGAGATAAATTACTCTGAAAATGAAATCATACTATCAAGAGATGGTGAAATCACAGAGGGCGCAGTAACAAATTTAATTTTTATTAAAGAAGGAAAAGTATATATTCCAAAAATAGGGTACTATTATGGCAATACTTTGAAACTTGTAGAGAAAATATCTAAATTTAAGTTTATTAAAAAAACAATTTTTGAAAAAGATCTTAACCAATATAGTGAAATATTATCAATAGGTTCTGGAAGAGGTATTACGTCTATAAAAAGTATTCAAAGTATTTTTTGGAAAAGAAAATCTACGACATATTTTCAAAAATTAAAAAAAGACTATGAAACTATGGTAAAAAATAATTACTATGAAATTCAATAAAAATTTATTTACTCTAAAAAAACCATTATTAGTGGGCATTTGTAATTTTACTCCTGATTCCTTTAGTGATGGGGGCAAAACTTTTTCTCGCACTTCTGCACTTAATCATATTAACTCAATGGTTAAAGATGGAGCACAAATTATCGATATTGGAGCTGAGAGTACTAGACCAAATAGTGAACCAATTACATACAAAGAAGAAATTCGTCGGCTTTCACAAATTTTACCGTATTTGAATTATAAGAAATATCTTGTTTCATTAGATTCTTATAAACCTGAGACTCAAGAATATGCCCTTAAAAAAGGAGTTCATATTATTAATGATATAAATGGTGGTTCAGAGGAATTATTCAAACTTACAAAAAAGTACAATGCAGGATTATTCTTAATGCATAAAAGAGGAACACCAAAAGATATGCAAAAAAAACTAAATCCAAGAGCTAATATGGTAAAAGAGTTTGATAAATTTATTGAAAAAAGACTGAAAATACTTGGTAAAATGAAATTTAATCTAAAAAAAGTATGGTTTGATCCAGGAATAGGTTTTGGCAAAACACTAAACCAAAATTTACAATTAATGAGATCCTTATCAAAATATAGTCACAAAAATCTACAAATACTTTTAGGTTCATCACGAAAAAGTTGGATAAACTTCATTGATCCTTCAAATGCTAATCAAAGAATAGGTGGATCTTTAGCTTCTATTACTCATGCCTTACAACAAAATGTCAATACGTTTCGAATTCATGATGTCCAAGAGACAAATCAAATGATAAAAGTTTTGAAAGCTTTAAATAAATGAATTTTTTTATAGAGATAGAGGACTTAAAGGTCGACACAATCATTGGAGTGTTTGATGAAGAAAGGTTAAAACCACAAACAATATTAATTAGTATTAAATGCCAATTAGATCTTGATCACAATCAAGATCTTGACAATATTGAAAATGTTACAAGTTATTCTGATATTAAAAAAGAAATAGTAACATTTGTTTCAACTTCTCAATACAAAACACTGGAAAAATTAATTACAGAATTAAAAAAACAATTGGACAATCAATTTCCAATTAAAATAGAAAAGTTGGAAATAAATAAAATTGAGATTGCCAAAAAATATAATGCAAAAAAAGTCAGCGTATCGATATAAATCATATATCGCTATTGGATCAAATATTGGCAACTGGAGAAGTAATTTTAATTTAGCATTAAAGCTAATGAATAAATATGGACATGTCGAAAAGGTTAGCAGAGTCTATTTTACTAAACCTTTTGGGATAACTAACCAAAAATATTTTCATAATGCTGCCTTTTTATTTACCACAAATCTATACTTCAACGAATTGTTTATAAAAATGTGTTTTGTGGAAAAACAAATTAAAAAAAATAAAATTGTAACTAATGGCCCAAGAAAAATAGATCTCGATCTTATTCAATTTGAAAACTTGAAAATCAAAAACCACCTAATATCTATTCCTCACACATCCTCTCATTTAAGAGATTTTGTGATACAACCTATCTTAGATTTAAACCCAGATTTTATAGATTTAAAAACCCATAATTCTTATAAAAGCCTTTTAAATAATTTAGAGGAGAGGTTTATCGTTAAGAAATCTCGTCAAACCCAAGATTATCAAGAATTTTTTTAAGCTTTTCTTCATCTACGCTGTTTGATTTTTTTAACCCTGTCGATATATCAATTCCGTGTGGAGATATAGTTTTGATTGCCTCTTTGACATTACTAATATTAATACCTCCACCAAGATATAAAGGCTTTGCAAAACTCTTAAGTTGATTAATTTGACTCTCACACTCCATAAGAGATTTTTTCTCAATTACATCTTTTCTGTAAATATTAAGATCATAATAAAAACTACTAACATTATTTTTGATTTGCTCAAAAAAATTATAATCAAAATTTTCGTAATTTATTGAAATTGATATTTTTGAATTTGTTGAATTATTTAGTAATTCGATATCCTCAATCTTGTATTGATTAGATACACATACTTCCTTTATCTCTACTTGTTTTATAATGTCGATTATTTTTGGCATATGAATATTGCCAATCAATAGAATTGGATTTAATTTTAAATTGTAGGAAGCAATTGTAAGATTATGAATTTCTTCAGTAGATAGTGTATTGGGGCCATATAAGTAATTACTTACAAGGCCCACTGTTCTTACTGAATATTTTTGTATTACCTCTAACGATTTTTGATCTGTAATACCACAAACCTTGAGCTGGATATTACCATAATTGAACATTAATTAATTATTGTTCAATTCAAATCTATCGGCATTCATCACCTTGTTCCAAGCTTTTACAAAATCGATAACAAATTTTTCTTTGTTGTCATCTTGTGCATAAACCTCCGCATAAGATCTAAGGATAGAATTTGATCCAAATACAAGATCTGTTGAGGTTGCTGTCCATTTAACATCATTTGTTTTGCGATCGATTACTTCATAGTGCCCATTTGAGGCTTTCCATTTATTGCCCATATCAACTAGGTTAACAAAAAAGTCAGTTGTTAAAGCTCCTACCTGATTAGTAAAAACACCATGTTTATTCTCACCATAGTTAGCTCCCATAGCTCTCATTCCTCCAACTAGCACAGTCATTTCAACTGCAGTTAGTCCTAGTAAATGAGCTCGATCAAGTAACAATTCTTCTCCTCTTACTTCGTAGTTATCTTTTTGCCAATTTCTGAAACCGTCATGTATTGGCTCTAGCTGTGAGAAAGATTCAGAGTCAGTCATATCATCAGAAGCATCTCCTCTTCCTGGACTAAAAGGAACAGGTACGGTAAATCCAGCAGATTCAATAGCTTTTTCAAGACCAACATTTCCAGCTAATACAATAGTGTCAGCAATACTTGCTCCAGCTTCTTTTGCCAAAGGTTCTAGCACACCTAATACTTTTGATAATCTTTGAGGTTCATTACCCTTCCAGTCTTTTTGAGGAGAAAATCTAATTCTTGCTCCGTTTGCTCCACCTCTTAAGTCAGATCCTCTGTATGTTCTTGCGCTATCCCACGCAGTTGAGACTAGCTCTTGAACAGTTAAATCACTATTTTTGATCTTTTCTTTTAGGCTTTCTATATCATAGCTAGCAGCTCCAGAGGGAACTGGGTCTTGCCAAATTAAATCTTCATTTGGAAGATCATGACCTATGTATCTTGATCTTGGACCCATATCTCTATGAGTTAGTTTGAACCAAGCTCTGGCAAACGCATCACAAAAATATTCATGATCTTCGCGAAACTTTTTAGATATTTCTAAATAAATGGGATCTTTGATCATTGCCATATCAGCATCCGTCATAATTGGGTTATATCTAATTGAGGGATCTTCAACATCCACAGGCTTATCTTCTTCTTTAATATTTATAGGTTCATACTGCCATGCTCCTGCAGGGCTTTTCTTTAGCTCCCACTCATATTTAAAAAGCATATCAAAATATCCGTTATCAAATTTTGTTGGCTCAGTTGTCCACGCACCCTCAATACCAGAGGTTACGGTATCCCTACCCACTCCTCGAGAGGTATTATTCATCCAACCAAGACCTTGTTCTTTAATTGGAGCACCTTCAGGTTCAGCTTCAAGATTATCTCCATTGCCATTGCCGTGGCTTTTACCAATTGTGTGACCACCCGCAGTAAGAGCAACTGTTTCCTCATCATTCATAGCCATTCTTGCAAATGTTTCTCTAATATGCTGAGCAGTTTTTAAAGGATCTGGATTACCCTCAAATCCCTCTGGGTTAACATAAATTAAGGCCATATGGTTTGCAGCTAGCGGACTCTCCAAAGAGGAAGCATCCTCTTTGTCAGAGTGTCTGTTAGTTGCTAAAGCTTCTGTCTCAGGTCCCCAATAAATATCTTTGTTCGGATGCCAAATATCTTCTCGCCCATAAGAAAAACCGAAAGTTTTAAATCCAGTTGACTCATAACCAATGTTACCAGCTAAGATCATCAGATCAGCCCAACTAATTTTATTCCCATATTTTTTTTTAATGGGCCATAAAAGTCTCCTGGCTTTATCTAGGTTAGTATTATCAGGCCAAGAGTTTAAAGGGGCAAATCGATGATCACCAGTCCCACCACCACCACGTCCATCAGCAGTTCTGTAGGTTCCAGCAGAATGCCAAGCAAGCCTTACCATTAGACCAGCGTATGTACCCCAATCAGCTGGCCACCAATCTTGACTTTCTTTCATCAATTTATGCATGTCAGCTTCTAATGCTTTGAAATCTAATTTTTTTACTTCTTCTCGGTAATTATAAGAACCATTAAATGGTTTTGTCTTCTGGTCATGTTGATGGAGAATATCTAGATTTAGATTTTTAGGCCACCAATCAGTTGATGACTTCTCCATGTTTGAATTAGCTCCGTGAGCAACGGGACATTTGGCTTCGCTCATTTTTCTCTCCTACTTAAATAAATTTAAAGTTATTAAAAGTTAACCTGTTAGTAAGTCAACATAACGAATTGTCTCTGTTAATAATTAAAAAAAGCTTGATATTATTTAGTTTTAAACAGGTGGTTATATAAAAAGTATGCCCCAAACATACCTATTACTTGGGAGCCAATAAAAAATATTACGGTTGACGGATTAATCCCTGCAAATGACTCAGTAAAAATTCTAGCAATTGATACGGCAGGATTTGCAAAGCTAGCTGAGGATGTAAAAATTATTGCAGTTGTGATGTAAATACCAACATTAAAAGCAACAATATTTTTACCACCTACTTTTGATAACAAAATAACCATCAGTAGTCCAAAGGAAGCAAAAATCTCTGAAATATAAATATTTGTTCCACTTCTAATATTTGAGGAGATTTCTACAATGCTTAAACCAAAAATATAATTTGCAAAAATTGTTCCTAGTATAGCTGCAGTAATTTGTATTGAAATGAATAGACATAGATCTTTTTTGCTTAGCTCTTTTTGTAAGAAAAACAAAATTGAAACAATAGGATTAAAATGTGCTCCAGAAAAATTAGCAAATATT
The DNA here is from genome assembly GCA_902521795.1 of uncultured Alphaproteobacteria bacterium. Lineage (GTDB taxonomy): Bacteria > Pseudomonadota > Alphaproteobacteria > HIMB59 > HIMB59 > HIMB59. The sequence continues at coordinate 105,788 of CABYSX010000003.1, forward strand.
CCAATTATAAAAATAAGTGTTAGACCTATGACAACAGCATGACTAACCAAAATAACCATTTGATCATTTGTATATTGTTGACCTGCAATCCCAGAACCTACGATGGATACTAATAAAATAAATGTTCCTATAAACTCTGATATGTATTTTTGCATTTTAAAAGGCTTACTGTATTATTGCTTTAATTTAAAGCGATGTATTATGAATTTTTAGTTACACACTTAGACGCCCCATTTTTATTACTTTCAGCAGTAACTACAGGCTTAATAATTCGTATCTTTTATAAACAATACATGAGTACAAACCTTGCAATGAGGGTTGTGATTTCAGTGGCTCTTTTTCTTATCAATGCAATTATCATTGTTCCGGGAATAGTCTTTATATACAGATGGATTATGTTGTGTGGTTTTTATCAACCGAGCGGTATTTTTGAAACTGGATATGGCTGTAGCGGAGATGTCTTTAGTCTACGTGTTCCAAGGCTTTTTTTACTTTCGTAAACATTTCATCAACTTGACTATCGTTTATTATTAAAGGGGGAGAAAATGCAAGAGTATCTCCATTGGCTCTTACCATAAGACCAAGATCCCAAGCCTTCTTCATCGTCTCAAAGCCTCTGACACCTACGGCACCTTTTTTAGGTTCTAGTTCTAGAGCAGCAATAACACCTAAATTTCTTATATCGATAATATGTTTAGTGCCTTTAAGACTATGGGCAGCTTCTTCAATAACAGGAGCTATATGAGCTGCATTATCAAAAAGTCCTTCTTCTTTGTAAATATCTAGTGTTGCCAAAGCTGCTGCGCACGCAACAGGATGGCCAGAATAAGTGTATCCGTGAAATAATTCTATTGGGGCATCTGCGTTCTCCATCATCGACTCATAGATAAAGTCTTGAACAATCGTGGCGCCCATTGGAATAGTCGCGTTCGTGATGCCTTTAGCACATGAAATTATATCAGGAGTTACACCAAAAAATTCTGATCCAGTGGCTTTTCCCATACGACCAAAAGCTGTTACCACTTCATCAAAGATTAATAAAATATCATGCTTCGTGCATAGCTCTCTGAGTCTTTTGAGGTAACCTTTTGGAGGTGGAAGTGCACCAGTTGATCCAGCAATTGGCTCAACGATTACAGCAGCAATAGTTGATGCATCATGTAATTGGACAAGACGCTCTAAGTCGTCTGCAAGTTCAGCGCCATGTTCAGGTTCACCTTTTGAAAAAGCATTCAGTTCCAGATTATGAGTATGACGTAAATGATCAACACCATTGAGCATTGAGCCAAAGTACATTCTATTTTTCACCATACCCCCGACAGATATTCCACCGAAGCCAACACCGTGATATCCTCTCTCACGGCCAATCAATCTTGTTTTAGAAGAGTGTCCTCGCGCTCGCTGATAAGCAAGAGCAATTTTTAAGGCACTATCTACTGCCTCTGATCCTGAATTAGAAAAGAAAACATGGTTCATTCCTTCAGGAAATATTTCAGCTAAGCGATTAGCTAGTTCAAATTGTTTAGGATGACCAAATTGAAATGGAGGAGAATAATCCAGATTTTCAATTTGTTCATTTACCGCTTCTTGAATTTTTTTTCGACCATGACCGGCGTTTACACACCACAGTCCTGCAGTGCCATCTAAAATTTCTCTATTATCATCACTGATAAAATGCATATCCTTAGCTCCGACAATAATTCTAGGGTCTTTTTTGAATGTCTTGTTGGGAGTAAAAGGCATCCATAGCGGTTCTAAGTTATTAGGTTTATTCATATATTGTTAAAAATCTTATTCCTCAATTTGCATTCTGTCTATGATTGTTTTTAAGACTTATAGCCCGACAAATAAATATCAACCATTACAGATATCATTACTTTAGAATATTCATTCTTATAGAACTCAGGATAATGACTGTCCTCTTTTAAGATGCCCTCATAATCCCATTCTAGGCCAAATGCTTTGTATTCACCTTTTTGAAGTAATTTATAAAAATACTCTTCGTTTATTTTTGAAAAACTATCCTCCTTGATTTTATGTTTCTTGTTCCTGAGTAAAAAATACAGATAAAGCCCGAATATATTAGTTTTTTCCCTATCCAAATTAGATTTCATCTTTAGATTTTATGATGGCGTTTATAAATTTCCATACTATTTTTAACTATGTCTGAATTATCTATAAACTTAAAATGGAAACTTGGAGAGGGTGAATTAGCACCAGGCAAATTCTCCAATTCTCATGAAATTTCTTTCAATGATAATTATAATATTACTGCAGATGCTGCCCCTGATTGGGGAGGGAGCCCAGATTATACAAATCCAGAACAAGCCTTGGCAGCCTCAGTTAGCAGTTGCCACATGATGACTTTTTTAGCATTAGCAGCCAAAATGAAATGGCCAGTAAATTCCTATGAAGATAAGGCTGACGCTTATTTAGGCAAAAATTCCAAAGGGCAGATGGCTGTGACTAAGATAGTCCTTCATCCTGTTGTGTCATTTAGTGGAGAATTTACGATCAGTGACCAAGATATGAAGGACATGCATGATAGATCTCATCGATATTGTTTTGTTGCTAACTCGTTGGCTGATGAAGTTGTATTTGAAGTTAGTTTATGAGCACAGATAGACAATCATCACTTGTAAACATCACGGAACTGGAAAACGGGATATTTAAAATCATCCTCAGCGATCCAAGTCATCAAAACACCTTATCAGAAAAAATGATTGATGAGCTTCAATCTGCATTTGATCATTTCAATTCTAGTCCTAGTAGGGTTATCATTTTATCCTCTACAGGAAAAGTTTTCTCAGCTGGTCATGATTTAAAAGAACTTAAAGCTGCTCGCTCTCATCCTGATAAGGGCAAAGAGTATTTTCAATCAATTTTAAAAAAATGCTCAAGATTAATGCAAACAATAGTTAACCATTCGAAACCTGTCATAGCCCAGGTAGATGGAGTTGCCACAGCTGCAGGATGCCAATTGGCACTAAGTTGTGATTTGGTTTATGCCTCTTCTAACTCAAGGTTTGCTACACCTGGAGTAAAAATTGGCCTTTTTTGTTCAACTCCAATGGTGGCCCTTTCTCGAAATACGACCTCAAAGCATTCCATGGAAATGCTTCTTACAGGGGAGCTAATATCTGCTGACGATGCAGAGAAAAAAGGTCTTATTAATAAGAGTGTAAATGAGGAAGAGCTAGAAAACCTAATATTAGAAAAAGCCAGTAAAATCAGCTCAAAATCTGGTACCACATTAAAAATTGGTAAAAAAGCATTTTATCAACAAATTGAAATGCCTTTAGCTGAAGCATATGAGTATGCTTCAAAAGTAATGCTTGAAAACATGTTGGACCAAGATGCTAAAGAAGGAATAGAAGCTTTTTTAGAAAAACGATCTCCAAATTGGAAAGAATAAAACCTTAAGATGGTAAATCCCTATAATCAGGATTTGGATGCAAATTCTGCTAACTATCAACCTCTCACCCCATTATCATTTCTAGAAAGAGCAGCAGATGTATTTCCAGAGTTTACTGCAATTGTTCATGGTGGTCTTCGAAGATCCTATGCTGAATTTTATCTTCGCTCTAAAAAATTAGCCTCAGCTTTATCTCAGCAGGGCATGACAAGAGGAAGTACAATATCAACTTTGTTGTTGAATACACCTCCAATGCTCGAAGCGCATTATGGTATTCCAATGTGTGGAGGAGTAATCCATGCCATCAACACCCGTCTTGATGCCGCGACTATTGCCTTTCAACTTGAGCACGCTGACTCACAGTTTTTATTATATGATCGAGAGTTATCAGTAACTGTAAAAGAAGTTTTGAGTCAATGCAAAGTCAAACCTCAATTAATTGAATTTATAGATAAAGAACACTCCTATGAGTCTCTCGATAATTTTGATTTAGATGTAATAGATTATGAGGAATTTTTGGATCAAGGAGATAGCAATTATCAGTGGCTTATGCCAGAAAATGAGTGGGATGCAATTTCTGTTGGATACACTTCTGGTACTACCGGTGATCCCAAAGGGGTAGTCTCTCATCATCGTGGGGCTTATTTATTAGCTCAAGGTAACGCAATGGTTGCCTCAATGCCTAAACATTCAGTTTATCTTTGGACACTCCCGATGTTTCACTGTAACGGCTGGTGTTTTCCATGGACTATGTCAGCTATTATTGGAACTCATGTTTGTCTGCGCCAAGTTAGGGCAGAACCAATATGGAATAGCATAAAAAAGCATAAAGTTAGCCATTTATGTGGGGCACCCATCGTAATGTCAGTTATTTTATCTCAAGACCAAAAAAACAGATTTTACATAACTCATGAGGTTCAATTTTTTACTGCAGCTGCACCACCACCAGAAAATATTCTTAGAGAAATGCAAGAGTCAGGATTTTTAGTAACCCATCTTTATGGTTTGACTGAAACATATGGACCAGCTGTCATCAATGAGTGGCATCAAGAATGGAATTCATTAGACATGAATGCACAGGCATCACTTAAAGCAAGGCAGGGTGTACGATACCTTCCTCTAGAACATCTCAAAGTTCTTGACCCAGATACTATGAAGCAGGTTCCTGCCGATGGCAAAACAATTGGTGAAGTTATGTTTCAAGGAAATATTGTGATGAAGGGTTATTTAAAAAATAAATCTGCAAATCAAAAAGCTTTTGAAGGTGGTTGGTTTCACTCAGGAGATTTAGCAGTGATGCACCCTGACGGTTATCTCCAGCTAAAAGATCGATCAAAAGATATTATAATATCTGGTGGAGAAAATATTTCATCGATTGAAATTGAGGAAGTATTCTTAAAAAATGATTGTGTCAGTGCTGCAGCAGTCATTGCTATTCCTGATCAAAAATGGGGCGAAGTCCCCTGTGCTTTTATTGAACTAAAGAAAGATCAAAATTGGAATGAGATACATGCAAAACAGTGGTGCGAAGAAAACTTGGCATCATTTAAAGTTCCTAAATATTATTTTTTTGAGAACATTCCTCGAACTTCAACTGGCAAAATTCAAAAATTTATATTGAGAGAAAAAGGAAAGAGTCTTACTGGAACAAATTGAGGGTGGCTTTCACCACCCCCAAAAAAACTTATAATTTTGAACCCACGATTCCGGCTATTAACCAAATAATCATTATTATAAAAGGGTAGTGTCCTGTGAACATGTCAGCCATTTAAAACCTCCTAGATTCCATGGAATAAGATTAAAGGTTTATGAGTAATATGCAATAATTGCATATATTATTTTTAAAATTGTTGATTTTTCTGTTGATAATCTGAGTAAAAATCATTTTTTTATGCAATTTTTAGATACCTATAAGTACCATTGTTATTTTGTAGTCCTTATAATAAGTATATCTAGTTGATGACAGTAGAATCAAAGATAATTAAATATCTCTTAAATGAAAATATTACCCTATCTACAGCGGAGTCTTGTACGGGTGGTTTGCTGGCAGCGAAATTTACATCTAAGCCAGGAATATCTAAAATTTATAAGAGCGGATTTATTACATATTCAAATGACTCAAAAATTAAACATCTAAAAATCTCCCCCCATACTCTCAAAAGGTATGGTGCTGTCAGTCGCCAAGTCTGTGCTCAGATGTGTTTTCAATTACATAAAATTACAAAAAGCCAACTAACGTTTTCTACAACAGGTGTGGCTGGCCCAGATGGCGGAACTAAATTAAAACCAGTAGGTTTAGTTTTCATAGGAGTATATTTTAAAAAAAAAATTTATGTTGAACAATTAAAGTTTAGTCCAAGACTCTCAAGAGCACAAATTCAAAAGGGCACAGTTAAGGAATGTTTTCAAATGGTAAGCGAGATACTAAATGGGCTATAAGCGAAATTATAATAGTTTGCTACCTGATGATTTTGTGTTGAGTGAGGAATTTGAAACAATTACCGAACAGTTAGAAAATACAAAAGATCATTTTTATATTACAGGAAAAGCAGGAAGTGGTAAGTCAACTTTGTTAGCATATTTTCGATCCATTACAAAAAAAAATACTGCTGTTCTTGCTCCTACAGGTGTCGCTGCAATTCGTGTCAAGGGACAAACTATTCACTCATTTTTTGGCTTCCCCCCCAAGGTTATTCAGACAAGGCACATTAAGAAAGTAAGACAAATTGAAGTGCTCCAAAATTTAGAAACTCTCATTATAGATGAAGTATCAATGGTGCGTGCTGATGTCTTTGATGCAATTGATTATAGTCTTCGTGTTCATCGAAAAAAACTTACGCAGCCTTTTGGAGGAGTTCAGTTGGTTGTATTTGGAGACTTATTTCAACTCCCACCAGTTGTCAACATGGATGAGTCTGGTCTTCTTCAGCGAATTTATTCCAAAGGACATTTCTTCTTTCACTCAAATATTTTTCAGGATGCTCAATTTAAAACCCTTGAATTATATAGTATATATCGTCAAAAAGATGATCACTTTATTCATTTACTTAACTCTGTTCGAGATGGCTCTATAACCCACTCTCAAATAGATAATATCAATGACTCTTTAATCGATCATATTGAGATGTACGAGGGAAAAATAATACTTACTACTACCAACGCTCGAGCAAGTAGTATTAATCAAAAATACCTAAGTCAGTTGAATGAAGAAGAGTTTTCCTACCGAGGACAGGCGACAGGTCAGTTTTACAAAGAATTATTTCCCACTGATGAAATTTTGAAATTAAAAAAAGGGGCTCAAGTAATTATGATCAAAAATGATCCTGAAAAAAGATGGGTTAATGGATCAATAGGTATTATTCACGATATTGCACAAAAAAAAATCAAAGTAAAAATCGAAAACAAAATCTTTGAAGTCAAAAAAGAAAAATGGGATCGCATTCAGTATACTTATGATGATGATCAACAAGAAGTACAAGAAGAGATAACGGGATCTTTTAAACAGTATCCAATGCGATTAGCTTGGGCAATTACTATTCACAAAAGCCAAGGACAAACTTTTGAAAAAGTAATAATAGACATGAGCCAAGGTTCCTTTGCTCCAGGACAGCTTTATGTTGCATTAAGTAGATGTATAAGTTTAGAGGGTATAGAACTTCTAAGACCCATCAAAAAATCTGATATCATTGTTAACAATCAGTTTATAGGTTTTCAGGATAGATTAATTTAAGATGAGTAAGAAAATTTTATATAGTATTGCAGTTTTTAGTATTATCGGTATTGGTCTATATATTTCCTCAACTTTTGAATACCACGAGTACTATGAGGAATGTGAAAAACAAAGTAATACCCAAGGAGGAATTGAGTCCTGTGTTGATTATAAGATACAAGAAGCAAAAAAATGATTTACCTTAAAGATAGTTACATCAAGAATTTTGAAGAGAAAATTGTATTAGTTGAGGAAGACAAAATCATCACTCAAGATAGCTCTTTTTATGCCCAAAGCGGCGGGCAACCTGGAGATAAAGGAATATTGGAAATCAATGATCAAAAATTCAATGTTATCAATACAATTAAGCATGAATTAGGTATAGCTCATGTTGTTGAAACTGAAATTAGTGATCTTTCGGGAGATATCAAAGGGCATATCGATTGGGATCATCGTTATCGTTTAATGAAGATGCACACCACTATGCATCTTTTGTGCGCAGCATTACCTTATTATGTTACTGGAGGTTCAATTGGTTTAGAAAAAAGCCGATTGGATTTTGATTTAGGAGAGGAAACATTTGAATTTGAAACGTTAAACAAAATTATTAATGAATTTATTCAACAATCTCACTCGATTACGTATCAGTGGATTACAAATGAAGAGCTTGATCAAAAACCTGAATTGGTTCGCACACTTTCTGTCAAACCTCCAAGAACAAATGATAAAATTCGTTTAGTTAAAATTGGTGATATTGATTTACAGCCATGTGGGGGAACTCATGTAGCTAATACTAGTGAGATTGGAGAATTTAAATTTATTAAATATGAGAGTAAAGGAAAAATGAATAAGCGTGTTCAGTTTACTCTTATATAATGCATAAAGCGTCTCTTAAAGATTTTATACTATTATTTGTATTAGCTGGTATATGGGGTAGCGCCTTCTTTAATATTAAAATCGCCTCAGAGAGTTATACTCCAATGGCCCTTGCTTTTGGGAGAATTTTTTTTGCTGCAATCGTAATGCTTATTTACTGTTGGATTAGAAAAATTTCTATTGAAGCATTTGGAGAAAACTGGCTATGGTATGCAACTATAGGATTTGTAAATCTAGTTCTTCCTTTTTTTTTTATCTCATTTGGAATATTAAAAGTTCAAAGTAATCTAGCTGCTATCCTGATGTCCACAGCTCCTATCGCAGCAACAATATTGGGTCATTTGTTTATTCAAAATGAAAAAATTAATCTTTTAAAATTTCTAGGAATCCTAATCGGCTTTCTAGGGATTATTTATCTGTTCTCAGATAATATTTTAATTAATCAATCAAATATCTTCTATGCATTTATGGTAATTTTAGGCCCAGTTTGTTACACCATTGGCGGTCTGTTTTCACTTAAGCTAAAACATATAAAAAATGAAGTACTCACCTCTAGTATTCTAATATGGGCTGTAATTATCTTACTCCCTATTATGTTTATCTTCGAAAATCCAACAGAATTAAGACCCTCTTTGAACGCTACAATTTCTCTTATTTATCTGGGAATTGTTGCTACTGCGATTGCGTGGCTAATGAGATTTTATATTCTTAAAAATAATGGGTTAGTATTTCAATCTCAAGTTGCCTACATCATCCCAATATTTGGCCTAATATTTGGCTATCTCTTTTTAAATGAAAAAATAACTTATAAAATAATAGTGGCACTGATTGCTGTTTTGATAAGTACGTACTTAATTGAAAAAAGTAAAAAAGTAAAAGTTACAGATAAACTATCTTGATGTTATTGACTTATAATATACTGTACGCAATCTAATTATGTCAGCAGATATTCTAATTAAAATTGAGAATTTAAAAAAATCATTTCAGGGAGGCCTAGAGGCTCTCAAGGGAGTTAATTTGGAAATTCAAAGAGGTGAAATTTTAGCACTCTTGGGCCCCAATGGTGCTGGAAAAACTACACTCATTAATGCAATATGCGGTATAGTCTTGCCAACCTCTGGTAGCATTACAGTTGATGGTTACGATGTAGTAAAAGATTATAGAAGAACAAGGTCTATGATTGGACTTGTACCCCAAGAACTTCATTTAGAGGCTTTTGAAAAAGTTTTCCAAAACGTGTCCTACACCAGAGGCCTTTATGGCAAGAAAAAAGATCCTGCTTTTATTGAAAAAATTTTAAGAGACCTCAGTCTTTGGGATAAAAAAGATAGTAAACTTCGAGAGCTTTCTGGGGGTATGAAGAAAAGAGCTTTGATCGCCAAAGCCCTAAGTCATGAACCAAAAATATTATTTTTAGATGAACCCACTGCAGGTGTTGATATTAATTTGCGAAGAGACATGTGGAGAGCAGTTAGAGAATTAAAAGAAAAGGGCGTAACAATAATCCTTACAACACATTACATCGAAGAGGCAGAGGCAATTTCTGATAGAGTCTCCGTAATTAATAACGGCGAAATTATCATTACAGATAATAAAAACGATTTAATGCAGAAAATGGGCCAAAAGAATTTAACCATAGAATTTCAAGAGCCCTTTAATGAAATCCCATCTTCTCTTGGAACGTACAACCTTAAAATGAATAATAATATTTCATTAACCTATACTTATGACTCTCAGGGGTCCTCAACAGGTATTACCGCACTGCTTCAAGATATAAAATCAGCTGGGCTTAAACTAAAAGATTTAAATTCCTCCCAGACATCTTTAGAGACAATATTTGAAAAATTATTGGAGGAAAGCGCATGAATTGGACAGGTATCATAGCAATTTACTTGCATGAAATGGACCGTATGAGAAGGACAACAGTTCAAAGTATATTTTCTCCTGTTATCTCCTCCTCTTTATATTTTGTTGTATTTGGTGCAGCAATTGGTAGCCGAATACCTGTAATTGAGGATATCTCCTATGGATCTTTCATAGTTCCGGGAATGATAATGTTAGCCCTACTTACACAGAGCGTTTCAAATGCTTCGTCTGGAATTTTTTTTCCTAAATTTTTAGGCACTATTAATGAAATCTATGCCGCACCTTTATCAACTACAGAAATCGTTATTGGTTTTGTTGGAGCAGCTACCACTAAATCTATAATTCTGGGGAGCTTAATTTTGGCAACAGGTTTATTTTTTGTTGAAATTTATATTATGCACCCATTTGCAATGATCCTGATGCTTGTTTTAACATCTTTAACTTTTAGTTTACTTGGTTTTTTGATTGGAATGCTGTCAACTAATTGGGAAGAACTCTCTATATTTCCAACTCTTATTTTATCTCCACTAGTTTTTCTTGGGGGTTCACTATACTCCATAAATTGGCTACCAGAATTTTGGCAGAATGTGTCCCTCGTAAATCCTGTACTTTATTTAGTGAGTGGCTTTCGATGGAGCTTTTATGAAATGGCTGATGTAAGCATTACCACAAGTCTAATCATGATATTTACATTCCTAATACTTAATATCACTGCAATTATTTATATTTTCTCTAAGGGTTTTAAAATCAAAGATTAATTTCAGATGTCAAACAGGATCGTCTGGTTTAAAAAAAATTTAAGGTATAGGGATAATGAAACCTTAATCGATCAAGATAAAAAATCGATCTTAATATATATAATTGAACCTGAGCTCTGGAAACAAAAGGACATGTCTCTAAGACAATGGCAATTTACTTTAGACAGCTTAAAAGATCTTCAACACCAATTAACAAAAAATAATTTACATTTAAATATTTTATATGGAGACGCTTTAGAGATATTTAAGTTTTTAAAGGATAAATATAATTTTGATAGTGTTATAAGCGAACAAGAAACAGGAATTAAATGGACTTTTGAAAGAGATAAAAAATTAAAATCTTTTTTTCTCCAAAATGATATTCATTGGACTGAGTGTGCCTATCCGGGCGTAAGACGTGGGCATCATGATAGAAATCAATGGGCGAAATTTTTCAGAAAGGATATTCTTAGATATCCAAATTTACCTGTCATAAAACAATCGATAAATTTAGGATTAAAAAATTGCGATTTACCAAAAGTTTTCTATGACACAACTCCTTGTCCTAATAGGCAGAAAGGGGGCTCACGAGAGGCAGAAAAATTATTAAGCACTTTTCTTAACAGTAGAGGTGAAAACTATCAATATGAGATGTCTAGTCCTATAAGTGCAGAAAAAAGTTGCTCAAGATTATCGACTCATTTGACGTACGGGACTATATCGCATCGTTCAGTTTTCCAAGAAGCTACTCAAAAAAAAGAAAAGATACAATTGACTAATAAAAAATTCACTAAATCTATAAATTCTTTTTTATCTCGTTTACATTGGAGATCACATTTTATCCAAAAATTGGAGGACCAACCATCAATTGAGCACGAGAGTTTTATTCCAGTCTATGACCAAATACGTGAAAAAGATTTTAGAAAGTTAGATGCATGGATAGAGGGCAAAACAGGCGTGCATTTTATAGATGCATGTATGATTTATCTTCGAAATCATGGATGGATTAATTTTAGAATGAGGGCAATGCTAGCCTCGTTCGCATCCTATAATCTATGGCTAGATTGGAGATATTTTGGCCCACGCCTAGCAGCCTTATTTACTGACTTTGAACCTGGGATACATTATAGCCAGCTACAAATGCAATCAGGAACGACCGGAATAAATACTATCAGAATGTATAATCCATATAAACAAGCGTTAGACCAAGACCCTGAGGCAAAATTTATAAAATCACAATTACCTGAATATAATAATTTTCCACCCAGCTTTTTTTTTAAACCTCCTGAACTATCTAATAATGAAAATCTATTTAACGACTCTAAACTTGAAACAATAGTTGATGTCACTAAAACAGCAAAGTTCGCGAGAGATAAAATTTTTAGTATTAGGAAGCTCCCAGAGCATCAAAAGATGGCCAAAAATGTTTTTATCAGACATGGTAGCAGACAGAATAGATAACAATTTTAATAGATTTTTGAAGTTTACTTTTTTTAAAACAACCTGTTAACTCTTTTTAGATGTTTGAAAATCCTGATTATATTGTAATTGGTTCTGGATCGGCAGGATCGACAATAGCATACAGACTAGGAGAGAACCCAAAGTTAAAAATTCTAGTTTTGGAATTTGGTGGACTGGATAAAAGTCCATTTATTCAAATGCCTGCCGCTCTTTCTTACCCTATGAACATGGATAAATTCGATTGGGGCTATAAAGCTGAACCAGAGCAAGCATTAAACGGAAGGTCTTTAGCCTGTCCTAGAGGTAAAGTTATTGGAGGATCCTCCTCAATTAATGGAATGATTTATGTAAGAGGAAACGCTGGTGACT
>CABYSX010000004.1 GCA_902521795.1 uncultured Alphaproteobacteria bacterium
AATTTTGTTTTTTTTTATTTTTTTCTAAAAAATGTTTTAATTACAATAAATCTTTCTCATACAAATTATGTTATATCATAACATTAGCATTTCTTACATTTTGAAATTATCTCAACACTAAAGTTATTAAGGTCAAAATTTTTTAGATCTAAAATGTTATAAGCTAAACTCATCTTATTTTTATTAATATTAATTTCTTCGTACTCATTACAATTTTTGCACAAAACAATAGTAGAAACCTCATTTTCATTACGGGGTTCACTACTCACAATATATTTTTTTGAAACATTAAGTCTTAAAACGAGGTTTTGGTCCAATAAATTTCTAAGAGAACGATAAACTGTTGCAGGCTGTACTCTTTTAATTCTCAAAAACTTGTCTAAAACATCGTACGCAGACAAAGGTCTTTTTCTGTTATTTTTTAATATCTTTAAAACTATACGGTCGTTGGTCAACATTTTAGATAAACTAAGTTTATTTCATTAAAAACTGAAATATTTAATAAATTAGCCTGAATTTGTTTAGTTATAGTTACTTAATGGAGTCTTTTACAGATTAAAAAGATCAAGATTTTTTAGAAAAAGCTATGGCGTTTTTTTGATTAGTTTCAAGGTTTTTAACAGAAAAATCCTTAATTAACTCATGAAAAAGCTTATACCAATTAATTTCTGCTTTTAGGTGGATAAAAATAGAGCCCAGTCCAACTGCGGCTCTGTCCATAAATACAAACTCTCTGGGTGGTTTAACTCCGCCATATTTTCTTAATTCTTTGTGAACTTCTCCGGCAATTTTAGCACCATATATTCCGCTATCTGAGTCTTGTATTTTTCTAACTTCATTTTTTAAAATAGGGTCATATAGAAAAAGAGCCCATTTATTTAAAACATTCATAAGCTTGTCATCAATATCTTTAAATCCCCAGGCCTTATAAGCAAGTTTAATTTTTTCGTTATTTTTTTCTTTAAGGGCAAAATATAAATCAATCACACCTTTTACAAATTTAGCTGGAAAAATTCTCACACAACCGTAATCAAACAAGTTTATGTTATTATCTTTGTTTACGGAGTAATTACCAAGGTGAGGGTCACCGTGGATAATTCCATATTTGTAAAATGGAAAATACCAAGCCATAAATAATTTTTTTGCAAGATCATTTCTCACTTTTTGAGAGGAATTTTTGTATTCGATAAGCTTTTTTCCATCAAGATATTCCATAACTAATAATCTTTGGGTTGAATACTTTTTATGAACTTTAGGAATTTTTATAAATGTATTTTTTTTGTGCATGTACTCAAAAATCTTGAGGTGGCGATGCTCTAATTTATAATCTAATTCTTCTTTTAATCTTGCCTCAATTTCTTTATAAATTTCTCTTATTTGAATTGATTTATTGTAACTAGAATAAATTTTAAAAATTATTTTTAGTTGATTGAGGTCCGCAATTACTGCTGAGGACATATCTGGATATTGTAATTTGCAGGCAACAATTTCATTACCATTTAATTTAGCTTTATGAACTTGACCTAAGGAGGCTGCAAAACTTGCATCTTTGTCAAAGTCTGTAAAATTTTTCTCCCAATTTTCTCCTAACTCAGCTTTCATTCTTCTTTTAACGAATACCCATGACATGGGAGGGGCATTAGATTGTAATTCTGCAAGTTTTCTTGCATATTCTTCTGGGAGTAAATCAGGAATAGTCGCGCTTAATTGTGCAACTTTCATTAAAGGGCCTTTTAGATTACCCAATATCTCAGTTATCTGAGCTGCATATTTTTGATCACTTAAATCAAAATTTAAATACTTTTTTCCAGCAAACTTAGTCGCTAACGAAGTCATAGATGTAGTTACTTTGGAGTATCTTTTAACTCTGGAAACTAAATTGTTATCTTCTTTCATTTTATCTTAAATAGTCTTTTCAAATTCATCTATTAAACTACAAATCATTGAAAGTCCTTTTTGCCAACTATCTTTTTGTTTAAGGTCAACGTTAAAGGGTTTAAGTACTTCACTGTAGTGCTTTGAACCACCACTTTTTAAAAGATCAATATAACTTTCTTTAAAGTTTGGGAGTCCCTCATCATAAAGTTGGATTAATATATTAACTAAACAGTCTCCAAATGCATATGCATAGACATAAAAAGGGGTATGGATAAAATGAGGGATATAAGTCCAAAAATATTTATATCCATCAGTTAATTCGATATTAGGACCCAGACTCTCAGATTGTGTTTTCATCCAGAAATCACAAAGTTGATCTGATGATAGCTCACCTTTTTTTCTTTCGTTATGAACTAATTTTTCAAATTCAAAAAATGATATCTGTCTAACAACTGTGTTAATCATATCTTCTATTTTTGAGGCTAATAGATATTTTCTTGCCTCTTGGTCACTGTCATCTAGAAGTGTTCGAAACGTCATCATTTCTCCAAAGACACTTGCAGTTTCAGCGAGTGTAAGGGGTGTGCTCGATAAAAGTAATCCTTGCTTTGCGGATAAATATTGATGACATCCATGACCAAGCTCATGAGCTAAAGTCATTACATCTCTAGTTTTTCCATGAAAATTTGTCAAAATGTAAGGATGGATAGAGGGAATAGTAGACGCAGCAAATGCGCCTGGTGATTTGCCTGATTTTAACTCTGCATCAATCCAACTATTTTTAAAAAATAATAATGCGATGTCTCTAAAACTCTCATCAAAGTTAGCATAAGAGCGAAGCACGATATCTTTAGCCTCTAACCAATTAATCTTTTTATTTGGTGAGTCAGGATATGGAGCGTTTCTATCCCAATAATTTAATTTCTCTTGATTAAAAAGTTTTGCCTTAATTTTATAATATCGATGTGAAATATTCTTATAATTTGAGGTAACACTCTCTGTTAATGCGTCCACAACCTCATTTTCAACATTATTTGCTAGATTTCTTGAGTCGATGGGGGAGTTATATTTTCTCCACTTATCATTAGTAATTTTATCTTTTGCTAGAGTGTTTGTTATAAAAGAAAAAGTTTTTACGTTTGATTTGAAAACATTCTCAATACTTACAGCAGCCTTTTTTCTCGTCGTTGAATTATGGTCAGATAATAGGTTTAACGCCTCAGAACTATTTAGCTCCTTATCATCTATTTTAAATTTTAAATCGTTAATTTGTTCTTCAAAAAATCTCACCCATGAAGAATTAGAGGTTAAATTTTTATCTAAGAAAATCATCTCACTTTTTTCATCAAGTTGATGTTGTTTATATCGGCGAATGTTTATTAACCAATTTTTGTATTTACCTGCACTTAATAAAAATTTTTCAAATTCCAAGTCATCTGTTGCATTTATTTCATTAGTAAAAAAAATTAAGCTAGATGATATTTCAGTGAGTTTTTCATTTATACCTTGGTAAAATTGAACAGTATCTTGATCGTTCATATTTGTTGCATAAATTAAAAAAGCATAGTTTCCGAGCTTGTCTCCGAGCTCATTACCATCTTCGTATTCTTTTATAATGCTCTCAAGTTTTTGACTTTGAATAATTAATTTTCCTTTATATTTATCGTTAAAGGAAATTGAAAATTTTTTAAATTTTTCTATATCTAGTTCTATTTGCTCATCTTTAATAGAAGAGTAAAAATCTCCTAAGTTCCAATTTGGTAATTTGTCAGCCATTTAATTTATTGTTTATTTTTTATTGAATTGTTCTTTTTGTTCTTTTGTTGCCTCTGCTTGATATTTTTCTTTCCACTCAGAATAAGACATTCCATAAATAATCTTTCTTGATTCTTCATAGTCTAGATCATAGTCTTCCTCTTTTGCATATTTTACATACCATTTTGATAGACAGTTTCTGCAAAATCCACTTAGATTCATTAAGTCTATGTTTTGCACATCGGTTCTCTCTCTTAAATGGTTAATCAAATGATCAAGCACATTAGCTTTGATTTTGTATTCTTGCTCTTTAGATATTTTACTCATGGTATTTTACTAATATCATGTTATTTATTAATTTCTAAACAAATCAAATGAAATTAAGAAATCGAAAAGCTAAAATTGTTGCTACTTTAGGACCTGCTTGTGAAACTGAAAAAGCAATCGAAGAATTGTTTTTATCAGGCGCAGATGTATTTCGTTTAAATTTTAGTCATGGTGATCATGAGGATCACAAAAAAAAAGTTAAAATCATTCGTAATTTAGAAAAAAAACATGACCGTTACATTTGTATTTTAGGAGACCTTCAAGGCCCAAAATTCAGAGTTGGTAAATTTTTAAATGTTAAAGAACAATTAAAGAAAAACCAAATATTCACATTTGATCAAAATAAAAAAGATGGTGATAATTCTCGTGTTTACTTACCTCATAAAGAAATTTTTAAATCTATTTCTATTGGACAAAGGCTTTTAGTTAATGACGGTAAAGTAAGATTAAAAGTAAAATCAAAATCTTCATCTGCAATAAAGTGTGTTGTTACCGACGGTGGCGAAATTTCAAATAATAAAGGTTTAAATATACCAGATACAAAACTTGATTTAAAAATTATTACACCAAAAGATAAAAAAGATCTTGAGCTTGCAATTAAGCTTGATGTTGATTGGATTGCTCTTTCATTTATTCAAACTACTAAAGACTTAGTTACAGCAAAAAAACTTATTCCTGCAAAATTTAAAGTCATGGTTAAAGTAGAAAAACCATCTGCTATGGAAGAAATTGAGTCGATAACTGAGAATTGTGATGGAATAATGGTAGCTAGAGGGGACTTAGGTGTGGAAACAAACCCTGAAGATGTTCCTATTCACCAAAGAACAATGGTTGCGGCTTGTAGAAAATTTGGAAAGCCATGTATTGTTGCAACTCAAATGCTAGAAAGTATGATTGACTCACCAACACCAACGCGAGCTGAAGCCTCTGATGTTGCAACAGCTGTATTCCAAGGTGTCGATGCTGTCATGTTGTCTGCAGAGTCAGCAGCAGGTAATTATCCAAAAGAGTCAGTAGAAATGATGGATAAAATTATAAAGCGAGTTGAGAGTGATCCTAAATATTTAGCTAATATTCAAAACTACAATTTAAATGTAGTAAAGACATCTACTGAGGCTATTGCAACAGCTGCACTTGAAGTGGCAAATATAGCTGAATGCAATTGTATTGCTACCTTCTCTCAAACAGGAAGATCTGTTTTAAGAGTTGCGAGAATGAGACCTGATGTAACTTTAATAGGATTGACAACTAACAGAAAAGTAGCTCGTCAAAATATCTTGACTTGGGGTACTTTTATGGACGTAGTTGATGAAATTTCATCATCTACAGAGATGGTAGATCGTGCATGTAAAATAGCAAAAACAAGAAAAATATTGAAACATGGAGATAAAATAATCATCACCGCGGGTGTTCCTTTTGGAAAAGTTGGTACAACTAATACTCTTAGAATAGCAAAAATAATTTCTGAGAGTAAATTAACTTAATTTAGCACAAGCTTCTTTAATTCTCTGGCAAGCATCCTCTAATATTGAATCAGAGGTTGCATAAGAAATTCTAAAAAAACCTTCTAAACCAAAAGCCGAGCCCTGAACTCCAGCAACCCCAACCTCTTCAAGAAGATAATCCATAAAGTCGCCATCTTTGTAAAGTTTCTTACCTGACTGCGTTGTCTTTCCTAAAATTCCTTTACAAGAAGCAAAAACATAAAAAGCACCTTCAGGTGTTCTGCAAGATAATCCTGGTGTTTCATTTAAATGTTTAACCACTAAGTTGCGTCTCCTTAAAAATGACTCATTGTTTGATATGATAAAACTTTGATCTCCATTCAGTGCTTCCACTGATGCCGCCATTGAAATGGATGCTGTTGAGGATACGTTTTGGGATTGCACTTTGTTCATAGCATTGATGAGATTTGTTGGACCTGCAGCATAACCCACTCTCCAACCCGTCATACAATAAGACTTAGATAATCCATTCATAGTTAAAGTTCTCTCTTTCAAAAAAGGACAAACCTCAGCTATTGTTTTAAATTCATTAGCGTCGTATACAATTTTTTCATAAATATCATCAGATAGAATAAAAACATTTTCATATTTCTTAAGAACATCACCTAGGGCTGTTAATTCCTCTTTAGAGTACATAGATCCAGTGGGGTTGCTTGGACTATTAAGCATTAACCATTTTGTTTTGGGATTAATATGTTTTGCTAAATCTTCTGGTGTAATTTTAAAACCATTTTGCTCACCGCATTCAACTATCACAGGTTTTCCATCATTTAAAATAACAATATCTGGGTAACTCACCCAATAAGGTGCAGGGATAATAACTTCATCTCCACTATTAATAGTCGCAGAAAAAGCGTTATAAATTATATGTTTACCCCCTACTCCGACTGTAATATTACCAAGTTCATAATCTAAATTATTATCTCTTTGAAATTTTTTTTGAATTGCAAGCTGTAAGTCTGGGGTACCTTTACCTGGTACATATTTTGTAAAACCATTATTAATTGCCTCAATAGCAGCGCTTTTTATATGATCTGGGGTATCAAAGTCAGGCTCTCCAGCTGCTAAAACAATTACATCTTTTCCTGCCCTTTTTAACTCCTGTGCCTTCATGTTTGTGGCTATTGTTAAAGAGGGTTTTATGTTATTTACTCTATTTGAAATCATTTTTTTTATTTAGTTATCTATAAACTTATTTATAAATTTCTACAAGCATGGCATTTAAAATAGAAAGTGAAAATAAACCGAAGGGAGATCAGCCACAGGCGATCAAAAAATTAATTGAAGGTTTAAATAAGAGAAAACAAAGTCAAGTATTATTGGGTGTAACTGGCTCTGGGAAAACGTTTACAATTGCCAATGTAATTGAAAAATATAACAGACCTACATTAATTATGGCTCCCAATAAAACCCTAGCTGCTCAGCTTTATGAAGAATTAAAAATTTTGTTTCCTAAAAATGCTGTTGAATATTTTGTGAGTTATTATGATTATTATCAACCAGAAGCATATGTTCCCCGATCGGATACCTTTATAGAAAAGGAGTCGTCTATTAATGAACAAATAGATCGGTTTAGGCACTCTGCCACAAGATCTTTAGTAGAAAGAGAAGATGTAATTATTGTAGCAAGTGTTTCATGTATTTACGGTATTGGGTCTGTAGACTCTTACTCAAAAATGACTCTTGAAATAAAAAAAGGACAAAACATTAATTTAATGGAGTTCTTGAGAGAATTAGTAGAATTACAATATAAGAGAAATAATATTGACTTTAGAAGAGGTATGTTTCGTGTAACTGGAGATCGTGTTGACATTTTTCCTGCACACTTAGAAGATATTGCTTGGAGAGTAAGTTTTTTTGGAGACGAAGTAGAGGAAATTAAAGAGTTTGATCCGTTGACAGGAGAATTTATTCGAAACTTTGAAGAAGTAAAAATTTTTGCAAATAGTCACTATATCACTCCCAAGCCACGATTAGAGAATGCGATTAAAGAAATTAAGAAAGATTTAAAAATAAGACTAGAGGAATTTGATAAAGAAAAAAAATTATTAGAATTTCAAAGACTAAAAGAAAGAACTAATTTTGATTTAGAAATGATTCAAGCTACTGGAACTTGTTCTGGAATTGAAAATTATTCTAGATATCTAAGTGGTAGGCAACCTGGCGAGGCACCTCCTACCTTATACGAGTTTATTCCAGAAAATGCTCTACTGATTATTGATGAGTCTCATGTATCTGTTCCTCAAATAACAGGGATGTATAAAGGTGACAGATCAAGAAAAAAAACACTTTCTGATTATGGTTTCAGACTTCCGTCTGCATTAGATAACCGTCCTTTAACTTTTGAAGAGTGGAATATGATGCGACCTCCTACTATTTTTTTATCTGCAACACCAGGTCCTTGGGAGTTGAATGAAGTTGAAAACAAATATGTTGAGCAAATTATTCGACCAACTGGCTTAATTGACCCTGAGTGCGTGATCAAAACAACTGTTAACCAAGTGGAAGATTTGATGGGTGAAATACAAACCACTATTAATAATAAAAATAGAGTGCTAATTACAACTCTTACTAAAAAAAATGCAGAGGATTTAACAAATTATTTAAAAGAACATAATTTAAAAGTTGAATATATGCACTCTGATGTTGAAACAATTGACAGAATAAAACTTATTCGTTCTTTGAGAATAGGAGAAATTGACATTTTAGTTGGTATAAATTTACTACGAGAGGGTCTGGATATACCTGAATGTGGTTTGGTAGCTATCCTAGATGCTGATAAAGAAGGATACTTAAGGTCAAAAACAAGTTTAGTTCAGACCATAGGTCGAGCAGCAAGAAATGTTAATGGCAAAGTAATATTATACGCCGATATTATTACTAAAAGTATCAAAGCAGCTCTAGAGGAGACAGAATATAGAAAAACTAAACAGATTGAATTTAATAAAAAAAATAGCATTACACCTCAATCTGTAAAAAGAAATATTGGTGAAATTATTGAAAGCATATACGAGAAAGATAGCTATACTGTTGGTACATCTGAAATTGAGAAATTGAGTCCAAATAAGTTTGAGAAACATGTTCAAAAATTAGAGAAAAAGATGTTAACTGCGGCTGAAAATTTGGATTTTGAGAAAGCTGCAATGTTTAGAGATGAAATTAGAAAACTAAAAAAAGATCAAATGGGTATGAATTGATTGAAAGTTTTATAGGAGTATTAATAAGTCTTATTGTTTTAATATGGTCATGTGATCTAGCTATTAAAAATTCAATAATTGTCTCACAAATATATAAAATCAGACCTATCCTAGTAGGTATATTTATTATTGCTATTGGCACCTCTCTCCCTGAGTTTGCAGCAACATTTCAAGCATTAAAATTAAATTCTGTTGGAATAGTTGCAGGTAATCTTGTAGGTAGCAACATAGCAAATATATTGTTAGTAGGTGGTATTATGCTTTACCCTATTATCAAGCTAGTAACTGAGGAAAGAGACAAAAGTACTTTTTTATTTTTCTTAATTTTTTCAATTACTTTTTTTATTTTTATTATTTTTAACTTTAATCTTGGATATCTATCTGGATTTTTTCTCTTTGGAATACTCTGTGTTTTTATTTTTTTTGAAGTAAGGAAACCTATTGATGATGTCTCTACAAAAGTTGATGTAAAAAATTTATCAACTTACATTATTTTTTTAAAAATATTATTAGCCTTTATTGCTTTATTTTATAGTTCTAAATACTTCATCGTATATGCGAAAAACTTAACTAGTATATTTGGAGTAGCCGAAACAACTATTGGGATAACAATAGTTGCTTTTGGGACATCATTACCTGAGGTAATTGCTACAATTCTTTCAATTGTCAAAAAACAAAATAATTTGGCAATTGGAAATATTTTGGGCTCAAACATTGCTAACATCTTTGGAATAACGATTATTGCCATACTTATTAATGGAAGTATAAATTTTTATGAATTACTTGGTTATGTAGATAAATGGTTATTTCTGGCTACATCATTATTATTTTTTGTCATAATTTCTCTAAAAATAGCTGGTAAATTAATTTCTCTGAGCTTGATATTAGCCTATATAATCTATTTTACGTTCTTATATTTATAAAAGAAATAAATGAAAAAATTAAAAGTCATTATTCCAATTATAGTTCTTTTATTATTAATTATTTTATTTGGATTAAGTTTTCTAAGATTACCAATTAATTTACTTTCTCAGGAAATAATTGAAAGAGAAACAAAAGGTTTAGTTAGTTTAAATAGTTTATCTAATCAAACGTTAAAAATTTTGCCTAAACCCATTTTATCTATAGACAATTCAAGTTTTAAAATTAATCATAATACTTTCCAAAGTGACATTGTGGCAAAAGATGTTGAAATTTCCAGGTCATTATTTAATGAAGATGAAATTTCAATTAAGCTTAATCAAGCAAGAATAGAGAACATAAATTCTAATTTGATAAATAACTCTATTTTATTAGAGGGTGATATTGACAATTTAAAAATAAATATTTCGTCTGAGGATAATACTTCTCGTATTGTCACAAATAAATTTAATTATAAAGGTTCTGATTTATATTTTGATATCTATACAATTGACTCTGATGTAAAAAAAATTGGTTTTACTATTAATGAATTAGAAATAGATGAATTAGTATTACTTTTAGGAGAAAATTATCAACAATTATTGAAGAAGATAAACTTTCAAAGTTTAAGTGTAAGTGGTGAATATTCAAAAGAAATTATAAATATTGAAAAATTATCAATAACACTTGCAGATAAATCACAAATTAATATTAAAGGGACTATCGATTTAAATAATTTAATTAACTCAGATTTAAACATAGGAGGAGAGAATATTTCCACAGATAATTTGTTTCAGCTTGTTAGTAATATTCAAGTCTTTAATAATATTGCAGGTATTCCAAGAGGAATAATTGAAATCTTAGACTTAAACTATAATGCCGGCAGTTTAGCTATAAATAATATTTCTTATAAATCCAATAATGAAACAATCATAAGAATAAACGGATCTATAGAAGAATTAAATATTAATAAAGCTAATATTAATACAAATCTGAAATCAAACTCTAAATCAGATATTTTAGAACTGTTAGATTTTTTACCTAACGCAGAATTATTAAAGCAACTTAAGTTTGATGAAATTCAACTTTCTAGTAATTTTGTGAATAATATTCTGCAATTAAATGAGCTAAATATAACTAATAACAATAAAAATTTTGCTAAAATCAAAGGTAAATATGAGTTTAATGATTTAAACAATACACAATTAGATATTCAATTAGATGAATTTGACCAATTCAGTTTAATTCCATCAGACAGCTTAAAAGAATTTTTATCAATTTTAAATTCAGATCACATAAATATGAAGGGCGTCATAGATGGGAATATATTAAATATCGAAAATCTAGAATTTGTTAGTTCAGATGATGTAAATTTATCAATAACCGGTTATCTAAACTTAAATAACTTTAACGATGCTTCGATAAATATTGGAATTGATAATTTAGATAAAACAAATTTATTACAAATAGTCTCTCAATTCTCTACAGATGACTTTTCAAATATTATTAACATAGTCGATTTTGATTTTTTACAAACAAACTTAAAAATTGAACCATTAAATAATATTTTTTTAATCGAAAATTTAGATCTTATTCATAAAGATAAAATTTCTAATATATCTGGTTCAATTAATAACAATATGTTTACAGGATTAATTGAATTAAAAGAAATAAATTTATCAAAATTAGATAATTTATTTTTAAATACATCACGAATCAAAGGTAATATTGATCTATCTTTAAGCGTTCCAAATCCTATAGGCCTTGGTAACATTCAAAATATATCTGGAAATATAAATGGAACTATAAATATTAGAGTTTCAGAGGAAGAATTTGCATTAGTTTTATTTATGCAATCTTTGTCTCAAGATATTTCAGATTTTGAACAAATAAATGAGTTATTAAATACACTTGCAAATTCTTTTATAAATCAAAGAAGCTCTATCAGCGGACAAATTATAAATAAAGATTTGAATAAATTAATAATTGAAGACTTAATCTTATCATCACCAGACAGTGAAACGCTAAAAGCAGAACTAGAATTGGCACAAGAAAATTTTAAACTTACAATTTTTGATATTATTGATAGCGATGATTTTGTAATCAAATATCAAAATGGAAGTTATTCATATGAAAGAATAGTGCCTGATGGGACGATAAAAAAACCTATTGAAGAATTAATTCAAAAAAATATTAATAAGCTCTTTGAAAATTTACTGCAGTGATTTAGATACAAAATCAATAATATCTTTTTCAATCTTGCTATTATTCAATCTATTGATTTCTTGAATTCCTGTTGGAGATGTAATATTTATTTCTGTTAAATAACCATCAATTACGTCAATACCTACAAAAATTAAACCATTTTTTATCAGAAATGGCTTTATTTTTTTACAAATAAGCTTTTCTTTTAAAGTGATATTAGTTTTTACAGGCTTACCACCTGCGTGAAAATTAGCCTTAATACTGTTAGTTTTTGGTACCCTTAAAACTCCACCAGCTATTTTTCCATTAATTAAAATAATTCTTTTATCGCCTTTATTAAAATTTTTTAAAAATCTTTGAATGATGATTGGGCTATTAGAAAATTTTTTAAGATAGTTTTTGATAAATAGATTAAGATTTAGTTTATTAAAATAAATTTTTTGTATTCCGAGCCCTCCATTTCCATAGGCTGGTTTTATAATTACTTCTTTATTTTTTTTTATAAACTTTGTGATTATTTCTATATTTGAAGATATTAATGTAGGTGGAGTTAACTCTGGAAAATTCATCATAATATGCTTTTCTGGAAAGTTTCTAATCTCCTTTGGATTGTTGACTAGTAATGGTTTTTTTAATTGATCCAGCAAGTAGGTATTGGATATATAATTTAAGTCAAATGGTGGATCTTGACGAATAAAAATGGCATTCATTTTTTCTAAATCAATCTCTTTTAGATTCATATTCTGATATGAAAGCTTATTATTTTTATTTAATTTTAAGCTTAAGACATGAGATTTTATTTTATTAACTTTATTAATCTCACTAAAAACCCAGCTGGGATCATTATAATAACATTCTATTCCCCTTCTTAAAGACTCACGAATAAGCATATAAGTAGAATCCTCGTTGATGTTAATTTTCTGAGGATCGTCCATTTGAAAAAGAAATTTCATAATAATTTTAATAATAAGTATTATTTAGCAATGATAATATATTTTTTTTGTCCTTGAACTCTTCAATTAACAAATCTGCGGGATTTTTTTGTTGTTCAATAATGCTATTTAATTTTTCTAAATGAATACTTTCATCTCTACCATCAGAATTTAGATACCCTCTTTTTCCTAATCCTTTTTTTGACAAACTTAATAGTTTTTTACCATGCTCATATAGGGGTGAATTCATAAAGTTACTGTTTAAACCCTCAGATGGAACATCCTGATACAAATTTAATATGTCATTTTCTTGCCAGGTGCTTGTTTCCTTCCATAAAAAGTCGAGATTTTCATCATCATAAAGTATGCCAATCCAAAAAGCAGGCAATGCACAAATCATTTCCCATTTTCCTGCATCTGCTCCCCTAAGTTCGATATAAGACTTTAATCTGACTTCAGTAAAAATTGTAGATAAGTGATTTATCCAATCTTGAATTGTTAAATTATACGCCAAAATTTCTTTATTTGAGACACTTTTAGTAAGTAATTCATCAAATGTGTAATCAGTAGTATCAAAATATTTACCATTTATTTTTAAAAAATAGTTTTTAACTTTTAGAGCAAAATCAACATATTCTTCAATCGTAAAATTTTTGTTTAAAAATGACTTTTTAATTCCACACCTTTGATTATCTGTGTCTTGCCAAGTGAAAATTCGATTACTGACTAGGTCATTATGTTTAGACTCACGAAAAGGAGAATTACAAAATATACCCATCACAATTGGTTGGATCCTATTAGCAACAACAAATTTTTTAATTAAATCATTTTCATTAAAATAATCCAAATTAGCTTGTACTGTGCAGGTTCTTGTCATCATATCTAACCCTCTAGAGCCAACTTTTGGCATGTATTCTCTCATAATTTTATATCGTTCTTTTGGGATAAAAGATAAATCCTCTAATTTACTTATTGGGTCGAAGCCAAGACCTAATATGCATAATTTATTTAACTCAGCATATTCCTCTAGTTCTCTTAAATGCTCGTAGGACTCGGTACATGTTTGATGAACATTTTTTAATATTTTCCCAGATAATTCCAATTGACAACCTGGTTCTAGAGTAATACTTGCACCATTTTTAGATAAAGATATTAGTTGGTTAAAGCTGTTATATTCATTTTTCTGCCAGCCTTTTGATAAGAAAAATTGAAATAAATTTTGAACACTCACCTCACCATCAAATTTAAGTCTTTTATGATCTTTAGTATAAAAAATAAATTTTTCATGCTCTGTTCCTATCCCTTTATATTCAGGGTTGGTAAAACTGGAATGAAAATAATTTATAAGATCTGTTTTTTGTAACAATTAAAACACGCTTTTTTTATGGAAATTACATTTTGTTATTTGATTTGAATAGTCTTTTGCCTGGCGCTCTACTTTTTTTGCCACATCAAGTAACCATTTTTTTTTATTATAGGATTGTTTCTGAAATCCTCCTTTGCCCTCATGATATGCGAGATAATGATTGTAGACATCACCTTTACTAATTTTTAATAATCGGTAACTTCCATCAACATACCATCCAATGAAATCACTCGCATCTTTAAAATTTTTTCTATCAGCATTAAAGTTTTTTGTAGAAACTTTATATTCTTCCCATGTCCCATCTAAAGCTTGGCTATAACCATAAGCACTTGAAGGTCGTAAACCTGGTATAAAACCTAATACCTTTTTTCTCGGAGGTCTTGCTGTTCTTTCAAAAGAAGACTCTTGTTTGATAAAACTTAATTGTAAACTTACAGGCACACCCCATTTTTCTTTCGTTTTTTCTGCATATGATTTCCACTTAGGATTAGTTTTGAAAATATCACAAATATTTGAGGTATTAAAAGATCGATCTGTTGTGATACATCCTGATAGTAACAGAGTAAGGATAATTAAATATTTCACTAATTGAAATTTTTCCTTAAGAATTCACTCATTATTTCCAATCCCTGTAATGCTGCACCATTAGATCCTAATATCGAGCCTTGAGACCAGGCATAGGTATCAAAATGTAGCCAGGGTGTATCAGATTTATTCAAAAATTCTTTTAAAAAAAGTGCTGCTGTGATAGATCCAGCCATACCATCCAAAGAAGCATTACTTAATTCTGCAACTTGCGATTTAATCTTTTTTAAATAGGGTTGGTACAAGGGTAATCTCCAACATCTCAGTTTTTCTTTATTTAAATTATCAACTTTTTTTGCAATTAATTCATTGTTACAAAAATAAGCAGGTAAGTCCTCACCTAAAGCAACCCTAGCTGCACCAGTAAGGGTTGCGAAATCAATAATCATACTTGGGTTATAAGACATCGCTTTTTCAATAGCATCTGCCAATAAAAGTCTTCCCTCGGCATCCGTGTGTGCAATTTCAACTGACTTCCCTGATGCTGATTTGTAGACATCACCTGGTCTCATTGATTTAGAGGATACTGAGTTCTCAGCTAAAGGAGCAATTAAAACTATTTTAGTTTTTTTAAGAAAGTAATTTGCCAATAAAAATAATGATATTGCAATCGCAGAACCACCCATATCTTTTTTCATGTTTCTCATAGAGTTTCCTGGTTTAATATTTACACCACCAGTGTCAAATGTGACTCCCTTACCAATAATGACGAGAGGCTTATCTTTTTGAAGAATTTTTTTATTTGTTATTTCTATTACTTTTGGTTTAACAGACGAAGATTTACCAACAGCATAAGTAAGAGGAAATTGTGTACCTATATCTTTCTCAGAATATTCAACAAAATTAAATTTTTTAAACATCTGATTATTTTTTATTTTTGTGTAATAAGATAATGGATTTAATTTGTTTGCAGGGCTGTTGATTAAATCTCTAGAAAAATTTATACACTGTGTGTAAAAAGTAAGAAACTCTAATTCTTTTTGGTCTTTGATATACAATAAATTTTTTTTAGGTTTTGACTGAAAGTTATAATTTCCCCATGCCCAAGCTTTATGTATCTCTGATTCTTTTGATTTAGCAAATTTAGCAAATATGTAGTAGTTACCGTTATTTAATGAGGAAAAAGAACTGACCCCCTCAAGATTTTGATCTACCCCCTCTCCGATCAGAACCTCTTTTAGCCTTCCATCTTCATAAGGAACTTTAAGAATTTTTCCAGATTCTGCCTTGAAATTATTAGATAAAGACCAATTTTTAATAAATGATGATTGTTTTAAAAGCCATTTATCAAATTTGATTTGTGAAATGATAGATATTTTTGTAGAACACTCAGTATTGTCATTGGTAAACATTGCTTATAATAAGGATATTAGAAAAAAATGAATAAACAACAAGCGGAAAAGAAAACAGTAAAATTTGAAACAGAGGTATCAAAACTCTTAGATATAGTAGCTAACTCACTTTATACAGAAAAAGAAATATTTTTACGTGAATTAGTATCAAATTCATCAGATGCTTGTGAAAAACTTAGGTATGTCAGTCAAACCGACTCTAAAGCTGCAAAAACAAATAAGTTTGAAATTAAGATTCATATAAATGAAAAGAACAATACCATATCTGTAAAAGATAATGGGATTGGTATGGACGAAAAGGACATGCAATCAAATTTAGGCACGATTGCGAAATCTGGAACAGAAGATTTTATAAAAAAGATGGGGGATAAGAAAGGCGATATAAATCAAATTGGTAAATTTGGTGTTGGTTTTTATTCATCATTTATGGTCTCAGATCAAGTAGTAGTTAGATCAAAAAAATATGACTCATCTAATGGTTACCTCTGGACTTCAGATGGCAAGGGTACATTTTCAATTGAAGAAACACAATACAATGAAATTGGAACTGAAATTACTTTATCTATTAAGAAGGATGAAAATGAGTTTTTAAGTAAATACAAAATAGAAGAAATAATAAAAAAATATTCTGATTTTGTTCCTTTCCCAATTTTTGTGACGTCCGAAGACGATAAAAAGGAAAAGAAAAAAGATGAAAAACCTGAGAAGCAAGTTAATTCTGCTGAAGCTATTTGGCTAAAAGAAAAATCGAAGATAAAGAAAGATGACTACAAATCTTTTTATAACCAAGTTTCAAGTTACTATGATGAACCTTTAACAACAATTCATTTTAAAGCTGAAGGAGTCGTAAATTACACTGCACTTCTATATTTACCCAAAACACAGCCTCAAGATCTTTATCATCCAGATCGAAAAAACAAACTAAAGCTATACGTAAATAAAGTATTTATTTCTGATAAATTAGATGCATTAATTCCTGCTTGGTTGAGATTTGTACCAGGTGTAGTAGATACTGAGGATCTGAGTTTAAATATCTCAAGAGAAATTTTACAGAATAATGCAGTAATCAATAAAATATCTAATGCTATAACAAAAAGAGTTCTTAAGGAAATTCAAGAATTAAAGAAAAAAAAACCTAATGAATTTCAAGAATTTTGGAAAAATTTTGGACCTGTCATTAAAGAGGGACTTTATGAATTTAACGACTTTCATGATCAAATATTTGAGTTCTCAACATTTCACTGTTCTGAAAAAGAGGAGATGATTACATTAGATCAATACGTAACTGATTTTTCTAATGATAAAAAGAAAATCTACTACATATCAGGTGAAAATAAAGGCAACCTTCTTAACAGTCCTCAAATGGAATTATTTAAAAATAAAAAAATAAATGTTCTGTTAATCACAGATCCAGTTGACGAATTCTGGATGCCAATGAAAATGAAATTCAAAGAGTATGAATTTACATCTATTACTAAAGGTGAAGTAGATATAGAGGACAAGAAAGATTCAAAAAAAGGAAAAGAAGAACCTAAAGAAGATAAAGATTTTGTTGGATTTTTAAAAGACAATCTTAAAGATAAAGTTAAAGATGTTAAAATTTCTAAGAGATTAACTACAAGTGCTTCATGTTTGGTTGCTGATGAGAATGATATGGATATGCATTTAAAAAAATTGATGGCTGCTAATAATCAAAATATTTCTGACGAAAAAAGAATTCTAGAAATTAATATTAATCATGAATTGGTTAATAAGCTCAAGTCTCTAGACAAAAACCAAAAAGATAAATTTTGTGAAATTCTTTATGATCATGCAAAACTGATGGAAGGTGAAAACCTAGACGACCCAAAAAAATATACTAATTTGGTCTCAGAACTTGTATCTCTATGAGTGATCAAGTTAATTTAGAAAATTATCAAGAAGTAGAGTATGTCTCAAAGACGGTAAATGTAATCATGTGCGATGGTGGTAGTGGTGATCTCGGCCATCCAGCTGTTTATTTTAAGATCGATAAAAAACAAGAAGTTGTTTGTAATTATTGTAATAAAAAATTTATCAAAAAAGACTAACTTTTTTTTTCTTTATTAACTTCTCTAACTAAAAAATCTCTAAGAGCCTCAATTTTTTTAGAACCTTTTAGTTCAGGGGGATATGTAAAATATATAATAGTCTTAGGAGTGTCGGCATTTGGCAAAATGGGAACAAGATTATTATTGGATATTCTCATATATTCAGGTAATGCTCCAATCCCTGCCCCTCCTCCTATAGCTCTCATAACTCCATACATATTTGAGATAAAGAGAGTTTTAATTTTTTTATTTTTAGGAAGTAAGTCCAAAATACAATTTACATCTGGAATAGAGGGTTCAACACTATCTCCAAAAGCAACAATCTTATGATTTGGTAGTTCACTGACATCCTTTGGAATTCCAAATTTTTCAATGTATTCTGGGGAGGAATAAATTTTAAATTGAAATTCATAAAGTGGAAACCTAATCAAATCCATTTGGGTAGGTTCTGTCAGCCTCAAAGCAACATCAGCCTCACCTTGGGCCAAATCAGTGTACTTGTTTTCAATAATTATTGAGACATCTATATCTGGATATGAATTTGTAAATTTTTCAATTCTAGGCGCTAACCATGTTGTGCCAAATGCGACTGTCGCAGCTATAGTAAGTGGCCCAGTAGGCTTTTCTTTAGACTCTGTCAATTTAGCTTCAGTGAGAGCTATCTTACCAAATATATCGTGAGCAGTTTTAAATAAAATTTTTCCCTGTTCAGTTAGTGTGAGTCCTCTAGCATGTCTTTTAAATAGCGAGACCTTCAAATCTCTCTCAAGAGCACTTATTTGTCTACTAATAGAGGAATGACTAATATTCATTTTATGAGCTGCTTCAGATATATTAAGATCTAAAGCAACATTATGAAAAATTTTTAATTTATCCCAGTCCATAATTTATATTCGCCTGCTTAAATACATTTATACTATCGATTTTCTTATTAAACAATGACCAGTCATCATTATTATCAATATTATGCCAGATTTTTTCTATTTCATCATATAGAAGTGTTTCCCTTGGAATTTGAGTCAAAGACTTAACATCTAGATTATTGAAAATTTCATGATTTTTAAAAATTGAATCTAAATCATAATTTTTATATTTACGTTTAATATCATTTTGAATATTAAATCTTTGTCTTCCTCCTCTAAGGTCGTTGTATACCTCTTCATAAAGATAAGGGCTCTTTAGTAATATTTCATAAACATCATTTAATAATTTTTGATTATGCAATTGCAATTTGCTGGGTTTAAGAGACAATCTTTTAAAGAATAATTTTATAACTTCTTTATTATAAAGCTCTATATATTTTTTTAGTTCTTCTATTATTAATTCTTTTTCTATAAAAAGTGTCATGATTGAAGCCAATTGTTGAACATTCCAAAAAATAGAATCAACTTGATTTGAAAATTTATAAAGACCGGAATGATCAAAGTAAGCTGCTACTTTCTCAGGATCATATTTTTC
Organism: uncultured Alphaproteobacteria bacterium; assembly: GCA_902521795.1. Classification (GTDB taxonomy): domain Bacteria; phylum Pseudomonadota; class Alphaproteobacteria; order HIMB59; family HIMB59; genus HIMB59. The sequence goes on from CABYSX010000004.1 coordinate 19,530, forward strand.
CATCATACGATAAGGCCCATAGTCAAAACTTTCTCCGGTTATGTTAATGTTATCAGTATTGAGAACGCCGTGGACAAAGCCAAAAATGTTATAAGAGGCAGCTAATTTTGCACAATTTTGAACAACTAAAGAAAAAAAATTCAATGGTGTATTCTCCGCATCACTAAAGGAAAAGTAATATTTTCCAACTGATTTTATCAATTTCTCTAAACTTTGATTATCTTGGTGATATGCATGATATTGAAAAGTTCCAATCCTGATATGGGAATGAGAAATTCTTACTAAAACACTAGATCTCGTTGGGGAAGGTTCATCACTGCGATATAAATCTTCACCTGTTTCAATTAATGATAGGGATCGAGAAGTTTTAAGACCCATTGCCTCTAAATAAGAAGAACAAAGCACTTCTCTTATACCTCCTTTTAAAGTTAATCGACCATCGCCACTTCGAGAATAGACTGTTTTTCCACTTCCTTTAGTTCCTAAGTCAAACAACTTTTTATCTTTGTAAAACTGGGCAATAGTAAACCCCCTACCATCTCCAATTTCAGGGTTATAAACTCTAAATTGGTGGCCATGATATTTCATAGCTAAATTAGAGTTAGATGGTAAGTATTCACTTTCAAATTTTCCAAAAAGATTAACCCAGTCTTTGTTATTAAGTTTTGTAAATTCTTTAAAATTATTATTACGGAATCTTATCTTATATTCTGGAAAACTTGGGGAATTGGATTTTTTATAGAATTTATCACTTAAAAATTTATATGGCGATAATAATTGAGTCTTTAATTCAGATTTCAAAGGAATTCTTAATATATTTCTTTTTAAAATAAAAGTATCTATATTTTTCTTATGCTTAATATATTCTTTGTAAAATAATTAAATGTTTGGATTGGAAATATTAAAAAGAAGGCTAAAAGATGCACCTAAAACATCTGGTGTTTACCTTTTTAAAAATAAAAAAGATATTCCTATATATATTGGTAAAGCTATTAATATTAAGAGAAGATTATCTAATTATGGTAATCTACCAAAATTACCCCGGAGACTACAAAAAATGGTGTCACAGACGGTTAATATTGATTTTGAACTTACTGAGTCAGAAAGGAACGCGCTATTATTAGAAGCTTTACTTATAAAGAAATTTTCTCCTAGATATAACATTCGTTTAAAAGACGATAAAAGTTTTCCCTTAATTAAAATAACAAATGGGGCTTTTCCAAGACTAACTAGATTCAGAAATGATTTTTCAAATGAGGATAAGGTATTTGGACCTTTTACATCGGCTTTGAAAACTGACAAAGTGATAAAGATATTGCAAAAATCTTTTAAACTTAGAAGTTGTAATGACTCAGAGTTTAAAAATAGAACTAGACCATGTTTGCTTTATGACCTTAAACAATGTTCTGCGCCATGTGTAAGCAAAGTTGATGAAAATGAATACAAAAATCAGGTCAGTGATACCATAAAATTTTTTCAAGGTAGTCAGAAAAAAATATTTAATAAACTAGAGAAACAAATGGTTTATTTTAGTGAAAGTCAAAATTATGAAAAAGCTGCAGAATTAAGAGATAGCATTCAATCATTAAATTATATTATTAGAGAAGAAGTAAAAATAAGTACCCAAGAGACTAATTTTGATTATATCCATATTGATAATAAAAAACATTTCTCAATTTATATTGGTTTTATTAGATATGGGAGATATCTCGGAGGAAATTTAATATACTATTCTGATAAATTTGAAGAAGATATTGATCCTACTTCACTGATTATACAATTTTATTTGAAGAGTTTTAGGCCAAAAAAAATAATTATTTCTAAAAAAATTCAAGGATATAACGAATTAAAATCTATTATGAAAGAAAACTACAAAATAGATGTATCTCTAAAAGGTAATAATATTGTAGGTATACAAAAAATATCAAATCTTACCGCTAAACGTAATGATAAAGAGGTAAGTCTTCAAAAACAAAAATATGTTAATAATCAAGAAATTTTAAACTTACTGAAGAATAAATTTAATATCAAAAATAATGTTGAACGAGTAGAAGCCTATGACAATAGTTTTTTCGGAAATAATTATGCGGTTGCTTCATATGTAGTATTTAATGAAGAGGGTTTCAGTATTAAGGACTCAAGAACATATAAATTTAAAGACTATGATTTAAAAAAATTTGGTGATGCAGACTTAATGAGAAAAGTATTTAAATCTCGCTTTTCCAAAGATGATAAGATTTTACCTGATATAATAATCATAGATGGTGCGCACCCTTACTTAAAGATATGTCAAGAAGCTATCAATGAAAGTGGTATAAACGAAAATATTAAATTAATTGGTGTTTCTAAAGGTTTTAAGAGGGATTTCAGGTTTGATAGATATCATTTAATAAATGAGAAAAATTTATCTTTAAAAGATAATCCTCAGATAGAAGGATTTATTCAAAAAATGAGAGATCAAGCTCACAAACTATCTAAAAAAAATAGCATGAAAAGGATGTCTGACTCATTAAAAACTAGTTTTTTAGATGACATAGATGGCATAGGAAAAGTAAAAAAAATGAGAGTTATCAATTTTTTCGGAAGTGTGCAAAATTTAAAGCGGGCAAATAGAGACGAGTTAACTCAAATAAAAGGTTTAAATTCAAAAAATATAAAGGCTATATTAGATAAGATAAATGGCTAGGATCTACACAATACCTAATATAATAACTTTTGTTAGAATTATATTAATACCCATAATTTTATATTTACTTTTTTCAGATAACTCTAATGTTGTTCTTATAGCTGGGTTATTATTTATAGTTTCTTCAATATCTGATTATTTTGATGGATATTTAGCTAGAACTTTAAATCAATCTTCTAAACTTGGTACTTTACTAGATCCAATTGCTGATAAACTTTTAATTGCTGCGGTTATCATTGTTTTAATTGATACAAGAGTAATTGCTGATGTTCATGTTATTCCTGCTATAATTATTTTGTTAAGAGAAATAGCAATTTCAGGCCTAAGAGAATTTTTAGCAAAATTGAATACTGATATGCCAGTTAGTAAGTTAGCTAAATATAAAACTACTTTTCAAATGGTAAGTTTATCTATTCTTATTATAAGTTTAGGTTTTGAGTTAAACGATTTCTTATGGAATTTAGGCTTAGTTACATTGTGGCTTGCTGCTATAATTACTTTGTTATCAGGATACAATTATGTGGCAAAGGGTCTGAAGCATATTTGAATATTACAATAAAATATTTTTCCTGGATAAGGGTTAAGCTTAAAAAAAGCCATGATCTAATTGAATTAGAAGAAGCAATAAGTTTTAAAGAATTAAAGAATAACCTCATTTTAAAAGACCCTATATTTCAAGAAATATTTAAAGATGATAGTGTAAAGTACTTTCTTAACTTAAATGAGTTAAACGATAATGATCGAATGCTAAATAACGGTGACGTTTTGGCTTTTCTGCCACCTGTCACAGGTGGATAATGATAAAAATTGTAAAAGAAAGTTTTGATCTAGAAAATGAGTTCAAAAAAATATCTTCTAATAAAAATGGTGCATATAGTTTTTTTTTGGGAACAGTAAGGTCTGATTTAAGTTTTTCAAATACTGAAATTAAAGGAATATATTTAGAATGTTACGAAGAATTGGCAATATCTCAGCTTGAAAAAATTAGACTTCAAGCTTTAAAAAAATGGGATCTTAGTGAATGTTTAATAATTCATAGAATAGGAAGATTAAACCTGGGAGAAAAAATAGTTTTAGTAATTACTTCCTCATCTCACCGATCAAATTCTATAGAGGCGTGTGAGTATGTGATTGATAGCCTAAAAATAGATGTTGCTTTTTGGAAATTTCATTTATTAGACAACGAAAAGAAAGAGATGGTTTATCAAAAAAATATAGATTATGAAAAAATGTTAAAATGGAGAGAAATTATTAATTAATCGTTGTCTTCATAATTAGGGTCTACTTCTTTCATATATAGACTTGAAATTTTAGTTGTAATATCTCCAACTTTAAAATTTTGATTATCTATTTTACCAACAGGGGTTACCTCGACTGCAGATCCTGTAAGAAAGATTTCCTCAGCTTTTGAAATTTCGTCTGGATATATATCTCTTTCGATTACGTTGATACCTTCATTTTTTGCAATTTCTATTACAGCTTGTCTCGTAATACCATTTAAGAAACAATCGGGTACAGGGGTATGAATTTCACCATTGATTACTAAAAAGATATTTGAACCAGTAGACTCACTTACTCTTCCTTTATAATCCAGCATCAAAGCATCAGTATAACCATTCTTTTCAGCCTCATGTTTACTTAAAGTGCAAATCATATATAGACCAGCTGCTTTAGTGTCTGTTGGTATACAATCCGGAGGAGGTCTTTTCCAAACAGCTGTTTGAAGAGATATTCCTTTTAATCGATCTTCTTTAGTAAAATAACTAGGCCATTCCCAAGTAGCAACCGCTACGTTTATCTTATTTTTTTGAGCAGATATAGCCATCATTTCACTTCCTCTCCAAATTACAGGACGAACGTAGCCGTACTTTATATTCATTTTTTTAATGGTTTCCTCGTGAGCTCTATTTATCTCATCTTTAGAATAAGGCACATCGATGCCCATTCTTTGTGCAGAAAAAAACAACCTATCAGTATGTTTTTCTAATTTATAAATTTTTTCCCCGTAAACTCTTAAACCCTCAAAAACACAACTTCCATAATGCAGTCCATGGTTAAGCACGTGAGTAGTGGCATTTTGCCATTCAACAAATTCACCGTTATACCAGATAAAACCAATTCTTTTATCAAAGGGGATAATTTCCATAATTCGAAATAATGTAATATTATTTATTAAAATTCACAATATAATTATATTTGTACCTTATGAATTTAAGTTTTGCCGACACTTTATATTTTAAAAAAGAAAATACCCTAGAGATTATTTTAGGTTTACATAGATCTTATAAATCTCTTCAAAGGGAGATTCAAATTTGTTGTGAATTAAATAATTTAACATTTAATGAATTAATAGTGATTTTAGAGATTAAAAAAGGATTTAAAAAGAAAATTGATATAGCTAATAAAGTATTTTTAAAGAAACAAAATCTAAATTTAATACTTAAAGACTTGCAGGATAAAAATGTATTAAGTTTAGATAATAAAAATATATCCATAACCAAAAATGGTGAGGAATTAATTGAAAAAACAACAAATAGAATAAATGAGAAAATTATTAAGGTTTTTAAAAAAATAGATCCAAAAAATATGTCAGGTTTTATAAATATAATAGAGTCATTGTAATGAATGATAAGCATATTCTTTTAGTTGAGGACGACGAAGCTCTTCAAACTCTGATTGAAAAATTATTAAAAAATAATGGCTATCTCGTTTCAAAAGCTATTAATATTGAAGAAGCAAGAAAACTTGTAGAGTTTTTCCAATTTGATTTAATAATCTTAGATGTAATGTTACCAGATAGTTCGGGTTTAGATTTTTATAAATATACTATTAGAAACAGAGTAAATTCGCCGGTAATTTTTCTATCTGCTCTAAGTGATGTAGATAATCGAGTAACGGGATTAGAACTTGGTGCAGATGATTATATTGGAAAACCATTTGATACAAGAGAGTTACTTCTAAAAATAAAAAAGAATATATTAAAAAAACAATCTATTGATGTTGTTAATTTTAGCAATGAAACAGAATTTGATTTAAAAAAAGAGCAGCTTCTGTTTAAGAAAAATAGAATAAACTTATCTAGTAACGAAGTAAAAATACTTAAATTATTAATAAATAATTCACAAGAATACCTGACAAGAGATTTATTAAATACAGAATTGGGCCTTGATTATTTATCAAGAAGTGGGGATATGCAGATTTCAAGATTAAGATTAAAACTTAAAAAAGAATGTAATTTAAGTGACATAATTAGATCTGTTCACGGTAAAGGATATAAAATATTTATTTAATGTTTAAATGGAATAATTTTTCAGAGAGCCTCTTAGTAAGATCAGTTTATCTTATAACAATACCAGTAGTATTAGTTCAAATCATAGGAATTGTAATATTTTTTGAATTGCACTGGGATTTAGTCTTAAAAAGAAGTGCTCAATCTATATCAAATGAAATAAAAATTTTAGAAATGCAAAAAAATTCATCATCACTTAATAATTATGCAAATACTTTGCAAATTATAAGAACTGATAACTTAGATATTAGCACAGCAGAAGAAGTGAAAAATTGGATTTTCAAAAAAAGAATGAAAAGTTCATTAAGTCAAATATCAGGAAATTTTGAGGTTTTACAAAATGAAAGCTATTTTATATTTTTTGATAAAAAAGAATTAGAATATTTTTATTTAATTCCGAAAAAAAGAGTTGAAACAAAAACTGTTAGTGGTTTTTTTCTTTGGACAATTGCAATAAGTATCATTTTGTCATTAATCTCATATTTATTTATAAAAAGACAAATTCAACCACTAAAAAGACTCGGTATTATTACTAGGAGTTTTGGAAGAGGTATAGAGACTCCTAATTTAAAACCTACAGGATCATCTGAAGTAAGAGGTTTGATAAAAGACTTTAATAACATGCATAATAACATTAACAGCACACTAGATAATCAGAGGAATATGTTGGCTGGTATCAGCCATGATTTAAAAACACCTTTAACAAGAATTAATTTAATGATTGAGGAGATTAATAATGAAACATTGAGAGAGTCAATCTCTCAAAATATCTCCGAGATGAATATTATGCTAAATCATTATTTAGACTTTATTAAAAATGAAAAAAATGAAAATTTAGATGAAATAAGCACTTCTAATTTCATATCTAACATAGCCCAAAATTACGATAAACTTGAAATTTTAATCAACCATGAGAACAAAATATTTATTAGAAAAAATCAAATAACTAGAGCTATTATGAATATACTTGATAATGCAAATAAATTTGCAGAAAAAATATTTATAAATTCTATTTTTTCTAATAATAAGTGGGAAATAGAGATTGAAGACAACGGTCCAGGGACGACGTTATCACAAGAACAGATGATAAGGCCTTTTGTTAAAGGATCTGATCAATTGAATCAGGGTACAGGGTTAGGGTTATCCATTGTCCAAAAATTAATAAAATTGAATAATGGAGAATTGAATTTCCAAAAATCTTCACATGGTGGGTTAAAAGTAACAGTGATATTACAAATTTGAATCTAAAAGAGCTTTCCCCCATTTGATATATTAGTTGTTGGCATCACTAATATAGGATCATTATTATCATCAGGAAAGCCTAATACTAATACTTCAGAAATCATTTTGCCAATTTGTTTGGGTGGAAAATTTGTTACTGCAGCTACTTGCTTACCAATGAGCTCTTCTGGTAAATAGTTCTTTATGAGTTGAGCAGAAGTTTTCTTTAGTCCAATATCATTTCCAAAATCTATGACTAAATAAATACTAGGTTTATTAGATTTTTCATTTATTTTAGCTTCTACTACTGTACCAACTCTAATATCAACTTTTTCAAAGTCAGAGTAGCTTATCATCTTTTACTTATAAATGACTTTACTCTATTTATATTCTCAAATACATGTCCAATGGAAGCCATAGTCTTATCCAGACTATTATTATCTTCTATCCAAACATTAAAAGCATAAACATAAATTATGTTACTAATCGTTTTTTCCAAGTGAGTATTTAAAAATAAATTAAAATAAGAATTTATATTTTTAGATAAATTTAAAAAATATTTTGGCTTTTTTTGAGATTCTAAATAGATTCTTAGAGTTATATTTTTGTAATTATTAAGAAAATCTAATCTGTTAATAATACCTTCAAATATCTTATCTTCTAATGAGAGATCATTAGCTGGAGTTTTTAATTCTGTTGAAATAAAATATTCGAAATCTTTTATAAAAATATTGAAGTCGTCATACTCATAATTTATTGATTTGATTTTTGTTAGAAAACTCTTTAAATGCGCAATATTGTTAAGCTTTTTTAAGTTTGTCTTATTTAGTTTTTGCGCTTTTTTGTTCACTATCAATTTCCTTAGCTCGTTTATAAGCCTTATGTAGTGTTGTGTATATTATTTTTTCTATTTTTTGCGACTTTATATAATTAACACCTGCCTGAGTAGTGCCTTTCTTACTAGAAATAGAACTAATAAAACTATCTAACATTTTAGATGTGGTGTTAATTTCTAATACATTTTTGAATAATTCTAATACTTCTAATTCATTTATGTTGAATGGCTTAGCAAGTTTTTTTGATGCTTTAACAAAACTACTAACTATATAGGCAATAAATGCAGGCCCACTTCCATAAACTGATGTAGCAAAGTTAATTTGGTCTTCATTAATAACATTTATAATTATTCCAAAAGAGGACAATAATTTCATTAGATTACTACTCATTAATTTTTTATTTTTTACATAAAGATGAGTTTGAGATTTATTGTTAGATGCCATAACATTTGGCATAATTCTTATAATTTTTTTAGTTTTTAAAATTTGCTCTATAGTTTTGAATTTTATACCAGCCATACAAGAGATAACTATTGTATCTTTTGAAAGGTATTTTTGAAATTGAGTTCCAGTACTTAAAAAAGTCTTAGGTCTAGTAAGAAGAAAAACATAATCATAAGTGTGATTATTTTTTAATATTTTTTTTTTTAAATTAATATTTTTTAACTCACTCTTTGAGTTTAAAGCATAGATATTTAATAGACTTAATAGTTTTTTGGAAATTAATGATTTAGCTAAGTGACCATAACCAATAAAAAGAGCTTTTGGCTTAAGCGTGGCCAACAATTTTTTGATTAATTAAAGTTTGTGTAGTCTCAACAACTTTATCTCCTTTTAATAGGACAGAGACTAAATGATTAAATTCAGATAAAATATTTTCTAAATAACTTCTTATATCTTCTGCTGTTACTTTCCCTGAAATTGGGAGACTATGTTTATAAATAATTTTATTATTATTGATTTGTTTCAATGTTCCAATTACGAGATTATTGTTAATTTTGTTCATACGATTAGTAAGAAAGCTATACTCATAATTGTCAATACTGAATGATGATATAAGGACTTTTAAGTCATCGATCCATTGAAAATCCATGATAACTTTTTGTTCATGTATTTCAGTTAGAAGTGAAATATCATTATTTTTGTAACTTTTAGATGATTGTTTCACATTAAATATATCTTCGAGAAGAGAAATAGGGCTAGAATCAATGTTTTTATCACTCATACACAATATGTATCACATTAACTCTCTTAGTAAACACTATATATAGTGTTATAAGGCATGTTTTTGTTAAAATTTAACCTTTTCTGTTGATTAAATATTTCTTTAATTTTAAAAAATCTGATTTTATGTCATTGAAGATCTGAGCCACTTCAACTGAATTATAAAGAAATTTTGATAACTTTAGGTAAAGTTTATCTTTGTGTGAGACATAAGTTGTATTATTAGTTTTAAAAGTGTTTGAGTATCCAAATTTTTTATCACCTGTTGCTTTTGAACTATTTGGTTTAACCATTAGATGGTACAGCATATCTTATATAATTGGATTTATTTACTTCTATTTTTTCGCATTAAGTAATTTAAATCGATTTAATTTGAATAAGAAAAAACTCGAAGATTTATTTTTTTATTTATTTTTATCAGTAATAATTGGTGGGAGATTAGGATATATAATTTTTTACGATATAAATTTCTATTTACAAAACCCATTTGAAATAATTAAAGTTTGGCAAGGAGGTATGTCTTTTCATGGAGCTTTAATTGGTATTATCTTAACAACTATTGTATATTCAAAAAGAAATAATATTTCTATTTTTCTATTATCTGATCTTCTAAGTATTACAGCACCAGTGGGATTGTTTTTAGGAAGAATATCTAATTTTCTAAACCAAGAACTAATAGGTAGACCAACGGAGTTTTTTTTAAGTATTAGCTATCCAAATGAAGATATCTATAGGCACATTTCCCAAATTTATGAAGCAATTTTTGAAGGATTAATACCTGCTATTCTACTTTTAATAATTTTTTACAAGTATAAAATAAAAAATGGTTTAATAACCTCTATATTTTTAATTAATTATGGATTATCTAGAATAATTATTGAAAATTTTAGGGAGCCAGACTTTCAATTAGGCTTAAAATTTGATTTTATATCTCAAGGCCAAATATTATCAGTTCCAATTGTTATTCTTGGTTTTATATTTCTATATTTATGTCAATACAAACAAAGATAGATACTATTATTAAGTCGGTTGGTTCAATTAATATACAAGATTTTGTTGAGCTCTCTAATTTTGATAAGACATCAGGTTTTTATAATAAACCTAATATTGAAAAAATTGGTACAAGTGGCCAATTTATTACATCTCCAGAGATATCCTCTCTTTTTAGTATTGCCATTACTAATCAGTTTTTAAAAGAGTTTCCAAAAGTAAAAAATGTAAATTTATTTGAGTTAGGGCCTGGGAATGGGCTACTATCTATGGATATATATCATTACCTTAAGTCAAAAAATATCAATGTAAATGATCTTACTTTATTGGAGAAAAGTGAATACTTTAGGGAAAAAATTTCAGAGAAATCAGAAGTCAAAGTAAATTTTATTAAAAATATATACGAATATAAAATTGATAATGGAGATGTAGTGTTTATTTATTCAAATGAATTTTTTGATGCTATCGGGTCAAAACAATTTATTTACAACAATGGTAATTTCAATGAGATAAAAATATCAAAAAATAATAACGAGTATTTACTAATTAAGGATAGTACAATAATTTCTAGGGAATTATTAAATTACTATTCAAGTTACAACTTTAAAGATAATGACATTTTAGAGCACTCAAATTTAATATTAAATATACTAAGTGATATTCAAAAATTAGAGTGTAAAAAATATTTTTTTACTACAACTGATTACGGTTATACAAAATTACCTTTTAAAAGCACTCTTAGACTATTATCTAATCATAAAAAATTAAACTTATTTGATAAATTTGAAAATGTAGACTATTCCTTTGGTGTTAATTTTGAATTAATGAATAGCTTTTTTCTGAAAAATAATCCATCAATAATCTATCAAAAAGATCTAATTCTTAATAATCTTCCAAGTGAATATTTAAAATCGTCTGATAAGAGCATTAAAGAGATGATTGACTTAATTAGTGGGAAAAAGTTTGGAGGTATGGGTACATCATTTTTAAACCTTTCTTTTAAAAAAAATGAGTAAATCTGTAAAATTTAAATTTTTTAATAATAAAAATGGTAAATCAAAAGGTATTTATAGTTCTCTTAATTGTGGATTAAAATCTCAAGATAATTTACAAAATGTTAAAAAAAATATTGAAATTGCAAAATTGAGCATATCTAAAAAAGAAAAGACTTTAATTATCCCCAACCAATTACACTCAAATAAATGTCTTATAGTGAGGAATAATAAATTTGAATATAACTGTGACGGTATTGTAGCACAGGGTGATAATTTTGTTCTTGGAATTACAACTGCAGATTGTTTACCAATAATATTTATTGATTACCAAAATGAAGTTATAGGTATTTGCCATGCAGGATGGAAAGGTTTAAAGAGAGGAATTATTGAAAATACTGTAGATAAAATGCTCAAAATTGGCTCAAAAAGATCTAACTTAAGAACATTTATTGGACCTTGTATCAGAAAATACTCTTATGAGGTATCAATAGAATTTATTAATAGCATGAATTTAAATGACACAGATTTTTATACTAGAAAAAATGATAGGTATTTTTTTGACCTTCCTAAACTTGCTAAAGTTAAATTAAACAGCTTAGGGATTTTCAAAATTGTAGACTCCAAAATAGATACTTATAAAAACAAAAATTACTTTAGTTATCGAAGGAGTATTCATCAAAGATTAAAAGATTATGGAAGAAATATTAGCCTAGTATCAATAAATTAACTTTGTATGGATATATATTTTACTATATAACTCAGTTAACTTATGAAAATTATTTCTGGAAATAGTAACATTGAGTTATCTAAAGAGATTTCAGAATATCTTAAAATACCCCTATCTAAAACAACTATGACAAGATTTTCTGATAAGGAGATATTTGTTGAAATTGCTGAAAATGTAAGAGGAGAGGATGTTTTTTTAATACAATCAACTTCATTCCCTGCTAATGACAATTTAATGGAGTTATTAGTTGCAATTGATGCTTTAAAAAGAGGATCTGCTAAAAGAATTACTGCTGTATTACCATATTTTGGTTATGCCAGACAGGACCGAAAAACTGGGCCAAGAACTCCTATTTCGGCTAAACTAGTCGCTAATTTAATTACAACAGCAGGCGCCAATAGAGTTTTAACTATGGATTTACACGCAGGACAAATTCAAGGGTTTTTTGATATCCCATTGGATAATCTTTATGCATTAAATATGTTTGTAAATGATATCAAATCAAATAAAAGAGATGAGAACTTAGTATTTGTCTCTCCGGATGTTGGTGGTGTTCTTAGGGCCAGAGCATTTGCAAAAAAACTCAACGCTGACTTAGCTATAATAGATAAACGTAGGGATGCTCCTGGTGTCTCGAATGCTATGAATGTTATAGGATCAGTCGATGGCAAGAAATGTATAATTGTTGATGATTTAGTTGATTCAGGAGGAACTATTTGTAACGCAGCAAAAGCTCTAAAAGAAAAGGGAGCTACTCATGTTTATGGTTATTGTTCCCATGGTGTATACTCTGGAAAAGCTTTAGAAAACATTAATAATTCTGTTTTAGAAGAAATGGTTTGTACCAATACTATTAAGCCCACATTTGAAGTTCCGACTGGTATGAGGTATTTGTCAGTGGCGCCACTATTTGGAGAGGCAATAATGCGCATAAATAACGAAACTTCTATATCTTCTCTGTTTGATTAATCTAAGTTTTTATTGTATAAACTCAGCCTATGAAAATCAGTGGAAATATACCCGCGAAAGAACGTAAAAAAGGTAATACTAATCCCTATTTTGATGAGGGTTTAATACCCTCTATCATATATGGAGGGAACACCGATCCTGTTATGGTTGCGGTGGACACTATTCAGCTTAAAAAAAGATTTGAAGAAGGTGGCTTCTATTCAAAAATATTTGAGGTAGAGTTTGGTGATAAAAAAGAAGCTGTAATTGTAAAAAGTATTCAAAGGCATAAAGTTAAACACAGTCCTATTCATGTAGACTTTCAAAGAGTTGATGAAAAAACAAGAATAGTCATTGCTGTGCCCGTTGAATTCACCGATCAAGAATTATCTCCAGGATTGAAACAAGGCGGCATCTTAAACGTGGTCCGAAGAGAAATTGAACTTACTTGTCTCGCTAATAATATACCTGAAAAATTTGTTATATCGTTAGAAGGCAAGGAAATTGGTGATGATATAAGATTGAGCGCCGTAACTTTAACAGAAGGAATGAAGCCTACAATTCAAGGTAGAGACTTCATGTTAGCCACTGTTCAAGCACCAAAAGTTGAAAAAGAACCTGAACCTGAAGAGACAGAAGAAAGCACTGAAGAAACAGCAGAAAAAGCTGAAGATAAGAAAGAAGAAGAAAAAGCAGCCGAATAATATAGTCTTCCTATATGCTTACTCTATTTTGCTTAGGCAATCCCACTATCAAACATAAAAATAATCGTCATAACGCCGGTTTGTTACTTGGCGAATTTCTTGTTTATAAGTTAGAACTTAAATTAAAAAAATTTAAAAATTTTAAATTGACTAACACTTTTCAGTTAGATGGTCATCAATGTCAGATTGCCTTATCTGAGAATTATATGAACGAGTCTGGAAATGGCATATTGAGTTTAAAAAGTAATAAATTAAGTAAATCTGATGAAATATTTGTTTTATACGATGAGCTAGATTTAGATTTAGGTGAAATCAAAATAAAATATGCTGGAGGTAATGCTGGTCACAACGGACTAAGAAGCATTAGTAGTAAAATTGGAGATAACTATTGGAAGCTCAGAATTGGTATTAGTCATCCTGGGGAAAAAGATAAAGTAACACGTCATGTATTGGGCAACTTCAAAGTTGAAGAAAAGAAAAAACTTTTTTTATTATTTGAAGTCATATACTTAAATTTATCACAGATATTTGTTTCTAAACATTTATCCAATCTAGGTATTTAAGTGAAGTGTGGGATCATAGGTCTTCCAAACGTAGGAAAATCTACTTTGTTTAACGCATTATGTGAAAATGAACAAGCTCTGGCAGCAAATTATCCTTTTGCTACTATTGATCCTAATAGTTCTTTAGTAAGGGTGCCAGATGATAGAATCCAAAAATTATCTAAAATATGCAACCCGCAGAAAATTATCCCTGCAGCTTTTGAAATTGTAGATATTGCAGGCTTAGTCAAAGGTGCCTCTAAAGGAGAAGGCTTGGGAAATGCATTTTTATCTCATATCAGATCAGTAAATGCTTTATTTCATATAGTAAGATGTTTTGAAGATGATGATATACAACATGTCGAAAATAGAATTGATCCTCTCGAAGATATTAAAATAATTAATGCAGAATTAGCATTGTCTGATTTAGAAATTTTAGAGAAAAATTATCAAAAATTAAAAAAAACTCAAAAAACAGAAGACGATAAAAAAAAAATATCAGTAATTGAAAAGGCAATAGAGCTTATCTCTAAAGAACAAAGAATATTAAATAATTTAGATAAAGATGAGATTGAATATTTGAGTATATTTCAATTAATTTCTATAAAACCTGTTGTATATGTATGTAATGTTGATGAAAATTCCTCAGTAAATGGAAATTCGCATACGAAATCTATTGAAGAATATTCTAAATTGAATAATTCAGAAACGCTTCTTATAAGTGCAAAAATTGAGTCAGAAATTTCACAAATAAGTGACATTGAAGAAAAAAAAATGTTTCTTGATAGTATGGGCCTTAAAGAAACTGGGTTGAAAAGAGTTATAAAAAAAGGCTATGCCCTTTTGAATTATATTAATTTTTTTACTGCTGGTGAGAAAGAATTAAGAGCTTGGACAATTTCTAAAGGTACATTAGCACCAAGTGCTGCTGGTGAGATACATACTGATATGGAGAAAGGTTTCATTAGGGCTGAAACAATATCTTATGAGGATTATATTGAATACAATGGGGAGAGTGGTGCGAAAGAAAAAGGAAAATTAAGATTAGAAGGTAAAGAATATGAAGTAAATGACGGGGATGTCATGCACTTTTTGTTTAATGTTTGATATCTCTCCAAATCTGTTGCTTTGAAATATAAGCAAGTACAAATAAAACTATTAAAAATAAAATAACCTTTAAACCCATTCTTTTTCTATCCTCTAAGCTTGGCTCTGCAGCCCAAGCTAAAAAAGTTGTAACATCAGTTGTCATTTGGTCCATAGAACTTTCAGTGCCATCATCATAATCAACTAAACCATCAGACAATGGTGATGTCATTGCAATTAAATTACCTGCCATATACTTGTTATAATGTTGGCCTTTGGGTACTTTCATGTCTTCTGGTGGATCGACGTAACCAAGCAATAATGCTTTAACATAATCTGCACCTTTTGGTCTAGCTTTGACTATTAAAGATAAATCTGGGGGATAAGCACCGTTGTTTGCAGCCCGAGCAGCTTTAACATTTGGATAAGGATTTGCAAATTGATCTGATGGAATTCCATCTCTTTCAAACATTTCACCTTCATCATCGGGTCCGTCCAAAATTAAATGCTCTGCAGCTATTGCCTTAATGTGATCTTCGCTAAAACCAAGATCTCCAAGATTTCTGTAAGCGAGATAATTCATAGAATGGCACCCTGCACAAACCTCTCTGTATACTTTTAAGCCACGTTGAGCTGAGGCACGATCATATGTTCCAAAAAACCCTTTCCAAGACCAGTCATATTTTGGAATGTCAATTTTTGCACCTGCGCCATAGGAGTTAAAACTGAAAAGTAAAAAAAAGGCCAGAAGAGCTTTTCTCATATTTAAGCTTTTTTGCTTTGCAAGTAATTTGTAATAGTAAGTGGTTGTCTAGGGGTTTCCAGAAATCCTACAAGTGGAGCCAATACAAAAATAAATAAAAACCAATATGCGGTTCCAATCCTGGAGATAAGCACATAAATATCTTCAGCAGGTTTACCTCCTACATACATTAAGACCAAAAAGTTTACAGCAAATAAAAGAACACAATATCTCCAAATAGGTCTAAACAAACATGATCTAACTTTTGATGTGTCAAGCCAAGGAAGTAATCCTAGTGCAAGAATAGAACTAAACATTGCTATTACCCCACCAAGCTTATCAGGAATGGCTCTCAGAATAGCGTAAAAGGGTAAGAAATACCATTCAGGCACAATATGTGCAGGAGTTATCATGGGATTCGCTTTAATATAATTATCAGAATGTCCTAATATATTTGGATAATAAAATAAAATGAAAGCCATAATAATGAAAAAAAATAGAGCAGCATTTAGATCTTTTATTGTTACGTAAGGATGAAAGCTAACTGTTTCATCCCAGCTTTGAGGTTCTGAACCAGTTGGATTATTTGAACCTGTCATATGGAGTGTAATGACATGAAATACAACTAAACCTACAATCGCAAAAGCTAACAACCAGTGCAATACATAAAAACGGTTAACGGCAGAGTCCCCAACGGTAAAATCACCAAGAAGTAGCTGTAATATTGCATCACCCACAACAGGGATAGCTGAGAAAAGATTTGTTATAACAGTTGCTCCCCAGTATGACATCTGACCCCATGGAAGTGTGTATCCTAAAAAAGCAGTTGCCATCATTAACATGAACATCGTCAAACCGAAAATATATACTAACTCACGAGGGGCTTTGTATGACCCAAAATATAAGGCTCTGAAGATATGAATAAAAGTAGCTATAAAGAAAAATGAAACTAAGTTGGCATGAAGGTATCTTATTAACCAACCAAAACTGACATCTCTCATAATTCTTTCTACAGAGTCAAAAGCATCTTCAGCTGAGGGCTTGTAATGAAATCCTAAAAATATACCAGTTAAAATTAAACCTATTAAACAAAACATAGCAATACCACCAAAAGACCAAAAATAATTTAATGATTTTGGAACTGGAAATTTTAGATATTCAGCTTCCATCATTCTTATCAGTGGGAGCCTAGAGTCAATCCAACCCTTTATACCAGTATAGGGAGAGTTTAATGTTTTTTTATATCCTTGTAATTGATCTGAGCTCATTAATTTTATCCTATCTTTATTCTGTTATCTGTTAAAAATACATACGGGGGAACAGGTAAATTAGTTGGTGCAGGTCCCTTACGGATTCTTCCCGAAGTATCATAATGAGAACCATGACATGGGCAGAACCACCCACCGTAATCTCCTTTTGTATCTGAAGCTTTTTGACCGAGAGGAACGCAACCTAAATGAGTGCAAACACCAAGAACAACTAACCAATTATCTTTTTGAACTCTTGCAGAGTCCTCTTCAGCGTCTGGAAGTTCATCTAAAGATGTGTTTTTTGCAATATCAATTTCACTTTTAGTTCTGTGCTTTATAAAAACTGGTTTGCCTCTCCATATTACAGTCAAACTTTGACCTTCTTCAAGAGGGGATAAATCTATCTCTGTCGATGCTAAGGCAAGAGTATCTTTTCCTGGATTCATGCTAGATATGAAAGGTATTAGCAAACTAGCAGCTCCGACTCCTCCCAGCGTCATTGCAGATAATTTTATAAAATCTCTTCTTGGTTTTTTACTGTCTGACATTTGATTTTAAATCTTTGTAGATTTTATTAGTAAGATGTAGCATAAGTAGTAGTCATCATGACGCATAAATTTGCAATATGTCTCTATCAGCCTGATATGCCGCAAAATCTTGGCGTTATTATCAGAACAGCAGCTTGTTTAGAATTTCCTATACACATTGTGAAGCCTCTACCTTTTTCAATGTCAGACAAAAGATTTAAAGGTGCTGTAATGGATTACATAGATCATTGCAAAATTTTTAATCATGAAAATTGGAACAATTTTTACTCTTATTGCGAAGAAAATAATAAAAGAGTTATTCTAGCTACTACTAAAACTAACAACAATCTCTATGATTTTAAATTCAAGGAAAATGACATTGTTTTATTTGGTAAAGAAACAGCAGGAGTTCCGGATACAATTCATAATATAGTTGATGATAAAATTACAATACCGATGAGCAGTAAAACAAGATCATTAAATTTAGCAACCTCCGTTGCAATCATCGTTTCAAAAATTAAAGGTAATTTTTAGTTTAAGAAATCTATAAGATGATTTAGCTCACTATTTTTTTTTAAAAAGGAAATAGTGTTTTCAGGAAATGGCATCTTTTGGATTTTGTTTAACTCTTGAGTTATCTTTTTCTCTTTCACAAAATCTGTAATATTTTTAGAGAGAATAGTTATTGCCTCCATATCAGGAGGAAATGTTTTTGTATTTTCAAATAATGATAAAAATCTCATATATCGTATTGCCCTTAAATAATCTTTTTGAATTTGTACTATCGGATCAAAAATAAATTTTAAATAGCTATTTTGATAATGTTCTATGCCCAAATAAAAATCATAAACATCTCCTTTTAAATTTATATATACACTGTTGAAGGTAAAATCTCTTCTAAGGGAGTCTTCTTTGATGCTTATAGCCTTAGCTACTTTAGAGTGTCTTCCAGATGGGGCTATATCTTTTCTAAAAGAATTTATTTGATATTCAAAATCATTAAATACTAAGGATATACTTTTATATCCTGGGTAATATTTTGCATCATTGTATTTATCTAAAATTTTATCAACTGTAAGACTGTCTAAATCTGGTATGACCAAATCAATATCTTTATTTTCATATTTACCAGAAAGTATGGATCTAGTCGCACCTCCAATAAGATAAATATCTTTGTCTTCATACGGGAGAACATTACAAATTTCGTTTAAACGAGAAATATTTATGAGTTCTTTAACTTTGTTTTTTAAATTCATGTATTTAAGTAAGTTCCATTAGCTCTAACCATCTTTGTTCTTTAGTTTCTAATTCTAATTGAAGAGATCCTAATTTTTCACTAGAAGTTATAAATAAATCATAATCTTTTTTATAAAGATCAGGTGCATCTAAAATTTTTTCAAAATGATCTATTTGTTCCTTTAAGAGATCTATTTGTTTGGGTAAATTGTTAAGCTCATATTGTAGTTTAAAAGTTAATTTCTTCTTAATAACTTTTGATGAATTTTTTATATATTTTTCAGCTTTATGATCAATTTTTAAAGAGTCATCACTATCATTTATTAGAAGATCTTTATTGTTAAGAAAATCATGATAGCCTCCATTAAATAGAACAACCTCTCCATTTCCCTTAAAAAATAATATTTTGTTCACTAATTTATCTAAAAAATCCCTATTATGTGATACGACCACTAAAGTTCCATTGTAGCCTGATAATATTGACTCTACTAAATCTAAAGTATCTATATCAAGATCATTTGTTGGTTCATCTAATATTAGACCACTTTTAGGATTTGACAGAACCTTCGATAAGAGTAATCGATTTTTCATTCCACCAGATAAACTACCAACAGGATCATTTGCTTTAGATGGATCGAAATGAAAATCCTTCAAGTAACTACATACATGTCTTTCCTTACCTTGTGTTTTAAGATAATCCCCACCAGATGGTACTAATATTTTTTTTATTGGAAGATTGTCTTTTAAATCATTTCTTAACTGGTCAAAATATGAAAATTCCAACTCTTTTCTGAATTTTAAAGTCCCTGATTTTAAATGGAGCTCATTAAGTAAGATTTTTAAAAATGTTGATTTACCTGAGCCATTACTTCCTAAAAGTCCTATTCTATCCTTTTTGCTGATTTTCAAATTAAAATTTTTTAAAATTAAGTTTTTATCTTCAGTGTCAAAATAAAATTCGGCATTATGAAATTCAGCAACATGTTTAAAATTCTTTGAATTTTCATATATTTGATTAATCTCTATTTTTCTTGTTGCTTTTTTAAATTCACTTATATCTTTTTCTAAATTGTCCTTGAGCTCTTTTGCTTGCTCTAACCTTCTAGTGTTTCGTTTTACTCTTGCTTTTACTCCTTTGTTAGCCCAATTAACCTCTAGGTTAACAAATTGCTTTCTATTCTGTAATTCTCTTTCTTCTTGTGATAACAAAGTATTAGACCAATTTTCAAAATCACTGTATCCGCTGTTATTTACTTTCACTCTGGATCGGTCTATCCATAATATTTTATTTGTAAAATTTTTAAGAAATTGTCGATCATGACTTACACATAAAATAGCACTATCTAGTTTTTTCAAATAATTTTCTAGCCATACTATTGTATCTAGGTCTAGATGATTGGTTGGTTCGTCCAAGAGCAAAAGGTCAGATGGTTTTATTAATGTTTTGATTAGACCTACTCTTCTTTTTTGACCTCCAGATAAATTTTTAATTAAACTATTTTTATCTACACTTAAATTATTACAGAAGATGTCTATTTCGTAAATATCATCTTGATTAGTAATTGCTGATAAAATCTCTTTTTCTACGGTATTATTTTCATTTTGTAATTTATAATTTTGGTTAAAGTAATTAACTGCAATATTGTCAATGCTCCATATTTCACCTAAGTCAATCTCATGTTGACCAGATATGACATTCATTAAAGTGGATTTCCCTGCCCCATTTTTACCAACAAGAGCAATAAAATCTTTTCTATGAATATTTAAATCTAGTTCCTTAAAAATTTCTTTTTTATGGTAACTGATAGATCCCTCTTTCAGTGAAAATATAAGTTGATTCATATTATTTTAATATATAACTCAGAAATGGCTGGGGCGGTAGGATTCGAACCTACGCATGCCGATACCAAAAACCGGTGCCTTACCGCTTGGCTACGCCCCATCAGGAATTAATGAACTTATCCGAAATAAAGAGATTTTTCAATTCTAACTAGAGGGTAAAATTTATTGATATTCCTCAAAATTTGCCTTTCTTTCGAAATTTCCTTAAAAGATAGAAAAATAGAAGACCCACTACCACTCATACCAAATTTTAGAAAATCTCTCCTAAAAAATGAAAGATACATAAATATCTCCTTAAATTCTTGATTTAAAATCATTGAGGACCTAGTTAAATTATTTTGAGAATTATGCTTACTATTTATTTGTGTATTATAATTTTTAAAGTGGTTATAAATATTTTTAGTTAAATTTTTTTTTAAAGGTAAAATTATAAAAATTTTCTTCCATGAATTCATTTTAGCTTTGGAATAATTAAATTTATTTAATCCATCAATAATTTTTGGATATTTATCAATAAATAAAAGTACATCTGATCCAATTAATGGAGCATCTTTTTTAAAATTATTTGATTTAATTTGATGATATTTATACAAAAACTTTAAAATTGAGGCAGCATTAGAAGACCCTCCACCTAGACCATATCCGATAGGTATATTTTTATGAACCAAAAATTTTAATTTAGTTCTAGTTTTATATCTTTGATCGAAAAATGTAATTGTTTTTTTAATTATATCATTTTTTAAATTTATTATTTTATTATTATGATCACGATAAGTAATATGTAATTTTGAGTGATTTGAAACAAAAATTAAATCTTTTATGTTTAATAATACAACCTTTGAAGAAATTTTATGTTTTTCATAATTTTCATCATAATATTTTATTTTTAAATCAAAATTTATCTTGGCAGGGCAAATTAGTTTAGTTTTATTCATTTCTATTTAAAACTTCATCAAATTTAAAATAGTCTTTGTGAAATAATAAGATTTTGTTATCAAGAAATTTAGCTTCTTTAAATCTGCCTTGTTGATAATAAATTTGTGACAAATGGTCAATTATTTCTGGCTCTGAGGGCTCTAGCGTATATGCGTTATAAATCCATTTTTCAGCTAAATTTAGATTATTTTTCTTATAATAAAGCCACCCTAAGCTGTCGAGTATAGCTCCATTATTATAGTCAGAGTCTTTGACTGCTTTTTGTAGCATATCTTCTGCAAGATCCAATTTTCTTTCATTTTCAACCCATAAATATGCAAGATAGTTTAACACATAGGGATATGAACTGTCAGAGATATCAATGCTCCTTTGGATGAAATCTTCAGCAGTTTTAATTTCATTATTTCTCTCAAGCAAAATGCCATATTTAAATAAATGGATAGGGTCATCTGATTTTTTTAAAATATTCAAACAACAGTTATTGATAAAATCTAAAGCTGCCTGATCGTCATTTGAACGGTACATTTCCATTGCTAAAATGAATGCTAAATCCAAATGACTCCAATCACTACCATGATTTATATTATTGAAGAAGTAGACTAATTCACTTAAATTACTATCTAGTTTGATGGAAGATGAAATATATAGGTAGTTTCTAAAAAAATTGAAATTAGAATTACTTGAATTAAAATTTTTTATTAAATCAAGTATGTCTTTATTAGGATTTAATTCAGCTAAGAATGAGAGTTTTTTATAATTGTAATAATCTTTATTTTTTGAGTCTATTTGAATTAAATAAGATAATAATGCAAGTGCACTTTTATACTCACCTGCATAAAAATAATAAGTACTAGTTTGAAATAGTTGAAGATATATAACGTCTTTATAATCTTTAACTATAAAGTCCTTATCTAATTCTAAAGATAAATTATTTAACATAGTCGAAGATTTTATAAATTTTGCAATTGGAAAATTTAGGTCATTAGAACTAAAAGTATTATTCAATAGATTTATTTCTTTTGAATTAAAAATAGAAAGGGATTCTAGGTTGGTGGTTAATTCTTTATTTATCTTACTTAAACGGCTTATGTCTTTTCTTAAGTGGTAGTAATAAATTTTATTTATATATATTAAATTTATAAATCTACTATCAATAGTATTTAAATTTTGTAAATTACTCTCAATATTTTTATTATCACAAAATGACATCCAAAAATTTATGCTTTTTAAAATAGACTCCTCAAAAATGTAAATTTGTTTTTTATTTGGAAGATTTGAACAATTATTTTCACTCAGATTATTCAAAAAGTACAGAATTTCATGAACAAATCCCTTTTTATTTTCATTCATACTATTTAATTTGTAATCGCCTATAATAATTTTACTTAGTAGATCCGAGGACTGGTCACTTGATAATTCGTACTTGGGTAATTTCTCCCATGTTAAATAATCATTATTGTATTCGGCATATATAGAACTTAGAAGTTGATTATCAAATGTATTTTTTAATTGAGACCCATATGCATGTACAATAAATCCCAAAAAACATATACTGTAATAAAATATAGATAATTTTTTAAACATGAAACAACTAGACTACCAAAAAAATATTCTTTTGGAATTGATGAATCTTGATGAATTTAAACAAAAAGATTTCGTTGAGAATAAAAATGAACAAATAACTTCATGTAATATAACAAGTCCAAGCAAGGCCAGTAGTATTAATCAGCTTGAGGATTTTTTGAAAGAAGAATTATTAAAATTAAATATAGATAAATCAATTAAACTAGTAGAGGGTAATAAAAATTCTAAGATTTTATTCTTTTATGGTAAATGTGATATTTCAGACACAAAAATAATAGATAACAAAAACGGTGAGTTATTTGATAAAATGCTCTCCTCAATAAAACTAGACAGGAAACAAATAAGCTTAGCTTCTTATATACCTAGAGGTATAGGTGAGTTTGAGAATGATCATAAAATGATTACCACTTTACAATTGATAAATTATCGTTTGATTGAATTGATTAATCCAAAATATTTAATAATTATGTCAAATTATTGTATTAAGATGTTATTAGCTGCAGATTTATCCTCAATGTCTCTTCGAGGTAAGTGGTTTGACTTTAATACCCCAAATGACGTAGTCCCAAAAAAATGCCGTGTGCTCTATGAGCCATCTTTGCTTATTAACAACCCAGATCTCAAAAAAGATGCTTGGGAAGATTTAAAAGAAATAAAAAAACAACTGGGTGGTTAGAAATGAAAATTGTTCTCATATTAATCTCACTTTTTTACTCACAAACTATATTTGCCCTTAGTTCAAAAGATATAGGTCTCTACAAAAGTATTTTTAACGATTACAGAGATGGTAATTTTGCTAGAGGTGATAAAAGTATTGCAAAACTTGATGATTTAATACTCATAGGTCATGTTCAAGCTTTAAAACTCCTCCATCCTACTGCACATCGATCCAGTTTTTTAGAACTACGAGATTGGTTAAGTGAATACAGTGATCAATATGAAGCGAGAAGGATTTATAAATTAGGTGTGCGTAGAATGCCAGATGGAGCAAAAAGACCAAAAAAAAATTCATACCCTCTCTTTAATGAAATCTTTCAAAAAGATAAAACAGAAGCTACCAATTCAAGTAAATCAAATAAAATATTTTCAAATAAGAATTACTCAAAAAAAATTAGTATTTATAACACTGTAAGATCAAGAGTTGGTAGAGGATGGCCAACTGGAGCTTTAGAATATTTGAATCACCACATAAAATATTTTAATCAAAAAGAGAAGTCGTTTTTATTATCAAAAATTGCCAATGGGTATTATCTCGCAGATTTAGATGATAAGGCTATTAATGTGCTTAACGATGAGGCATTTTTAAGTCAACCTTACTCTGAAGGCTTGTGGATTAAGGGTCTCTCATATTATAGAAAAGGTAAATATCAGAGAGCTTCAAGGCAGTTTTTAATACTCTCAAAAATTTCAGATAACAAATGGCTCAGCGATGCTGGAGCATATTGGTCATTTTTATCATCCACAAAAGATGCTGATGATGTTATTACCTTTAAAGCTTCGTTAGAGGCTTTGAATAAATCTTGTAGGCCAAGTTTTAATATTTATTCCATTTTATCTTGTAGAATAATTGATAAGACCATTCAGGACTTTGAATTTAACACCTCTATAATGAACTCAGATCTTGACTCATTTTTAGATACAAAATTAGGTAAGAGAATTCAGGCATTAATAGACATTGATGAACTGCCAATCGCAGAGATTGAGTTAAATAGACTTCAAAACATTACTAATGATAGATTTAAAAGACTAATTTTAAATTTTTCTATTAAAAATGACCTAAGTTCTCTTCAAATTAAAACAGCAAAATATTTATTTAAAGATGATGCTCCCATAGATTATCTTTATCCAACACCACAATGGATTCAAAATTATAATTTCAACGATATAGACCCAACTATTATCATAAGCATGATAAGACAGGAGTCCCAATTTAGCGCTTTTGCAAAAAGTGGAAAAAGCGCATATGGATTAATGCAAATTCTTCCCTCCACAGCCCGTATGGTAAATAAAAAACATCAATTTAAATCAAATCCTAGAATATTGTATAATCCTGAAATTAATGTCGAAACAGGAAGTCTTTATTTACAAAATTTATTATCCATAAATTATATAGAGGGTGATTTATTGAAAGCACTAATCTCTTATAATGCCGGACCCGGAAATCTTTCAAAATGGATGAAAAAAACTTCTTTTAATAATGATAGCTTTCTTTTAATAGAATCTATTCCATCAAGAGAAACTAGATTATTTGTAGAGCGAGTTCTAACTAATCTTGTTATTTATGAATTAATAAACCATAATTCTTTTGATTATGCTGATGAATTGATAGCAACTAATACGATTTTGATTAATGATTGACGAAACAATAACATTTAAAAAAATAAATATTGCCGTCATTACTTTATCGGACACAAGAAAAGAGAGTGATGATAAATCTGGCAATACACTAAAGGATCTAATACTTCAAAAAGGACATAATGTTTCTCATTATCAAATTATCGAAGACGAACCAGAAATCTTTATACCTATAATTCAAGACTTAACTAACACTGTTGAAAACGATGTAATAATTACAACAGGAGGAACTGGTTTAACGGGAAGAGATAATACTATTGATGCTTTGAAAAAAATATCTCAAATTGAAATACCAGGATTTGGTGAATTATTTAGACAACTCAGTTATCAAAAAATTGGAACTTCAACCATACAATCTCGAGCAAGTGCCTTTTTATTAAATCAAACTTATATTTTTTGCTTGCCTGGATCTACTTCTGCTGTTCGAGATGCTTGGAATGATATTCTTTTTCATCAATTAGATATAAGACACAAACCATGTAATTTTATCGAATTGATACCAAGACTTGATGAGTGAATATGTCGTTGGTGTTGATGAAGTTGGTAGAGGTTCTCTTGTTGGAAGTATAATAGTTTGTGCATTTAGATCTCAAAATTCTTTCTTTAAAGTACTTCCTTTCGATGTTTCTGACTCAAAAAAAATAAATAAAAAAAAGAGAGAGGAAATTTATAACTATTTCAAATTAAATAGGGGCTTTAATTTTAATTATCAAATTATTGTTGGAAAAAAAAAATTTATTGAAAAATTTAATATTCACAATGTAGTTTTGCAAAGCATGAAGCAATCAATTATTTTGTTATCTAAAAAAACGGATACAGTCATTATTGACGGGAAATTTATCCCAAATGGTATGGAGGATTATAAAGTAAAAGCCCTAGTCAAAGCAGACGATAAAATAAATCAAGTCTCTGCAGCCTCTATTATTGCAAAAGTATATAGGGACAAATTAATCACCAAACTTCACTTCAAAGATAATGTTTATCAATGGAATAAAAATGCAGGTTATGGAACTAAAAATCATTTAGAAGCTATTTATTCACATGGTGTCAGTAAATTTCATCGGACAACTTATCAACCAATAAGTAAATTTATCAAAAAGTTATCTACTTAGTTATCAACAGACTACAATGCTTTTTTTACACATGATTCTATATAAGTAATAAGATTCCGTAGTGTTAAAACAAAATAGTCTTTACCTAGGTGATTGCATTGATCTATTTGAAAAAGTTGAAGACCATACTATAGATTTAATTTTTTTGGACCCCCCTTACAATTTGCAACTAAATAAAGTTTTAACTAGACCAAACCATTCTGTTGTCAATGGAGTAACTCAAGATTGGGACAAATTTGATAATTACGCTAGCTATGATGAATTTACCCTTACGTATTTACGTGAGTGTAAAAGAGTTTTAAAACCAGATGGTGGATTATGGATTATAGGGTCTTATCACAATATATTTAGAATTGGGAAAATTCTTCAAGATCTAAACTTTTGGATTTTGAATGATGTAATTTGGGCTAAATCAAATCCTTTACCAAATTTCAGAGCAACAAGACTTACAAATGCTCATGAAACTCTTATTTGGTGCTCAAAAAAACCTAAATCAAAATACCAATTTAATTATCACACTTTAAAAGTTGCCAACGAAGATAAACAAGAGAGAAGTATTTGGAATTTTCCTATTTGTTCAGGTAAAGAAAGAATTAAAAATAAAACAAACCAAACAGCCCACCCTACTCAAAAACCTTTAGCTTTGATGAAAAAAATAATACTACAATCATCAATTCAAGGAGATCTGATTTTAGAACCATTTGCGGGTACGGCAAGTTTTTGTGCTGAGGGAAAATATTTAGGTAGAAATTATATAGGTTTTGAAAAGGATAAAAATTATTTTAATTTAGCTGAAAAAAGATTAAAAAAAATTAAATCTCTAAAAAATAACTTATTAGAAGTTAATGAAAAAGATAAACCAGTTCAAAAAATTCCTTTCGCAAGTTTAATTGATAATGGTCATTTAAAACCAGGATCTATACTTTATAATAATAATAAAAACTATAAAGCTACTGTGCTTCCAGACGGAAGCATAACATACAAAAATGATAGAGGATCAATTCATAAAATAGCTGCAAAAGTAAATAAGACATCAAGTTTTAATGGATGGGATTTCTGGCATTACGAGGAT
Organism: uncultured Alphaproteobacteria bacterium; assembly: GCA_902521795.1. Classification (GTDB taxonomy): domain Bacteria; phylum Pseudomonadota; class Alphaproteobacteria; order HIMB59; family HIMB59; genus HIMB59. The sequence goes on from CABYSX010000004.1 coordinate 47,434, forward strand.
AAAAAAAAGAATTTAATATCTATAGATATGATAAGAAAAAAGATGAGGGGTTAGTTAAGTATTTTTTTAAATAATGTTGGTAAAGCAAGTTCTTTTGTTTTTATCTTTTCGATCCATACTGTATTAGCAATTTTTAATTTTTTTTGATTTAATTTATAAACATTAACTTGAAAGTGGTTATTTGTAATTACAAATTTAAAACTTTTGATCTTCTCTTTTTTTTTTAATTTTATGTTTGAGATAAATTCTTCATCCAAATTTGAGGGTAAATGGATAAAATTTTTGTAAAATTGAAATTTTGGTTTTTTTATAAAACAAATGTGTAAAGGGGAGTTTAGTATATAAAAGTCAATTTTTTTATTAATTTTTTTTGTATTTTGATTATTTTCAAATTTTTGAAAAGCTGATTTACAAAAATTAGAAAATTTACATTTATCACAATCAGGATTATTTTTTTTACAAATTATAGAACTAAAATCCATCATAGACTCAGCTAAACTTCTATAGGAAATCTTTTTTTTACAAGCCAAACTTAATATACTTTCAACTTCATTATCTTTAAAATTAGCACCAGATATTCTTTCTACTAATCTTTTCACATTAACATCAATAGGGAATGCTTTTTGGTTATGGCCTATAGCTAATATTGCACTTGATGTGTATCTACCAACACCAGGTAAGGAAATTAGCGAATCCCTATTATCTGGTAAAACACCATTAAATTTATTGTTAATAATTGTTACTGCTTTGAATAAATTTACTGCCCTGTTGTAATAACCTAAACCTGACCAAACTTTGAGTAATTGTTCTAATTTTTTATTTTTAAAAGAATTAAAACTTGGAAAAATGTTTATTATTTCTAATATTTTGTTTTCTACTGTTTTCACAGTAGTTTGTTGAAGCATAATTTCTGATAAATAAGTTAGATATAAATCTCTATTTCTTCTCCAATATAAGTTTCTTTGATTTTTTTTAAACCAATGTAGAATTAATGGAATAAATTTATTTTTATGAAAAAATTCTCCAAGCTCAATGACATTGCTTTTCATTTAGTTAATAAAGTAAATAAAAAAAAACTAAAAATAAATACTCTTCTTCTTAAAGATTGGGAGTATATTTTTGGTAAAAATAATAAATTTGTTAAATTAAAAAAAACTATAATTAATCATAGAATAGAATCTGTTATCTTTGAATTTAGAGTGAACCCTAGTAAATCATTTGAGATGCACTCTAAGACAAATGAAATCATCATAAAAATAGAGGAAGTGACTGGAACAAGAGTAAATAAAATCGTATTTTTTCAAGACCTTTCTCATAGTAATTCAAAGTTTGATAATAATACTAACTTATCCAACAAAGCTTCTGGAAAAACTCTTAATAATCAAAAATTTAATGATATAAAAGATCAAGAAGTAAGATCTATTTTTGAAAATATTAATAAAAGGATATATGAAAATAATTAGTTTAATACTTGTTTGGGGAGTGCTCTTCTTTAACTCGGCAATATCGAAAGATTACGAATATAAACAATATATTGATGATAATAATATAAAGCCTTTAATTGAGTCATTAGAGGAAAATACGGTTGATATAATTGAGTTTTCTTCATTTAGCTGTTCGCATTGTGCTGAATTTCATAACCAAACACTTCAAGAATTAAAGGAAAGCAACGTATACAAGAATATTAATTTTTACTTAATTGACTTTCCATTAAACCAAGCCGCTTTTTACGCAACAATCGTAGCAAATTGCAACGAAGGTATTCGTCCAAGCTATGTCGACTCTGTTTATAGAAACTATGATGTTTGGACAAAAGCAAGTTCAGGAGAAGAGATAATTGAATTACTCAATAGTTATGGATTACAACATGGACTTGGAGATGAAGAGTTGCAATCTTGTTTAAAAGATGAGGACTCCCACAACAGACTTTTATCCCTACAAGTTGATGCTCAAAACATTTTTGGAGTTGAGAGCACACCAACATTTTTAATTAATGGAGAAAAAGTTCAAGGTAATAGACCAGCTTCAGAATTTATAAAAATAATTAAAAAAAAATTGAATAATTAATTTGTTATCTTTAGATAAACTCTCAATTAAAGGTTTTAAATCTTTTGTTGAGCCTACAGATTTTGAGATAAAAAATGGGCTTACTGGGATTGTAGGTCCTAATGGTTGTGGAAAGTCAAATATTGTTGAGGCAGTTAGGTTTGGTTTAGGAGAGGTCTCTGCTAAACAGCTTCGTGGTAAAGAAATTGATGATTTGATTTTTAATGGAACTGATAGCCGTCCTTCATGGAATATTGCAGAGGTAGGGTTATTTGTAAATATTGAAGGAAGCGATTTAGAAAATAAATTTGAGTCCAAACAATTAGAGATTGCCAGGAAGATTTGGAGGGGAGAGGGAACAAATTCCTTCATAAACGGTAAAGAAGTTAGATTAAAAGATATACAATTACTTTTTGCAGATGCATCTACATCAGCAAGATCTACTTCTATAGTTAGCCAAGGAAGAATAGGAGCTATCACTCAAGCTAAACCAGAAGATAGGAAAATGGTATTAGAGGAAGCTGCAGGAATATTAGGTTTACAGTCTAGAAGGCACGATGCAGAGTTAAGATTAAAAGGTGCTAACAATAATTTACTAAGAGTAGAAGATGTAATTGAGACATACGAAGAACAATTAGCTATTCTTAAAAAGCAAGCTAAGGAAGCAGAAAGATTTAGAAATATATCAACATTAATCAAAAATGCTGAAGCTTCTGTATTTTTTGTTAAGAGAAACGAACTTCAACTTATTATTGAAAAACTGAATGAGGAAAAAGATAAAATTAAAATAAAGCTTGCTGACTTTCAAGGTGATGTATCAATCCAAGATCAAGCATATGAGAATTTAAAAGTTAAAATTCCCCCAATGAGAGAAAAATCTTACTCATTGAATAGCGAACTAGATAGATTGAATATGACTGTAGAAAATCTAAAACAAGAAGAATTGCGTTTTGAAGAACATAAAATAAATTTAGAGCATCGAATAAAACAACTAAATCAAGATTTGCTAATCGAACAAAAACAATTTGAAGATACCAATAATAAAATTAAGACAATAAAAAAAGATATTGAAGATTTGTCTTCTAAGGATTTTGAAGCAGAAAATCGTGACAAACCCATAAATCAATCTGATAAAAGTTTACTAAATAATATTTCCTTTGATAAAAAATATGAAAATGCAGTAGCTGCTATTTTTGGTAAAGAGCTTTTGGCATCACTTGAGCCAGATGATATATATTATTGGAGTGAGCATTTAAGAGAGAACGCTACAAAAAAATTTAATTTTAATTGTGAGTTAGCTTCAAATGTTATAAAAGCCCCGAAAAAAGTAATTAATAAACTTAAAAATGTAGCAATCGTATCTACAAAAAAAGAAGGAACAGAAAATCATAGTAAAATAAATATCGGTCAAGCTATTGTTGATTTAGAGGGTAATTTGTGGAGGTGGGATGGCCTTTTTATTTCAAGTAGCTATGAAGCAAATATTTCTACAATCCTCTCAGAATTAAAGGAAAAGAGACTGAATGATCTCAAAAAGCAAATTATTGAATGGGAAAGAATTTTAGAGGTCACAAATCAAAAAACTGATGATTTAAATCAGAGAATAAAAAACACAAAGGAAGAATTAGAAGTATCTGAGAATAACCCAGGAGATATTGATAGTAAAAGACAGTTTTTACTGAATAAAATTAATCAACTAGATGGTGAAAAAAAACTTTTTGACAACGAGTTACAAGAACAAGAAAATCTCTTAGAAAAACTCTCCAAAGAGTTGAGAAGTAAAGAACAAAATTACTCAGTTGTTAAAGAGGAGTTAATTCGAAAAGAATCAGAAATTTCAAATTATTCAAATAACTTAACTCAGCTCGCACAATCTTGTAGAGAAAAAATAAATGTCGATTTATTAAATTTAGAAAATGAAGTAGAAAAATTCAAGAAAGATGAAGATTTAGAGATTGCAGAAAAAAGAGTTTCAAGATTGAATGCTGAAAGAGAGAGAATTGGTGCTGTAAATTTACTTGCTGAAGATGAATATGTTAAATTAAGAGAAAAAGTTGATGAAACGATTAAAGATAAAAATGAGATACAAGAGTCTATTGAAAAGCTTCACGAGGCAATTAATAAAATTAATAAAGAAGGTGTCACTAGGTTAAAAGATGCTTTTAAAATTGTTAATGAAAATTTTGAAAGACTCTTCACCAAATTATTTGGTGGGGGGAAAGCTTATTTAAAACTTTTACAGAATGATGAAGACCCGCTAAATTCAGGTCTAGAGATATTCGCAAGTCCTCCTGGAAAAAAAATGCAAAATATAACTCTTTTATCAGGGGGTGAGCAGGCATTAACTGCGATATCTCTATTATTTGCTGTATTCATGGCAAACCCCTCACCTTTTTGTATATTAGATGAGGTTGACGCCCCTTTAGATGACAATAATGTTGACAGATTTTGTAGTATGGTTGAGGAAATTTCTGAAAAAGTGCAAACTAAATTTATAATTATTACTCATAATAGAATGACCATGTCTCGAGTAGATAGGCTTTATGGTGTTACAATGCCTGAAGAGGGAATTTCTCAAATAGTCTCTGTAGAATTAGAAGAAGCAGTAAAGTACGCTGAATAATGGGCAATAATGAAGAACCTGACAACAAACCTAAGATGCAAGGTCTTAGCTTTGCATATAGAATCTCAACAGAGCTATTAGGTGCCTTAATAGTTTCTGTTATTATTGGTTTGCTTATAGATAAGATGTTTAACAGCAAGCCTATTGGGTTAATAACGTTGATAATACTTGGTTTTTTTGCTGGTTTGCTGAATATTTACAGGCTTATACGTCGCATAGAAAATCCCAAATAAATCTGTTTTATTACCACCATGGCCAAAGGCGAAAGTCCCCTTAAACAGTTTGAAATTCAGCCAATAATAGACATAAATCTGTTTGGATTAGATATTTCATTTACCAATTCAGCTTTATGGATGACTGTAACGACTGCGTTTATAATGATATTTTTTACTGCACCTTTTTTAAAATCAAAAAAAACAAATTCTGTAAGTGATCTTTACCCGTCTAGGATGCAAGTAGCAGCAGAACTAGGTTTTAGTTTTATTAATAGTTTATTAAGTGACACAGTTGGCAAAGAGGGGAAGAAGTACTTTTCCTTAGTATTTACTTTATTTATGTTCATTCTCTTTGGTAATCTTTTTGGAATGATCCCCTATAGTTTTACCTTTACTAGCCATATTATTGTTACGCTTGCACTTGCCATGGGTGTTTTTATTTTTGTTACTATTTTAGGTTTTGTAAAACATGGTGTAAAGTTTTTTGGCTTCTTTGTAATTCCTGGTTTACCTATTTATATGCTCCCTCTTCTTATACCTATAGAAATAATTTCTTACTTATCTAGACCTATAAGTTTATCTGTTCGACTCTTTGCTAATATGCTTGCTGGTCATACTTTATTAAAAGTTTTTGCGGGTTTTGTATCTGCTTTAGGAATTTTTGGAATTCTGCCGTTAGTATTTATAATTGCCTTAACAGGTTTAGAAATACTGATAGCATTTTTGCAAGCATATGTCTTTGCGATATTAACATGTTTGTATATTAACGACGCTTTACACTTACACTAGATGTACATAAGGAGGTAAATATGGAACTAGTTGAAGGACTTAAATATTTAGGTGCAGGTTTAGCCGTGATTGGTGTGATCGGTGCTGGTATTGGTATTGGTAATGTTTTTGCTGCATTTATTACAGCTGTTGGAAGAAACCCAGCTGCAAGAAATGAAGTCTTTACCATGACAATGTTGGGTTTTGCCCTAGTTGAAGCTATTGCTTTATTCGCATTAGTTATAGCCTTAGTAATATTATTTTCCTAAGGAGATTGAGTAACTTATGCCTCAATTAGAGCAAGTAGAATTTTTTATTTCTCAGCTTTTTTGGCTGGGTGTATTTTTTGTAATACTGTTTTCAGTACTAACATATATAACACTCCCTAAAATTAGAGCTTTTTTGAATCAAAGAGATGATTTTGTTAAATCACATATCTCTAAACAAGATGAATTAATCAAAAAAGCTGAGTCAATAATTGAAAACTATGAGGCTAAGCTAAAAGAAGCTAAAAACCAAGCATCAGAGATAATAAATGATGCAAAAGATAAAGCTCTTCAAGAAAGCGAGACTTTAATTAAATCTACTGAGGAAAAAATCCAACAAGAAATTAGGCAAACTGAGGAAAGAGTGACTAAAGAAAAAGATTTAGCCATATCAGAGCTAAATGTCCAACTTAAAGACTCAGCTACCAATTTTATCTCTAAAGTAACCAAAATAGAAAAAGGTAATATTACTATTTAATGAGTTATTTATTTTCAGATCCTAAGTTTTGGCTATTAATTTCATTTATAGTTTTCGTGATTTTGATGATTAAACCATTTAAAAGTATGATGATAGGTGGTTTAGACTCAAAAATTGAAGAGATTAAACAAAATATAGATAAGTCTCTTGAGTCTTTTACAGAAGCTGAAGAGAGACTCAAAGATGCAGAAAAAAGGACTTTAGATTTGTCTAATAAAGTTGATGAAATCATTTCTAATGCTAAGTCGCAAGCAGAGTCTATTTCTAAAAATATAATTGAAAAGACAAGGCAAACTGTAAAATCAAAAGAAAAGAATTCTACAGATCGGATTAAACAAATTGAGCTGTCTGCTATCCAATCTATTAAAAGTCAGGCCTCAATTGAATTGAATGCCATTATAAAAAATTATTTTTCAAATTTATCTGATGAGAATAGAACTAAAATATTAGATAATAGTGTAATTGACCTTAAATCAGTTAATTAATAGCATAAAAAATCTTTATTCCCTGATCATAAGTATCTAAATCAATTTGAAATTTGTCATTAAGATCAAAGTTATGCCATTTGTAACCTTCCCTAACAAGCTTTAGGTCTTTGGAATACTGGAACTCAGCAATTTTATTGTCCTCATTAAGATTTGTGACGAAAATTATCAATTCAACTTTATAAGTATTTTTTTCTTCCTCAGACAAAAGTAAATTTAATTTGTAGTCGGTAGAAATTTCTACTATATCTTCGTTCACGAACAAATAACAATTGAGGGTATATTCATTTTGTAGCTCAATGTTTGCATTACCAAGATCAAGAGATCTTGCCTTGTATAAGATTAGTGATTGAGGACAATCTTTATTAATTACATTTGCCTCTTTTTTTAATGGATTGGAAATAGAACATGCAACTAAAAAAAGAGATAAAATTGAACATAATATAAATTTATTTTTTATCATTGTTGAATATTATGCATCATATATACATTAATTAAAAAATAATCAAATGGCAGTTTACACAACTATATCTCGCACAGATGCCCAAGAGTTATTCAAATCACTTGGAGAAATAGTTAAGTTAGAGGGTATAAAAGAGGGAGTAGAAAATACAAATTATTTAGTCCATTTAAATGACTCAAAGAAATACATACTAACTCTTTTTGAGAAGAGAACAAAAGAGACTGACCTACCATATTTTAATAACCTCATGGGGTTATTTAGTAAAAATGGTGTAAATTGTCCATTAAGCATAAGTATCAAAAATGAAAATATATTTAAAGTTAAAGAAAAACACTGTTGTATCTACACTTTTGTTAAAGGTAGGCCTACTTTTAGAAGTAATAGAGAACAATTAAACTCACTAGGAAAATCAATAGCACATTTGCATCTATCTGGAAGTAGCTCAAATCTCTACAGAAAAAATATGATGCTATTACCTTCTTGGAAACATATCACTGAAAGTTTTTCAAAAAGTGATCCTAAAATTAATATTGAGGAATATAAATATATTTTTGAAAAAATAAATGATCTTCAAGATAAATTTCCTTTAAATTTGAGGCAAATTAATATTCATGCAGATTTATTTAAAGATAATATATTTTTTTTAGATAACCAAGTTTCAGGTTTTATAGATTTCTTTTTTTCTTGCACTGATACTGTGATTTATGATTTGGCTACATTTGTTAATGCTTGGTTCTTTGAAAAGAATAAATTTGATGAGTATAACTACATAAATTTTCTTAAATCTTACCAGCACAACTTTGAATTAACTATTGAGGAAAAGGATAATTTTAACTTTTACTTAAAAGTAAGTGCTATTCGATTTTTTTTAACAAGACTTTATGACTTACATTTTAATTATGAGGGAAATGTAAAACATAAAAATCCAATAGAGTTTTTTGAAATTTTTAAATTTCATGAGGAAAATAATATACAGGATTTTTTTTGATTAACGTTTATACAGATGGTTCATGTCTTGGCAATCCTGGAAATGGAGGTTGGGCATTCTTGATTGCCGAAGAAAAAGATATCAGATATAGAGCTGGATTTGAAAAAAATACCACAAATAATAAAATGGAACTGATAGCTGCTATTAAAGCACTAGAGTTTTTAAATATATATAATGATATTACGATCAATACAGATAGTAATTATGTCAAAGAAGGAATAACTAGTTGGATATTTAATTGGAAAAAAAATAATTGGAAAACATCAACAAAAAAGCAAGTTAAAAATAGAGAGCTCTGGGAGCGATTAGATAATCTCTGTGAAAAAAAAAATGTAAGCTGGTGCTGGGTTAAAGCCCATAATACTAATGAATTTAATAATCAAGTTGACGAACTTGCTAGAAAAGCAGCTGAGTCATTAACTGAGTCTTCGTTTAATTGAGTCTAAAGTTTCAAGATTTTCAATAGGTCCTATAGATGAGACTGTTAAATTAGATTCAAGTATTTTTGTTCTTGCTTTTTCCAAGTCCTCTAATTGTACTGCATCTATTTTTGCTATGAATTCCTCTGGTGATCGAAGTTTATTATGCATTAGATAGCTAGATGCATTAGATCTACACCTTGAAGAAATACTTTCCTCTCCTTTTAAAATACCTACTTTAAATTTTGCTTTAGTTTTAGTTAATTCCTCTTGTGTGAAAGTGTTGGCATTTATATTTAATTGATCACATAAAACAGGAATTAATTCTTTGACTTCCTTGTGTCCAGTGCCTGCATAAACGTAAAAAATACCAGAGTCAGAAAAAAAATCACCACTACTGTATATACTGTAAACAAGGCCTCTTTTTTCTCTTATTTCCTGAAATAGTCTTGAAGACATACCAGAACCAAGAAGTGTTGAATAAACTCTTGTAGAATAATAAAGGTCTGAGTGAATATCTACACCCTCAAAACCTAGTAATAACTTAACCTGTTCTAAATTCTTTTCTTCTCGATATTCCCCTCCTACATATGAAGATTTTGGAATATAATCATCATTACCTTGAGGAAGATTTTGAAATTTTTCCTCAACAATTTTTATGATTTTGTCTTCATCAAAATTTCCGGATACAGAAAATACCATTTTCGATGGATTATAAAAACTTTTCATAAAACCCTCTACCTCATCTCTTGATATAGATTTTATAATTTCAGAAGTTCCTAAAATTGATCTTCCCATCGGTTGATTTGGATATGCTAACTCGTCGAACTTATCGCCTACAATACTATCTGGTTCATCTGCATACATACCAATCTCTTGTAATATTACACCTCTTTCTTTATCAAGCTCCTTTGAGTCAAATGTAGAAAATTGAAGTATGTCACTAATAACGTCTATTGATAATTCAACATTTTCTTTTAAACCACTCATATAATAAGCTGTAATTTCTCTTGATGTATATGCATTATGAGAATTTCCAACTAGCTCTACCTCTTTAGCTATTTGCGCAGCAGATCTATTTTTTGTTCCTTTGAAAGCCATATGCTCAAGTAGATGAGCAACACCATTAATTTCTTTACGTTCATTCCTAGCCCCTACCTTGTTCCACATACCTACACTAACTGTTTCTACAGTGTTAACGTGGTCCGTAATAAGCGTCATCCCATTATTTAATTTATGAATATTAGGCATTTAATTTAATGTAATCTCCTAAATCTTCGAAATTATTATCTAAAATTTCAAATTTTTCTTTATTTAAAAATTCTATATTTTTATTGTAGTTGATGTTATTGCCTAATACTTTTTGAACAGTTTCTTGAAACTTTACAGGATGAGCGCAGGCTAAACACATTACTTTTTTGAGATTTAATTTCTCAGCACATACTACTCCTACTGCCGTATGAGGGTCTAATAATATATTATGATTTTCATAAGTATTTTTAATCTGATTTTCAACTTCTTCAGAGGTTGCATTTTCTGATAAAAAATTCTCTGATAATAAGTTATGAATAGAGCTATCTAATTTTTTATTATGTTCATTATTTGGAATATTTTGAAATAGTTCTTTAGTTGAGTCTGGTCCAAGAAACTCAGCTATGAGCCTTTCAAAATTACTTGATATAGTTATATCCATGCTAGGGCTATTAGTTTTTACAACATTATAGAGATGTAGATCATTATTACTTATAATTCGATGTAAGATATTATTCTCATTTGTTGCAACAATTAATTTATTTATAGGAAATCCCATAGACTTGAGTAAATAAGCAGAATATATATTTCCAAAATTTCCACTTGGCACTACAAAGTTATCAATATTACAATTTAGATAAGACCAAGCATAATAGATAGATTGAGGTAATACCCTGAACCAATTAATTGAATTCACAGCAGTAAAACTAAAGGTCTCATTTAAATTTTTATCTTTAAAAAGTTTTTTTACTAAATTTTGACAATCATCAAAACTTCCATTTAAGGCAATATTAAAAACATTATTTGCTCCACTTGTAGTCATTTGTTTTCTTTGAAAAAGAGATGTGGAATTATGAGGATGAAGTATAAAAATACTAATGTTATCAATACCTTTAAAAGCTTGTATCGCTGCAGAACCAGTGTCTCCAGAAGTTGCGCCAATTAATAATAATTTTTTATCTTCTTTTTTTAAATAGTACTCATATATTTTTGCCAACAAGCACATTGCATAATCTTTAAAAGCTAATGTAGGACCATGAAATAAATTTAATAATTCATTGTCTCCTATATTTGATACTGAGACGATTTCTTGATCAAATTTACTATAGGCGTCGTGAATTATCTTATTAATTGTTTTAGAGTCAAATAAATCTAATAAAAAAGGTGATAGAATAAAATTTGCTATATCAAAATAATTTTTTCCTTTAAGTGCATTAATTTGATCAATACTGAATTTTGGAATTTCTTTTGGAATAAAGAGTCCTCCATCTGGTGCTAGGCCATAATTTAGAACCTGTACAGCAGAAAAATCAGTTTTGTTATTCCTTGTGCTTATATATTTCATTTAACAAATCTACCAACCAAATGCTCTAAATAATATTTTGAATTTAGTTTTTCACCAGAGATGCTTTGTAACATTTCATCAGAAGAATATAAAGAGGCTTTTTGATGAATATTATTATTTAACCATATAATTAATTGCTTAATATTTTCTTCATCAGGGTTTTTCAAAAAAATGTCAAACAAAGGACAATTATATTTGATTTGAGAGGCTATCATTGCACCAAGAGCGTAAGTAGGAAAATAACCAAATATTCCTTCATACCAATGAATATCTTGTAGTACTCCTTCTGAGTCTGAGATTAGATCTATTTCTAGATGATCTAGGTATTTTTTATTCCATAAATCTTTTATGTCTTTAAATTTAATTTTATTTTTGAATATTTCCTTCTCAATTTGATATCTAATAAATACATGAATTGGATAAGAAAATTCGTCAGCACTAACTCTGATTGGGTTAATTCTAACAGTGTGGTAATGCTCTAAAAACGATTTTTCCAAATCTTTAGAGTTATCAAAGATGGTATTAATAATTTTAAAATAAGTCTGCGATTTAAAGATATGATTTTCAAAGAAGAGAGATTGACTTTCATGCACACTTAAACTCCGAGATTGACCCAATGGCTCATAAAGGTATTGATTTGGTCGATTTTGCTCATATACGCCATGACCTGTCTCATGAAACAAAGCTGATAAGGACTCTAATATATTTTCTTCAAACCTTGTTGTTATACGTACATCATTTGTGGCACCTCCACAAAACGGATGATGAGATTGGTCAATTCTTCCTCTGTCAAAATCAAAGTTGAGTTGTTGTAATTTTATTTTTATCTCTTTTATTATTTTTGCGTCAGAAATATCCGATTTATAAATGAAAGGAGATTTAATTTTTTGTATATTTTTATACTTAGGTATTATTTCTTTATCAATAATAGAGAAAACTTCGTCGATCTTTACTGAGTCATAGTCTATGTCATATTTTGAAATTAGAGAGTCATAAGGTGTTAATTTAGTAGCATAGGATAACTGACTAGCCTCTTCATGCACTAAATCTAATAAATCATTGAAATCTTGTTCAATTATTGAGCAATTATTTTTTGTTCGAGCTTCTCTCCATAAATGTTCACAAGTTAATTTTTTTTTAATCAGTAAAGATTTTAAATCTGGATCAATAGCATTTTCTTTTATGATAATACTCTTCATTAATTTTAAACACTTACTATCTGTTTCAGTCAATTTTGTATTTTCAGCTTTTTCTATCTCTTCTTGAACCTCCTCGCCCCTAAATATTGTGTCAGTAAATTTAGATAAAATAGACATTTGCTCTGATCTAGAGTCGATACTTTTTTTTGGTAAATTAGTGGCATTATCCCAAAATAAAACTCCACTGACATCATTTAAGACATAATATTTCTTGAAATAATCTCTGAGTTTATTCATATTTCTTCCTAATAATTAACAACATTATGATACTTGATAAGCTTAACAAAAACCAAGTTATTGAATAATTCAAATGATTATTTCTCAAAAATACCAGAGGATTAAAACTATATTTAGTTATCCTATCATCTAGTAAAACAAAATAATATTTTGATGGAAATTCATATTGATAAAATTGATTAAAATCACTCTTATTAACTGAATACCAGGTATTATTTAATATGTCATTCTCAGGAGTAAAAAATGGCTTATCTGAATTGAATTCTCTTATATAAACTTTTACATTATTAACAGCTAAATATTTTTTAATAATATTTTTGACTTGATCAGAATCTTTATCTTTAAACCATCCAAAATTGATTACACTATATATCTCTTTATTGTATTTTAGAGGAAGTATCAGGTGATATCCTGGCTTTCCTTTGAATGTTTTGGACTCTATAAAGATTGGTTTATCTAAAATTGTGTAATTTTTGTCTAATTTTACTGAAACTAAATTATTGTATTTATTATCATTAGAGAATAGATCAGGATTAATAATTGAGTCATTAATATTATCCATTAGATCATTTTTCCAATTAAGTCTAAATAATTGCCATGACCCTAAAATGAAAGTTAGAATTGAAATACCAATGAATAAAAATGTTAAGGATGACTTATTCATAGATTGTTATTTGAAGGGATTTTAGTGAATAAAATTTTTGGTCTATTTTCCCCACCAGTAGATACTTATGTATAAAAACAACCAAACAACATCGACGAAATGCCAATACCATGCAGCTGCTTCAAATCCAAAATGTCTTTCTGTGGTTAAATGACCTTTTCTTATTCTCAGTAAACAAACTAATAAAAACAAAGTACCAATTAAAACATGAAATCCATGAAAACCAGTTGCCATGTAAAAAGTTGAAGGATATATACCTTCAGTAAAACCGAAAGTTGCATGTTGGTATTCATATATTTGTAAAAGAGAAAATATGAAACCCAAAAAAACTGTATAATATAAACCTTTAAGCGCCTCTTTATTATTTCCCTCTCTTAATTCATGGTGAGCCCATGTACATGTAGTGCCTGATAGAAGTAAAATTAAAGTATTTAAATATGGTATGTCTAATGGATCAAAAGTTTCAATTCCTTTTGGAGGCCAAACTCCTATTCCAAGAGTGCCTGTAAAAACTTCTTTGTATTCAGCTAAAAATGTTTTAGGCAAAAGACTTGCATCAAAAAAAGCCCAAAAAAAAGCGACAAAAAACATAACTTCTGAGGTGATAAATAGAGCCATCCCCCACCTAAGACCAATCTCCGTAATTGAATTATGAACTTTTAAGAAGGTGCTTTCTTTAATAATATCTCTCCACCACATGAACATAGTAAAAAGTATTAAAAAAAGACCAGCTAGCATCGGCCATATCATGTCATAGTGCATATATAAAATAGCACCAGAAACTAAAAAAAGAGCTGAAAAAGCACCAACGATAGGCCAAGGACTTGGATTTACTAGGTGGAATTTGTGTTTCTTTTCTGAGTCTTTGAATACTAAATCAACCATTAAGATTTATATTTCATTCTTTTTTCTCAAAAAAGGTATATGACAAAGTGACATTCTTTGTCCTACTTGCCTCAGGATCTTCAAGTATTAAGGGATCTAAGTAAAAAGTGACAGGAAACGAAACAACTTCATTTGGCTGGATAGTCTGATCTATAAAACAAAAACATTCTATTTTAAACAAATATGGACCAATTTTAGGTGGTAAAATATTAAAAATAGATGTGCCGGTGGACTCAATGCCAGTATTATTTTTAGCTTTAAAAACCACGTCATACTTAACACCCTCAGTAATATTCATTTTTTGTGGTGCCTCAAACATCCAGTCCAAACCATCATTCACCTGAGCTGAGAAAATGACTTTTATATCAAGTTGTCCTGAATTCAAATTTTGGTCTTGTTCTTGGATTTGAACTTCTTTATTAAAACCTTGGAAACCGGTTATGTCACAAAAAAGCTTATATAATGGAACAGAAAAAATTACTAAACTCAGCATAAAACCAAGTATCAATATTAAAACAAATAATGTTTTGTTTTTATTTGATATGTTCAAATACCGGATTTAATTCTAAATATTGTAATAAAATAAAATGCTGTAACAAGCATGAATAGTAAAGCTAAGACCAATAAATTTTTATTTTTTCTCTTCATTAGAATAAATATTTATCAATTACTGTTAATGAAAAAATAAGAAATAAATAAACAATTGAATATCCAAAAAGTTTAATTGAGTCTTTCTGTAAATTTTTTGATTTATTTAATTTAAATAGCTTGTAAATAAAATATGCGTTGAGAACATTAGATCCTATAAAAAAACTCATTCCAGCGAATTTAAAAAAATAAAGAAAATTAACTGAAGCAACCATAAAAAAAGTATAAATATTCATCATCACGAGTGTTTTCTTAATACCGTATTTGACTGGGTACATAGGAATATCAGCATCAGAGTAATCTTGGTTTCTAAAAATAGCTAGTGCCCACGAGTGTGGCGGTGTCCAGAGAAATATAATTAAACATAATATTAAAGGATAAAAAATCTGATCACCAGATATACTTATCCAAGCAATCACTGGAGGGAGAGCGCCTGCCAGACCTCCAATTACTATATTTTGTGCTGTTCGATGCTTCAGATACATAGTGTAAAAGACAGAGTAATAAAGAATAGTAAAAGCTAGTAGAATTGAGGCCTTAATATTTGTAAAGAAAAACAATGCCACTACAGAAAAAAAAGAGAAAATTAGACCAATTCCAAGTGCTGTGTTAGCTGAGATATTTCCTGAGGGAATAGGCCTGAACTTCGTTCTATCCATTTTTGAGTCAATAATTCGATCAAACCACATATTCAAAATAGCTGATCCCGATGCACCCATAGCAATAAGAACAAGAGCTACACCTTTGATAAATAAACTTTTATCTGATGGGGCAAGTAACATCGCACATAAAGCAGTAAATATAACTAAAGAAATTACACCAGGTTTAATTAAAACGTATAGTTGTTTTAAAAAATTTACAACTTGAGCAAAGAACAGATTTTGCTCTGTTTGTACGAAAGTTTGTTGATGTTTTTTTTCTAACACAAATTAATTTTTAACTTCAGGTAATGTATCAAACTGGTGATAAGGTGGAGGAGATGGTAGTGTCCACTCTAAAGTTTTTGCACCCTCACCCCATGGATTTGCTTCTGCTTTTTTACCTTTTAATAATGCGTAAATAATTATGAAAATAAAAAGAATAAATGAGGCAAAAGATATATATGAACCAATTGAGGATATAACATTCCATCCTGCATAAGCATCTGGATAATCTGGAATACGTCTTGGCATTCCAGCTAGTCCTAAGAAGTGTTGAGGAAAGAAAGTTAAATTTACTCCTAGAAAGAATAACCAAAAATGCAATTTACCAAAAAACTCAGAGTAATTTTTTCCACTCATTTTACTAAACCAATAATAGATACCTGCAAATATTCCAAATACCGCTCCCATACTTAAAACGTAATGAAAGTGAGCTACAACGTAATATGTATCATGTAATACGACGTCAATTCCTGCATTTGCCAAAATTACTCCTGTTACTCCACCAAGAGTAAATAGAAATATAAATCCTAATGCAAATAACATAGGAGTTGTAAAAGTTATAGAACCGCCCCACATTGTAGCAATCCAACTAAAAATCTTAACACCAGTTGGCACGGCAATAACAATTGTAGCTAGCATAAAATAAGCTCTAACATTTGCACTAAAACCTACAGTGTACATATGGTGGGCCCAAACAACGAAACCGATAAATCCAATAGCAACCATTGCATAGGCCATGCCTAAATATCCAAATACAGGTTTTTTAGAGAATGTAGATACGATATGTGAGACGATACCAAACGCTGGTAAAATCATAATATAAACTTCAGGATGACCAAAGAACCAGAAAAGGTGTTGAAATAAGACAGGATCTCCGCCACCCGCTGGATCAAAAAAAGTGGTTCCAAAGTTTCTATCAGTTAAAAGCATTGTAATAGCTCCACCTAGAACTGGAACGGCAAGAAGAAGAAGAAAAGCAGTAACTAACATTGCCCATACAAAAAGAGGCATTTTATGGATAGTCATTCCTGGGGCTCTCATATTTAAAATAGTTGTTATGAAATTTACAGCACCAAGTATCGATGAAGCGCCTGCTAAATGGAGTGAAAAAATAGCCATATCAACAGCAGGTGTACTATGTCCAATATTAGAGCTTAACGGTGGATAAATAGTCCAACCAGTACCTGCTCCACTCCCAACAAACATTGAGCCTGCAATTAAAAACAATGCAGGTACTAATAACCAAAAACTAATATTATTTAGTCTTGGAAATGCCATATCTGGAGCACCAATCATTAAAGGAATAAACCAATTTCCAAAGCCACCAATTAATGCTGGCATAACAACAAAAAAGATCATGAGTAATCCGTGAGCTGAGATGATGACATTCCACATTTGTCCATCTGCAACAAACTGCATGCCAGGTTCAGATAGCTCCATTCTCATAATAACTGAAAGAGCTCCACCTACTACACCTGCGATGATTGCATAAATTAAATATAATGTTCCGATATCCTTATGGTTTGTGGAAAAAAACCATCTTGTAAAAAATCCAGGCTTATGATCATGGTGATCATTCATAGCTAATGATTCTGAGCTCATAAATTATTCTCCTCTAATTGAATTATATTATTTTGTGAAATGACAATCTCCTCTTCTGGCTTGTTAATTTCAATATCTTCGTTAATGGCATAATTATT
Organism: uncultured Alphaproteobacteria bacterium; assembly: GCA_902521795.1. GTDB lineage: Bacteria > Pseudomonadota > Alphaproteobacteria > HIMB59 > HIMB59 > HIMB59. The sequence continues at coordinate 65,037 of CABYSX010000004.1, forward strand.
TTTAGCTTCATTAGCCCATGCCATAAATTCTCTTTCTGGTAATACTTTAACAACTACAGGCATAAAACCGTGACCACTTCCACAAATTTCGGAACACTGCCCTCTGTATATCCCTGGTTCTTTCACATTTACCCATGTTTCGTTTAATCTTCCTGGCACAGCATCTGTCTTCAAACCCATTGAAGGAACCGCCCAACTATGAAGAACATCACCAGCTGTAATTAAAATTTGAATGTTTTTATTCGCTGGAATTACTAGAGGGTTATCAACAGTTAATAACCTTAGGTCACCCTCTTCAAGATCTTGTTCTTGAACCATGTAACTTTCAAAATAAAAGTCACCGTGATCAGGGTATTCGTACTCCCAGTACCATTGATGTCCAATGACTTTGACAGTCATATCGTAGTTTTCACTCTTTTCTTGTTGGTATAATAATTTAAATGATGGAATCGCAAGAACCACAAGAATGACAATAGGGATTGCCGTCCAAAGGACTTCTACGACTGTGTTATGGGTAGTTGTCGATGGGATTGGGTTTCTTTTTGCACTAAAACGAAAAGAAACATAAAAAAGAAGAAATAAAACAAATAAAGTTACTAAAGTCATGACGATCAAAATTATGTTATGAAGACCAACTACACTGCCCATTAAATCTGTTGCAGGATTTTGAAAACTTAACTGCCAGTCTGTGGCTTGTTTTCCATATAACTCAAAAGAAATGAGTAGAAAAAATATTGATATAATTGATTTCATTTAAGACATATTAGTAATCTTTTTAGTACAGTATATTGACAGTATGTCGCTTAAACCCGCTATAATTAAGAAAAATAATGAAATGTTAGACTAAGTGCGGCAATTACTGCCGTATCTGCTTTGAGAATGTTCGAACCTAAACTCACATTTAAGAAATTATTGGATGATTTAGAAATAAATGCTCTCTCTTCCTCATCAAACCCTCCCTCAGGTCCGATCACTACTAAAATTTCACTATTTGGTTTAATTTTAGCTTGAGATAAATGAACTCCTTTAAGGTTTTCGTCGAACATTAAAATTGTTTTAGAGGAAATGATTTCCAATTGATTTTTTAAATTAGTCAAATCATAAATATTTGGGATAGATAATCTTTCACTTTGTTGTGCAGCACCTATGGCATAAGTATTAAACTTATTAAGATTTATTTTTGTATTTATAGTTCTTTTAAAAATTGTTGGGAATATAGATCTAATACCCATTTCAGTAGATTGTCTAATAACAGACTCACTATTTTGATATTTGATTGGAGAAAACATTAAGTCTATTGATGTTTCTGGTTGAGGTGGTGAAATTAAACTAATTGTTTTTGCAATTAATAAATTATTTTTGATATCTACTATTTCAGATTTCCACTCTCCTGAAGTATTATTAAATAAAGACACTTGATCGCCAACTTTTAACCTCATTACTTTTACAAGATGGATATAATACTTTTTTTCTAGCTCATAAGTGCTACCCTGTTTCAAAATTGAAGTACAATAAACTCTTTTCATGAATAAAGATTATAAAGATAATTTAATTTTTAAATTATTACCACCATTCACACACTCTTATCTTTCTTTAATTAGATTAGATAAACCAATAGGTTTTCTTCTTCTTTTTTACCCAATTGGCTTTGTTTTAGCATCCTCAGGGAATATTGCGTCTAATAATGTTTTAGTTTTATTACTTATGTTTTTTCTTGGTTCAATAATTATGAGATCTGCAGGATGTATAGTTAATGATTTAATTGACACAGATATTGATAAAAAAGTAATCAGGACAAAAGGAAGAGCTCTTGCATCATCAAAAATTAGTATCAAAAATGCTTTAATTCTTTTGCTTGCTCTTTTAGTAATAGGTTTTTTAATTCTTATACAATTAAATTATGAGGCAATTATTTTAGGTATAGTTATCACACCTTTAATAGCTTTATACCCTCTGGCGAAAAGATTTTTTATTTTACCTCAATTTATTTTGGCTTTAACTTATAATTGGGGATGTTTTATAGGTTGGGCAGCACTAGGCTCTAACATTCCTTTTTCGTCTATTTGTATTTTATATACATCATTAATTTTTTGGACATTAACTTACGATACTATTTATGCAACACAGGATGAAAATGAAGATAAAGATTTAAATCTATACTCCAGCACTTTGTTATTCGGATCGAAAAAAGTGATTATTTTAAATATTATGATTATCACTAAATATTTTTTAATAATATTTTATGGGAATAGTTTAGATTTTGGCTTTCTTTTTAAAGTTTTAATCATTCCAATTTTTATAATAAATTTAATAGATATTAATTTTATATGGAAAAATAAGCCTGAAAAAGCTAGTTCGTACTTCTCACGCAATAACTATTACGGTATCAGCCTACTTTTTAGTATAATAATGGGTAGTCACTTTAATGTCTGAGTCTAAAAAACATTTTATAAGAATCTCTAAATTATTTCTTAATTTTAAATTAAAAATGTTTGTTGCTGTTTTATGTATGGTTATTGCAGCTTTGTGCACAGGTTTTCATGCATGGTTGGTTAAACCAGCTTTAGACAATGTTTTAATAAATGCAGATAAGTTTTATTTATATTTTATTCCTATAGCTATTTTATTTACAGGAATAATCAAAGGATTAGTTACTTATATCCAAATTACTTCCCTACAATACATGAGTCACAGGATAATTGAGAAACTTAGACGTGACGTTTTTAAAAATATAATAAATGTTCACTACGGGTTTTTTATAAAAAATAAAACAGGATCTTTAATAACTAGGATTACAACAGATACCTATTACCTTAGTGGAGCGATGGCAAATACCTACACTGCTTTAATCAAAGATTCTTTAACTTTAACTGTCTTGATAGGGAACATGTTTTATCAAAATTGGAAATTAGCTTGTATTTCAATAGTTATTTTTCCATTAGCAATTATTCCTGTGAGAGTCTTAGGAAAAAAAATTAGAAGAGTTACTAAAAATTTACAAGAACAAGTTGGGACATTAGCTTCGAATTTAGAGGAAGTTTTTAGAGGTATAAAAAATGTTAAATCTTTTAACGCAGAAAATTTTGAAATTAAAAGAGTCAATAATGAAATTGAGCATGCAAGGAAATTAAATTTTAAACAGGAAAAAATTACTGCCCGATCCAGACCTTTTACAGAAACTCTAGGTTCGATGGCAGCTGGTTTAGCTATATTTGGCGGTGGTGTTTTTGTAATTAATGAAAATATGTCTGCTGGGCAATTAATGAGTTTTTTAGTTAGTTTAATGTTAGCCTATGCTCCTCTAAAAAACCTTATAAATGTAAATGTTTTACTTCAAAGTGGTCTTGGCGCTGCAACTAGAATATTTGAGTATATAGATTATAAAAATGAAACAATTGGTGGATCTAAGACAATTAAAAACTTTAATACATTAAGTTTAAAGAATGTTTTTTTTAAATATGAAAATACCAACAAAAATATCATAGATGGGGTTAATTTTGATGTAAAAGCAGGAAAAAAAATTGCAATTGTAGGACCCTCTGGGGGCGGTAAATCAACACTCACTGCTCTGTGTTTGAGATTATTTGACATTTCTAAAGGTGAAATCAAAGTAAATGAAACTGATATCAAAAAATTAAAATTAAATAATCTTAGAAATATTTTTAGCCTTGTCAGTCAAGAGACAGTTCTGTTTGATGGAACTATCTTGGAAAATATTAAATATAATTCCAGTATTAAACTAACTGATGTAAACCATTTTGCAAATATTGCATGTGTAAATGATTTTGTAAATAAGCTACCCGGTAAATTGAATACAAAAATTGGAGAAAATGGAGTTAAGTTATCTGGCGGACAAAGACAAAGGATTTCAATTGCAAGGGCCCTTGCTCAAAAAAGCCCAGTTGTGCTTCTTGATGAGCCTAGTTCTAATCTAGACCTAAAAACAGAATCTAAACTTTTTAATAATCTGTATCATGTTCCTAAAATTACGATGGTTGTGATTGCCCATAGATTAAGTACGATTAAAAATTTTGATGAAATTTACTTTTTAGATAATGGTAAAATTATTGAAAAAGGTAATCATAAAACTCTAATAGCAAAGAAAAAACATTACTATAATCTTTATCAAAGACAGATCAAAAAAAATGCTTAAAAAGCTATCGAAAAATAAATTTTTCAAAATTATTTTTGTAAATTTAATTTATTTATCCTTATCACTTATTAGAAAAACAAGTAATTGGTCGGGTGTAAATGAAGAAACCATAGTGAAACAATTACAAGATAATAAATCAATTATTGTCCTTATATGGCACAACCAACTTATAGGCTCAACATTTAGCTGGAAATTTAAACCAAAATTAAGACCTGTTGCAACCTCTCATAGAGATGGTCAAATAAGCACTTTGGTTCAAAGAAAATTTGGATTGGACCCTCTCTTACGTAAAAAAGACAAACCTTTAGCACTTATAAAAGACATTTCATTGGCAGTTGAAAATGGTGAATGCATTTACATAACTCCAGATGCCCCTCATGGACCTCCTTATCAGATTAATACTAATATTTATAAATTAGCAAAAAAATTTGATTTAAAAATTGCTCTATTAACATTTAAAACTAATCGTTTTTTTTGCTTGAACAATTGGGATAAATTAAAAATACCATTACCATTTAGCAAAGGTATTTATTTTTGGGGAAAGGAAATCATAAACCCAAATCATTTTGATGAAAATACATTTAATGAATTTGTAATAGAAAATTTGAATAAAAATTTAAAAATAATTGATGCTTATTTTTAGCTACAGATTATTGCAAGTTATATTCTATCCAATAATTTTATTTATTGGTCTCATCAGAATTTTTGGCAAAAAGGAAAATTATTTATCATTTAAACAAAAAATTTTTTCAATTCAAAATTATAAGCAAATTAGTGAACATGATTATTTAATTCATTTTGCTAGTATAGGTGAATTAAATTCTATTAAATTTTTAATGGACAGTTTAGATAATAGTAAAGTCGTTTTATCATGTTCAACATTATCTTCTTTTGAGATGTCAAAGAAAAAATACCCTAATCTATTTTGTATATTCCTTCCCTTAGATTTTTTTTGGAACGTAAATATATTTTTATCAAAAACAAATTTTAAAAAAATTTTATGGATAGACTCAGAAATTTGGCCTAATTGGTTATTAATTTCAAACAAGAAAAGTTTAAAAAATATTTTAATAAATGGGAGAATATCAGATAAAAGCTATGCGAAGTGGTCTAATTATCCAAAATTAAGCAAAATAATTGGAGGACAATACAAATTAATTTTTGCCCAGAGTAAAAAAGATCAGAATAAGATTAGTAATATATTTGGAAGGCTAGTTTATTTTTACGGGAACTTAAAATTTAATATTAAAACAAATATACCTGAGTCCAAAAAGAAGATTGTCTGTTTTGCAAGTATTCATCTATCTGAGTATGATAAAGTATTGGGTATAATAAAAAATTTAAATTTAAATGAAATATATGAAGTTGTGATTATACCTCGTCATATTCAATATTTTGAAAACTTAAACGAAAAAGTTATTTCTGAGAATTTAAAAAAAATAACAATCCATAATAAATTTGGAGATAGCATGTCTATATTTGAGCGATCTAAAATAGTCTTTATGGGTGGTTCTTTAATAGAGCACGGTGGACAGAATCCCTTAGAGCCTCTTTCGCATGGATGCTTTATTCTCTCTGGAAGTTTTAATAAAAATTTTGAGGAAATATATCTTGATCTTGAGAAACTTAACCTTTGCAAAACAATCAATAGTGATAACCTAGACTCAATAAGTAATGAGATTAATAATTTAGTAGAAGTAGACTTTAATAATACAAATGAAATTGAGAATTTTATTAATACTAATAGAAATAGTCTAAAAAATATTACTGAAATGATTGAAAAATGTTAAAAGCTCCAAAATTTTGGTATCAAAAATCAGTTTCTTTGTATGCACTTCTTTTATCTCCATTGTCAATTGTGTGGTCCTTAGGAAATTTAATTAAGAGAAAATTTTCAAAAGTTCAAAAAATTAACTTACCTGTAATTGCTGTAGGAAGTGCTATTATTGGCGGTTCAGGAAAAACACCATCTGTATTATATATATGTAGAGAATTAAAAAAAATGGGTTATATACCTCACATTATTTCTAGAGGCTATGGAGGATCAACTACAATAGATGAAGTTATCAAAGTAAAGCCTCACATGGACTTTAATTTCGTGGGAGATGAAGCCTTAATGATGTCAAATTATTTTACAACTTGGGTAAGTAAAAATAAATTTCATGCAATGCTTTCCGCAAAAGAAGATGGTGCGAATATACTTGTCTTAGACGATGCTCTTCAATCTTATAATGTACATAAAAATATATCTATTTACGTATATGACTCTATTCAATCATTTGGGAATAGACTCTTAGTTCCTTCAGGGCCTTTGAGAGAGTCAGTAAATAATGCCATTAAAAAATCTCAAATATTTTTTTTGATAAATACTAAAGAATGCAATGACTTGAATGAGAGTCATTTTAAACATATTTTAAAATTTAAAATTGAAATTAGTCCGGAATTCAAAGAAAAAAAATTGATCGCCTTTGCAGGTTTAGGGTTTAATAAAAAATTCTTTGATCAGTTAAAATCTGAAAATTTAAATTTAGTGTTAACAAAAGAATTTCCAGATCATCATCAATATACTATTGATGATATATTTTTATTACTAGACCAAGCCAATAAAAATGATGCTTTTTTGGTAACAACTGAGAAGGACCATGTAAGAATACCTAATGAGTTTAAAAGTTCTGTTGGAATTATATATGGAGAAATAGTCTCTGATAATAATATAAAATTTGCTACTGAAATTGAAAAATATATTTAAAATCTTTAGAAATTACTTTGAGTTTATAATTTTTTTAATTCTTAAAAATTTTATGGGATTATTTAGTTTTAATTCTGCCTCAAATTTTGGAGGAATTCTAGTTAGTCTCTTTGGACGATACACCAAATATAAGAAAATTATAAAAAGTAATATAGAGGTATTAAATTTAAATAATGAAACAAGTTCAAAATTAGTGAGAGATAACTTAAAAGAAACTGGCAAAGTTTTTTTTGAATTTTTTAACCTAAATAAATTTGACTGGGAAAATATTAATATTAATAACACAGATATATTAGATGAAATCAAAGCACATCAAGGCCCAAAAATTTTTATATCTGCCCATATAGGAAATTGGGAACTAACAAGAAACTTTATTTTGAGAAACGGTTTTACTCTACACTCAGTTTATAGACATGCTAATAACGAAAAAATTGATAACTACATTCAAAAAAATAGAAAAAATGATAATGCTTTTTTTTACAAAAAAGGGTCTGAAAGTGCCAAATCTATGATTAAAGCTCTTAAACAAAATGAAGATTTAGCATTATTAATTGATCAAAGAGATAGTAGTGGATTAGAAATAGACTTTTTTGGAAAAAAGGCTTTAGCAACAGATGGCTTTGCTAACTTAGCAATCAAATACAAAACAATGATATGTCCTGTATACTCAATCAGAAACCAAAATGGTACGTTTCAAATAATTTTTGAAAAACCTATGCGTTATGAGCAATATAAAAATTATAATATCAAAGAGTTTGTTGAAACAATCCATAAAAAATATTTTGAAAAATGGATTACACACTCTCCAGCACAATGGTTATGGGTACATCAAAGATGGAAATTATAACTTTTTTTTAATATTAATAACTCCATCTTTTAGAGTAACATCAAAAAAGTTTATTTTTTTAAGAGATTGAACGCTTTTAATAATATTGTTTTCTGATCTCAATATTGCATATCCTTTTTTTAAATTTTTCTCAATTGAGGAAGTATTAAGTATCTTATTAAGTAAAAATAATTTTTGAGTAAGTATCTTAAACTTGTTTAAAACAGATGTTTTATTATTATTATCAATATATTTAATTTTATTTTGTATTTCTGAAATTTTCTGTTTAGGACTACTTTCTTGTAGTCTTATAAAAATATCATTAAATAAATTTGATTTATTATAAAATTTATTACAAATAGTTTCTAAATTCTCATTATTTATTTTGCTTAATTTACTTTCAACATCTTTAATTTTATTTGAAAAATAGTTTACAGAATTTTTAAATTTCAATAATAATTGTTCAATGACTATAAATCTTTGTTGAACAGAATAATTTAGTTTTTCTTGTAAATCCTGTAAGTGATTAAATAGATAATTTTTATCGGGAACAGCTATTTCAGCTGCTGCAGTAGGTGTCGGTGCACGCAAATCTGAAACATAATCTAATAGGGTATAGTCAGTCTCGTGGCCAATAGCAGAGATATTAGGAATTTTTAAATCAAAAACTCTTTTTACTAAATCTGGCTCGTTAAAGGGCATTAATTCTTCTAGAGAACCACCGCCTCTGGCAAATATAATTAAATCAGGCTTAAGTATATCTTTTGTTTCGTGATTTTCAATTGAGTCAAGAAAATCAATAATTTCAATATGTGAATTTTTACCTTGAACTGAAATAGGATAGACCTGTATTTGTGTAATTGGAAATCTTTCAGAAATTCTATGAATTATGTCATGAATTACTGAACCAGAAGCAGATGTTAATACACCAATAGATTTTGGATACTTGGGAAGTTTATTTTTCTTATTATCATCAAAGAAACCCATTGAAGATAATTGTTTTTTTCTATCTTCGATTAGTTTTAAAATTGAGCCAGTACCACTGTACTCTATCTGATCAATAATGAGCTGGTATACAGATCTCCCAAATTTAGAGTAAGAAGTTATCCTTCCATAAAAATTATATTCAGTCCCCTCTTCAATTTTAATTTGTAAATTTTCATAACTCCCTTTCCAGCATATACATGATATCACTTCGTCATTCTCTTTAATTGAGAAATATACATGACCAGAATTAGCTATAGTCACTGATCCTGTCTCACCAACTAACTTTAAATAAGAATAGTTTTCTTCTAATAGGTCTTTTATTGATCTATTCAGTTGTGATACAGTGTATTCAGGAATATTATTCACAGAATAAATATACTTTATTATATTGTATAAATGAATGTCATAGTTATAGGATCTGGTGCACGTGAACATGCTTTGTGTAGAATTCTTGACAAGTCATATCTTTGCGAAAAAGTATTTTGTTTTCCTGGAAATTATGGAATAAGCCAAATTGCCGAGTGTAAAAATATCTCTACTAAAGAAGATATTATCAGAGAATGTATTAAAATTAATCCTGACCTTATTGTTGTAGGTCCAGAAAACTATTTATCAGAAAATATAGCTGGAGAACTTAGGAATAATGGTCTAAATGTTTTTGGACCTGACTCGAAAGGTGCAAAACTTGAGTCTTCTAAAGAGTTCATGAAAGAGTTTTGTCAATCGCACGATATTCCAACAGCAAAATCTCAAACATTTGTTGATTTTGAAAAAGCAAAGAATTATTTAGAGAGCTTTAATGGGCCTATTGTTGTCAAATATGACGGCTTAGCTGCAGGTAAAGGGGTTTTTGTTTGCACTGGCACTAACGAAGCAATAGAAGCGTGTAAAAGAGTTTTTATTAACAAGGAATTTAACCAAGAAGATAACAAAGTAGTAATAGAGGACTTTATTGAAGGAAGAGAATTGAGTTTTTTTACAATAACTGATGGAAAAGATTATTTAAATTTTGGTTCAGCACAAGACTATAAAAGGATCGGAGACAATGATACTGGGCCAAATACTGGAGGAATGGGAACTATCAGTCCTGCACCTATTTTAGAGAATAATTTGAATACGATTATTCAAGAAGAAATAGTCAAAAAAACAATCAATGGTCTTAAACAAGATAATATTGCATTCCAAGGAGTAATATTTTTTGGAATAATTGTTAATGAATACAATCAGCCTTATTTACTTGAATACAACACTAGATTTGGGGACCCAGAAATTCAAAGTATCTCACTAAGGGTAAAGTCAGACTTTTTATCCTTACTCCATTCAACTGCAACAAAAAATTTGAAGTATGCAAAAATTGAGTTTTATGAAAATAAAAAATCTATTTGTTTAATTTTAGCTACCAAGGGATACCCAGAAAATTATCCAGAAAATACAGAAATAAGAAATATCAGTAAATTTGAAAATAATGATGACTTTTATATTTTTCATGCCGCAACCAAATTAATTGATAACAAAATATTTTCTAATGGGGGGAGAGTTCTCTCAATTGTTGCGTCTGGAAATGACTACCAAGAATGTAGAAAGAAAGTATACGAAATAGCTGATATGATTGACTGGCCAGAAAAATATTATAGATCTGACATCGGTGCTAATTTTTAATTCTTTTATTCCTAAAGAATTTTTTTATTAAATTTTCTTCATTATTTTCAATTAGTATATATTTTATATTTGATATAGTCTTTCGACGAGGATTATCATTTTTAAATAAATAATAGACTTTAGACAATCTTGCAGACTTAATAACCTCTTTACACATATTACAAGGCTCTAAATTACAAATCATGACAAGACCATCTAACCTTTTTTGATTTAATTTTTTACAAGCTTTTCTTATACTCAAAATTTCTGCATGTGCTGTTGGATCATTTAGAGCAATCTCTTGATTAAAAGATCTTGCAACAACCCTTTCATCTATAGGGTCAACTATCACTGATGCTACTGGAATTTCACCTTTTTCCATAGCTAATTTACTTTGACTCAGTACAAGACGTATAAAATTTGTTAGGTTATTCATTGTGAATAGACTCCCAATCATCGGTATTACAACTGATTATAAGGAAAAAGAAAACACTTATTCTAAGTATCCATGGTTTGCTTTAAGGCGTCATTATTCAGACTGCCTTCATAAATTTGGATGCACACCTGTAATACTTCCAATAACAGAAACGTTAAAAAATTTGGATTTTTTGGATGGTTTACTTATTTCAGGGGGAGATTTTGATATTGATCCTAAATATTATGGAGAGAAAATACAGTCAGATAAAATTCAAACTATTCAAGATAGAACAAATTTTGAATTTAAAGTATTAGAGAAATACTTTCCTTATAATAAACCTATTTTAGGGATATGTGGAGGTAGCCAACTTCTTAATGTATTTTTTGGTGGAAGTTTAATTCAAGATATAGACTCTTTTATTGAACATGAACAACCTAATCCTAGAAATGAAACTAGTCATGAAATTATTTTAAGCGATATATCAAAACTAAAAAAATTCAAAGATAATTCTAAAATTTACGTTAATAGTGCTCATCATCAAGCAATAAATAAAATTGGAAAAAAGTTAATAATAGATGCCTATGCACCTGATAATGTAATTGAAGCTTTTCATCATAATGAACATCCCTTATGTATGGGAGTTCAATGGCATCCAGAGTTTTTAATAACTGAATTTGATAAAAATATAATCAAGATGTTTACTGATCATGCAAAAAATAACATTTAGTAAAAAATTATCTATAAAATTTAAGATATCTAGAAAGCAAGCAGAAAGTCTGATAAAAAGTAAAAAAGTTACTCTAAATGGTGATATTGAGGCAAGACCTTTTTTATCAGTAACTGATAAAGATATTTTTGAAATAAAAAAAACAAAATCTAGTAAATTAAATATAGTACTATTTCATAAACCTAAAGGATGTATAACATCAAAAAAAGATGAAAAAGATAGAAAAATTGTTTATGACTTTCTTCCTAAGAAATATCACCAATATCACTATATTGGTAGATTAGATTATAATTCCGAGGGTTTATTGTTATTTACGAAAGAAACCTCTTTTAAAAGATATATGGAGCTGCCCAAATCAAACATTAAAAGATCTTATCTAGTGAATGTAATAGGGTCATTTGATGAAAATAAACTTAAATCTATGAATAAAAAAATTTATGGAAAGGAAATTTATAAAAAGCCAAATGTAAACTTATTACATTCTAATAGTAATAAACATGTACTGAGATTTGATATTACTGAAGGTAAGAATAGAGAGATAAGGAATATCTGTACCTTATTTAATTTAAAAGTAGAAAAGCTTAAGAGAATTTCATATGGGCGTTTTATATTGAAATCTATCACATATGGAAATTATAAAGAAATGCAAATTGATGAGAGTTATAAGCGGTAAATACAAAGGTAGAAGAATTCTAGTAGAGTCTAAATGTAATTACAGACCAACGTTAACGAGAGTAAGGGAAGATATATTTAATTTATTATCACATAATAAAAATTTAAATGTAAATCTTAATGAGGTCATTTTTTGTGATTTATTTGCAGGAACGGGATCAATTGGAATAGAAGCTTTATCTAGGGGAGCTGAAAAAGTTATATTTAATGATATTGAAAAAAACCATACTGATAAAATTGAGGGGTTTATTAAAAATATTAATGAAGATAATTATGAAATACTTAATATAGATCCTTATAAACAAGAAATAAATTTCTTAAATTACTGCCAAATAATTTACATAGATCCTCCTTATGATCATAGCTTTGAATTAATAAAAAATAAGATTTTAAATAGGATAGATACTAATATCCTTATAATATTAGAAAGTAGTAATTTAGTAGAATTAGATAATCTAATTCTAAAAAAACAATATAAAAATAAAAATCTATTTTTTTTTAGAACTTAATTAATCTTAAAATAATTAATAAACTTTACAAAAAACTTTTTAAAGTAACTAAATTCACCAAAAACTGTAGCTAGAGCAATCAGTACAAATTGATAGATAGGAAAGATTAATATTAATCTTATTACCCAATAGAGAAACTTATTAGAAATAAAATTTTCTATAGAAACTAATTGAAGTAATGGATCAGATAAAATTACTGAAAGAGATCCTGCTAATCCAAAAATAATAAAAATTTTTAATAAATGCAATTTTGAATTAGCACTAAAAAAATTAATTAAATTATTTATCAATCTATGCTTTCGTATTTTTCTTAAGTATTTCAACAGCCGGTTGATCTAAGAAATTAATATTCTCATATTTTGACCTTAAATAAATGTCAAAAATTAGGTAAAACAACAGATAACAATAGCTGTTGAAATCATCATCTATTGAAATTTGTGTAACTAAAAATTTTTTTTGCTGGAGAGTTTTTATAGCCCCATCTTCTAGAGTGCTCATTAAATTATAACCCTTAGTTAGACTAGCATTGGAAATTATTGATTTATTTTTATTTTTAATTTTAAAAAAATTAAAGTGTTTATCATATGGGCCATCAATATATAGTTGAAATTGGCTATGTTGGTCAATAGATCCATATGAGGAAATATAATTTATTGCTTTTTTATTTTTACCTAAACTCTCAGCAAAGATTTGTCTATACCATTCATTTAATACATTAATTTTATCATGATAACTGAGACCTACTAAAATATTCAAATTATATTTTTTTTCATAGGCAATAGAACATGACGTGTTTTCTGATAATTTAATATGATTTTTTAAAAAAAGTTTTTTAGCTTTTTTGAATGAATTTAAAATCAATGTAAGCGAAAAACCAGCAGATATTAATGGTAGTAAAGCTGTGATTGAAAATATACTAAATCTGCCACCAATATTTGGATCATGATCAAAAGTTAAAATCTCATTTTTTTGTGCAAAATTCTTCATATAACTTTCTTTATCTTCTGTAATAAAAATAAAGTCTTTGAACATATTAGAAACTTTTTTTTGATTAAGTATCTTAATAACTAAATGGAGAAAATATTTTGTTTCTATTGTATTTCCAGATTTAGAAATAAATATAAACTTATCATTTTTACTTAAACTTTTATCTAATAACACATTATTAATTGTTAAAGGTGATGGATTGTCATAAATAAAAAGCTTTTTACCCAAAATACTAGGGTCTAAAAATTGTGCAAGCAATTTTGAGCTTAAAGAAGACCCTCCCATACCAAATACATGAGTTCTAAATTTTTTTTTTTTAAATAAATCGAATTTGTACATATCAAAATAATTCTTTTGGTTAATTGGATTGAACATATCTAACGAAAAAAAATCATTAATTGAATAATTGATATTTAAATTAGAATTAAATTTTAAATTTTTAGAATTATTTTTTATTAGCAATTTACTCTCCTAAAATTAATAAAGTTTTTTATCTTTTACTTTTACCTTTAAATAATTTTTGAAATAGGTTTTCATCAGTCTTATAGCCACTTTCACCATCTATTTTATTAATAATAGCTGGATCTACATCTGTTGCCTGTGTTTGATTTAATATTGAATTAATAATGGCATTATCATTATTATTTAAATTATTATTTTTTTCTGTTACGCCTGGTAGGGGTAGATCATTTATTGGAGGAACAATTAAGGTCTTGTTGTATCCAAGACCTAGCTCATTTTTTACCTCTCTTTGACAAGATATTATAAAAATAGCTAATAATATTATTAATATATTTTTCATAATTTTTTATTTAAAAATAAAATATTTATCATCAATATCACAAATCCCAAAGTTATACAGCTATCAGCAACGTTAAAGGCTGGCCAATGAAATTTACCTATATATACGTCAATAAAATCAATAACAAAACCCCTAATTACCCTGTCAATAAAATTACCTATTGCACCAGCCAAAATTAAAATAATTGTTAATCTAAAAATTCTATCTTGTGTTTTTAAAAGTAGGTATAAAAAATATAAAATTATTAAAAATATTACAGCTGATACAAATATTTGATTTAAGGAAGGATTGTTCAATAATCCAAAAGCAAAGCCATAATTAACTACAAATGTTAAATTAACTGATGGAAGAATAACTATAGAGTCATAAAGTTCAAAATTATTTATAACTAGAGATTTAGTAACTTGGTCTAAGATCACAAGCGATAGAAATAAAAGTATTAAACTAGTGTTTGATTTATTGTTGAAAAGATTTCCAAACATCTTCACATCGATTACATAAATTATTATTATTTGAAGATACCTCTGGAAGTACTGTCCAACATCGTTGACATTTTTCTCCATCAGCTAATTTAATTTCTACATATATATCTTCATCTTCAAAATTAATTGAGCCATTTGATTTTTCAGTAATATCTTTTATTTCTATATTACTGACAATACACATCTCTGCTAAGTTCAAATTTTTTATAATTTTAGTTGTATCTTGAGATAAAAAGAGAGTCACTTTTGCTTGTAAGCTTGAACCAATTAATTTTTCATTCCTTTTTAGCTCCAAAGCTGAAGTAACACTTTTTCTTACTCGTTTAAGTTCATCAAAAACATTTACTAAAGAAATATCTTTATAAGTAAATTCCTCTTCTTTAATATTTTGTAGTAAAATGCTTTCACTATTATCGTAACCTCTGCTATTCCATGCTTCCTCGCAGGTAAATGAAACTATTGGGGAAAGCCATTTTGTTAAAAACTCAAATATGATATGAAGGCAAGTTGAGGTGGATCTTCTTTTTAAACTTTTAGTGTTATCGCAATACAGAGTGTCCTTTCTGATATCAAAGTAAAACGCTGATAATTCAAGGGTACAAAAATTCAATAAAATTGTGTAAATACTATGATAATCATGCTTTTTAACTAATTCCTTGAGTCTTTCATTTAAGTTAGAAATTCTGGTTAAAATATATCTTTCTAGCTCGGGCATTTGGTCTGGTTGTATTAAGCCCTTATTATTAAAGTTATTGAGATTTCCTAGAAGAAATCTTAGTGTATTTCTTATTTTTCTATATGAGTCTATTTGATAACTAATTATCTGATTATCAATCTTAAGATCCTCAGAATAATCTGAGGCTACAACCCAGATTCTTAGAATATCTGCGCCGTACTTGTTAATTATTTCATCTGGAGAGATAACGTTTCCAATGGACTTAGACATTTTTCTACCTTTACCGTCCACAACAAAACCATGAGATAAAATACTTTCAAAAGGAGCTCTATCTCTTGTCCCACATGACTCAAGTAGTGATGAATGAAACCACCCTCTATGTTGGTCTGAACCTTCAAGATACATAGATGCTGGCCATTGAAGATCCTCTCTAGCCTCTAATACATAAGAGTGAGTTGAACCACTGTCAAACCAAACCTCTACTACATCTTTTACCTGTTCAAATTCATTGGGGTCATATTCAGGTGATAAAAACCTTGAGGGTTCAGAATTAAACCAGGCATCACCACCTTCATCTTCATAGATCTTGGCAATTTTTTCTACAACTTTTTGATCTCGCAATGGCTCTCCAGTTTTTTTACTCACAAATATTGGTAAAGGAACTCCCCAAACTCTTTGTCTTGATACACACCAATCTGGGCGGTCTTGAATCATACTTCTTAATCTTTTTTGTCCTTGTTTGGGAAAAAAATCAGTTTCATCAATAGCCTTAAGAGCTTTAATTCTTAACTCGTTTGTTTCCATTGAAATAAACCACTGAGAAGTATTTTTATAAACCAAAGGTGCTTTAGATCTCCAGGAATGAGGATAACTATGAACTAATATTCCTTGCGATATTAAATTATTATTTTTTTTGATTTCATCACAAACATTTTGATCAACTTTAAAAATATGTTGCCCATTGAATATAGGAATATGATCATAATATATTCCACTTTCATTTATAGTCATGGGTAGTTCTAAATCATGTTTTTTTCCCAAAATAAAATCATCCATTCCGTGGACTGGACAAATATGCACTATACCTGTGCCTTGTTCTGTAGTTACAAAGTCTCCATGAAGAATAGGAACTTCGAAATCATAACCAGAGTCATATAATGTATGTTTACAGTATGTCTTTGTAAGCTCATGGCCTTTTATAGAAAAATTGACTGTAAAATTCTCAATTTTATTTTCTTTGATAAATACCTCAACCAAATCACTTGCAATAATTATATTTCTATTTTCATCGTCGTTTTTAAAACTCAAAGATTTGTATTCAATTTCATTATTAATAGCTAGAGCTCTGTTGCCTGGTATTGTCCAAGGAGTAGTTGTCCAAATAACAATTGAGTGTTCTTTTAATTTATCGTTATCCGTTTTTGAAATTGGGAAACAGGCATAAATTGTTGTTGATTTATGATCATGATATTCGACCTCTGCATCTGCAAGAGCTGTTTTTTCAACTACAGACCATAAAACTGGTCTGTGTCCTTTATAAATACCACCATTTTCAAGAAACTTTCCTAATTCTCTTACTATTTGAGCCTCCGCATGAAAATGCATGGTTGTATATGGATTATCCCAATCACCTATTACTCCCAATCTTTGAAATTCTTTTTTTTGAATAGATATCCACTTAGTAGCAAAATCTCTACATTGTTTTCTAAATTCAATAACAGGTACTTCATCTTTATTTTTCTTTTTAGCTCGATATTCCTCCTCAATTTTCCATTCAATAGGCAATCCGTGACAATCCCATCCAGGAACATAAATCGAGTCTTTATTGAGAAGTTGTTGGTATTTTACAATTATATCTTTTAAAACTTTATTGAGAGCATGACCCATATGAAGATGTCCATTTGCATAAGGTGGCCCATCATGAAGAATAAATTTCTCTTTAGAGGCAGATTGTTCTCTTAATTTTTTATAAATATCATTTTTGATCCAATTATTGAGGATATCTGGCTCTTTGTTGGGCAAATCAGCTTTCATAGAAAATTCAGTCTTAGGTAGAGTAATAGAGTCTTTAATTTCCATATTTTAATATTTTCTTAGCTTCAGCGATATCTATGTTAATTTGATTTAATAATTCTTTTATATCATTAAATTTTTTCTCTTGTCGAATTTGTTTGTGAAATAATATTTCTATATTTTTTCCATAAATATCATTATCAAAATCAAATAAATAAGCTTCAACAATTGGTTTATCTTTATTAAATGTCGGTCTAATGCCAAAATTAACAATACCAAAATAAGTATTTCCCTCTATTAAAGTTTCAACTGCGTAGACTCCATATGGAATAGTAATTGTATTTAATGGATACTCTAAATTAGCAGTAGGAATGCCTATTGTGCGACCTCTCTGATCTCCTTTTATAACTTTACCAGCAACGCTGAAATTTCTTTCTAAATCCTTATTAGCTAATTCGAATTTACCAGATTTAAGATTTTCTCTAATTGCACTAGAGGATATTTTGTTACTATTGTGATCATTAAGAATTAATCCAATTTCCTCTAATTCAATTTTATTTTTTTCACAAAATATTTTAAGTGTATCTATGTTTCCTTTTCTTTGGTTACCGTATTGGAAGTCTTTACCTATTAAAATTCTCTTAGAATTAAGTTTTTCTAGTAAAATTTTATCCTCAAACTCATTGTGACTCAATTGTGTAAATTTATCATTAAAGTTTAAATCAATTAAATAGTCTAAACCTAAGTCTTTTAGGATCTCTTTTTTTTTTGATTGGGAATTAATCATAAAATTTTTTTGTTTATTAAAATAAATTTTTGGATGAGGTGTGAATGATAAAATCGCAGATTTTAAATTAGATTTTTTAGTTTGCTGTATTAAATTCTTAATTATTTCTCTATGACCCTTGTGAATTCCATCAAAATTACCTATTGTTAAACATAATTTTTCATCAATATTAATTTGATCGAAACTATTACTTAAATATTTCATAATAAGTATTAAATAGAATGATATTTGCTCTTGTAGTATATGAGAGGTTTTTTTGTATTCAATTTCATATAGTTAATAATTAAACAAATAATTATAGTGTGATCTCCAGATTTAATTTTTTTTTCAACTTTTGCCTCAATTAAACCTAAGGACTCAGGAAAGTAAGGGACTTTATTTCTTGAAATATTATATTTTGTATCAATCCATCTATTTTCCAATGGTCCTGCAAATTTATTAGATAATTTAAGTTGAGATTTAGCTAAAAAATTCACATTTAAAGGACTATTTAATTTAAATGTTTTTAAATTCAAGTTCTCATTTCCAAGACAAAATAAAAATTTTGGAGGTTTTAGAGATAGACTTGAGAAAGAATTTACTGTGCATCCAAAAAATTGTTTTTTATTTATGCCATTTGTTACAATTGTAATACCCGTAGAGAAAAGTGAGAAAACTGATGTTAAATTTTTCATTTTTTATTTATTAGTGGTAGCGCTGGAGAGACTCGAACTCTCACGAAGTTGCCCTCACCGGATTTTGAATCCGGCGCGTCTACCATTCCGCCACAACGCCTTAAAATAATCTTATTTACTTATATTATTAAGTTAAATTAGGCAAATTGATAACTAATTGTGTATTTATTTAAATTTAAGAATAATATCTCGATACTTTGGAATACATTTATTTTATGGCGCCTATACTTACTTTCGCAATGACTGCAGCCATTACACCAGGACCTAATAACATAATTCTTTCTACTAATGCTGTGAATTATGGTTTTAAGGAAACGATACCCTTGATATTGGGAGTCTTTTTTGGATTTTTGTCAGTTTTAAGTCTTTGTTTGTTGGGTATAGGTGAGGTTTATGAGAGTTTTCCTAATTTTAAGATCTTCATAAAAATAATCGCAACAATCTTCTTAACTTATCTTGCCTATAAAATTTTTAATTCAAGTGAATTTTCAGATAATAGTAGTAAAAAAAGATTTACCTTCAGAGATATCTATTTTTTTCAGTTAATTAATCCCAAAGCTGTATCAATCTCAATGTCGAGCTCTGCAATATTTATTCAAAACCAATTCTCATATTTAGAGGAGTTTGTTTTAATATTTATATGTTTTACAATTTCAACATCTACAAGCGCTATAGTTTGGGCAGCGATTGGTCACTCATTTAGAAAATATCTTAATGATAAAAGAAAAATAATTTTTTTTAATAGGGTTATGGCTGTGTTATTATTAGGTTGTATATTTTTTATAATTTTATGAAGATAAACTTATTTAAATTAACTTTCTTTTTAATAATCAGTTTCTTACTACTTACCCCTATTGCCTTAGTTATATCAAATGGACTAGGTGCAGTTTTTTTAACAAAAGATCTTTATATAAATAGATATTTGATTGGATCTACAAAACTTATATTAATGGTAAGTATTTTTGTAACTGTAATAAGTGTTCCATTAGCTTGGGTCATTACTATGACTGAATTTTGGGGACGAAAAATTTTACAGATATTAGCTATATTGCCATTAGCTGTTCCAGCTTATATCTCAGCATATACATATGCTGAAATTTTAGAACCGGGAGGATTTATTTCTTTAAAATTTTTATTCTATGATGGTTACTCTATAAGAAATAGTTTAATAGCCTCTCTAATTATATCTTTATCTTTTTTTCCTTATGTTTATATCTTAACCAGAATTGCAATTATAAACTTTTCAACAAGGTATATCGAAGCTGCAAAGACTCTTGGAAAAAACCCATATCAATGTTTCTTTAAAATTGGTTTGCCTATGGCCTTACCTGGAATAGCCGCAGGTTTAGCGTTGGTTTTAATGGAAACTGTAAATGATTTTGGAGTTGCAGATTTTTTTGGCTTACAAACTCTATCAGTTGGAGTTTTTCATTATATCGCAATATTAAATGACCTACCTATGGCTTTTCTTTTGGCCTTAATTATTATTTTACTAATGAGTTTATTGTATTTTTTTGAACAGAAAATAAGAGGAAAAAGAAAGTTTCATAATGATAGTTATGAAAATGTTCAGTGGTCAAAATATAAGCTGGGAAAATTCATGGGAATATTTGTGCTAATTAGTGGTGTTTTACCAATTTTATTTGGCTTTGTTTTACCCCTCATTTTTGTAATTTATACATTTTTTAATAATATGAATTTTATTGATTTTAATAACTATTTTTTCTCTTTATATAATTCAATCCTCTTAGGAATTATTGCTGGAGTTGGTTGTGCTATAATATCAATTTTTATAAGTTATTACTCAAGATTCACAAATAACAATTATATTTTATATTATAAAAAAATAGTAAACATCGGTTATGCAATACCTGGTGTGGTTATAGCATTAGGAGTGCTCTTCTTTTTATTCTACTTTGATCGCTTGACAGCTCTTTCACTATCCACGACATTACTGGGCTTGTCTTTAGCCTTAATAATTAGACTAATTGCTCTATCAAACAATTCTTTAGATTCTGGAATGGAAAAAATTGGTAAATCAATTGATGATGCATCAAGATTAATTGGGAGAAGATCATCAACAACATATTTTCGAATTATATTACCTCAGGTTAAGTTAAGTATTTTGGCAGGATTTTTTTTAGTTTTTGTTGATACGGTAAAAGAGTTACCAATTACTTTATTACTTAGACCCTTTAACTTTGATACACTTGCAACAAGCCTATATGAATACTCATCAAATGAAATGTTTGAGTATGGCAGCTTACATGCCTTAACAATTATTTGCTTTCTATCCTTCGTAATTTATTTGTTTGATAATGTATTGGAAAAAAGAATGTTATTAAAAACGAAAAAATAGTTATTTAAATTTTTTCATTAGCTTTAATGTTTCATCACTAACGTGGTGTTCTATGCCTTCACTATCATTTTCTGCGGTCTTTCTAGAAACACCTAACTTAATTAAAAAATTATAAACAATCTCATGTTTTTCTTTCGACTGAGTTGCTAATTTTTCTCCCTCTTCTGTTAAAAATATTGATCGGTAAGGTTCAGATTTTGCCAATTTAAAGTTTATTAAACGCTTTAAATTTTTATTAACAGTGGCTTGCGATACACCAAAATGTTGAGCAAGATCAGCGTTTTTAACATCGCCTTTATTTTGTAAAATTTCTTGAATAGCTTCAACATAATCTTCGAGTATTTCATTTTTATTTTGACTTCTAATATTTGAAAATTGGAATGGCTCACTAGATCTAGTGTTTTTCATAGCTGAATAAATCTATTTGTATAATTATAAAAAGTAAAGATTTGTTTGACTAATTTTTAGTTATATCTATATTGTTTAGCCTAGGCTAAATATAATGACAGAATTAGTAATACAATTAGGTAAAAAATTTCAATATTTACGATTTTCTAAAATATTTCTTTTTATGTGCATTCTGCTTCTTCTTTTTTTTGAAGAAACTAGAGATATTTTAATTTCTTCCTCAAGTGATGCCTATATTGCTGTATCTAGCTTTGTGGGAGTAACTCTTCTTTTATTTGTAATTCTTGAAAAGAAAAACTTTAATTTACAAAAACTAATTTTACAAAATAGAAAGTTTGAAGTTCCTATCTGCTCTTTATTAGGTGTAATACCTGGGTGTGGTGGTGCAATTATGGTAATGAGTTTATTTACTCGAAGAGTTGTATCTTTTGGAGGTGTTCTTGCTGCACTAATAAGTACGATGGGTGATGCTGCTTTTCTTCTCATAGCAACAAAACCTCAAGCTGCTTTGATCATACTCCCAGTAACTTTTATAGTTGGTATGATTTCAGGTTATATAGCACAACCTTTTACAAAAAATTTTTTACAAAATAAAATTAATAAAAATTTAAATTCAACGCATCTACCTAAAAATAAAACATCTAATAAGTTTTATAATATTTGGTTTTTATTTTTAGCTCCTGGATTTGCTTTTGGGATGTTAAATGCTTTTAATATTGACTTAAGTTTTAATTTTCTTGGGATTAATTTTATTGAAATGATGGCATTTATTTTAGCTATATACTGTGTCTTATTATGGGTTTTAAATCCTTTAACAGATATTCAAATGGCTTCAATTCATGAAAACTCTTATAGAAAAGTTGTAGACACAACTTGTTTTGTAACAGTTTGGGTAATTATTTCTTTTGTTATTTACGAATTAATTGATTTGTCGACTAATGGTTTAATATTTGAGTCTTTGATATTATTTGGACCTTTTGTACCGCTGTTAGCTATATTAATTGGTTTTATTCCTGGATGTGGACCTCAAATTATGATCACATCCATGTATGTGAGTGGGCAAATTCCTATGTCTGCTCAAATAGGCAATTCTATATCGAATGATGGAGATGCTCTTTTCCCTGCTATAGCAATTTCAGCGAAGGCCGCAATAGTAGCTACACTTTATAGTGCTATACCTGCTATTATAATTGCTTATCTTTGGTATTACCTTATAGGTTAAACCTATTTATTTATAAATTCGTTATGGTTTGGAAGAACTTACATATATATGTTGAAAGAAAATCTAAATCAAAATTTTCACAATATTTTTTATCAATAGTTGCTTTCATTGAAAGTATTTTTTTTCCAATACCACCAGATTTGATATTGATACCAATCGTTTATTTCAATCCAAATAAATTTTTAGTAACAGCTTTGAATTGTACAATCTTCTCTGTAATTGGGGGTGCTTTCGGATACTTTATTGGGTATTTCATTTTTGAAGCTGTTCAATCTTATTTTGATATGAGCAAACAAACTAAATTTATTAATTTTTATAATGATTGGGGTATTTTTGCAGTTTTTCTTGGAGGCTTCACTCCAATACCATATAAAATTATTGCTTTAACAAGTGGTTACTCTCAGTTCAATTTTATCTATTTTATATTTCTTTCGGTGCTATCTAGGGGTTTGAGATTTTTTATTATAGCTTTTATTATTAAACAGTTTGGAGGTATAGGAATGCAAATTTTAAAAAGAAATAAATTATTAATTTTTGTTCTAATTCCTATTGGAATTGTCTTTCTAATTTATTTATTATTTTACCATGATTAAAAAAAGTCACATTTTTATTATTGTTTTTTTATTTTCACTTACAGCCATGTCTTTTGCGTTTATATTGCAATATGCTTATGGTCATAACCCTTGTAAATTGTGTGTATACCAGAGAATTCCATACTATTTAATTTTAGTACTGGGAATATTCTACTTTTTCATTAAAAAATATTTCAAATTTGTTTATTTGTCTTTAATAGTCTTAATATTTTTTGAATTGGCGATATCTGGTTATCACTCTTTGACTACATTTGGTGTTATCGAATATACTGGATGTGAAGCCGCCTCACTCCCCACAGATATAAACAAATTAAAAGAGGAGTTGATGTCTAACTCTCTAATTACTACTTGTTCTGATGCCAATTTGCCCTACTTTGGTATTCCTTTATCGGTTTATAACTTCTTGTTTTCAATAACTTTTCTGATATTAATTATTTTCAATGCCTACAAAAAAGAAAAATAAAACTCTTAATAACGAGGACAAAAAATTAATCGAAGAAATTATAAGAGTTGATCATGCAGGTGAGCATGGTGCTACACAAATTTACCGCGGTCAATTAGCTGTCTTTAAAGAAAACACAGAGTTTGGAAAAGAAATCAAAGAAATGGCCGATCAAGAAGAGATACATAAATCTACTTTTGATGAATACATTGTTAAAGAAAACGTAAAACCTACTGCCTTATTTCCATTTTGGAATTTAGCTGGCTATGCACTTGGGCTAGGTACTGCTTTGATGGGAAAAAAAGCAGCAATGGCATGCACAGTTGCTGTCGAAGAGGTTATTGGTCAACATTATGATGAGCAAGCAAAGGAACTCTCTCAAAGAAAAATAAAACCAGATTTATTGAAGACTGTTAAAAAATTCAGAGAGGATGAGCTGGAACATCATGATACTGGTGTTGAACATCAAGCAGAAATGACAACTGGATACATCCTTTTATCGAAAACTATAAAGCAACTTTGTTATACAGCTATAAAAATAACAAAAAAATATTAATCTTTCTCTAAAACACTATCCCAATATAAATAATCTCTCCAACTTGAATGAAGATAGTCTGAGGGAAAATTTTTGCTCTTTAATCTTAGAGAATATTGAGAGGGTTCTTTTGGTTTTCTAAGCAAATTAAAACCTACTTGGCTTAAGCTCCTACTCCCTTTAGTCCAATTACATTTAGAACATGCAGTGACAACATTTTCCCAATTTGTTAACCCTCCCTTTGAACGAGGTATCAAATGATCAAAAGTAAGCTCTCTGGTTGAAAATTTGTCATTGCAATATTGACAGGTAAAATCATCTCTTAAGAAAACATTGAATCTCGTAAAAGCAGGTTTGTGACTATGTGGTATATAATCTTTAAGAGCGATAATACTTGGTAACTTTATTTCAAATGATGGAGATGACACTTTTTGATCATATTCTTCTACAATATTAACTCTTTCAAGAAAAACGGCTTTTACAGTATCTTTCCAGCTCCAAATAGATAAAGGAAAATAACTGAGAGGTCGGTAATCTGCATTTAAAACTAAAGAGGGACAATGATTCGAGCTAATCATCTTTTTATACTAGCATATACAATTGAAGGATTGGTTAAAATTTTATTAAATCCAATGCTTGTAAAATTTATTAATTTCATCAAGGGCGATTGGACTAATTGAATGAGCACAGTTATCATCTAGAATTATTTTACATGAGATTTTTTTTAAATCCAAAAACGAATTTGTCTCAACCGCTCGATTATATGGTACGACGTCATCCAACTTTCCATGGAAAATTAAAAAACTCGATTTTACATCAGGTATTTTTAGATCGTTTAAGATTTCTTTAGGCAAGGAACCAGATAATGAGATAATACTATGAAAATTTAAATTTTTTTGTAAAGCATAATACGTTGCTAGCATAGAACCTTGAGAAAAACCAATTAAAGAAATTTGTGATGCATCGACTGAATGTTCAAGAATTATTTTCTCAATAATTGAGTCGAGATGAGAAAAAGCAGATTTTAACCCTATCTTTAGTTCTTCTATAGATCTCTCTTTTAAGGGAAACCACTGATAACCAAAATAATTGAATTCACAGGGTTCTGGTGCATTAGGAGAAATAAACTCCGTAGTCTCTTTATTCAATAATATATAGTCTTTTAAAGATATTAGGTCATTTCCATTAGACCCATAACCATGCAAAAATAATACAATTTTCTTCATATTAATCTCTTAAATTTAATAATTAGACATTTATAGATAATTTGATAACTATTTACCATGTTTTCATCAACAGTATTACCTTTTGTTTTAGTTGTATCCATGGTTTTAGCCTTACTCATGGTGATAGTAGGTGTAATAGCTATGGCCAAAAATGGAAATTTTAATAAAAAACATAGTAACAAGCTTATGAGAATGAGAGTATTGTTTCAAGGTATAGCTGTTTTAGTATTCGCTGCGATAATATATTTATCAAGATAATTAAAAATTACTAAAATCATGAATAAGAAAAGTAAAATATTATCAACCACAATTAATAAGAATACCTCGACGTTAATGGATGATTTTAATAGTTCAGTTGATATTGATAAAAGATTAATTGAAGAGGATATTGCTGTAACCAGTGCGCATGTTAAAGCTCTAACAAAGCTGAAAATAATTTCAAAAAAAGAAGCTCTTACGATTCAAAAAGGTCTGATTTCAATATTGAATGATCATAAAAAAGTTAAATTAAAATTTTCAAAAAAAAACGAAGATATTCATATGAATGTGGAGTCTTTTCTTTACGAAAAAATTGGCGAGGTAGCAAATAAGATACATACTGGAAGGTCTCGTAACGATCAAGTAGCGACTGATACTAGATTATGGACAATTAAAGCTTCTAAAAATTTAAAAGATGAAATTAAAAAATTGATGAAATCTTTATTATATCAAGCTCAAACAAATGAAAAAAACATAATTCCAGGATTTACACATTTGCAAGTAGCACAACCTATATCTTTAGCCCATCACTTAATTGCATATTTAGAGATGTTTAAAAGAGATTTAGATTATTTTGATTTTTGTATAGAAAAAACAGATGAAAATGTTTTAGGTAGTGCTGCTCTAGCTGGCAGTAATTATAATTTGGATTTAAATCTTCTTAACAAAAATTTAAATTTTACAAAATCAAAAAATAATTCAATGGATGGTGTTAGTGATCGTGATTTTTGTTTGTATTTTCTTCATGCAAGTTCTTTGACAGCGACACATTTAAGTAAATTATCCTCTGAGCTGATTATCTGGTCTAGTAACTTTATGAAATTATTCAATATTAGCAATCAATACTCAACAGGGAGTTCAATTATGCCTCAAAAAAGAAATCCCGACTCATTGGAATTAATTAGAGCCAAAACAAATACAATTAGAATTAAATCTTTAGAGTTTTCTAATATTATATCAAATCTTCCCTTAACTTATTTTAAAGATTTTCAAGAGGATAAAAGAATCATATTTGATTGTTATGATGAATTGCTAAGCTGTCTCAAAGTTATGCGAGATGTTATTAAGAAATCTAATTTTGAACAATCAGTTGGAAGAGACATTAATAATAATTATTATGCTACTGCTACCGATTTGGCTGATTATCTTGTAATAGAAAAAAAAGTACCATTTAGAGACTCTTATAAAATAATCGCCGATATAGTAAACTATGCTCAGCAAAATAATAAAAACCTTTCAGAAATAAAGATTGACGAATATCAAAAATTTCAAAAAGTAATTGATAAAAATATTTATAAATACGTCGATGTAGATAAGAGTCTTTCAAGAAAAAAAACATCGATGAGCACTAATCCAAAAGAAGTGTCTAGAATGA
The DNA here is from genome assembly GCA_902521795.1 of uncultured Alphaproteobacteria bacterium. Taxonomy (GTDB): domain Bacteria; phylum Pseudomonadota; class Alphaproteobacteria; order HIMB59; family HIMB59; genus HIMB59. The sequence continues at coordinate 92,555 of CABYSX010000004.1, forward strand.
TTAAAAAATATTTAAAATTTCTAAACGTATAATGATTAAGTTTTTATCAATAATTCTTTTTTCTTTATTTATTAATAGCTGTGGTAATCAAAAACCTAATAAATTACCAGAAGGTGTTGTAGATAAGTCACAGTATCCATTTCCACCTAGTGAGGAATATGAGTACCCTGAGAGCGAATGATGATAGATAAAATTTTAAAAGAGTGCTCTAGTCCTTTTTACCTTTATGATGAAGAAAAAATTAAAGATAAAATAAGTTTCCTAAACAATTTAGACTTACAATTCCAAAGAAAGTTTAATTTCGCAGTAAAAGCTAATCCAAACCTTGCAATTTTAAACCTAATTCACCGAAGTGGTTTCGGTGCAGAAGTCGTATCTGCAGGAGAACTTTTTAAATCATTGAAAGCTGGCTTCGAACCATCAGATATCATATTTGATGGACCGGGAAAGACTGAATTTGATTTAAAATACGCTATTACTCAAAAAATTAATTCAATCAATGTTGAAAATATTGAGGAGATTAAATTCATAAACGATTACTCTTTAACTAAAGGATTAAGAACAGATATAGGTATTAGAATAAACCCTAATATAGATGGATCTACATTGGATAAAATAACCACTGGCTTATCTGGTGGCAAATTTGGTATTTCAATTGATCAAATTGACTTTGATGCAATTTCAAATTTTAAGGGAATAAATTTAAAAACGCTTTCTGTGCATATTGGAAGTCAAATTACTGATTATCAAAAGTTACTGGGTTCATATGAAAATTTAATAAGAATTGCAGATGAGCAAAATCTTAAGCACAATATAAGTATTGATACATTAGATTTTGGAGGGGGGTTTGCCGTTCTTGATCACTCTGATAAAAAAATAAACTTTGAAAGTTGGAAAGATAGTTGTAATAAAATACTTGAAGGCAAAAATTTTAATATTATTTTTGAACCCGGTCGATTTATAGTTGCAGATAGCTGTGAACTTATAAGTAAAGTTTTATATATAAAAGAAAGTGGTAAAAAAAAAATTGCCATTGTTGATTGCTCTTTTTCTGAATATATTCGCCCAGCTTTGTATGATATCAATCCGCCAATAAGAGTTGCAAATAGTTCAAAAAAAACTGTTATCTATGATATTGCTGGTGGAATTTGTGAGTCTACAGATTATTTTGTGAAAGATATTGAATTACCAGAGATCAAAGCTGGAGATAACATAATATTTATGAATGTGGGTGCCTATGGATCCTCCATGTCATCAACTTATAATAGTCGTCCTCGACCTCTCGAAGTATTATATAACAAAGATGAATATCGAGTGATACGATCTCGAGATACCTTAGAGGACTTATGTAAAAATGAGATCATGTAATGATAACTCTCCTAAAGCGTTTAAATATTATAATCGCTCTAATTTTATTATTTTTAGCTCTTGGTATAATCAAATTTAAAAATAATTTATCTTACGAGCAGGTAAATAATTTTAATGTTGATGCAATCGTTGTTTTAACTGGTGGTAAAGGTGAGAGAATAATCGAAGGGTATAACCAAATTGAAAAATCTAATCAAAATAAGTTATTTATTTCTGGAGTTGATAATACCTTTAATACAGAAGTGGTATTAGTTAATATTCTTAATTTTGATCAGAGTACTGTTGAATGTTGTATTGAAGTTGGTTATTTATCAAAAAATACATATGAAAATGCCTTGGAAACAAGATACTGGGCCTTAGAAAAAAAAATAAATTCGATTTTATTAATCACTTCAGACTTACATATGCAACGTGCTGAATTTTTATTTAATCAGTTATCAGGTTTAAAAATTATACCTTTTGCAGTTAGTAATACAGAGTCTGTTATCCCATTTGAAAAGTTAGTAGAGGAGTATATTAAATTGATTGTCTCAAAATTAGTTTTTATAAAAAAATATGAAATTTAGTTTTTTATTAATATTTTATTTGACCTCAGCAGTTGTATTAATAATTTCTCTAATTGGTCTTCCTTTTAAATATTTTAAGTTTAGATTTTTTGTACTCTTATTTACAAGGAGCATGACTGCAGTTTTAAGATTATTCAAAATAAATATAGAAGTTGTTAATGCTGAATTTGCAAACAAAAAAGGATGCCTATATGCAAGTAAACATCAGTCAGTATTTGAAACAATATACTTTAATGAACTTTTTTATAATCCTGCGTATATTTTAAAAAAAGAATTATTGAATATTCCTTTGTTTGGAACATATCTAAAAAAATTAGGAATGATAGCTATTGATAGAGCACAGGGAATACAAAGTCTTCGTCATGTAAATCAGCAGACAGCTGAGTATTTAGATCATAGGCCTGTAATAATTTTTCCTGAAGGAACAAGAACAACCTTTAAAGATCAACCAGATCTGAAGCCTGGCATTTACTCTATGTATAAATCATTAAACAAACCAGTAATTCCTATATCTTTAAATTCTGGCAAATATTGGCCTAAAAGTAATAAGGTTAACAAAGGTACAATAAAGGTAGAGTTTAAAGAAGCTATACCTCCAGGATTGAGTAAGCAGGATTTTTTAAAAAAGCTTAAATTTGAAATTAACAGCCTTAATCATTAGGAATAAATTTTCCCGCCTGTCTTGCCTTAACGATTTTATCTCTGACATTTTTAGTCTTTTTTAATTTAGATAATAAATTATTAGAATTGCTTTTATTTAAGTTTCTAGAAAATTCTTTTAACTCACTTATAAAGTTACTAGTTAATTTTTGAATTTGAGAACTATTAGCTAAAAATATATCTCTCCACATCTCTGGATCGCTACCTGCAACTCTGGTAAAATCTCTAAATCCTCCAGCAGAAAATTTAACCAATTTTGAATTAAGTGAAGTTTCCTTTTTCATAGCAGTCAAAACCAATGAATAGGAGATTAAATGTGGCAAATGTGAAGTTAAACTAAGTACTTTGTCATGTTCTTTAGCAGACATTATTTCAGTTTTCATATTTAGCGATCTCCAAAACTTTATAACTTTATTAATATGTATTTTTGAAGATTTATTTATTGGGCAAATAATATTGTATCTATTAGTAAATAATCCATCAAAACCATTTTCTAAACCAGCTTTTTCTATACCCGCTATTGGGTGTGATGGAATAAAATTAAACTGATATTTTTTTTGTATGTATATTTTTTCAATATTTACCTTTGTTGATCCTACATCAGTAACAATAGTCTGCTGAAGATCAATATCATTAAGTTTTTTGAAAATTGATTGATATTGAAGCATTGGAGTACAAATAATAATAAAATCAATATTTTGATCTTTAATCTCATTGAGTGATTTCAAAACTTTTACTCTTTTTAATTTTGATTTATTAATTCTAATTTTAAGGTTTGGTGATTTATCAAAAGCAAAAATTTTTATACTTTTATTTTTTTTAAGTACAGTTCTTGCTATTGAAGATCCAATCATCCCAAAACCAATAATAAGAATATTTTTAAACATTAAATTTATTTGCAATTAAAATAGCTTTTTTCATATCAGTTTTAGTTCCTATGGTCATTCTTACAAAGTTATTTAAACCGTATGAGGATAAAGATCTCACTGTAATTTTATTTAAGTGTAAAAAGTCCACAAATTGTTGAGTTATTATTGAATTTTTAAACTTTAAAAGAATAAAATTAGCCTTTGTGTCGATTATTTCAAAAGATTTATTATTTAACTGCTTACAGGTTAAAGTTTTGTTAACCGAATTATTCTTAATTGACTCATTAATCCACTTTTTATTTTTTAAAGATTCTTGAGCAGCTATACAAGAAAGTCTTGATACATTAAATGGCTTTTTGTATTGATATAATTGAGAGATAATTTTTGAGTTAGCGTAACCCCAACCTATTCTTAAGCCTCCAAGAGCAAAAATTTTAGAAAAAGATCTTGTTATTATTAAATTTGAGTAATTTTTAACTAATTTCATCCCATCATCATATTTATGATCTTTAATGTATTCACAATATGCAGCATCCAATACTACTAAAGTTGTTTTCTTGATTTTATTTAAAAATTTAATTAATTCATTTTTGTAGAAAATAGAACCCGTAGGGTTATTTGGGTTAGCTAAAAAAATAATTTTCGTTTTTTTAGTTATTATTTTGTTAAGACTTTCTAATTTGAACTGAAATTCTTTATCATCAAATGTTTTAACTTTGCATTTAAAATTCTTTGCATAAATTGAATACATAGCAAAAGCATACTTAGTAAAGATAACCTCATCATTTGGTCTGGAAAAAGCTGCATATATCATTTGCAGTACTTCATCTGAACCAGCACCTAAAATAATTTGTTTGCTATTTATCTTGTAAGATTTAGCAATTTGATTTCTTAAGCTTTCCCCGTCGAGTTCTGGATAAATATTAGAAAATTTAATATTTTGTTTTATTAATGATTTAACAGACTTTGCTGGACCATAATTGTTTTCGTTTGATGAAAGCCTTACATAGCCTTTAAACACCTCAGCTCCACCTTTATATGCATTTTTTGGTTGGTTGTTTTTCATTATTTTTTGTTAATAAATAAACTATATAAAGAAAATATCATCATTTTATATTGAAAATTATTTAGAAAAGCCTTAAATTCCACTTTCACCGATTTGATAGCAGCTTGCGGGTGTAAAACAGCTAAAGCGTATCACCGTAGTTATCAGTCGAACATGGTTGAAAATGAGAGAAATAACTGCAAATACTGATTATCCAGGATACTTACTAAAGTGCAATGAAGAGCTATTACTAGACTCTGGAAAAAAAATTAGAGACTTTCAAATCGCATACCAAACATACGGGAACCTTAACAACCAAAAAGATAATGCAATTTTGGTTTGTCATGCATTAACTGGTGACCAATTTCCAGCAGAAGAAAATCCTATTACTAAAAAGAAAGGTTGGTGGGAATTAATGATTGGTCCTAATAAACCTATAGACACAAATAAATATTTTGTTATCTGCACAAATGTTCTTGGTGGATGTGTAGGGACGACAGGTCCCAATGACATAAATCCTGAAACTTCAAAGATATATGGCTTAGATTTTCCAACCATAACTATTCGAGACATGGTGAAGGCACAAAAAATTCTTATTGACGAACTTGGAATATCTAAATTACTTTCTGTAGCTGGTGGATCAATGGGTGCGATGCAAGTACTTCAGTGGGCTGCTACTTATCCTGAGAGTGTAAGGTCGATAATGAGCATTGCAGGTTCCTTAAAACACTCTGCTCAAAATATAGCTTTTGATGAAGCTGGCAGACAATCAATTATGTTAGATCCGAATTGGCAAAATGGAAGATATTTAGAGGGTAATGAAAAACCTGAAAATGGTCTTTCTGTTGCCAGAATGATTGCTCATATTACCTATTTATCTGAAAAAGCTTTTCAAAATAAATTTGGTAGAAACTTACAGGAAAAAAATGATTTATCTTTTGGCTTTGGAATAGACTTTCAGGTTGAAAGTTATCTTCGTTACCAAGGTAGGTCTTTTGTAGATCGATTTGATGCCAACAGCTACTTGTATATGACAAGAGCTATGGATTATTTTGATGTAAAAAATGAAATAATTGAAAATAAAAAAACTATTATTAATAATTCAATTAGATTTCTAGTTTTATCATTTACAAGTGATTGGTTATTTCCAACAAAAGAATCAAGAGAAATCGTATCTCTATTAAATTCAATTGGATCTAACGTGAGTTTTGCTGAGGTTGTCTCTGATAGAGGCCATGATAGCTTTTTACTTGATGAACCTCAATTTTTCAAAGTTGCACAGGGTTTTTTAAAGGGAATAAAATGAGAAAAGACTACGAAATTATTTTAAAATTAATTCCTGAAAGCTCTAAAGTACTAGATATTGGTTGCTCTGATGGAGAATTAATTTCTTATCTTGAAAATAAAGGTGTTAGCGCTCAAGGAGTTGAATTGAATCAGGAAAAAGTCATCAAATGTTTAGAAAAAGGACTAGATGTTATTCATGGAGATATAAATTTAATAGTTGAAGACTTTCCATTTAATCAGTTCGATTACTGTCTTTTAACTCAAACAATCCAGGCAGTTCAAAAACCAGACCAGTTATTGAATACTCTTAAAAAGGTAAGTAAGAATATTATTGTTAGCTTCAATAATTCTGCACGGTTAAGCAAAATTTCAAATTTTTTATTATCGGGAAGTTTTGACTCTCTTCTTAAGAAAGCAGATAGTGATCATTGGTATAATACTGATTACATTCACCCGTGTAGTATTAAAGATTTTAAGAAGTTAGCAGAAAATTTAGACCTTAAAATAATTTCAACCTTTGATGTTATTAATCAAAGAAAATTTGAGAATGGCAAAATACCTTCAAACCTGTTTTGTAAGGAAGTCTTGTTCCATATTACTGATGAATAGTAACAGAAATATAATTTTTGTTTATAACGCCAAAGGTGGGAAGTGGAATTATATTCTCGATACAGTTCATAAATATGCTTCTCCAAGTACTTATGAGTGTAATTTGTGTAAAATTACTCATGATTTAAAAATGAAAGAAGCTTGGAAAAAATTTATTGAAAGTTCTCCACATAATTTTAAATTTTTACATTCAGAAGAATTAGAAGAATATAATCTGTTAAATTATAAAAATGACTTACCTATTTGTGTTGAAGAAAATAGTGGTGAGTACAAAATGTTAATCAATAAAGATCAAATGAATAAGTATAAAGATGAATTTGATTTAATTAATGTTTTAGAAGAAATATTATAAGCCCATTATTCCTAAATAAATTAATCTCATTGATCCTATAACGACAAAAATATTAATGATCATAAAAAAAGAATTATCTGAAAGCTTACTATTCATCCAGTGTCCTAAAATTACTCCAATAACAGCAATTGGTGAAAAAATAAGATAATTATATAGTTTCTCAAAATCTAATATTTCTAAATAAAAATAAGGAACTAATTTAAACAAGTTTATTAAAGCAATAGAGAAAACAACACCTGCAACAAATTGAATTTTTTTGTTATAGATTGACATAAAATAAATATTTAATGGTAATCCTCCAGAGTGAAGGACAAAACTAGTAAATCCCGCTAATGCTCCCCAAAAAAATTTACTCCCGTAAAAAGGTATTTTTTTAAGCTTGGTGTCTACAATCAAATAATTAAAAACAACGTATAACAATGAGATCGTACCTATAAAAATACTTATCATTGATAAATTAATAAATTTAAACAAGATTGTACCAGCAATTACCCCCAATAAGGAATAAGGTGCTATTGACCATAAAATTTTATATTCAAAATATTTTCTATTTAAATACAAAGCAATTACATCGCATACTATTAACATTGGCATCAAAATGGCTATTGCTGTTAATGGGCCGTAAGTTATAGATAATAGAGTTACAGAAATTAAAGCCAATCCTCCTCCAGAGAATCCAGATTTTGATATTGCAAACAATAAAATAGAGAAAGAAACGATTATATAATAACTAAGATCTAACAAATATTAATTCTATCTTTTTAAAAATTAAATATGAATAATTTTTAAGTTGCTACAAAACTTTTAATTGGTATTTTTTTTTGTTTTTTAGTGCTTTTTGCATAGACAATCTTTTTACAAACACAAATCATTAAACCTCCCATATACGGAAAGAAAAAATCACCTATTTTTTCAATTGTTCGATGTGATTTATAATTTAAATAGTGGTCCCATGGTGGGAAATGAAGAAATGATTTTCTATAATCAAGAACTAGAAAGTCTTGTATCAGTGATTTAAATTGTTTAATCGAGTATGATCTTCCAAATCCAAAAGGATTATTATCATACCTAGTCCATATACCTGATCTTCTGGGTATAACTGTTAAAAAAAGCCCATTTGGCTTAAGAATTCTCCATATTTCCTCAATACTACTTTGGGGTTTATCAACAAATTCAAGTAAATGTGTAGATATCACTACATCTACTGAGCTTGGATTTAAAGGTAAGAAATATTCATGAATAATTTGATGATCGAAATCATATTTCTCTTTGACATTACCATCTAAAAATTCTGGCTGCATTGCAGACATTTGTAAATTTTTATTTTGTTTATTTAAAAAAGAAAGGTAGGGATTTGTGTATCCATATCCACAGACAACACTGTCATTGATAGAATTTAAATGGCTGTATAATTGATGACGAATATTTCGTTTAACAAGTGTGCCTAACTTTGATTGGTAAAAACTATAAATATCTGATGCGTTAATATCCATAGTTGTATTTTAACTAGATTTACTTAACATTCTATTTCTTATGCAAAAACCTAATGTGTATTTATTTCCCCAATTAGAGGATAATTATGGATATTTAATAAAAAATCCTCATGAAACTAAAGGGGTACTAGTAGACCCCTCTGATCTGAGTATGTGTTTGAAAATTCTTGAACTGAATGACTGCGTAGCAAGTCATATTTTAATTACCCATCATCATGATGATCATATAGCTGCTGTAGGTGAGATTAAATCAAAATTTAATTCTTTAGTCATAGGACATAAAAATGACTCTAAAATTCCTAAACCAGATAAAGAAGTTGTAGATCATGAGACTTTTGAGATATTAGGGAATGAATATAGAGTTATTCATACTCCCGGTCATACACTTCAACATATAAATTTCTTTATGCCTCATCATAATATATTATTTTCTGGAGATACTCTTTTTAGTATGGGTTGCGGGAGAATGTTTGAGGGAACACCTGAAGTTTTTTGGGACAGTTTGTGCAAAATCAAACAATTACCAAAGGATACAAAAATATATTGTGGACATGAATATACTTCGGCAAATGTTAATTTTGCTTTAAGCATTGATCCTAATAATAAAGAACTTCATTATTATTCTGAGTGGACTTCTCATCAAGAAAATGAACTCCGCCCAACAATACCTACAATGCTCTCAGATCAATTACTATGTAATCCATTTCTAAGGTGCGATGAGGATCAATTTATGAAACTTTATGAGTCTCAAAACGCGATAGAAGTTTTTGCTAAAATGCGCTCTGCAAAGGATAATTTTTAGTAATTTATTTTAATCTTGGTGTTTTAGGTAAATGTGCTAATTTTAAATTAATCATGAAAGACGTATTTCAATTAGATAACGATATAACTGATGCTTTTCAAAAAAAGCAGATGGACAAAGTATGCTCTTTGTACTACGAGGCAGCAAATTACTTTGAAGACAAAGCTGATATTGAAGCAGCTTGTTTCTTCTACACACAAGCACTGGTAATGGCTTTAGAAGAAAATCATGATCTTAAAGAAAAAATTATTTATAAACTCGAAAAATACGGTCGTAGTAAAGACTCAACCTTAAACTAATATACACCTGAATGGAAAAACCTACCATTCAACTTCCTGCAACGTGGCTTAATCATTTAAAAGGTGAGTTTGAAGAAGACTATATGGTTAATCTCAAAAAAAAACTTTTAGAATTAAAACAAAACAAAATTATTTACTATCCTCCAGGAAAACAAATTTTTAATGCTTTTAATTTAACACCTCTAAATAATGTAAAAGTAGTTATTTTAGGTCAAGATCCCTATCATGGCCCTGGTCAAGCCCACGGACTTAGTTTTTCTGTCCCAGATACTGTCAAACCTCCGCCCTCTCTTATAAACATTTATAAAGAATTACAGGATGATTTAAAAAAAGAAGTTAACTTTAATAATGGTAACCTAGAAAATTGGGCCAAACAGGGTGTATTTTTGTTAAATACAACATTAACGGTGGAGAGATCAAAACCCCTTTCACATCAAAAAATTGGCTGGGATATTTTTACTAATAAAGTCATTTCTGTAATTAGTAATGAATTAGAAAATATCGTTTTCATATTGTGGGGATCATTTGCTCAATCAAAAAAAGAGTATATTGATTCGAGTAAACATCTAGTTTTAACTGCACCTCATCCATCTCCTTTATCCGCCCATCGCGGTTTTTTTGGAAGTAAACCTTTTTCTAAGACAAATGCCTTTCTTAAATCAAAACAAATTGATATGGTTGAGTGGTAATGAGGTCTAACGTTGAAAATTTTGTTGGTTTTGTAGAAAAAGCAGTAATTGGTGTCATTTTAGTAGCTACGATAACTGCCATTCTTTTTGAAATACTGAGAATGATAGACGTACAATATGTAGAATTAGCTGATTTACTTCTATTATTTATCTACGTTGAGGTAATCGGAATGGTAAGAGTTTATTATGTGTCTAATCGGGTGAGAATGACTTATCCCTTATTTATTGCTATTACCGCTTTATCAAGACTTATTATACTTCAAGGTAAAGACTCAAATCCTGAACTTCTTTTATACGAAGCTGGTGCCATAGTCTTAGTAGCTATTGCGGTCATAATTCTTCGACTAAGATATGTACCGATACTTCGTCCTGTAGAAGATGTCGATGAAATTAAACCTAGAATTATAAAAAAGTAATAACATTGAAAAAGATAGCAGTTATTGGAACTGGGCTTAGTGCGCTTTCTTTAGCTTACCACCTACCCGCTCTGGATATAACTTTTTTTGAAAAATCTTGGAGGCCTGGGGGTAGAATAAGTACTAGAAAGCACAACCAATATGCTTTCGATCATGGCGCGCATTATTTAAAATTAGATCATGGTATTATAGGTCTTAATGAATACTTAAATAAAATTGATGCGATTAAAATTTTAAAAGGGCAATTTTGTTCAAATATTTCACAAAATTCAACC
>CABYSX010000005.1 GCA_902521795.1 uncultured Alphaproteobacteria bacterium
ACACAATTAATGAACCAGCAGCTGTTGGTGCTTATGAAGCACTAAAAGCTATGGGTAAAGATGATGGCAGTGTCCTTATTGCTTCAGTTGACGGTGGTTGCCCTGGTGTAGCTGACGTTGATAGAGGCATTATCGGAGCAACATCTCAGCAATGGGGATACCGACGCTTCCAGCAATTGCAGTTGGAATGGTATCAGGTATAGCTACTGGTGCTTTTAATGGATTACTAGTTACTCGATTAAGATTGCCTCCCTTTATTGTAACATTAGGAACATGGAACATTTTCTTTGCTCTTGTAATCTTCTTTACAGGCTCGCAATCAATTAGAAGTTCAGATATTGAAATTAATGCACCTCTTCTTCACTTTTGGGGAGAGAGAATAAACTTAGGTGGTTTTGTATTTACATATGGAGCTTTCCTAATGATTGGTATATTTGTCTTCTTGTGGTTTTTATTAAATAAGACTGCTTGGGGCCGTCACGTCTATGCAATAGGTGATGATAAGGATGCAGCTGAACTCTCGGGTATTAGAACAGACAGAATGCTTGTCTCTATCTATGCTGTTGCTGGTTTAGTTGTTGCGATTGGTGCCTGGGTTTCTATAGGAAGAGTTGGTTCAGTATCACCAACAAGTTTTTATGAAGGCAACTTGGATTCTATCACTGCTGTCGTGATCGGAGGTACTTCGCTTTTTGGTGGAAGAGGAACAATTATAGGCTCTTTATTTGGAGCTCTTATAGTGGGTGTCTTTAGCTCTGGTCTTTCAATAGCTGGTCTTGATGTTTTATGGCAGCGTTTTGCTCTTGGCTGTCTTATTATTATAGCAGTTGGTATTGATCAATGGATTAGAAAGGTCTCAAACTAATGGAGCCTGTTTTAGTAGCAAAAAATTTATCTAAAAAATATGGAAGGGTTGTTGCCTTAGAAAGTGCCAATTTGGAATTATATCCCGGTGAAGTGTTAGGTGTCATAGGTGATAATGGAGCAGGAAAGTCAACACTTATTAAGGTTTTATGTGGTGCTGTTATTCCGGACAGTGGAGAAATCTTACTAGATGGCAAACCTGTAACTTTTACCTCTCCAATAGAAGCTAGAACACTTGGTATTGAAACTGTTTATCAGAACCTAGCTTTGTCACCTGCTCTATCAATAACTGATAATATGTTTCTTGGAAGGGAAATCAGACAGAAAGGTTTTATGGGAAAGTTTCTTAAATTTCTTGATAAAAAGGCTATGGCAGATGAGGCTAGAAAGAGATTATCTGAATTAGGTCTCTTAACAATTCAAAATATCAATCAATTGGTTGAAACTCTATCTGGTGGTCAGCGCCAAGGAGTTGCTGTTGCTCGAGCCACATCTTTTGGAACAAAAGTTGTCATCATGGATGAGCCAACAGCTGCATTAGGTGTAAAAGAAAGTCGAAGAGTGTTAGAATTAATTAGTGAGGTAAGGGCAAGAGGAATTCCTATTATTCTCATTTCCCATAATATGCCACACGTATTTGAGGTTGCAGACAGAATTCATGTTCATAGATTAGGTACTAGACTGTGCGTCATAGATCCAAAAAAATATGAAATGTCAGATGCAGTTGCTTTTATGACAGGCGCTAAAGAACCTCCACAAAGTTAATTTTCTAAAATATAGTCAGCCTGAATACTGTTTTTTAAAACATTTACACCATTAGGCAAATCGTTTTTATATACTTTCTCCTTTATTTCTTCTTTTGGCAAATTAAATTTCTCCCATCTTTCAATTAATCTTTCCTCTAAAACTTTTTCCTCACAATTAATTATGACAGTTGTATTAAAAAATTTATGCAACTCTTTCCAAGGATAATTATTTAAAAGAATATAATTACCCTCAACAATTATAACTTTAGTATTTTTAGAAATTATAGCTGCTGAGGATCTTGATAATTCTAATGATCGATCAAAAATTGGAATAGCAACTTCTTCCTCTTTATACAATCTAGATATGAAGTTTATTAAACCCATAACATCAAATGTTTCTGGTGCTCCTTTTTTTAAAAGAAGTTTTTTTTCTTTTAAAATCTGGTCATCGTAATGAAAACCGTCCATTTGGAGGATACTAGTTTCATATCCTTTTGTATTAAGGTCACTTTTTAATTTTTCAGATATCGTGCTTTTGCCAGATGCGGGTGGACCAGAAAGAGCCATAAAATAACGTTTTTTAACATAATTATCGATTTGATCTGTAATTGAACTTAATAGCTCATCGTACATTAATCCTGGCATTATGATGTTAAGAAAAACTAATTAACATAGTATTTCTTCCATTCAACAAATCGATCTTGAAGTATTGATTTTGTGTTATTACTTTTTTTTATAATTTCTTTTACTGATGGCGACTTTAATACATCTTGGTGATTAAGATTATTGTATCCGATATATGCCAACCTTGCGGCTCCATAAGCAGCCATAGCATCTGATGCTTCAGTAATGGCTAAATCTCTGTCAAGTATTGATGCTAAAAGCTTAATCCAGTCTTTATTTTTGGATCCACCACCAATTACGAATAAGTTATTTAATTTGATACCAGTTTTAGAAAGAGCTTGATAGTTGTCATAAAGGCCGAAGGAAATCCCTTCTATTAAACTATAAACTAATGTTTTTCTATTTGTTTCAATTCCCATATTGTGAAAACTTGCTCGAACGTGGGGATCATTCAGAGGAGTTCTCTCTCCTGTCAAATAAGGTAGGTAATATGGGGAGTTATTAATCAAGGCATCAGAGCTCATTGAGTCTTTTAAATAATTTGAAATTTCATCAATTGATGAGTCAAAAGTATTTATAAACCAATTAATATTGGAAGTGCAGGAAAGCATGACTGACATAAGGTGCCATGTATTAGGCAAACAATGACAAAAAGAGTGTATGGCATCATCATAATTTTTTAAGAATTTCTTTGTAGATCCGAAAATAACACCTGAAGTACCCAATGAAATTGATGCATCACCCTCTTCATACAATCCTAACCCTACAGCAGCAGCAGCGTTATCTCCTGCCCCACCGTAAACTTTGCATTTCATATTGAATCCATATTTCTCAGCTATATCTTTTTTAATAGTTCCAGTTTGATCAGTGCCTTCACAAACACTTGGCATTTGTGAGATATTCATTGAACTTGCATCAAGTAGTGTTTGAGACCAATCTCGTTTTTCTACGTCTAGCCAATAAGTTCCAGAGGCATCAGATAGATCACTAAAAAATTCTCCTGTAAGGTAAAATCGTAGATAGTCTTTGGGCAAGAGTGCTTTATAAATTTTATTAAAATTCTCATTTTCATTTCTTTTAAGCCATAGAACTTTTGGGGCTGTAAAACCTGGCATTGCTATATTTCCAGCTATACCCATGACAGATTTATCGACCATTATTTCTGAGCACTCCTGATGACTTCTAGTATCATTCCACAGTATGCAGGGTCTAATTATTTCATGATCTTCATTAATGCAGGTAGCACCATGCATATGCCCTGAGAAAGAAACTGAATTTATATCGTTGATGTTAATTTTTTCTTTTAATCTTTTAATACATTGGTCAAAGGCGACTATCCATGAAGATGGATCTTGTTCAGACCATCCACTTTGAGGATTGGATAAAGGAATATCTTCACTCGAAACACTATGAATAATTTCTTGTTCCTCTCCAATGACTAAACATTTCATTGAAGAAGTTCCAAGATCTACCCCCAAATACATGTAAATTACTATACAATCTTTAAAAAAATTTTCTATTTATACTGTTAGAATTTTGATGATAAGGTTTTAATATAATGATTAGGTCTTTAGAAAAAAAATTACAAAAAATAAAAAAACAAATTTATAAACCCAAAGATTTTATTATTGCAGATGCTAAAGATGGCGATATGGCAATGGGTATTACTTCCCCAGGCCCTAAAAGAGATATCAAGGGTAAAATTTGTAAGTCTTTTAAGAAGTTAGATGATTATAAACAAGCTATGGTAACAATGTCTAAATCAAATCTTGTAGATATTATGTTAATGTCTGCATCAACTGGTGAAGATTTAATTAAAAAAAAGATATTTAGTAATTCCAAAGTTACTCCTGCTATTCGAATGAATGACACTACAGATATTTGGTTAATGAGAAATGGTAATTACAGGTCTACTAACCCAAGACCTTTTCGATCTGCCCGACTAAATAGTATATCAAAATTTGCGAATTTAGGATTATTTTCAATGACATTCTCTAAAAGTGTTGATTTTGACTTAGCAATGTTAAATGCTTACAGGGATTTTAGAATTGAGGCTCTAAAATATAAATTTAACCATTTCTTGGAAGTATTTAATCCTCCAATTAATATTGGCTTGGAATCAAATGAACTGGGCGACTATATTAATGATTGCATCATTAAAGCTATCGCAGGACAAACTACAGAGGAAAGACCACTATTTTTGAAGATTGCTTATAATGGCCCTAAAGCAATGGAGGAATTGGCTACTTATGATCCTGAAAATTTAATCATTGGTATATTAGGTGGTAGTAAGGGAACCACCAGAGATTGTTTTGAATTAATTAATAAAGCCAGCAATTATGGTGCAAAGGTTGCTCTTTTTGGAAGAAAAATAAATCTATCTGAGGATCCAATTTTATTAGTAAAGCTAATGAGGGCGGTCATTGAAAAAAACGTAAATTCTATTGAGGCTGTAAAATTATATCATAGTGAATTAATTAAAAAAAAAATACAACCTGATCACACTCTTAAGAAAGACCTCCAAATAACCGACCCTATTTTGAAATTATAATTTTTTAATATTAGGTAAATTGCCTGAAGATGAGTCAATTTTCATCATAGCTGATCCCGCAGCATGAGACTTTTTCAGTGTATCCTCAATTGCCCAGTCTTCATGGACACCATAAATAAATCCGGCACAAAAAGCATCACCCGCTCCAACAGCATTTTTAATATGTTTTTTTTGAATTTTGGGTGACTCTGAGTGATAAAAATCTTTTTTAGAAATATATAGAGACTCAAGGGGGCTATGAATAACAATAGCTCTTTGAAGACCTTTTTGAAAAACGTTTTTAGATAATTTAATTAATAAATTTTTTTTTAGTCGTTTTTTTGAGTCTATAATTGATCTTTTAAACAGTAGTTGAGCCTCTATTTCATTTAGTAAAAGATAATCAGTAAAAGGCAGGGCACTGAAAATAATTTTTTGAAAGTTAGGGATATTATTTGAAGCTAAATCAAGAATGTTGATTAGGTTCTTTTTTCTTGATTGTTTAAGGACTTTGCAAAGTCTTGTCTGTTTACCATCAAAAGAGTCTAGTTTTCCTAAAAGGCTGAGATACCCTATATATAAAATTTTAGGTTTTTTTTTGAGTTTATTTAATCTGAAATGTTTTGTATCTAATAATGCATTTGCTCCCGAGTAATACAGAAATGTTCTTTCTTTTTGTTCCTCAGACATACATACTACTTGTGATGTTGGTGTGGTGCTTGA
Source organism: uncultured Alphaproteobacteria bacterium (assembly GCA_902521795.1). Taxonomy (GTDB): domain Bacteria; phylum Pseudomonadota; class Alphaproteobacteria; order HIMB59; family HIMB59; genus HIMB59. The sequence continues at coordinate 5,488 of CABYSX010000005.1, forward strand.
AATTATAAAATTATTTATTTGTATATTGTTTTTCTTACAGTGTTTTTTTATTATTAAAGCATTAGCATCTTTCCCCAGCAAACCCATTGCTATCAAAGGATGATTGAAACCTAAAGAGTTAAGATTAGTTAAAACGTTTGATGGCCCACCTCCAACACATTGAAAGCTATCTAATATTGGCTCTAATTTTCCTCTTTCAGGTAATTCACTGATTTTATAAGTGGTATCAACACACCAGATACCTAGGCCTATTACGCCTTTATTCATTAAATTTCATTCCATAAAAGATGTATTGCAGGTTCATCCTCTAAGATATCACTAAACCTTCCAACTGGTTCAAGGAAGTAATTATCTTTATTATCATCATTAACTTGAGACACTTCTCCGGCCATCACCATACCAGTGCCTGCTACTGCATAAAATTTATGATAGACGTTTCTATCAACAGTTACGCTTTGTCCTCTTTTAAGTATTAATGGTTTATGAGGATGAATTTTTATAATTTTTCCATCAACCAAAACCTCAATTTCTTTTTGAAGTTCTCTAAAATCTTTGTCTACTTCTAAAAATTCAATAGCTAAATCTCCCCCTCCTCTATTGATAATATCTTCTAATTTAACCTTATGGCTATGAAATGGAATTTCTTGTCCTTCCTGCATAAAAAGTAATTTCTCAGCATATGGTTTGTCATCCATGACTCCTTGTACTCCATTACGAATACAAAACAAAGTAATGCCTTGACTGTTAAAATTATCTTTTCCAAAGTCAGTTACATCCCATCCCATCTGATGACTTTTCAAGTATTTCCTTATTTCAGGTTTATCTTTGTAATCCTCTTTTGACCAATAGCCCCATTCTGGAAGAGTCCAATTGTATTCATCCATCATTTTTTTTGCAGTGTTTATTGCTGCATTGATTTCTGATCGCTTCATAGAACTTAGATTATCAAAAATAGAAATAATTGATATAATCATATAATGAAGACTATTATTGTTGATCCGTTCCCTCGTGAAATGGACTTAATTTTTAAACCAAATAAGATTAAGCTTTTAAAAAAAAACTTCAAAATTATAAATGCTCCAAGTAAAAATAAATTAAAATTTTATAAGCAACATATTTCAGAGGCTGATTTTATTATTGGGCAACCCGATCTCCCAAAGTCAATATTAACTTTAGCCTCAAAACTAAAAGCAATTTTCAATGTTGAAAGTAATTTTATGGATAACATGGATTACGATTACTGTTTTAAAAATAATATATATGTTTTATCTACAGCTCCTGTTTTTGCACAAAGTGTTGCAGAAATTGCTGTTGGTTTAACAATCTCTTTAAAACGGGATATACACAAAGCTCATTTAGATTTTTTTCAAAAAAAAGAAAAATATGGTTTGGAGAGCAATTTACGAAGTAGTTTGTTACTAGATAACAAAATCGGTTTTATTGGTTTTGGAGACTTGGCTAAAAGTCTTAAGCCTATGTTAATGCCATACACATCCAATTTTAAAGTTTATGATCCTTGGCTCCCGAATAAGTTAATAGAGGCCAATGGATGTAAATCAGCGTCATTGAAAGAAATTTTTAAAGATTGTGATGTGGTTTATGTACTTGCAACAATAACTACAAAAAATAAGAGTATGATAGATAAAAAACTTTTGAAGTTAATGAAGAAAGATACCTGCTTGCTAATCCTAAGCAGAGCTAGTGTTATTAATTTTCAAGATTTAAATGAAATTTTAAATAAAGATAAAATTAAAGTTGCTACAGATGTGTTTCCTCAAGAACCAGTGCCAAAAAACGACCCAATTAGAAAAAAGAAGAGTATTCTTTTCTCTGCTCACAGAGCTGGTGCTTTAGAGAGTGTTTTTTTTGAAATGGGAGATATCGTTTGTGAAGATTTACTTTTAATGACAAAAGGCCTGCCACCTAGACTTTGTCGCCGAGCAGAATTAGAAACAGTTAAAAATTTACGTTCAAAACCAGTAGATATAAATTAATTATATTGAATATGGTTAATTAATTTAGTTCTATAGGTTTATGCTTATTAATATAGATCCTATTATAGGGCCCGAGGTGCTTCACACACTTCGCGCCATGGGACATGGAGATAAACTAATTTTATGTGACTCAAACTTTCCAGCTTATTCTATGAATCCGCTAGTGCATCGTCTAGACGGGGTTGATGCCGCTCGAGCGGCTAAAGCTATATTATCTATATTTCCTCTAGATAGTTTTGTGGAGTTTCCAATACTTAGAATGCAAATTGATAACAAACCTGACGAAGTAAATGATGTTCATCGAGAAATGATGGAAGTCACTAAAAGTGTTGCAGGTGAAAATTGGAAAATAGGATCTATTGAGAGATTTAAGTTTTACGAGGAAGCCAAAAAAGCTTTTGCAATTATTACAACAAACGAAACTAGACCTTTTGGTTGCTTTATTTTAACTAAAGGAGTTGTTAAGCCTGATGGTTCTGTTTGGATATTAAATAATTGAGTATTTGTGTTTTTGGTATTTTTGTAGCAGATATCTGTTTTTTTGCTGAAAGCATTCCAGTCGCTGGCCAAACGATATTAGGTGACAAATATATAATTGGACCTGGCGGCAAAGGTTCAAACCAAGCAATTGCTGCAGCTAGAGCTGGTGGAGAGGTTTCTTTTATTAGTAAAGTAGGTAAAGATAATTACGCAGATCTTGCAATTTCTTTATATAAAGATACTGGTATCAACTACGATGGTTTAGAAATCGAGGAAAATGAGTCAACTGGATCTGCGGGTATTTTAATAAATAGAAAAACAGGGGAAAATGCTATTAACGTCGTACCTGGTGCTGCTGGAACTATAGGCAAAAATTTAATTGATAAAAGTTTAAGTATAATTAAAAATTCAAAAATTTTTTTAACACAATTAGAAACTCCTAAAGATGTTACATTGTACGCTCTCAAAGAAGCCAAGAGTCAAAATTGTATTACGATTTTAAATCCAGCTCCATCGAGTGAAATACCAGATGATTACTTCCAATTTTTTGATTTTTTTACTCCCAATGAAACTGAAGCAAGTTTTTATTTTAATAAGCCTGTCGAAAATGAGGATGATTGTAAAGATGCTGGAAAATTTTTTTTAGAAAAAGGTATAAAAAATATATTGATTACCCTTGGGGAGAAAGGTTGTTATTTTAAAAACAATGATGAAGAATTTTTAATGCCTGCATTTAAGTTAAATAAGCCAGTTGTCGACACAACTGGTGCTGGTGATGCCTTTAATGGAGCCCTGAGTGTTGCTCTGTCTCAAAATAAAACCTACAAACAATCGATAGAGTTTGCTAATTTAGTCGCAGGAATTTCTGTGACAAAAGAAGGTGCTGCAAATTCAATGCCAACCAAAAAAGAAATTGAGGAGAGTATAAAATGAGTTATTTAGCTAATGCAAAAAGATATACCAAAATGCAATATAGAAATTGTGGACAGAGTGGATTAAAGCTTCCTTTAATTTCTATTGGGCTCTGGCATAATTTTGGTGGGAATGGAATGTCTTCAGAGTCTAAAAAGATATTATTTGAATCTTTTGACTCTGGAATTACTCATTTTGATTTAGCAAATAATTATGGACCACCCTATGGCAGTGCTGAGACTAATTTTGGCAAAGTTATGAAAAGTGATTTAGGAAAATATAGAGATGAAATGATTATTTCATCTAAGGCTGGTTATGATATGTGGGATGGTCCTTATGGGGAATGGGGATCAAAGAAACATGTTATTGCTAGTTGTGATCAAAGTTTAAAGAGAATGAAATTAGATTATGTTGATATATTTTACTCTCATCGTTTTGATCCAAATACACCTTTAGAGGAAACGGCAGATGCTCTCGAAAGTATATATCGTTCAGGCAAAGCTCTTTATATTGGAATTTCCTCTTACTCAGAAAAAAAAACTAACGTAATGATGAAAATTCTTAAACAAAGAGGAATTAAATTATTTATCCATCAACCCTCTTATTCTTTAATTAATCGTTGGATCGAAAAAGGCCTTACTAAAACTCTTTTGAAAAATGGAGTAGGATGTATCGCTTTCTCCCCTTTAGCGCAGGGCTTTTTATCAAATAAATACTTAAACGGACTACCTAAGGGTACTAGAGTTAGTGAAAATAGCTCATTTAGTAAAAAATTAATTACTAAAAAAAATACAAAGATCATTAATGATTTAAATAAACTAGCAAAAAAAAGAGGCCAAAATTTATCTCAGATGGCCTTGGCTTGGGTGTTAAATAACAAAGCCATCACCTCAGCCTTAATTGGTGCCAGGACTGTTACTCAACTAAGAGATTGTCTTGCCTCTCTTGATAATTTGAACTTTGATAAAGAAGAAATAAAAAAAATTAATCAAAAGGCAAAAGATGGAGACATCAATATCTGGGCTCCATCTAGCTCCTATTGATTAACATTTTAGTTTTCGGTGACTCCAATAGTTGGGGATATACGGATGAAGATGAGGGTAAAAGATATGAAAAAAGATGGCCTATTGAATTATCTAACCATTTAGCAAATGCTCGTTTAAACTGTTCTGTAAAAGAAGATTCCTTACCCGGTAGGACTTCTAATGTTAATGATATGCAAGATGGATCTCATTTAAATGGAGCTTCTGTTTTTAAATCTTGTTTATTATCCCACTCACCACTTGATTTAATAATAATAATGCTTGGAACTAACGATTTAAAAAAAAGATTTAACAGGTCCTCTGATGAAGTAGCTAAAGGAGTCAAAGAACTTATTAATATTGCCAAACATACATTTTCGGGAAAAGGAACTTGGCATGATCAAAATTTATCAGAAATAGTAGTAATTTGCCCTCCAGTTCTCGGAGAGCTATCTAATGATTTACAATGGTCAAACTATATCGAATGGGAGGGAGCTTTTGATAAGTCTAAAAAATTATTTAACTCCTTAAAACATGTTACTAATGAAGAAAAAATTTATTTAATTGATAGTAATCAGTATATTAAGTCGTCAAGTCTAGATCCAATACACTGGTCTAAAAAAACTCATGAAACTTTTGGTAAAAAAGTAGCTGATTTAATAGTAGATAGAATTAAACTTTAATCCACTTACTTCTTTTGATCGATTTAAAAGTAGCATCTAACACTTTCATATTTTTTTTTGCGTCTTTTAAATCATAATCAACTTTTGTTTTTTTTAAAAGATGATTAGAAAAAGCGGTAACTTGGTGTTCGTATTGATCAGATGGCTTAAATACTTTTATTGTATTATCTTTTCTGTATATTGACCGGCCATTGTAAATGACAACTGTTGTAGCTTTGCTCTTTATCGCATTAAAAGGATTTTCAACTACTATCGTTTTTTTTGTTCCTAAAATGATAACTTTTTGAGAATTAGTACTTTGGGTAGCAACAGTATAAGATGAGAATACACCGTCAAAATCTAATAAAGTAGTTGATAAAATATCTGTCTTAAAAATTTTATCTTTAATTGCTGTAGCAACAACTCTTTTTGGTTCCTTGTCCAGTAAGTATCTCGAAATTACTGTTGGGTAACAACCAATATCATAAACTGCACCGCCGCCATATTTTTGTATGTTTCTAATATTATTTGGGTCTTTATTAAAATAAGAAAAGACTGAGGATATATTTGATATTTTTCCAATACTTCCAGATTTGATGTATTTTTTTATCCATTGCCATTGAGGGTGATGTCTTACCATAAAAGCTTCTTTAATTATAATTTTATGTTTTGCTGCTTCTTTTATGAGTGGATTAATATCCTTTGCTTTTAATGATAGTGGTTTTTCTAAGAGAATGTGTTTGCCATGAGTACAAGCTTTTAAACTTGTTTTGATATGTAAATGATTAGGTAAAGGGTTATAGACAATATCAATATCGGGATCGAGATAAAGTTCATCATATGAACCATAACTTTTAGTAATATTAAATTTTTTTTGAATTTTTGTTGCTTTGCCTTTACTTCTACTAGCAATAGCTAATAAATTACTATTTTTGGATTTTATGATAGCTGGAATAACATGTTCCCATCCAATTTTTGCTGAACTGATAATACCCCAATTAATAACTTTTTTTTTCATACAAAACTAAATCTAAGTAGTTATGTTATACCATTGAATTAATATATATGTGTATTATGTTTTTATATTCATATAATAGTTCACAAAAATAATGTCAAAAAATTTTAAAGTGGGTATTGATTATGGTGGTACTAAAATTGAGGGTATTCTCATGGATAATGAGGGTAACGAGATTTTAAGAAAAAGATCAACATACGAAAAAAATTATGAAAATGGTATTGATACTGTAAGATCCCTTATTGAAGAATTTGACAGTTATACAAATTCAGTTAACACTGTCGGTGTCTGTATTCCTGGTTTTTCTTCAAAAGAGACAGGCTTGGTTAACAACGCAAATTGTGTATGGATAAATGATAGGCCTTTCCATAAAGATTTAGAAAGAAGTTTAAATAGAGATATTAAATTGATGAACGATGCAAATTGCTTTGCGCTCTCAGAAGCTATTGATGGTTCAGGTGCTAATTACCAATCTGTATGGGGAATAATCATTGGATCAGGTTTTGGAGGATCATTTGTCTATAAAAAAAAGGTTATAGAAGGCATTAATCAAGTGGCAGGAGATTGGGGGCATCAACCACTTCCCTATCCTACTCAAGAGGAATATGAATTAAATCCAAAATGCGAGGTTGGAAATTGTGGAAGACCTCTTTGTGCGGAACAATTTATATCAGGAATAGGTTTTACTAAAATATTTAATTCTAAATATGGAACAAACTTCAGAACAAGAGAGATTGTGGCGCTAGAGGCAAATGGTGATGAAAGAGCAAAAAAAGAATTTGAATTATATGAGGATCGATTTGCAAGATTAATTTCAGTAATGATCGGTATTATAGATCCAGATGTAATTGTGATAGGTGGAGGAATGTCAAATGTTGCAAGAATTTATGAGAATATTCCAAAACTTCTTCCTAAATACACTTTTAGTGATAAAATAAGAAACAAAATCTTAAGAAACACTCATGGTGACTCTAGCGGCGTAAGAGGAGCAGCATGGTTGTGGGACTCAGATAAATTCTAAATGAAAAAAATTGGAATACTTACAAGTGGAGGAGATTGTGGTGGATTAAATGCTGCAGTTCGATCTATTTTTTTTCGAGCAAAGAATACATATAACATGGAAGTGCTTGGAATACGTGACGGCACTGTTGGTTTAATGCAAAGACCTGTGGCTTACTTACCGCTCGACTATCAAACCTTTAGCGGATCACTACTAAGACAAGGTGGTACTTTTTTAGGCACAACTAGTAAGGGCAACCCCTTTAAGTTTCCAATGCCAGATGGAAAATTTAAAGACCGCTCCCAAGAAATAATCGATGGGTATCATGAGTTAGGTCTTGAAGGATTGATTGTAATTGGTGGAGACGGAAGTATGTCAATTCTTACAGAAATAGCAAAACGAGGTAATTTAAATATTGTTGCAATACCAAAAACAATCGACAATGATGTTGGTGCAACAGAAAGTTCAATTGGATTTAATACAGCTGTAAACGTTGCTACTCAGGCACTTGATAACCTTCAAACGACTGCTGCCAGTCATCAACGAACGATGATTTTAGAGGTTATGGGAAGAGATGCAGGACACATTGCAATTAATGCGGGTATTGCTGGTGGTGCTGATGCTATTTTAATCCCTGAAATTAAATATTCGATCAAAGGGATCGTTAACAAACTTACTGAAATGAAAAATAGAGGGATTGTTCACTCTTTAATTGTTGTTGCTGAGGCCGTTAAAACGGAAGAAGGTAGAAGCTATACTGTGGAATTTGCAGACGGACAAAAAAGACTTGGCGGTATAGGAAATTACTTGTCTGAAGAGATTATGAAAATGACAGATATAGAGTGCAGAGTAACATCTCTTGGTCATGTACAAAGGGGTGCCCCTCCTACTCCAAGAGATAGAATTCTTGCCAGTGCTTTTGGTGTGTACGCAGTTGATTTGATAGCACAAGGTAAAATGGGAAGAATGGTTGCTTGGAGAGATAGGAAGGTTGTTGATGTTCCAATTAGTGAGGGCATATCAACTTATAAAGTAGTTGATAGATCAGACCCACTTATTGAAACTGCACTTGCTTTAGGAGTTTATGTCGGCGATATAGACTAAATGTTTGAGGCAATAGAAAAGATCTTAGACTTAAAAGAATTTAAAGAAGAAATATTTAAAGGAAAAATTTTTGTTTTTCAAAAATCACAATTCACTCTCGATTTAATTCAAAAAATTAAGACTGAGATTAGTAGTGAGTATGATGGAGAGCTAGAAAAAATTCATTATTTAAATGAATGTGAAGCAATTAGTACTAACCTGGTATCAAATCTGAAAAATTCAAAGATTTTTAAAGAATTATTTAAGAGTTTTTTAATAGAAAGAGGTTTTTATAATAATAATTCTTATTGGGACCAGTTTAGAATAAGAATTGCACCTGCTGAAAATAGATTTAATTACCGAGAGGCTTCAAGAATTAGCTCACATCGAGATACATGGGGAACAAATATTCATCAACAAATTAATTGGTGGGGACCTATTAGTTCTATTGACGAAACAAATACAATGATTTTTTATCCTGAATTCTTTTCTAAACCTGTAAAAAATTCTACATCTACTTGGGACCTCAATACCTACTTGGACCATAGAAAAAGAAATGATTTTTCTTATCCATCTGCCCCTCAGATGTTAGAGGAATTACCTGAACAAGTTAAAATTCTTCCTGTAACTATCCAGCCAGGGGAAATACTTTGTTTTTCTGGATGTCATCTTCATAGCTCATCTAAGCAAAAATCAGAAAAAACAAGGTTTAGCTTTGAAATTCGCACTATTTGTCAACAAGATTTGGATGATAAATCACAAGCTCCAAATACTGATTGTGATCTAAAATGGCAATTTCCTAAAATTTTTAGGAATATGAATGACAATTCGCCTTTGAAATTTACTAGATGAGTAAAAATTTTTTTGCTAATTTGCTTAGGTGAAAAAAAAATATTCAATATTTAGTATCGCCAAAAATGCTTTAAAGGGTCATAAGGATTGGCCGAAAATGTGGCGAAGTCCAGAACCAAGAGAGTTTTATGATGTTATTATAATTGGTGGTGGCGGTCACGGTCTTGGTACTGCCTACTATTTAGCTAAAGAACATGGTTTAAAAAATATTGCTGTAATTGAAAAAGGTTGGCTTGGTGGAGGTAATACTGGAAGAAATACAACTATCATAAGATCAAATTATTTGTGGGATGACAGCGCTCATTTGTATGAGCATTCTCTTAAACTTTGGGAAAATTTATCAACTGAATTAAATTATAATGTTATGTTTAGTCAACGAGGTGTGATGAACCTTGCTCACAACGAACATGATATAAAAGAAATTAAAAGAAGAGTAAGTGCAAATAATTTAAATGGCATAGACTCGCTTTGGCTCTCTAAAGAGGAAATTCAAAAAAAGGTTCCTATCATGAATACCGACAATCTTCGCTATCCTGTTCTTGGTGCATCTTACCAACCTAGAGGTGGGACTGCTCGACATGATGCTGTTGCTTGGGGATTTGCTATGCGTGCAGATGAAATGGGAGTAGATATAATTCAAAACTGTGAGGCGCATCAAATTAAAACTAAAAACGGAAAAATAGAGGGTGTAGAAACATCTAAAGGTTTTATTCGAGCCAATAAAGTTGGTGTAGTTGCATCAGGACACACTGGTGTTCTAGCTGAGACTGCTGGTATCAGACTTCCACTACAAAGCAAACCTCTACAAGCTTTAGTTTCTGAGCCAATAAAACCAATTATTGATACTGTTGTAATGTCATCTGCTGTTCATGCTTATGTAAGCCAGTCTGATAAGGGTGAACTTGTAATAGGCGCAGGAACAGATAGCTATAATTCCTTCACACAGCGTGGTGGTTTTAATATCATAGAGGAGACTGTGAGAGCTATGGTCGAGCTTTACCCCGTGTTTGGAAAAATGAAAATGCTTCGTCAATGGGGAGGAATTGTCGATATTTGTCCTGATGCAAGTCCTATAATAAGTAAATGTGATGTTGAGGGATTATTTTTTAATTGTGGTTGGGGCACAGGTGGTTTTAAAGCGACACCCGGAAGTGCTAATGTATTTGCCCATACAATTGCTAAAAATCAGGCCCATCAAATAAATAGTGCTTTTAATTTAGATAGATTTGCAAGCGGAAAACTAGTTGATGAACATGGGGCTGCAGCAGTAGCCCATTAATTCAACATGCTTATTATCGACTGTCCGTACTGCGGTCCAAGAGACCAATCCGAATTTTCTAACGGTGGTGAAGCTCATGTTAAGCGGCCCGATGGATCTGCTGAAATTGGAGATCGAGAATGGGGCGAATATGTTTTTATCAGAGCAAATCCAAAAGGAATTTTTTATGAAAGATGGGTTCATTCCCATGGATGCCGAAAATGGTTTAATTGTGTAAGAGATACATCTACCGATGAAATTTTAAAAATATATAAAATTGATGAAGAAAGACCAAAGCTAGATAGTTTTAAAAATAATGTAAAAACTCCATCAGGAGAACCAAACTTAGGATCAGGTAATTTTACAGTTAAAAAATGAGTGAGTTGAATTTAACAGATAATAAGTTTATCCAATTTCATCAAAAAATAGGATTTAAATTTGATGGTGTAAAATATTACGGTTACAAAGGTGATACTATAGCCTCAGCTTTACTTAGAAATAACTTAAAGTTAATCGGAAGAAGTTTTAAATATCATAGACCTCGTGGTTTTTATACTTGCGGTATAGAAGAGCCAAATGCTTTAGTACAAATAATTAGTGAATATTCGGAGCCAAATACAAGAGCTACCATAAAAAAGATTTATGAGGGCATGGAAATCGAAAGTCAAAATAGATGGCCTTCGTTAGAGACAGATATTGGAAGTATAAACAATATATTTTCACCAGTTTTTCCAGCAGGTTTTTATTACAAGACGTTTATGGGTCCTCATAAAAATTTTTGGAAAAAAATTTATGAGCCTATTATTAGAAAAGCCGCGGGTCTTGGCAAGCCTCCAAAAGAATTTAAAGCCGTTAGTACTCATCTTCATCATAATGTTGACATAACTATTGTTGGTGGAGGTTTGAATGGGCTTATTGCTGCAAAGAGTTTAATCGATACAAAATATAGTGTTCTTCTTATTGATTTTGACGATCAACTGGGTGGTATTTTGAATAACTCTAATAAAGTTCTAAGTGTGAATAATCAAACACCAATGGACTGGATTAGTGAAACTGTTAAAGAAATCGAAAACTCTAAAAATATAAAAATATTAAAAAATACTTTAGTGACAACGTACAATTATATTAATCATCTAATTGCTGTTGAAGATAAATTTGTTGGATCTCGACCTTTGAAAGATAAAGTTAATAGCACTCTTCATAAAATTAGAACTGACCAAGTTATTTTATGCAACGGTCATATAGAAAGATTTTTATCTTTTCAAAATAATGACCTACCAGGCATTATGTTGTGCTCATCATTTGAAAAATATATGTGTAGATATGGGGTGCTACCCTCAAAGGAAACTGTTATTTTTAGCAATAACTCTAATTCTGAAAGTCTAGTATTTAGCCTTATCAAAAAGGGCTTTAAGCCAAAAGCTTACATCGACTCACGCTCAGGCGAAAATATCGAACCAGACTTGTTTGATTTAATAAGAAAAAATGACATTCCTTTATACACTAATTCTCAAATTAAAGGGGCATACGGAAATAAAAAATTACAAAAAATATTAGTTGAAGATAGTTCAGGGGGAGTTAATGAAATTAAAACAGATTTTTTATGTTTGTCTGGTGGTATCAATCCAGATGTTCACTTGTTTACTCAGTCCAAAGGCTTATTAGATTGGGATGAAAAAGATTTAACCTATAAGCCCGCTCAAGCTTTTCAACCCACAATAACACTTGGCTCAGCTTCTGGGCAATTTGACTTTAATGCCATTAATAAGGAAATTAATGAAAAATTAGTTATATTTGGCATTAAACCTGTCCAAATTAAACTAGAACTAAATACAAGTCACAAATTTAAAATTGAAAAATTGTGGGAAGTTTTACCACAAAAACAAACTATTTGGTCAAAATCATTTATAGATTTACAAAATGATGTCACCACAAAAGATATAAGACAAGCTATCTCAGAGGGTTTTGATCGAATTGAACATCTCAAAAGATACACCACTAACAGCATGGGAACGGACCAAGGTAAAATAAGTAGTATAAATGCTTTGGGTATAGTTTCTGATTTACTCGATAAGAAAGTTAATGAAGTAGGAACAACAATTTACAGACCTCCTTATGCTCCTTTGAGTTTTGCTGCAATAGCAGGAAGAAATTCATATGAATATTACGACCCAGAGAGGAAATCACCGATTCATAATTGGCATATAACTAATGGTGCTGTTTTTGAGGATGTTGTTCAATGGAAAAGACCTTGGTATTTTCCAATAAATAAAGATGAAACTATGGACGAAGCCGTTCAACGAGAAAGTAAAAATGTAAGAGAAAATGCTGGGGTCTTGGATGGTAGCACTCTAGGAAAAATTGAGATTAAAGGTAGGGATGCATTAGCTTTCATGAATCTAATATATACAAATAGTTTCTCCAAAATGAAACCTGGCACCTCAAGATATGCCCTGATGTTAGGAGAGGATGGTATGGTAAAAGATGATGGTATTATTTGTAAAATCTCAGATGAGCATTTTATAGCAACTACTACTACTGGAGGCGCAGCAACTGTTTTAGGATGTATGGAAGAATATGCTCAAACTGAATGGCCCAACTTAAATGTCTATATGAATTCTATAACTGAGCAGTATGCTACAATTAATATCAGTGGTCCAAAAACAAGAAATATAATCGAGAAAGTTTTCCCAGAGGTTAATTTTAGCAATGAAGCTTTCCCATTCATGACATTTCAATTTCATGAATATGAAGACACTCCCATAAGAATTCTTAGAGCTAGTTTTACTGGAGAAATGGGTTATGAGATATATGTACCTTCAAATCAAGCTCTAAAAATATGGGAAAAAATAATAAGTTTTGGAAAGGAGTTTGGTTTGATGCCTTATGGTACTGAGACCATGCACCTTTTAAGAGCTGAAAAAGGATACATCATAGTTGGTCAAGATACGGACGGATCAATTACACCTCTTGATTTAGGTTTAGATTGGATGATTGGAAAATCAAAAAAAGATTTTTTAGGAAAACGATCTTTAATCCGTTCTGATACAGTTAGAAAAGACAGAAAGCAGCTCGTAGGAATTTTACCAACTAACAAGAATGAGAAGTTAGAAGAAGGTCAACACATAATTTTAGATAAAGAAATAAAAACTCCAACTCCAATGCTAGGACATATAACATCATGTTATCAAAGTCCTACTTTAGGACATAACTTTGCTCTAGCTGTTATCAAAAATGGTCAGTCACTTATTGGAACTAAAGCATTTGCATCAACTCCTGAATTAAAAACAATAGAAGTTGAGATAGTTGAACCAATTTTTTATGATAAAGAAAATTCAAAGCTAGCTTCATGAAGGATGTAATTCGATCAAATGGTATTGAAATTAAAAAAATTATCTCACAACAAATTGTTTTAAGAAGTTCTGGTAACTCAGATTTCAACGGTGTTGTGAACAAGGCATTAAAACTCCTTCCCCCTTCTGATAATTTGAGAATAGTTACCAATGATAATTTTATTTTAGCTAAAATGTCTTTTGATCAATGGAATTTAGTTTTTAAGAAAGATATTGAACAAAAAAAATTTCACAAACTCTGTGATACTTTTAATAAATCTAGTTCAATTTTGGCAACTAACCTGACAGACTCACAAATATTTTTTCAAGTTGGTGGCGATAATGCTACTATGATATTAAATAAACTCACACATTTTGATTTTCGTGAAAAATCCTTTAAACCTTTTACAGCTGCTCAAACTTTATTGGCTAGAATTGATTGTTCCATTTTTAATTTAGATAACGTAATACTTTTAAGCTGTGGTCGATCATTTAGTGATTACCTAGAAGATCGTCTAATTGACGCGGTTAATCTGTAACTTTTTTTCATATTGACATCAAATTTTGGAACTGATTAGTTTAGATAAGTACTAAAGATAAAGATGAAAAAAAAATCTAGGATTATTATTGTTGGAAGTGGGATAGTTGGTGCGAGCACCGCATATCATTTAGCCCAATTAGGTTGGAAAGATATGGTAATTCTTGATCAAGGTCCTTTATTTGAAACCGGAGGTTCTACTAGTCATGCTCCAGGTGGTGTATTTCAAACTAATCCATCTAGAATGATGTGCAAATTTGCTCAATATACTGTTGAACTTTTGAGATCTCTAACTTTTGATGGAAAACCTTGTTATCACACTGTTGGAGGAATTGAGGTCTCTAAATCTAAAGAGAGGCATGAGGACTTATATAGAAAACTTGGAATTGCACATAGTTATGGACTTCAAGATGCTAAAATTATTTCGCCAGATGAAGTTTTAAAAATGAGTCCTTATATTGATCCTGAAAAAATTCATGGTGGATATTATGTGCCCACTGATGGTCTTGCAGCACCAGTTAGAGCTGTAAAAGCTATGGCAAAATATGTAACAGATTTAAAAGCTGGAGAATTTATAGGTGATACAGCTGTTAAAGGTTTTAAAATTTCTAATAATCAAATTCGAGGAGTGCAGACTTCAAATGAGGATTATGATGCCGATATTGTTTTAGTCTCAACAGGTATTTGGGCGCCCAAAATGGGAAGACTCGCAAATATCTCTTTACCTCTGGTGCCTTGTGAACATCAAATGGTTTGGCTTGAGCCTTTTGAAGAATTAAAAGAATATCAGGCTGACCACAAGGAAGCATTGGTAGATCATGCCTTAGTTCGTCATCAAGATTACAGTCTCTATTTCAGGCAATGGAATGACTCTTATGTAATTGGGAATTATAGACATGAGCCAAGAATTTTAGAATCTGAAGATATAAAAAAACCTGAAGAGGCAGAGGAGATGCCCTCTTTAGTTGATTTCAGACCTGATGATTTTGCTGGGGCGCACAAAGAGTCTAATTGGCTATTTCCTAAATTTGCTGAGAAAAAATTAACTAAAAAGATTAATGGGATGTTTTCATTTACTACAGATGGTAATCCTTTGATGGGAGAAACTTCAGTAAAAGGTTTGTGGACGGCAAATGCTGTTTGGATTACGCATAGTGGCGGCGTTGGAAAGGCAATGGCAGAATGGATTGTCAATGGCGAACCTGAACTTGACGTTCGTCAAGGTGATATAAATCGTTTCCATCAGCACCATCACGTCAGAAAATACTTACGAGCACGAGGAAAACAAAATTACAAAGAGGTTTACGACATCATTCATCCTTTACAACAAATGGAGCAACCAAGACCACTCAGGAGAAGTCCTTTTTATAATAGATTAGAAGGCCAAAAAGCTTATTTTTTTGAAACTATGGGATGGGAGCGTCCGCAATGGTATGAGGCTAATGCTGATTTAATGAAAGGAAAAAACTTTCCTAATCGAACTGGTTGGGCGGCAAAATATTGGTCCCCAATTCAAGCAGCAGAACATTTAGTTACAAGACAAACAGGTGCTCAATTTGATATCACTGGTTTTGTAAAGATTGAAGTAAGTGGTAAAGGTGCCTTAAAGTTACTTCAAAAAGTCTGTACAAATAATATTGATGTTCCTGTTGGAAAAGTTGTCTATAGCGTTATCTCCAATATATATGGTGGAATTAAAAGTGATCTTACTATAAGTCGATTAGAAGAAAACAAATTTTGGGTTTTAGCAGGAGCAGGAAATGGTATGATTGATATTAATTGGCTTCGCTCTAATGCTCCTAATGATGGAAGTGTTCAAATCATTGATTGGACTTCCGCTTACGCAGGTATTGGTTTGTGGGGTCCAAATTCTAGATTAGCTCTTCAAAAACTTTGTGATGATGACGATGTTTCAAATGAAGGTTTCCCATTTTTTAGTATAAAAAGAATTTCAATTAGTAACGTTCCATGCATAGCGGTAAGAATATCTTACATAGGTGAGTTGGGATGGGAGATTTACACTCCTACAGAATATGGTTTAACTTTATGGGATGAACTTAGAGAAACCTCAAGAGAATTTAATATGATTTGCTCAGGAGCTGGTGCCTTTGAGTCTCTTAGATTAGAAAAAGGATATAGATCACTTGGCTCAGATATTCACACAAATTATAATCCCTATGAGTCTGGTTTAGGTTTTACTGTTAAGCTAAAGAAAGATGAAGACTTTATTGGTAAGTCTGCTTTACAAAAAATTAAAGAAAAACCAGTTCAAAAAAAATTAACTTGTATGATTTTAGAAGACCCTGAGGGAATAGCTTTAGGCACAGAGCCTATTTACAGTAACGGCAAGGCTGTGGGTTATGTTACAAGCACTAATTATGGATATTTTGTAGATAAACATATTGTTTACGGCTACCTCCCATCAGAGTTATCAGAAAATGGGACAGCTTTAGAATTAGAATATTTTGGAAAAAGATATCCATTAAAGGTAACTCAAGAGCCTTTGTTAGACCCAGAAAACAATAGATTAAAGTCTTAATTGTTATAGTTTAAAATTATGAGCAAAGATAATATCGTATCTTTATTAAATGGTTTTACAGTCGAACTAAATCCAAAAGTAAGACATAAATTAAATTCAATTCCACTAGATAAAAAAAATAATGTTTATATTACTTATCTTCCTGACGCTACTGAAAAGGATATTTTAGAAACAGTTGAATTTGTTTCTAATCAAAATTTAGTTCCCATTACTCATTTACCTGCAAGGACAATGAAAGACCTAGAACACGTTTCAAGTTTTTTGAAAGAACTTAGAAAAAGAACTGATAGTAAAAAAATATTGGTTATTGGAGGTGGAGGTAATCAAAATGGATCTATCTCCTCTTCTCTAGAAATATTAGAGTCTGATTTGCTAAATGATAACGATTTCACTGAGATTGGTGTTGCTGGACATCCTGAGGGATCTCCAGATATAAATCAAGAAACTATTAATGACTTTTTAAATAAAAAGTATGACCTTTCTCAAAATAAAAATTTAAATATAGAGTTAGTAACACAGTTTTTTTTTAATGCCTCGCCTTTCATAGACTGGTGTCAGGATTTAAAGGCAAAAAATATTAATTTACCAGTAAGAGTTGGTTTCCCAGGTCCTGCATCATTTAAGACCTTACTAAACTTTGGAATAATGAGCGGGGTAGGAAATTCGATAAATTTCCTAAAAAAAAATTCCTCTAAAGTAACTGATCTTCTCACGAAAACATCTAATGATGATATGCTTATTGAATTAGCTAATTTTGCTCAGGGTGAAAACCCACTAAAAAGCTTTCACTGTTTTCCTTTTGGTGGATTTGAAAAAACTTGTTTATGGTTAAATGCTGTCCAAAGTGGTGAATTTACAATTGATAATAGTAAAATAGTCCTCCACAAAAAAATTTTTTAACCATACGATTTTGATTGCATACAACAGAAAAAGAAATTAATTTTTTTCCATTGCTACAATAGCTTTACTGGAGGATAAATGAAGCTAACACAACCAAGCACAGTGGACCAGTCAGACAGACAAGTCCCTTATAACTTAAGACAATCTGGTCCAACACCACAACAAATGTTGATTTCAACAAGAGTTAGAAAATCTGCCTATTGGCATTTATCAGTAGAGGCTGGATGTTGGAGATGTACTGTTTATAACCGAATGTATCATCCTAGAGGATACGTAAGGCCTGAGGATGGCGGTGCAATGGTAGAGTATGATGCACTTGTAAATCATGTAACCATGTGGAATGTCGCTGTAGAGAGACAAATTAGAGTCAAAGGTCCTGATGCACTAAAGTTTACAAACTACGTAATTACAAGAGATGCTTCAAGAATTGAAGTTATGAATGGTAAATATGTAATTTTATGTAATAGCAAGGGAGGAGTTTTGAATGATCCAATCTTGTTAAGAGTTGCTGAGGATGAATTTTGGTTTTCTTTATCTGACTCCGATATCATGTTTTTCCTTCAAGGTGTTAATCATGATAAAAAATTTAATGTTACTATTGATGAAATAGATGCTGCACCTGTTCAAATTCAAGGACCTAAGTCTGTTGATTTAATGGCAGATCTTGTAGGCGAAGCGGTAAGAGATATTCCATATTATGGTTTGATGGAAGCTAAAGTTGGAGGAAGAGATTGTATAATTTCTCAAACAGGATTCACAGGTGAAAAGGGTTATGAGATTTACCTCAAAAATGCAACTCTATATGCTGATGATATGTGGTATGCAGTTTTAGATGCAGGTAAAAAACATAATTTAAAAGTAATCGCTCCTGCTCACCACAGAAGAATAGCAGCAGGAATTTTATCTTGGGGTCAAGATCTTGACTCAGAGACTTACCCGTTCCAGTGCAACCTAGGATATCAAGTTCCAAGAAAAAAAACTGATGATTATATAGGTAAAGATGCTTTAGAAGCTATGAGAGCCAAAATGGAAGCTGGAGAAAAGCCTTACAGCAATCAGTTAGTTGGCTTCGCTCTTGGTGGCAAACCAATAGATGAATATGCTCCTGATTTTTGGCTAGTTTCTGAAGATGGTAATACACCAGTTGGATACTTAACATCTCCTTGGTACTCTCCTGAATTAGAAACAAATATTGCAATGGGATATGTGCCGTATGAAAAAAAAGATATTGGAAACAAATTCAAATTTCATTTACCTGATGCATATTGTGATACACCTGGTCAACCAGTTGATGGGGAAATTGTTGAAATACCTTTTAGACCGTCTGTTAATCCAAATGCCAGAGAGATCGCAAAATCTGAAGGTAGAGATACCGCTTACTAAAATTAACCTTTTAAGCCCAGTTTTTACTGGGCTTTTTATATTTGAAATTTAAATTTCCTGTAATAATCTAGATTAAATGAATATTGTAAGAATAATAAATAGTTCAAAGCTATATGATTTATATGATCAAATGTTCGACTATTTTAATTTAGCGATTTATGATTTGGAGTCTAAGTTAGATACTAATTTTGATTATAAAAAAATTAAAAATAAATTAGAAACGTTTGCTGACAATCACTTTAAAAGTGCTCTTAATGAATTTAATAGTGAAATTTTAAAACTTAAAGATCAGATCCCTGATGATTTTGTTAAAATTGAAAAACTATCAAATGAGTTAAAGACTTATTTTAATACCTTTTTAGAAAAAAAACTTTTTGATGATCATAAAATAGAAGATTTAAAAAATAGTTTAAAAAAAAGTCTTGATAAAATAAATAAGATTCATTCTTAAAAGTTATTAAATTATTTAAAGATGGACACAGATATCATTATAATTATTTTTCTTGTAATTGTTATTATACTTTTATTAATAACTGTTAAAAATACGTTTAATAAATCAAATAATGGTTTTGATGTTGATATAAGAAAAATGAGCCAAAATTTAGAGAGTTTGTACAGTAAAACTTTGGAGCAAACAGGATATGTTAATTCAAAAATAGATGAGATTGGGACCCTAACAAAAAAGATGTCTAATGCTATGTCCTCAAATATTTCTGATATGGGAGAAATGGGTGAAATTATTTTAGAAAATATTTTAGAAGATTGTGGTATGACTAAAGACAGAGACTATAAAACTCAATTTACAGACAAGAATGAAAATGGACAGGTTTTTAGACCAGATGTTGTAGTTTTTTTGCCAGAAAATAGAAATATTGTCATTGATTCTAAGGTACCAATGAAAGATTGGTATGAATTTCAAAACACAGATAATGAACAATCTAAGGTTAACTCGATTAAAAATTTTATAAATTCTGTGAAAAGTCATATTAATAGTATTCATAAAAAAGATTATACTAATCTTTTAAAAGTCAACTCTCCTGACTATGTATTTATTTTTATGCCTCATGAATTTGCTCTAATAACAGCTCAAAAATATGATCAGAGTATTTCAAATTATGCTCAACAAAAACAAGTCATTATAGTTGGCCCATCAACTTTAATTATGTGTATGAAATTAGTTGAGAGTATTTGGAGATTAGAAAAACAAAATAAAAATTCAAAAGAAGTAGCTGAAATAGCAGGTGGAATGTTTGATCAAATTGCAAAGGCTATAAATTTACTTGATAAAACTGAGTCCAACATGATTAAATCTGCAGAAAATATAAGTCAAACAAAAAAATATATTAAGGACGGTAAGGGTAGTTTGCTTAGTAGAGCTAATAAAATGAAAGAGTTAGGAGCTAAAACAAAAATAGACTTAGATTTTAAAGAATGAAAATTCTTATTTACAGTTTCAATGATAAAATAGGAGATGGTTTACAAAAGATAACATTTCTTCAAAAAATAAAAGATATTTATCCTAATTCAATAATTTATTACACAACAAGTCAAACAACAACTCTTAAGGATAAATTAAATCCATTAGTTAAAGATATTATTCATGAATTTATTGAAAATAATAAAATTGACTCCTCTCTTCTAAGTCTTTTAAGAAGCAATGATAAAATCCCAAGAGTTAAATTTGATTTAATAATAGATTTACAAAAAGTTGTTTTAAGAACATTAAATCTAAGAAAAATACCCCACAAAAAATTTTTTAGCGCATCTGCTAATTTTTTATTTTCAGATTTTAAAAATAATAATAATTTGAAATTTAAAAATATTTATATAGAACAATTTTACTTTAATATTTTGTCAACTATTCAAGATGATGTAATAGATAAGATACCTAGTATTCATGTCCCCAATAGTAAATTTATTGATGACATTATCACTGATAAGAAAAAGAACATTGCTATCGCCCCAGGTGCCGGAAACCCTATTAGGCAGTGGCAATTTGATAATTATTTGCAAATAGCAAAAAAGCTTAGAGATAGACAGTACAATGTATTTTTTTTTTTAGGACCAAGTGAGAAATCCTTTTTAAATGTATGTCTTGAAAATAAATTTATTTGCCCTGAATGGAAGAATGGTCAAATAATTGCTAGTGATATATCTTTCACGATGAATTTAGCAAAAAAAATGAGCTGTTTGTTATGTAATGATGGCGGCACTGCTTGGATGTTTGAATTCGCTGGTGTAAAAACTTTAAAACTATTTGGTGTTACTAATGAGAAAAAATTTTCAAGGCCTGGCTACTCTCAGTCTATTCAAGTTAAAGATTTTGGGTATGATGATTTAAAAGATTTTCCATTAATTGAATACGAGAATATATTAAATAACTTTTTAAAAAGTATAGTTGATTAATTGCAAATTTTTAAATTTTTTACATAAGTATAGCTTGGAACAGTATAGTGCCTAACAGATGAACCTTTAAGTTTAAAAATACCATTATTATTAAACTTAACATCTAATTCTGCGAAATCAGAGATATCGTATTTAGAGATGTATTTTCTCATGACTTTTGTGTACATACCAGGTCCTGTAAAATTAAGGATTGCAAGCTTAGGGTTTTGGAATAATTTATCTTTATAATTTGGATAATCTGAGCAAATTTCGTTGATTAATTTTTCTAAAAATAAATGCTTAGAAGAGAATGCTAATCCCCATTGCAAAAAATAATTAAATGGCCTTTTTAGATTAAAAAGTTTTAAATTTCTTGGGGGGTAAAAACATTCACTGTCTTCATAAGTAATTACTCCGTTATCATTTTCATTATGTAACTGATTTAATGGACAGTCACATCCTTTTGCTATATCAAAATAATATCCACCCCTATCATGTAGTATGCAATATCTAAAAATATCAGCTTTCATCGGACCAAAATTAGAATTAAAGTATATTTTAGAAATATCCTCTTTGCCCCATTTTGACTGCATATAATCATCCCTGTGCTCTTTATCGTATAGATAAAAAGAAAGTGAGGGATTTTTATCTCTAAAGATCTTTATCGATTTAGAGTGCGTTTTTCCTAAATATCTTGTTTCCCATGTTTGGAATACTGTAGAAGGAATTTGATTTTTTGAGGGTTGATTTGAAATTCTATCTTTAATTTCTATAAGTGGGTATTCTGTATAACTTCTTATAAGTTTTCGAATATTATAAGCTATTGATTGTTTCATTTATTTGGCGGAGAGAGTGGGATTCGAACCCACGATAGAGTTGCCCCTATACACGCGTTCCAGGCGTGCGCCTTAAACCACTCGGCCATCTCTCCAAAAAATTAATCACTATCCCCTATTTTTAAAGCCTCAAAAAAGGCAGTCTGTGGTATCTCGACATTACCAAATTGTTTCATTCTTTTCTTTCCTTTTTTTTGCTTTTCAAGGAGTTTTTTCTTTCTACTTACATCTCCTCCATAAAGTTTTGCAGTTACATCTTTTCTAAAAGCTTTGATTGTTTCTCTTGCGATAATTTTACCGTAAATAGCAGCTTGAATGGGAATTTGGAAATTTTGTCTAGGGATCAAGTCTTTTAATTTATTACATATTCTTCTACCAATAGTTTCAGCTCTAGTTTTATGAACAATATTTGAGAATGCATCAACAGTCTCTGAATTAACAAGAATATTTAGTTTTACTAAATCGCCTTGGAAATAATCATAAACTTGGTAATCAAAACTAGCATAGCCTTTAGAGTAAGATTTTAATTTATCATAAAAATCTATCACAATTTCATTTAATGGAAGCTCCATTTCTAAAATTGCTCTGTTATTTTGGATATTTAAGTTTTTTTGTTTACCTCTTTTTTCAATACATAGATTTATAACAGTTCCTAAATAATCTTGGGGAACAATGATTGTTGATTTAACCCATGGTTCTAAAATTTGATCAATTTCCGCAGGATCAGGAAGTTCTGATGGATTCCTTATAACAAATTCATTTTTATTTCTATCTATGACTTTATAGACAACACCAGGAGCGGTAGTAATTAAATCTAAATCAAATTCTCTTCTCAGTCTTTCTGTAGTTACCTCTAAGTGAAGTAACCCTAGAAAGCCACATCTAAAACCATATCCTAATGCGGCACTAGTTTCATTTTCATAAGTGAAGCTAGAGTCGTTTAAAGCCAATTTTTCAAAACTTTCCTTTAACCTTTCATAATCTGATGTGTCTACTGGATAGATTCCACAAAATACAACTGGTAGAGAGGGCTTAAATCCAGGAAGTGGTTTAATTTTTTGGTCATTTAATTCAGCGATTGTGTCTCCAACTTTACAATCAGCAACTGACTTTATACTCGCATTGATAAAACCTATTTCTCCAGGACCAAGCTCGTTACAATAATTAATTTCTGGACTAAAATATCCAATTCTATCTATATTGTACTGTTGATTGTTAGATAGAAACTTAACCTTCATTCCTTTTTTCATAACACCATCAAGAATTCTGACTAAAACAGTCACTCCTAAATAATTATCGTACCAACTATCAACTAACAGAGCTTTTAGACTCTTTTCATTGGTATGTGGAGCTGGGAGTTTTTCAATAATTTGCTCCAATAAACCTTCAACACCTAATCCTGTTTTTGCAGAGACCAAGTGGGCTTCTGAAGTATCTATTCCAATTGTTTGCTCAATATCTTCTTTTACTCTCTCAGGTTCAGAAGCAGGAAGATCAGCTTTATTAAGGACTGGGAGTATTTCATGGTTGACATCAATTGCTTGGTAAGCATTTGCAAGTGTTTGGGCCTCAACACCTTGAGTACTATCAACCACAAGAACTGAGCCCTCACATGCAGATAACGATCTTGAAACCTCATAAGAAAAATCTACATGCCCAGGTGTATCAAGAATATTTAACTGATATTCATCTCCGTTTTTGTTTTTATAATTCAATCTCACAGTTTGTGCTTTTATAGTGATACCTCTTTCTCTTTCAATCTCCATTGAATCGAGGACTTGATCTTTTTTAGTTCTGTCATCCATACCTCCACAAATTTCAATAATCCTATCTGCTAAAGTAGATTTTCCATGATCAATATGGGCTATAATTGAAAAATTTCTTATTTTAGAAATTTCCATTAAGTTCTAATTTTTGCTTTAAATTTATTAGATACTTTTTCTAAAATATTTTTATGAAGCTGTTCTAAGTCTTTCTCTTCGAGAGTTTTTTCTTTCGATTGAATAGTAACTCTGAATGTCACACTTTTAATACTATCTCCTAAATCTTTTGATTCATAGAGGTCAAAGAATTCAACATTCTTAATTAAGTTTTTATCTATACCTGTGACATATTTTTGTACTTCATAAAGGTTTTGTTGTTTTTCAAATATAAATGAAAAGTCTTTTTCACTGAACTGAAATTGAGAGTCTGTAATATTGATAGAATTAATTCTAGATATAGTCTCTATTGGGAGATTTTCAAAAAACAACTCAATTGTATAGGTATTTTTAAGTTTAGGAAATTCCTCCATAATTAAAGGGTGAACTTTTCCATATCTAGATATTAATTTTTTTCCCATATGAACCTCAGCAGATTGTCCAGGGTGATAGATATTTGAAGTTGATCTTGAAATATTAAACTGTTTTATATCAAAGTTTAATGAACTAATTAATTTTGATGCGAGTTCTGTTAAAGAGTAAAAGTTAAAATTTACAGATTTATAAATTGAGTTTGTGTCATCTTGAGATGAAATAAGTAAAGATAGAATATTCTCTTGAGATTGTGATGAATTATAAATAGGTCCAATTTCAAATAATTGAATATTTTTAATTCCTTTTTTAAAATTTAACTCTGCACTTTCTAAATGATTAAAGATCATTGAATTTCTCATGAAAGATTGATCGTCACTAATTGCATTAGAAATTTTTAATGATGTATCACCTGTGAGGATTTCTTGAGCTCTGTTTGAGTGAAAAGAGAAAGTTATAACTTCTGAGACTCCATTAGATACTAAGGTTTTTTTAAGTTTCGATATTGTTTTAAATTTCTTATTAACTAATGAATTTTCAATATTATTAATCTCATCTTTTGATGAGGAGGGTACACTTACATTGATATTATCGTATCCATAAATTCTTATAATTTCCTCAACAATATCAATGTTATTTTTAACATCATTTCTCCACGATGGTACCAATACATCGCATTCATTATCACTTCTCTCATTAATTTGAAATTCTAAGTCTTTTAAGATTTTGACTTGTGTTTGTGGTTCTAAATCTAAACCAATTACCTTATTAAAATAATTAAAGTCATATTTTATTTTGTGTTCATTAGTGACTAATTTTCCAGCATCAGTATTTTTACTAACAGATCCTCCACAAATTTTGTTTATCAGGTAAGATGCATATTCTAAACCTTCTAGGACCATATTTTTATCTAAACCTCTTTCAAAGCGGTACCTGGCATCAGAATTAATTCCAAGAGATCTTCCTGTTTTTGCCACACTATTTGGATTAAATATAGCTACTTCTAGAAACA
The DNA here is from genome assembly GCA_902521795.1 of uncultured Alphaproteobacteria bacterium. Classification (GTDB taxonomy): domain Bacteria; phylum Pseudomonadota; class Alphaproteobacteria; order HIMB59; family HIMB59; genus HIMB59. The sequence goes on from CABYSX010000005.1 coordinate 30,982, forward strand.
CATTTTTGGTATTTTCTGTGCATCCACTGTGATCTCCTCCAATAATTCCCGCAATCGCGAGAGCATTATTATTATCAGCAATTACTGTTGAGCTAACGTCCAAAGTGTAATCTTTATTATCCAATGCAAGAATTTTTTCATTAGAGTTTGCAAGTCTCATATCGAGTTTTTTTCCGACTTTATCTGCATCAAATACATGCAATGGTCTACCTAAATCGACAGTAATAAAATTTGTTATATCAACTAATGCATTGATTGGTCTTAGTCCGAGGCTAATTAATTTCTTTTGCAACCATTCTGGAGACTTTGTATTATTTACATCTTTAAAGTATCTACTAACGACATACTCACAGCTATTATCATCATTTTTTATACTCCAACTAATTGGGCTTTCAAATTCTAATTTTTTTATTTTTTCGTATTTTAATGGCTTAAGTTTTCCCATACCTTTTGCAGAAAGATCTCTAGCAACTCCTCTAATACTGAGACAGTCTCCTCTGTTAGGTGTAATACCTATCTCAAAAATGGGATCATCTAGTTTAAGTGCTTCCACTGCAGAGGTACCATTTTTAAAGTTCTCCGACAGCTCGATAATACCTTCGTGATCATCACTCAAATTAAGTTCTCTCTCTGATAAAAGCATTCCTTCAGATGTTTCACCTCGAATCTTGCCTTTTTTTAAATGTATTTGTGTTCCAGGAATATACATTCCTTCTTTAGCAAATATTCCTTTTAATCCCTTCTTAACATTATTTGCGCCACAAATTACTTGATAAGTATTAGCTCCGTCATCAACTTTACAAATGTTCAATCTATCTGCGTTAGGATGTTTTTTAAAATCTTTAATTGTTGCTACAACAAATTTTGAGTATGAGGAATAGTCACTTAAACTCTCCAGTTCAAGGCCTATATTTGTGAGAGCATCACCAATTTCAGTTGCACTTTTATCTGTCTCTAAATGTTCACACAACCAACTATAACTAAACTTCACTAAAAATCTCCAATGCTAAAACCGTTATTAGCAATCCAATTTAAGTTTCCACTAAAAAATGATCTTATGTCAGTTAGGCCGTATTTTAACATTGTAATTCTATCTAAGCCCATTCCGAATGCAAAACCTTGAAAATTTTTTGTATCAACATTGCAATTTTCTAAAACTATAGGATTTACCATTCCACATCCAAGTATTTCAAGCCAACGATCACCTTGACCTAATTTAATCTTGTTGTTAACTATCTCATAGGCGATATCCATTTCTGCAGACGGTTCTGTAAAAGGAAAATAACTAGGTCTAAACCTAACTTTTAAATCCTGCACATTAAAAAATTGTTTACAGAATTCAATCAAGGTTCCTTTTAAATCACCCATGTTTGCATTTTCATTAATAAACAATCCCTCAACCTGATGAAACATAGGAGAGTGCGTTGAATCTGAGTCACACCTATAAGTTCTTCCAGGAGCTATTATTTTAATTGGAGGTTTTTCATTTAATAAAGTTCTGATTTGAACTGGACTTGTATGTGTTCGCAAAACGAAGGGTTTTCCATCTTTATCCTTATCATCAATATAAAATGTATCTTGCATTTCACGGGCAGGATGGTTTTCAGGAATATTTAATGCAGAAAAATTAAAATAATCTGTCTCAATGTCTGGGCCTTCGGCAACTGAGTAACCCATTGATCCAAAAATCGTTATAACCTCATCAAATGTTTTTGATATTGGATGAACCTTTGGCGAAATTGAATTTGGTGGGGGAAAACTAAAATCTAAAGATTCATTTCTTAACTTAGAGTTAATTTCTTCAACTTTTATCTGATTAAATTTAATCTTAATGAGCTTATCAACCTCACCTCTTAATTGATTTAATTCAGCGCCTGTAGATTTTTTTTCGTCTAATGATAAATCTTTGAGACTTTTAAGTAACTCTGTAATTTTTCCTTTTTTTCCTAAATAGGCTACTTTAACATTTAGTAAATCAAGTTGATTAGAGCTTTGCTCTATTTCTTTTGTAGCTTCATTAAGGACTTTTTTAATGTCCATTTTAAATTTTAAACGGCTATATTAGCCTTAGCTTTCTCAACTATTGTTTTAAACGCAGCTGGTTCATGAAATGCAATTTCAGATAGAATTTTTCTATTGATTTCAATATTTGCTTTTTTTAATCCATCAATAAATTTGGCATATGTGAGGCCATGCTCTCTAACACCAGCATTAATTCTTTGGATCCAAAGTCCTCTGAAATCTCTCTTTTTATTTCTTCTATCACGGTAAGCATATTGGAGTGCTTTATCCATGCTTTGTGTAGCTACACGGTAGACATTTTTTCTTCGACCGCGATGACCTTTTGTAAATTCAAAAACTTTTTTATGTTTAGCTCTTGCTGTAACTCCTCTTTTGACTCTTGGCATATTATATCTCCTTTACCTATTTGGAATACGGCATCATTGATTCAATTATTATTGATGCAGACTTTGATAAGACTCTTGTACCTTTAGAATTTCTGATAAAAGAATTTGTTCTTTTGGACATGCCATGGCGTTTACCAACGCTTCCGACAACTAGCTTTCCTGAAGAGGAAGTTTTAAAGCGTTTTTTAACGCTACTTTTTGTTTTTAGTTTGGGCATTTTATCTCCTTTTGAGTGAACTAATTAGGTCTTAAGGCATACCCTTATTTAAAAGCCTGTTCGACCAGTTGAGGTCAATTAAATATCATAAAATTTATTTAGGTGCAACAACGAGGAAAGCTTGTCTTCCCTCAATTTTAGGTTCCATTTCTACTCTAATAAGTTCACCAAGGTCTGTTTTAACCCTTTTAAGCATATCGATACCCAAATTAGAATGTTCCATTTCCCTACCCTTGAATCTCAAACTAAATTTAACTCTATTTCCCTCTTTTATAAATTTCTGTGCATTTCTTATTTTTACTTGATAGTCATGCTCACCAGTGCCTGGTCTAATTTTAAGTTCTTTAGTTTCAATTACTTTTTGTTTCTTTTTTGCTTCATTTTTCTTCTTTTGTTCTTGGTACTTAAATTTTCCGTAGTCTACTATTTTACAAACTGGAGGATTGTTATTTGGAGCAATTTCAACTAAATCCATACCTCTGCCTTTAGCAATGTCAATAGCTTCATTTTTTTTCATAACTCCCAATTGCTCACCATCATCTAGAATTACTCTTACATCAGCCGCAGATATAAAATTATTTATCTTATGAAGATCTCTTTTGCCACGAAAATTGTTGTTTCTTTGAAAAGGTCTATTCAAAATATTATATGGAAATAATAGATAAGGAAGTTTGCAATTATAAATATCCTAAGGATTGCTTAAATAAAATCATTTTAGGATTATTAGCAAAGATAAATCAATTGTAAATATAAATTATATTAATATTTGTTCTATTTTATTAGTAATAGTGTCAACACTGATATTTTTTACGTTTGATGATGTAATTTTATGCACATTATCTCCAAGAGGATAGCAAGACCTCGAAATGTCATTATCATTTGCTATCCATATTACATTTTTATTTGTAAGACCAGCAATATGAGCTGGCCCAGTATCGTTTGTTAAAATTAACACAGATGTCATGCATAATTGATAAAAATCCTCTATCTTGGACTCACTTATTTTATTCATAGACTCAGGACACAATTCAATAATTTCATTTATTGTATTTAAATCCAAATCAGAACCTGTCAAATAAATTTCATATTTTCTAAGTACCAAATATTTAGCAACTTGGGCAAATTTATCTGAAGGCCATTTTTTATATTCACCAGATTTTGATGCACCTGGTATAAAAATAACTTTTTTTGAAGCTTTTATATCATCTTTGAGCATCCAATTTAAATCAGGCTGTAAGAAATGATTTATACCCAATTGTTTTAATTGCTCTTGATGATTTTTTGAGATGTGCTGGATGCCAAGTTTTTTTTGCTCATATTTATAACTTGAAAATTTCCTTGCAGATAAAATTTTACATTTAGTAAATATTTTTAAAAAAAAATTGTATGTTTCAGTTCTAGTTGAGTTTTGTAAATCAATTACCAGATTAATTTTTTTTTCTTTAACCATTCTCAAAAGATTTTTTACTGATGAAAAGATTGCCAATCTATTATCAATACAAATTTCATTTACATAAGGTAAATTTTTAAAAGTTTTTTTATAATTAGACTGTGTAAGTAGATAGATATTGGAATTAGGATAATTTACTCTTAATGTTTTCATAGCTCCAAACGAAACGATTAAGTCTCCCAAGGACCCATGTTTTATTATTAAAATATTCATGTATTTACTAAATGATTATAAGCCTCTAAAGTTTTTTTACACATCAGGTCAGATGAGTAATTTTTTTTGACATAAGATCTTCCTTTTTTAGAAATTGATTGATAATTTTTTAAGGCATATTTAAAAGTTTTTTTAAAAGAATTAAATGAATTTACATTGAATAGTAGTTTTCTATCAAAATTAAAAAGTTGTTCTTTAGTACCTCCTTGATTAGGAGCAATAATAGTTTTAGATGATGATAAAGCTTCAGAGATAGTTCTCCCAAAACCCTCAGGTCTTTTAGAAATATTAATAACTAAGTAAGCATCTTGATATAATTTGTTAATTTCTAGAGTTGGTTTGTGAATTATTATATTCTCAGATAAATTAAGTTTCTTTATGAGTAATAGTATTTTCTTTTCTTCTTTGCTTTGATTTGAAGATATTAAATGAATTTTAAATAAATCTCTATAATTTTGCTCCAATAATGAGAAATAATTGAGTAATAATTCGTGTCCTTTCCAATTTGATATTCTTGAGGGAATAAAAATATTTTTATCAATAACTTTTTTTTTTGATGGATGAAAAAAGTTAATATCTATGCCTCTGGGAATAACGTGTATTTTAGTTTTTTTGGGATAATTATTTTCATATGTTTTTTTAACGAAATTAGAATTAAATATTATTGAGTCACCTTTTAACAAAAAACTGTTATACCAATCTTTTAACAAAGACTTGGACTCATACTTATTGTGAATACTTGTAACTACTTTAATATTTAATTTTTTAATAAAATTAATCAGAAAAAAAGCAGGTGCTCTTGAAGAAATGTGAACTAAGTTTATTCTTTTCTTTCTAATTAAATTTTTAATAAGTGCTTTGATTTTATTTTGATCAAATATATTTTTAAATCTTAAATTCCCAATTTTTATAATTTTTAATTCTTTAAGATTAAAGTTTTTATCATTACTTTCACATAAAATATAGTTTTCAATTTTTTTTTTATTAAGGTAATTAGCAATATCTCTAACTCCTGTCTCGACTCCCCCAATACCCATAGATGGTATTATTTGTAAACAAGTAATTTTTTTTGTATTTTTATTCTGTGTCAAAACTAAACTTTTTTAAAAAAGGTAATATTAAAATATCTTATAGATACTACAAAAGAAGCAAAAAAACTCTTATCTTTTTACATGGTTTATTATCAGACATGAATGGTAAAAAGTCTAATTATTTAAATAATTATTGCAAAAAAAATAATATTTCATATTTATGTTTTGACTTTCAAGGTCATGGGAAATCTAGTGGCGAGTTTACAAATTTTGGGATTAGTGATTGGTATAATGATCTAGATAATATAGTTAAATATTTAAAAATAAGAAATTTTATTTTAATAGGTAGTAGTATGGGTGGATGGGTTGCAATCATTTATGCTTTAATGCACCCAGAAAAAGTTACTAAACTTATTGGGATTGCTCCTGCACCTGATTTTACTGACGAGTTAATTTGGAAAAAATTTAATATTCACCAGAGAAATAAAATAAAACAAAATAAAATTGTAAAACAAAAAGTTAGTTCTGATTTTACTTATTATTACTCCCCAGCATTATTTAATAGAAGTAAAAAATATCTTCTTGAAAAAATTAAAGGTGATTTTTTGGGAGAAACTATTTTCCTTCATGGGGGTCAAGATAAAGCAGTACCATATGGGTATAACGATAAATTTAATTTGAGTAAAAAATTTAAAAACTTTAAAAATATTTTAATTAAGCATGCTGATCACGGCTTGTCTGATAAAGAAAGTTTAAAAACTCTATCTAAATTTATTTAAGCTATTTTCGATTTTTTTGTAACAGGAAATTCTAGTTTATCAATCACCTCATCAGGTACTACATGGGCAAATTTTTTGATTTCAGAATCATAATTTTCAATAATAAACTCAGCTCTTTTAGATTTAGTCTCTTTGTGGAAATCTTTTAAGAGATCTAGAAGATGGTTTTTCCAATCTTGATTATCAACTTCATATAAACTTATAGTTTCCATATTCATTAAATCAGAAATACTTTTTTGATCAGAATAAATAAAGGCAGATCCACCTGTCATTCCTGCACCAAAGTTATCACCAATATTTCCCAAAATAATTGCAGAACCTCCAGTCATGTACTCACATCCATTAGCACCACATCCCTCAACTATTGCTAGAGCGCCGGAGTTTCTGACACAAAATCTATCTCCAGCTTGACCAGATGCATACAATCTTCCATCAGTAGCTCCATAAAGAGTTACATTTCCAATAATAACATTTTCATGACTTGGTTGAGTAAATGAGTTTCTTGGTTGAACAACAATTTTTCCCCCAGAGAGACCTTTACCTACGTAGTCGTTAGCATCACCAAAAACTTTTAATGTAAGACCTTTGACTGCAAACGCTCCTAAAGACTGACCAGCCGAGCCTCTTAGCTTGAGTGTCACATGATCTTCAGACAAGGCATTCATTCCATATTTTCTTGTTATCACAGAAGAAATTTTAGTTCCAATTGTTCTTAATGTGTTTTGAATATTGTAAGTTAATTCAATTTTTTGACCTGAATTAATAAAGTCTTTGCCATCTTTTTCAAACTGATCATCTAGGGTATGTGGGACTTCATTTCGTTTTTTTTCAGAATGATAGTCATAAATTTTACCATCATCAATTTTTGTTAATATCGGATTTAGGTCTAGATTATCCAAATCACTAGATCCATAATGAATTTGAGATAAGAGCTCTGTTTTACCGATTATATCTTTTAAAGATTTATAACCTAAAGAAGCAAGTATTTCTCTAACCTCTTCTGCAATAAAAGAAAATAAGTTAACAACTTTTTCAGGTGTGCCACCAAATTTTTCACGGAGTTTTTCATCTTGAGTACAAACACCTACTGGACAAGTGTTTGAATGACATTGTCTTACCATAATACATCCCATTGCAACAAGTGATGCTGTACCAATACCATATTCCTCTGCTCCTAGTATTGCTGCTATCACAATGTCTTTTCCAGTTTTTATACCACCATCAGTTCTAAGAAGGACTTTATCTCTTAATCCATTTAAGGCCAGAATTTGATGAACTTCACTAATACCTAACTCCCAAGGAAGCCCTACATATTTAATGCTAGACTGGGGACTAGCGCCCGTTCCACCTGAGTGCCCTGAAACTAATATCACATCAGCTTTGGCTTTTGCCACACCTGCGGCGACAGTTCCTATTCCTGATTGTGCAACTAGCTTGACGCAAACCTTAGCTATGGGATTAATTTGTTTTAAATCATAAATAAGTTGAGCAAGGTCCTCAATAGAGTATATGTCATGATGAGGTGGGGGGCTAATGAGTGTTACACCTTTTGTGCTGTGTCTTAATTTAGCTATTAAATCAGTGACTTTAAAGCCAGGTAATTGTCCACCCTCTCCCGGTTTAGCACCTTGTGCTATTTTAATTTCTAATTCTGAACAATTATTTAAATACTCTGCAGTTACTCCAAATCTTCCACTAGCTACTTGTTTAATTGCTGAACTTGGATTATCACCATTTTTTAATTTAGAATACCTCCTCGAGTCCTCACCACCCTCACCACTATCTGACTTTGAGCCAATTCTATTCATTGCTACAGCTAATGTTTCGTGAGCTTCAGGGCTAAGAGCTCCAAGAGAGATTCCTGGAGATACAAAGCTTTTTCGAATTTCAGAGATGCTTTGCACGTTATCGAGATTTAAAGAATTTTTACTTTCATTAAACTGTAGAAGATCCCTGATCTGTATTGGTTTTGAGCTATAAATTCTTGAAGTGTATTTTTTATACAAATTATAAGAGTCTCTAGTAACTGCTTCTTGAAGCATGTGTATTGAAACACCCTCATATGCATGTGCTTCGCTGTTGGTTCTAAACCTATATTCTCCCCCTATGTCTAATATTACATTATCAGATTTAAAGGATTGCTCATGCTGTCGCCTTACTCTCTTTTCCAATCCATCTAATCCTATTCCAGATATTCGTGAGGACATACCTGGGAAAAAACTCTCTACCATACTTCTACTTAAACCAATTATTTCAAAATTCCTTCCACCACGATAAGAACTAATAACAGAAATACCCATTTTGCTGATTATCTTTCTCAATCCCTTCTCTATGGATTTTTTGAAGTTTTTTATTAGTTGAGGATAATCAGTATTCTCGTAAATTCCTTTTTTAAATCTATCTGAGATAAGTTTTTCGACTAATGAAGCATTAACTGTAGTAGCTCCAACACCGATAAGTACAGCAAAGTAGTGAACATCAAGGCATTCTCTTGAGGAGACATTTAATGAAGTAAATGTCCTTAAATTATTTTTGATTAAATAACTATGCACAGCACTGGTTGCAAGTATCATTGGCAAAGCAATTCTGTCAGTGTTAATATTTTTATCAGTAATAATTAAATGTTGAGAACCAGATCTAACTGCTTGTTCAGCCTCAGAGCATATTCTTTGAATTTCATTTAAGAAATTTGTCTCTTCATTTAAATTATATGTACAATCGATCTCAGTTGTAAATTTTGACAAATGGCTTTTAAGAGTTTCAAGCTCGTTATCTAATAATAAAGGGCTTTCTAAAAGTACCAAATTGCATTGTTCTGAGTCTTCTTCTACGATATTTCCTAAATTTCCAAGTCTAGTTTTTAGACTCATTACCACTTGTTCCCTTAGGCTATCAATAGGAGGGTTAGTTACTTGGGCAAAATTTTGTTTAAAGAAACTATGAAGACCTCGGTATCTTTCAGTTAGTACACTTAGGGGTGCATCGTCACCCATTGATCCGATAGCCTCTTGACCTGTTTTAACCATAGGGTCTAAAATTAAATCAAGAGTTTCTAATGTTAGATTAAATGATTTAGCTATTTGAAAAACATTATCTTTCTCCTCTATTGATGGGGTATATATCTTGTCTTTGGATAAAATATTATCTAACTTAATTGTCTTTTCATTCCAGTCTGAGTAATTATTTCGGCTACTGAGTAATTCTTTTAGTTCAGAGCTTTCATAAAATTTATTCTCTTTATAATTGACTGCAATTAATTCACCAGGGCCAACTCTTCCTTTTTTTATAATATTTTTTTCATCAATATTAATCATTCCCACTTCAGATCCTGAAATTAGAAGATCGTCATCTGTTAATATAAACCTAAGCGGCCTTAAACCATTTCTGTCCATACCAGATATTATCCAATCTCCAAAATTCCCGCAGACGGCTGCTGGTCCATCCCATGGCTCAATTACAGCGTTACAATAAGCATACATACTCTTTAATTGATCAGATAAATCAGATCGATTTGACCAAGACTCAGGAATTATCATGGATTTTGCCATCGGCATGTCTCTATCTGTTTGAACAAAAAGCTCAAAAGCAGCATCAAGAGATGCAGAGTCAGATGCATCTGAGTCAAGTATTGGTTTTAAATCATCTATTCTTTCGTTAAAAAAAGGGTGTGTAATTCTTGGCTCATGCGCACTCATCCAATTTATATTTCCCTTTAAAGTATTGATTTCTCCGTTATGTGCTAAAACTCTAAATGGTTGCGCCAAAGACCATGTAGGAAATGTATTAGTGGAATACCTTTGATGGTAAATGGCAAATTTAGATTTAAATTCATCATCTAATAAATCTGGATAGAATTCAGATAGCTGTTCAGCTAAAAACATACCTTTGTAGACAATTGTTTCTGTCGATAAAGAGCAAATATAAAAGTCATTAATATTCTGAGATTTAATCTTGTTCTCTATCCTTCTTCTTGTTAAATAAAGTTTTTTTTCAATGTCAGGAGTGGTTTCTTTAGGGGAAAAAATTATTTGTTCAATTTCTGGTTTAGTGTAATTAGCTTTTTCACCTATGATCTCTGTATTAACTGGGACTTGTCTCCATCCAAAAAGATTCATTCCAGCTTTTATAATTTCATATTCAACGATAGCTCTGCATTTTTCTTGCGCACCAAAATCTCTTTTTGGTAAGAATATCATACCTACACCTAATATAGAGTCTTGGCTCGTTCTATGACCCATTTTTAATACTTGCTTACTGAAGAAAGAATTTGAAACTTCTAACATAATCCCAGCACCATCACCAGTTTTACCATCTGCATCAACCGCACCCCTATGGAATACAGCCTTCAGTGCCTCGACGCCTTTTTCAACTATATCTCTTCTTGACTCACCTTTAATTGAGGCAACTAAACCGACACCACAATTATCATGCTCATATTTTTCGTTATAAACGTGATTGTCTTTTAGCTTTTGTTTATTTCTTCTGTAGATTTCTAATGGGTGATCTTTCATGATGCTTTTTTGATTTTTGAGCTTTGTAAGAAATTATGAATTGATTTTGCAACTTCACGGCCATCATGGATTGCCCACACAACGAGGGAGGCACCCCTAACAATATCCCCAGCAGCAAAAATCTTTGGATTACTAGTTTGAAATTTTTTAAAATCAACTTTAACTGTTTTCCAGCTTGTTAATTCAATATTTGTTTTAAAATTGTAGTTCAAATCCTCGGGTTCAAAACCCAGAGCTTGGATAATTAAGTCACTTTTTATTTGTTTTTCAACACCTGTATCAACTGGTTTTCTTCTTCCGCTCTCATCAACCTCACCTAAGGCAGCGACTTTGTATGTCATACTTGTTGCAGTAGAGTTATCACTTATAATTTTAGATGGGACAGATAACCAATTAAATTTAATACCCTCTTGTTCTGCATTTAAAACTTCTCTTGCTGATCCTGGCATGTTTTCTTTATTTCTTCTATAAAGACAAGTAACTTCCTTCGCCTGTTGTCTAATCGCTGTTCTAACACAGTCCATAGCTGTATCTCCACCTCCAATAACAACTACGTTTTTATCTTTTGCTGTGAGAAACTCATTATTTGATGGAGAGTCACCTAATCCAGTTCTGTTACTCTCAATTAAAAAATCTAAAGCAGGAATGCTATTATTAACTGATGAGGTATCAATATCTAATTGTCTAGCCTTATAAACACCTGTTGCTATTAATATTGCGTCGTAATCTTTTTCCAAATCTTGAAAGGAGATATTTTTTCCAACTTCCGTATTTAAATTAAATTTAACACCACTCTCTAAAAGCCACTCTGTTCTTCTTTCTACAATTTTTTTATCTAATTTGAAGTTAGGTATGCCATAAATCATCAAACCACCTGCTCGGTCATTTTTTTCAAAGACGTCTACTTGATATCCATTTTGAGTTAAATAGGCTGAAGCGGCCATTCCTGCAGGACCAGATCCTATAATAGCCACTTTTTGTTTAAATTTATTTTGCGAAGATAAATTTTTAACCCATCCTTTTTCCCATGCTATCTCTGTTAAGTATTTTTCTAAATTACCAATTGTAATTGCCCCAAAGCCCGCTTGTTCAACAACGCAGTTACCTTCACACAATCGATCTTGAGGGCAGACCCTCCCACATACCTCTGGGAATGCATTTGTAGAAGCGGATACTTGATAAGCTTCTTCCAATCGGCCTTCAGCGATGTAACGAAGCCAATCTGGTATATTATTATTTAAAGGACAATGAATTTGACAATATGGTATTCCACACTGAGAGCACCTTGAGGATTGTTCAACAGAATCATTTTTATCAAACTGACTGTAAATCTCCTGAAAATCCTTTATCCTTTTTTCAGGTTCAGTTTTAGATGGATTCTTTGGTTTTTTTTTATGAAACTCTAACATGATAATAAAATATTACTTTATTCTCCTACAAGTACACCGGATGGTATTAATATAAATATTTTAAGACTTAGTAAACCAATAAATGATAATAAATTATGACTATTGATACTATTTTTTATATTTTTTATGGTCTAATACAAGGAATTACTGAATTTATCCCAGTTAGTTCGAGTGGTCACCTAAATATCATAGAAATACTCTATAAGAATATAGAATCAAGAAACTATTTATATGAAACATCTGCCCACTTTGCCTCCCTATTAGCTTTATTAATATATCTGTTTGCAAATAAACATTTTTCAAAATCAAATATTAAAGCTAACTTTAAGGTAATAGTTTATGCAACTATACCAGCAGTTTTTCTGGGCATAATACTAAAATTTTATGATTTAAGTTTTATTAGCTTAGAGTTAATAGGATACACCTCAATTATAGGAGCAATATTGCTCTATATCGCAGACAAACCAAATAAATTTAAATTTGTTATTAAAAGCAAAAGTACCAAATTTATTTTAGCTGGTTTTTTTCAGTGTCTTGCCTTTTTACCAGGTTTTAGTAGAGCAGGAAGTTGTATCATTGCTTTTAGGTTATTTGGAGAAGACCGTAAATATTCCTCTATTTATAGTTTATATATGGGTATACCGATAATTGGGTTATCTTTTTTTTCAAATATAAGTGATTTTGAGAGTGTTATTATAGATATGGGTCTATTTATAGTTTTTTTTTCTTCATTTTTTGCAGCTTATATCACAATTTCTATTTTTATTAGTTTTATAAATAAAATTGGTTTTATGCCATTTATTGTTTATAGAATTTTTATAGGAATAGTCTTGTTAATATATGTTTATTAAACTCTATCAATAAACTTTTTAAGGTACTCTGAGGTAATAATTTTCATATTTGACAGATCTTGTTTCAATATATCAGTGACTAATTTTTGACTTCCCTCTGATATACTATCATGTGAAAGAGTTACATACTGATCATAAGTAAATAAAGGTTTAGGGAGTTTTTCTAATATTTTGCCTTGAAGGATTGCAAGAAAAGAAGGCATATAGAAAAATCTTTCCTTTTTTTTCAAAGATATGAATATATGACTTAAAATTTCTTTAAAAGTAAATATCTCATTACCTACAGCTGCTAAATTTGAATTTTTGTATTTATCAAAATTATTTAATAGATTAAAAATTAAAAGAGATAAGTCATTGACATAAATTGGTTGGAATTTAGTTTTTCCTTTTTTAATTAATGGAAGGAAAGGTAGAATTTTAGCCATCTTACCAAATAAATTAATAAAATTATCTTCTTCACCATAAACTGTACTTGGTCTTACAATAATATGATTGGTGTTATTATTTTCAATAAATTCTTCGCCCATTTTTTTGCTAATTAAATAATTTGATTTGGTTTGAAAAGTTGAACCTAAACTTGAAACATGAAGAAATGGTTTTTCAAATAATTCACAATAACCAGCAATTTTTTTTGGTAATAGGTAATGAGCTAATTCAAAGGATAAATTATTTTGTTCATATAGAATTCCTATCAAATTAATAACTAAATCTGATTTCTCTATTAAGCTTTTAATTTCATTTAAATTATTAATATCAAATTCAATTACTTCAATCTGTCCTATGTCTCCTGAAAGTATATTTCTTTTAACCCTTCTGGCATTTCTGACAGGACATATAAGCTTGTCACCATTTTGTAAGAGTCTTTTTGTGATACTTCTTCCTATAAAGCCTGTTGATCCAAAAACTAAGATATTTTTGTTTTTCATTGTATTATCTATCTTATATAAATATATGTTCTAGGATGTCAAATTATCAATTATTTCATAATGATCTACCAAGCAAAGTTTTAAAATCATTTAAAGGAGATATATCTATCGATACTGAAACTCTTGGTTTAAATATTAAAAGAGACAGACTCTGTCTAATACAATTGAGAAATGAAACAGATAAAAAAGTGTATCTAATTAAATTTGAAGAGTATTTATCACCAAAACTATCAAAGAACTTAAAAACATTACTAGAAAATAAGGATCTTACAAAAATTTTTCATTATGGAAGATTTGATATGGCAGTATTAAAAGAAAATTTAAAAATTAGTGTAAAAAATGTGTTTTGTACAAAGGTTGCATCAAAATTAACTAGAACTTATTCATCAAAACATGGTCTAAAAGATCTAGTTTATGAAATATTAGATATTCAATTAGATAAAACAGAACAGTCATCTGATTGGAGTAAAAAAAAACTTACCAAAAAACAAATAGATTATGCAATGAATGATGTTTTGTATTTATCAGAAATAAAAGACTCTCTTAATGATAAATTGATAAGTCAAAAAAGATTGAAGCTATTTAAATCAATAATGAAATTTATGGAAATAAGAGTTGAGTTAGATTTACAAGGATGGGAGGGAATAGATATTTTTGCCCACAAATAATTAATGAATAAATCAAAAATTAAAAAAGTAGGACAAGAAGTAATAAAGTTAGAATCTATTGCACTAGCTAAGCTTTCTAAAAGCTTGGATAAAGATTTTATCAAAGCTGTTGAGTTAATATCAAAACAAAATGGTAAAATAATTGTTTCAGGTGTAGGAAAAAGTGGGAATATTGCTGGCAAGATTGCAGCATCCTTCACATCAACAGGAATACCAGCAATCTATTTAAATCCAGTTGATGCAAGTCACGGTGATATGGGCATAATAGAAAAAAATGATGTTCTTATAATCTTATCTAATTCTGGAGAAACACATGAATTGGCGGATTTAATAAACTTTAGTAAGAAAAAAAAAATTATAATTATTTCAATAACTTCCTCTAAAAAAAGTTTATTGTCTAAAAACTCCGATATTGGTTTGGTATTACCTCCTCATTCAGAGGCTGATAAATTGCAAACAATTCCTACAACTTCTACAACAATGTCTTTAGCACTTGGCGATGCTCTTTGTTGTTCGGTTTTAAGTCTGAGAAAATTTGATAAAAAATCCTTTAGTGAACTACATCCAGGAGGAAAAATTGGAAAAAAATTAAAAACTTTAAATGAAATTATGGATATTGATATTCCTATTATCCAATCTAATTCATCTATAATTGATGCAGTTTTAATGATGACTGAAAAAAAATACGGATGCGTTGTTGTCTTAGATAGAAATAAAGAAATTAAGGGTATTATTACTGATGGTGATTTAAGAAGATCAATTGAAAAGATTGATATGAAGAAAAAGGCTACTAATATTATGAAAAGTAGACCTATAGTTGCAACAAGTGATTTATTAATTTCATCTGCTATTGTTCTTATGAATAAACATTCTATAACAAGCCTTATCGTTGCAAGACAGAATAAACCAATTGGTATTGTTAATATAAAAAAGTGTTTAGAAAATGATTAACTATTTAGGTAATAAAATATTAAATACTTTAATTATAATATTTTTGGGAGCTCAGTGTTTAATATTTTTTCTTAACCAAAAACCGTTAACCAAAAATTTTAGTCAAAAAAATATTACTGTTGAAAATTTTTCTAGTATTGTTTTGAGTAACTCAGGGATTACCAAGATTGGTTCTGAAAAATTAAATAAAATTGATGAAGATAATATCTACCTTGAAGGAAATTCATATCTAGAGAATAAAGAATATAAAATTTATGGAAAAAACATATCAATTAATCTTTCTGAAGAAATATCTAAGAGTGATGAGAACGTTGAAGTAATTAATAGTATGGGATTATTAAAAGCACAAGGTTTTAAAAATCTTGATAATGATAATAAAATATTCTTTAAAGGTGAGGTAGAATTTGTCATTAATAAGTAAATTATTTTTTTTCTTTACGCTTTTATTTTTTTCTTCAAATGCATACACAGAAAGTTATGTAAAAGCAGGAGAAAGCCTTATTTGGGACTCAGAAAATAAAAGCTACACGGCTAATGGTGATGTAGAGTTTAAGAATGATAAATTTTTAGCCTTCGCTGATAAAATGATTGCTGATTATATAGAGGAAAATAATGATGAAATTTTTACTGTGATTGAGCTTTTTGGTAATGTGGTGATTGAATTTGAAGAAGAAACTTTTAAGGGTAATTATGCTATCTACACACGTGATAATAATATAATAAAACTTACTGGTGATGTATCAATTGAGTCTCCAACAAGACTACTTACAGGAAATGAATTAATAGCTGATATCGATAATAACAAAAGAATACTTAACTCAGCTAA
Organism: uncultured Alphaproteobacteria bacterium; assembly: GCA_902521795.1. Taxonomy (GTDB): domain Bacteria; phylum Pseudomonadota; class Alphaproteobacteria; order HIMB59; family HIMB59; genus HIMB59. The sequence goes on from CABYSX010000005.1 coordinate 47,222, forward strand.
TAAAGAGTCTCTAGTTGAAGTTTTATTAGAAAATAATGCAAACGATTAAGCTGATCGAAATAAGTAAAAGCTTTAAGTCAAAAAAAGCTCTTAATAATGTAAATATTGAGTTTAAAAACAATTGTATTAATGGTCTACTTGGACCAAATGGTAGCGGTAAGACAACTCTTTTTAATATTATAGCTGGTTTTTTATCTCCTGATTTAGGAAAAATTCAATTAGATGAAAATATTTTAAATGAAAAAAGTCTTAGCTTAAGAACAAAGCTAGGTATTTCATATTTACCACAAGAAGCATCAATATTTAGAGATTTAAGTGTTTACGATAATATTTTTTCAATAGCAGAATTATATTATAATAAAAATAATTCAATAAAAGTAACAGAAAATTTAATTAAACTATTCTCATTAGGTAGTTTTCAAAAGACAAAAGGAAAATTATTATCTGGCGGTGAGAGAAGAAGAACTGAAATTGCTAGGGCATTAGCTAGTAATCCAAAATTTCTTTTACTTGATGAACCTTTTGCAGGTATAGACCCGATAGCGATTGAAGAGGTTAAATCAACAATTTCATTGTTAAAAAAAATGAATATCGGAATAATTGTAACTGACCATAATGTAAAAGAGGCTTTGAGTATTGTTGATTTTGGATACATAATTTACAATGGAGAAATAATAAAATCTGGTAGCCCTAAAGAGATTACATCTGATAAATTTGTAAAAAAAATATACTTAGGTAAAAATTATACTTAGCTTATGTCTTTTAATTGTAGAAGTTTGATTAAAGGTACATATTTTCCTCCAGGTGACAAATCTATCAGTCATAGAATTTTAATTTTAGCAGGACAGGTTATTGGTAAATCAAAGATTTCTAATTTATTACAAGGTGATGATGTAATTAATACACTCAAAGCTATGAAGCTATTAGGAGTTCAAATTTTCAAAACAGATAAGCATTATGAGGTTTTTGGTATTCCTCCTGGTGGGTTGATTCAACCTAAAAAGATTATAGATTTTGGAAATTCAGGAACTGGAATTAGGCTTATATCTGGCTTAATTTCATCTAACAATATTGAAGTTAAATTAATTGGTGATAGTTCTTTGAGCAAAAGGCCTATGAAAAGAGTAACAGAACACTTATCTAAAATAGGTGCAACAATTAAATTAAGAAGTGAGTCATTTCCTCCAATTAAAATAAAAGGAACAGGTAATGCAGTACCATTAACGTTTGAAATACTTATTCCTTCTGCGCAAATCAAAAGTGCAATAATGCTATCAGCTTTAAATACTAATGGGACAGTAAAAATTAAAGAATTTAAGACTACAAGAGATCATACTGAGAATATGCTTAAGTCGATGGGATATAATATTAAAGTAAAGGAAAATTCTCTACACAGATTTATAGAGATGAAAAATAATCAAGATTTAAAAACAATAAATTATAATGTGCCTGGTGATCCATCTTCGGCAGCATTTTTTATTTCAGCTGCTTGTTTAAAACCTGGATCTAAACTTATCGTAAGAAATATTCTTTTTAATAAAACAAGAGTGGGTTTTATCAAAACCTTAAAGAAAATGGGTGGAAATATAAAAGTTATTAGAAAGAGAAAAATTCATAATGAATTAATTGCCGATTTAAAAATTGAACAAAAGAAAAATTTAAACTCAACTACATTGGAGTCTGTTGATGTTCCATTACAAGTTGATGAAATTCCAATTTTATCTATAGCTGCTTCGTTCGCAGATGGACTATCAATATTTAGGGGTTTAAAAGAGCTTACAGTCAAAGAAAGTAATAGATTGTTACTTATACACAAAAATTTAAAAAAAATTGGAGTTAAATCTGAAATTAAAAATTTTGATTTATATATTTATGGTAATCATAATTTAAAAAAAGGCGCTGGTGTTATTAAACACGATGATGATCATAGAATATTAATGTCTTTTTTTATTGCGAATATGATTTGTAAAAAAAACAATATAATAAAAGATAAATCCTGTGTAAAAACAAGCTATCCAACGTTTTTCAAACATATATATCAATTTAGTAATTAATTTTTCTTGAAAAACATTAATAAAACTTTAAAAGAACCTAACTTAACTTGAAAGGTAAATAATGACTTATGATATCTAACGACGAGTATAGCAAATTGCTAGACCAACAATTCGAAACTAAAAATACAATCGCTGCAAATAAAATAATTTCTGGAACTATTCTTAAAATAAGCGATCAACACATAACAGTTGATATTGGATATAAGAGCGAGGGACAAATACCCAAAGAAGAATTTCTTAATACTGGATCATCAGATGATTTGAAAACTGGTCAAGTTATTGAAGTATTTGTTGAAAAGTTAGAAGATAGAGAAGGTAACGTAAAAGTTTCTCATGAAAAAGCAATTAAGATGAAATCATGGGAAAAGCTTCAAAAACTTTATGACAATAAAGAGAGAGTAAAAGGCTTTATTGTTGGTAAAGCTAAAGCTGGTCTCTATGTAAAAATTATGGGCACAAATGCTTTTTTACCATTAAGTCAAATAGATGTTCGCCCCGTCAGAGATGTAAGTCATTTAATAAAGACAGAGGAAACTTTTGAAATTCTTAAAATGGATTACTCAAAAGGTAACATTGTTGTCTCAAGAAAAGCAATACTCGAAGAAAAACAAAAAGAAATAAAAAACAAAATTTTAGAGAAGTCACAAAGTAACTCAGTCATTACGGGTAAGGTAAAAACTTTTACAGACTATGGTGCTTTTGTAGATTTAGGTGGAATTGATGGCCTAGTTCATTTGAGTGATATTTCATGGAGTAGAATTGGCCACCCTTCAGATGTACTGGAAGTTGGAAAAAAATATGAATTTAAAATTCTCAAAGTTTCAGACGATTCAGATAAAATTAGCTTAGGTTATAAACAATTAAAAGATGATCCTTGGGAAAAAATAGAAGAGAAAATTACTCTTAATGAGATTTATGATGGAAAAATTACCCATATAACTGATTATGGTGCATTTGTTCAACTTACAGAAAAAGACTTAGAGGGATTAGTTCACTCCAACGATATCAGCTGGACTAAAAAAAATATACATCCAAATAAAATCTTAGAAGTTGGATTCAATATTAGAGTTAAAATATTAGAAATAGACAAAGAGAAGAAAAGAATAAGTCTTGGAATTAAACAAACTGAGCCAAATCCATGGGAGAATATTCTAAATGAATACAAAAAAGATCAAATTATTGATACAGAAATCAAAAATATTACTGAGTTTGGTATATTTGCGAAGCTCAATGATAATATTGACGGACTGATACATAAGAATGATTTATCATGGACTGACTCTAATGGTGATAGGACCTTAAAAAAATATCAAAAAGGTCAAACTATTCAGGTAAAGATTCTAGAAATTGATCCTGGAAAAGAGAAAATAAGCTTTGGTATTAAACAATTATCTTCCGATCCTTTTAATGAATTTTTTAAAGATAAATCTAAAGGAGATATTGTATCTGCAACAATTACTAAGATTTCCAACAATGGAATCGATGTTGAAGTTGCTAGCTTTATCGAAACAACTATAAGAAGAAAAGAGCTCTCAAAGAATAAAGAAGAGCAAAATATAACTAGATATAATGCAGGTCAAAAAATAGATGCTAAAATAAGTTCTATTGATCTTACAAATCGAAAGTTTGCTCTTTCAATAAGACAGCTAGAGATAGATGAAGAACAAAGTTTGTTAGAAAAATATGGATCTAAATCCTCTGGTTCAGTTTTAGGGGATATTTTAGGTAAGGCTTTGGATGAGGATAAGGACTCCAAAGAAAAATAAGTCTGATATTTTAAAGACTTATTTGCAATCTGAAACTGATTTAACATCTAAAATAAATGAAGCTATATTTAATAGGTTCTTCGATATTTTAGAAAAAAATATTTCTAATCATATTTCTATAGAGCTAAGAAATTTTGGCATTTTTAAGTCTAAATTTATGAAATCTAGATATGGTTCTGATCCTAGAAATAAGAAAAAAATATATATACCCTCTAAATGGAAAGTTACATTCAAAGCTAGTGAAAATATCAATAAAAAGTTAAATGAAAAAATTTAAATCTTTTATAGCCTTAGACCTGAAATCTAATACTCAAAATATTAGTATTGTAAAGAAACTACACCGCCATGTTTATGGTTTTAAAGTCGGGTATAGATCTTTTTATAATAACCGTTCAAATGAGCTTATTTCAGAAATCAAAAAGTCGAAATGTAAATTATTCCTTGATTTAAAACTTCACGATATTCCAAACACTGTTAGCAGTGCGATAGATTCTTTATCTAACATAAATCCTGATTTTCTTACCTTGCATATATCAGGAGGTAAAGAGATGATGAAAGCTGCAGTAAACTCTATTAAGAAAAATAAACTTAAAACTAAAATCTTAGGGGTAACCTTATTAACGAGCTTAGATGGAAAAGATAGCGAAAAAATTTATAAAGAGGGTAGTACAAAAAAACTTGTAAAAAAATTTACTGAAATTGCTAATAATGTAAATATTCATGGCCTTATTTGCTCAGGTGATGATCTGAGAGTTTTAGGAAAATTTAATAAATTAATTAAAATAACACCTGGTGTTAAAATGTTTGCTAGAAATGATGATCAAAAAAGAGTTACTTTTGCTCATAATGCTTTACAAGATGGTGCAAGCTTTGTTGTAATAGGAAGAGAATTAATAGAAAGCAAAAAACCTTTAGAATTATTAAAAAAATATGGCGAACAATATAAAAATAAAAATTTGTGGACAAAATAATCCAGCCATTATTAATCACTGTCTTGATTTAAATATTTCCTATCAAGGGTTAATTTTTTATGAAAAGAGTCCAAGGTTTATAGATATAGAAACACTTGCTCTTGTTAATCAATATTTTAAAACACATAAAGATAAATTTGTGGGTGTTTTTGTTAATCCATCTATTGGTGAAATTAAAAATAAATTAGAAGTTTTTGATTTTGATACAATTCAACTTCATGGGGATGAAGATCAAAACTTTATAAGTGAAGTTAAAAGTAATTTTAAGAAAAAGATATATAAATCAATATCACCAGAAGATTTTAAAACAACTGAGTTAATTGATGTAGATCAGTTCCTCATTGAAGCCAAACCCTCTTCAAATCAGATGCCTGGAGGAAACAATACAACTTGGGATTGGTCTGATTTTAAAAATAGTAAAAACCTTCCTTATATTTTATCAGGAGGTCTAAATGTCACTAATATCAAAAAAGCAATTAGCTTAACAGGTGCGGATTTTGTTGATATAAATTCTGGTGTAGAGGAACAACCAGGTGAAAAAAGCCTTACTTTGATAGATGGTATTATTTCATCAATTTATAATTAATGAAAACATATAAACAACCTAACACTGTTGGAAGATTTGGTGAGTTTGGTGGCATGTATGTTTCAGAAACATTAATGCCCCTATTATTAAATTTAGATAAATCGTATAAAAAAATTCAAAAGGATAAAAAATTTAAAAAAGAGCTAAATGACCTTTTTAAAAACTATGTGGGAAGGCCCTCCTCTTTGCACTACGCTAAAAATTTATCTAAATATATTAATGGACCAAAAGTATATTTTAAAAGAGATGAGCTAAATCACACAGGAGCCCATAAAATCAATAATTGCTTAGGGCAAATACTCCTTGCAAAAAAAATGGGCAAAACAAGAATTATTGCTGAAACAGGTGCAGGACAACACGGTGTTGCAACAGCTACTGTTTGTGCGCTTTTTGGACTTCCTTGTTATATCTACATGGGCTCTAAAGATATTGAGAGACAAAAACCAAATGTTTTTAGAATGAAGCTTCTGGGTGCCACCATTATTCCTGTTGAGTCTGGAAGTAAATCTTTAAAAGATGCGATGAATGAAGCTTTAAGAGATTGGATTAAAAACGTCAGAGATACTTTTTATATTATTGGCTCCACTGCAGGTCCCCACCCCTATCCAAAAATGGTAAGAGATTTTCAATCTGTCATTGGAAAAGAGGCGAGAGAGCAAATATTAAAAGTAGAGAAAAAACTACCAGATTATTTGATAGCTTGCGTTGGAGGTGGTTCAAATGCCATGGGTTTATTTTATCCATTTTTAAATGATAAAAAGGTAAAGATTATTGGAGTTGAGGCGGCTGGTAGAGGCGCTAAAACAGAAGAAACAGCTGCCACAATGACCTCTGGAACTCCTGGTATTTTACACGGTAGTTACAGTTATGTCTTACAAGACAATGATGGACAAATAAAAGAGGCTCATTCTATTTCTGCCGGTCTCGATTATCCTGGTGTAGGGCCTGAACACTCCCACTTAAAAGATATTAAAAGAGTTAAGTACTTCGGTGTAACTGATAAAGAAGCTCTTGAAGCATTTCAAACATGTTCAAAACTAGAGGGAATTATTCCTGCTCTAGAACCCTCACATGCTCTAGCCTACTTAATTAAAGCATTTAAAAATAAACATAAAAATAAAGTTTTAATTTTAAATATGTGCGGAAGAGGTGATAAAGATTTATTTACCGCAGCTAAGGCTATTGGATTTGATGCAGATGAATAATTTAGACACTCTTCCTAAGAAAAAAATACTCTCCTTATTTATGACATGTGGGTTTCCTACATTGTCTCAAAGTAAAAAAATCTTTAATGAAATGTTATCTCATCAACCTGATGTTATTGAATTTGGACTTCCCTTTTCTGATCCGATGGCGGATGGGCCTATTATTCAAGAAGCAAATAAGCTTGCACTTAGCTCAAACCTGTCAACACAACAATCGCTAAATTTAATTAAAGAATTAAGTAAATTTAAAAATAATACTTCGTTTGTAATTATGTGCTATTTAAATACTGTTCGTAAATTTGGTGTAGATAAATTCATAAAAAGCATAAAGAATATTGTTGATGGAATAATTATTGTGGACTTGCCTTTTGAGGAAGAGAGTGAAATTAAAAAGTCTCTATCAAAAAATAATATTCATTTGATTAAGTTAATCTCACCGATGACAGATAAAAAAAGAGCTCACAAACTTTTAAAGGGTTCAAAAGGTTTTATTTATTATATATCAGCAACAGGAATTACTGGCTCAAACAAATTAGATTATAAAGAGATCAATAAAAATGTTAAATCTCTAAAAAAGGTGTCAAAAATTCCAGTTTTAGTTGGGTTTGGTATAAAATCTAAAAAGGATGTACTCGAAATATCAAAAAAAACTAGTGCTGATGGTGTTATAATTGGTTCAGCTCTTATACAAAAATATTTTGATTTAAAAATGGATATCAGTAAATATCTTATTGCTTTAAGAAAATTTATTAAAGAGGTTAAAGTTTAAAATGAACTGGTTAACAGATTATGTAAAACCTAAATTAAGTTCTCTTGTTAATCGAAAAGAGCCCCCCTCTGATTTATGGACCAAGTGTGGTTGTGGAGAGAGGACTCTTTATGTCAGTGATTTAAAAGAAAATCTAAATGTCTGTTCCTATTGTGACTACCATATGAATATGGATGTAAATAGCAGATTGAAAAATTTATTTGGCGATAATTCTTTTGAGCTTATAGAAGTACCTTTTGAAAATAATGATCCTTTAAAATTTAAAGATCTTAAAAAGTATTCCGATAGAATGAAGGCTGCACAAAAAAAAACTGATCAAAAAGATGCTGCTATTTTAGCACAAGGTGATATTGGAGATACAAAGGTTGTAGTTTTTATTTTGGACTTCAATTTTATGGGAGGTTCTATGGGCCAATTTGTTGGCGAAGCATTTAAAATTGGTTGTCAAAATGCTGTTGATTTAAATTGTCCATTCATTTCTATTGCTTCTTCAGGTGGTGCTAGAATGCAAGAGGGTATCGTAAGTTTGATGCAACTTCCCAAAACAGTTGCTGCTGTGAATATGTTGGATCAGCATAAAATCCCATACATTAGCGTGTTGACGCATCCAACTACAGGTGGTGTTAGTGCTTCATTTGCTATGCTTGGAGATATCATTATTGCAGAAAAAGGAAGTATGATTGGTTTTGCTGGCAAACGAGTGATTGAAGAAACAATTAAAGAACAGTTACCTGAAGATTTTCAAACAGCTGAATATCTTTTAGAGCACGGGATGATTGATATGGTTGTTCATCGTAAAGAATTAAATCAATCTATCTCAAAAGTTTTATCTTTTGTAAAAAAATAAGATCTTGCAAGATCCCATTTTTCAAAGACTACTAAAACTTCACCCTAAGTTTTCTGACTTATCTTTAGGAAGAATTAAAAAGCTCCTTAAAAAAATAGATTTTGATGAGAGTTTACTACCAAAAGTAATTCATATAGCCGGTACTAATGGTAAGGGTTCTACAGCAGCAATTTTAAAGTCAATACTCAACCACCATGGATATTCAACACATGTTTACTCTACCCCACACCTAGTAAAGTTTAATGAAAGAATACAATTAAGATCAAAAGATATTTCAAATCAAAAGTTATTAAAATATTTAAGATATTGTGAAAATATGAATGAAGGAAATTTAATTACTTTTTTTGAAATAACTACAGCGGCAGCTTTTAAAGCTTTTCAAGATCATAAAGCTGACTATTTAATTTTAGAAGTAGGACTTGGTGGAAGGTTTGATGCAACAAATATAATCAAAAGATCAAAATTTGCAGCTATTACTCCAATTTCCTTAGATCATCAAGACTATCTTGGTACTTCCTTAAATCAAATCGCATTCGAAAAATTAGGTATTTTGAATTCAAGAAGTACGATTGTTGTTAACAAGCAAAAGTTAGGAGTAATGAATTATATTAAGTCACAACTAAAAAAAAGAAAATTGAATGCAGATGTTTATAATGATGAATGGAAGATAAGATCTAAATATTATATATCCGATAAAGCAAAGATAGATATATCAAAATTAAATTTATTGGGTGCACATCAATTAGTTAATGCTGGATTAGGAATACATTTAGCAAAAAATATTTTAAAAGATGCGTTTGATACGGAAGTGACGCAAAAAGCATTAACAAATTGTCAATGGCCAGGAAGATTACAAAAAATTAAAAGTGGCGTGTTAACGAGAAAGATTAAAAAATTTAAAGATATTTATTTAGATGGATTTCACAATATAGATGGAATGAAAGCCTTGATTGCGTCATTAACTAAAAATAAAAAAATATTAATATGCTCTTTTTTAAATAATAAAAAGTATTTGCAAATGCTTACTAGTTTATCAAAACACTTTAATAAAATTGTAGTAATTAAAATGGATGAAGAAAATTCTATTACTAAAGAACTATTACCCAAAAATCTCTCTTTATATTTTGCTGACTCTTTAGATCAGTCTTTTAAAACTATTAATAAATTATCTTCAACACAGACTTCAGTTTATTTTGGAGGTTCTTTGTATTTTATAGGTGAAGTTATAAAAAAGAACCAATCTCAAAAATTAAGTTAGTTAATATTATTTTTTTTTGGCAATCTATTTGATCCATTTTTATGAGATTATGGTAAATATTGATGATTAACCTTAATCCTCCAAAAACCATTCTTGTGGTTAAACTGCAAGAATGGTTCTCCTCAGATCTTAGATTTATTTTTATAATATAATATCAAAGCCATCGTTTCGTATGCGATATTCCATAATTGCTTAAAAATTGGTAACTTTAAAAATGATGACAAATATTTCCATCTGGGCATGGTATCCCACAAAATTAAAAATGACTCTGATCCAGAGATCAGCCTACCCTGATGATAAATGTGCATTCTTCTGAATAAATCTTTTTTTGAAAGATGATTTATATGTTCATCTCTATCTTTAGAGATATCAACGTAGTTTATATCGCAAGTTTTTTTTTTATAATGACTTATTTCAGCATTACAAATATTACATGAACCATTGAAATATACTTTCATTTTAATTTACACTTGGCGGCACTGTGCCGTCTTTCAATAAATCGTAACCCTTTATAACAGCAGGTCTAAGTGCAATTTTATTATACCATCTGGTCAAATTTAAATATTTATTTAAACCAATATCGTGGATTGGATGTCTTGCAATCCAAGGAAATGTAGCCATGTCAGCAATTGAATATTCTCTTGCTAAATATTCATTGTTAGATAGATGATCATCTAAATTTTTGTAAATAGTTTCTGCTATTTTAAAATATCGCTGTTCTCCAAATTCACTTTTACCTGGGTTGTAATGATGAAATTGATGATGCTGACCTAACATTGGTCCTATATAACCCATCTGTGCCATCAGCCATTGAGTCGTTAAATTTTTATTTAAACCATAAAACTCTCCTGAGAAGTTTGCTAAATATATTAATATCGCACCAGATTCAAAGATAGTCTGGTTTTCATGTCTGAGTACAGGAATTTTTGAGAAAGGTGAGATTTTTTTAAAGTCTTCGTGGAACTGCTCTCCTTTGTTTAAGTTAATAAATGTAACTAAGTACTTTTCGTTGATCTCCTCTAACATTATTGAAATTTTTCTAGCATTGGGAGTTGAGTCTGCGAATAACTCAAACATCTAAATGAGGCTCATAATGTATTTATGAACAAAATATCCAATCACTAGCAAAGTTAATCCGATCAAGTAAATTAGCCAAAAATTCATATTGAGATTTTTTGCGAAGAAGAAGGGTAAGAAAAATAAATATGAGACAGGTACCCCAACAAGAATACTTTTAGCAAAAATTACAGTATTTTCAGTATTTTTATGCTCTAAGAAAGAGAAGGCAATGGCGATAATACTCGCGATTGGAAGAGCGATAATAAATCCAGATAACTCTGGTTTTTTACCAGAAAGCCAGCTTGCAAATGCAATTACAAGGGCTGCTAATATTACTTTTAGAGCAAAAATCATATTCAACATTTTATACTAATAAATAAAAATTAAAGATTATTTTCAGGAACTAAGAACGTTGTAGAGGCCCAGTCACTATGCCAGATTGGTTCTTGTTCATCAGGTTTTGATTTTAATGGATAAATGACAACTGAGTCTAAAAGATACTCCTTACCTTGTTCTATTTCAAAAGTAAATTTACCCTTTTCATCTGTTTTGATATTTGAAACAGACAATTTAGAGTTTTTATATTTTGAGAAAATTGTAACGAGGTTATTTGGAAGTGGTTTTTTTTTATAATATAAAGTTGCACTGATTTGTTTAAAGTCAAAATTTGTATAAGGGTTTTGATCTAAAACAAATTCAAATAAAAGTCCTGTTTTTTTATCTTTTCCTTTACTAGCACTACTTGTGGTAATTAAAGATTTTGCATAACGCCGATAACTCTCCATAAAATTACTTTGGGGGAAGCCTTTATCTAAATGAGTTTGAATTAATTGTTCATAACCCTTCTCAGAAACAAAATCCTTAAATTTTTGAAATTTTTTGTAATTTACAAATTTATCAGTAGTTTCGTGATAAATAATTAATAAGTCTTCCAACTTTGTCTTTGTGTTTAATGCTGGTACATCTCCAAGTATACCTTTGACTTTTTCTTTTTTATTTTTAGACCCAGATAAAATTTTAAAGGTTTTAAAATCTTGCGGATTATACATTAAGGCCATGCCCTGAAATTCTTGCCCCACTCTTAAGTGAGCATTTATGATGTTATCATCAAGCCGGTATTTGGTTGGCTCAATCCAAAATTCGTGAGCGCTTGCCTGAACAAAGCAAGCAATGATGAATGAAAAAACATAAAGAATTCTTTGGTGAACTTTGGTAAACATGACTAAATGATTAAGTACTTATTCTTTTTAATTCTTTTATTAAGCCCTCCTCTACATACACATGAAATTAAATCTGCGATCGTAGATATTACCATTATAGAGGAAAATGCTTCAATTGAATTTAAATTGAATGCTGAAACTGTGCTGTCTGAAATTGACGCCTCCGTTTATGTAGATACAAATAATTCCCCTCAGTCTCAAAAATATGATGAATTTAGGGCCTTTTCTGTTCAAGAAATAGAAAAGTTAGTATTAAAAAATAAGTCTAAATTTATTAATAAGATCCAAATCAATAGTGAGGGTGAAATTATTCCTCTCTTACTAAACAAAGTAGAGATGTTTGATGAGGCAAACGATGAGATGCCGAGAGATACTATTTTATATCTCAATTTCGATCTGAAAGACTCTTCTTCGTTTACAATTCAATTTGATAAAAAGATAGGACCTGTTGTTATTAGACAATTTGAAGATTTATCAAAAGAGTCTGTCTTGTTTACAAGCTATTTAAAGCCAGCTGAAAAATCGCCTCTTTTGTCCCAACAGTCACAATCCTCAGTAGGAAAAACAATAATTGAATATTTAATTCTAGGAATAGAGCACATTGTTCCTAAAGGGCTAGATCATATATTATTTATTATAGGTATCTTTTTTTATGCAATTAAATTTAAACCTCTATTACTTCAAGTTACCATGTTTACGCTCGCACATTCTATTACACTAATTCTTGCTAGTTTTAATTTAATCTTTATCCCTGCAGTAATTGTAGAACCCTTGATCGCTCTATCTATCAGTTATGTCGCAATAGAAAATATTTTTCAAAGACGTTTGGTTGTTCCTCGTTACGTCATAATTTTTATCTTTGGATTAATTCATGGTTTAGGTTTTGCTTTTGTTCTTGGAGATATCGGATTGAATACAAGTCAACTGGTAATAAGTCTAATTTCATTTAATCTTGGAGTTGAAGTAGCTCAAATAGCAATCATTATTCTTGCATCAATTATTTTTATTCTACCCTCACGCCAAAGCTGGTATCGAGCATTTTTGCAAATTCCTATTTCTGTTATAATCTCCTTGATAGGCTTATATTGGTTTATTGAAAGGGTATTTTTTTAGAAGTCTACTTTTATAGTCCCTAAAATTGATAAAGATTTATCTGCAATCACAATTTCTCCAGAGGTTGGATAATAATCAAGAAAGCCGCCGACTATCACATAATGAGTGACGAAAACTAGGTTCCCCCCACTATCGTCCCATCTATTGATAAATTTACTCAATTCCAACATTTGTTTTGTGTGATTTTTTTGGTACTTACCAGAAAACGTAGAGTTTAATGCACTAAAATTCTCGAAATCTCCAAACGCATTCCGTGCTGTATCTTGGCAACGGCACCACTGACTAGAATAGACAAAGTCTACCGGTATAGAATATTCAATAAATAATTTGCCAATTGTTTGGGATTGACGAATTCCTTGTTGATTTAAATTTCTTTGTGTTGAGCAGTCTTCTAGTTCAAAGATATCAGGATCTCCACCCCCTGGAGCGTAAGCATGACGAATAAAAACTACTTTTCCGCCATCTTTTAACAAATCCCAACTGGTCTCGTTAGAAAAAGAATGGGGGTTAAATAAAAAGTAAAAAAGTAGAAAAAAATTAATAACCCTCATTGTTGAGAGTGATACTGATGATAAGCTTGTTTTTTCACATCATTCCAATACTGATCTGCTTCTTCCGCTGTATATTTCCCATAAAGTTGCATCCAAAGTTCAGTGGTTACTAAAGTTAAGGCCTCGTCTTTCTCTTTCCATTCATCATAAATCCAAGGGTTCATCGAGGGCTCGACCCCTTTTTGAGAGAAATATTTTGCCTCTAAATGTTTTCCATCAGTCTCAACGGACATTATTTTAGGAGCAAATTCTACATCTTCAAAAAAACGTATGCGTGCAATATCATCGTCCGTTAAACCTTTAACCAATATTCCATCGACGCCCGTGTAGTTATCACCAAAAATTATAACTGGGAAATTCTCATCAATGACAAGGCGTAATTCACTTTTAGGTGCAAAAGCAGGAATTATATCTAAATGGTTAGATGTCTTTCCAATAACTTTTTCTAAAACTGAAATAGAACGAAGTGTGCCGTAAAAAAAATAATTTCCCATAATAGTTTTAAAAAAATTCTGGAAGTGTTACTTGCTTTATCTTCATTTCTTCAAGGAGTATGCAAATTTGTTCAGATATTTCAATACTATTTGGTGTGTCGCTATGTACACAGATTGAATGTATATCTGTTTTTAAAGTATCCCCTGCGCGTGAAATAATTCCCTTTTGTATGAGCATTGCTCGAACGTGTTCGCTGGCACTTTTGGGATCTGTTATTAATGAGCCACTGACAGAACGAGGTGTGAGTGTGCCATTACTCTCATAGGTGCGGTCTGCAAAGACCTCAAGGGCAGTAGCAGTGTCACTCTCCAAGCTCATTTTTGCAAGTTCACTTAAAGCTGGCGCAAGTAATATCAAAGAAGGGTAATTTTTTTTTAGGTAGCCAACTATTTCAGCAGAGAGATTTTGGTCAACACAAGCCATATTACTGAGAGCCCCGTGAAGTTTAATGTGAGTCACTGTAGCACTCATTTCTAATGCAAGGTTATGAATAAATAGTAATTGATCGTTGAGAATTTCATGGATGAGTTGCTTGTTCCAATTTATTTGTGACCGTCCAAAGTTATCTCTATCTAAAAACGAGATATGAGCTCCGATTGAAACATTTTTTGTATTACAATAACTAAGTGCTTTAGAAACAACTTCTTTTGAACCCCCATGAAATAAACATGAAATATTGGCAGAGCTAATTTTGTCTATTAGTTGCACATCAACAGACTCATAAAAACTATGATCTTTTTCTGCTATATCAGAATTAAAATTAATTTTATTCAAATGCACCAAAGTTACATTAAGATATTAGCGTGTATTTCAAAGGAATAAATTCTTATGGAGACCGAGGGATGATCCTAGATTTTGGAGATGACTCCTCAAAATCTATATCGCTAGAGGTGAATAAAGCATTTTCTACTATTTCAAATCTTGGACTGCCTATACTTAATATAATTCCTTCATTTAATAAAATTGTGATTATTTTTGAAAATTCGCAAATACGCGATCAAAATAAAGAAAAAATTACTTTAGAGATAAGTGAAATAAAATCTCAATCTCATAAAAGTGCCAATAAAACATGGAAAATACCTGCCTGTTATGATGAAAGTTTCGCTTTAGATTTAAAGTTAATTCAAAAACTTCATCAGATAACAAAAGAAGAGATTATAAACCTCCATACCTCTGAGAGTTACTATACCTATTATATAGGCTTCATGCCGGGATTCCCGTATCTGGGTGATATCTCCTCTCAATTAATTACACCGCGATTAGCTACTCCAAGAATTAAAATTCCTGCTCGATCCATTGGAATAGCTAAAAACCACACTTGCATATATCCAAAAATATCACCGGGTGGCTGGAATATTATCGGACAAATACCCTTCGATATATTTGATCTTCAAAACCCTAGCCCCTCTCTTTTTTTACCTGGAGACAAGGTAAGTTTTTACTCTGTCAACCAGAAAGAGTTTCAGCAAATCCAAAAGAAACATTTTTCAATTAATGAATTGATCAAGGAGTACTCCTCATGAACTCACTTGCGATCACCCGTACAGGGACTCATTTAACTGTTCAGGATTTTGGAAGATTTCATTATCAACACTTAGGAGTTTCCCCTAGTGGGGCTATGGACCAGCGAATTATTAAAGAATTAGAAAAAATTATACCACTTCATCATAATCAATTTATTGAATTTGCCTATGTGGGACCCTCAATAAAAGTAAAGGAAGGTTCTGTAAAGGTTTGTGTCGGTGGAAATTGTAATATGAATATACAAAAAAATAATGGTACTCAAATTATATGCCAACCCTATAAGAGTATAAATTTATTTGAAGGGGATGAGTTGAATATTCATAATACAATCGACTCTGTTTATGGTTACATCGCAGTTGAACATGGGCTTGGGTTAGATCCTTGTTTAAAAAGTTTCTCTACTGATACAAAGGCAGGAATTGGCTCTATCAATAGGCCGTTGAAAGTTGATGATACCTTTGAAATTCTGGAAGATGTGAGTTCTTGGGATCATTTATCCATACCAAACCCTGCTTACAAAAAGGAGACAAACTTTAAAGTTTATCCTGGTCCTCAACTTCAATTTTTTACAGATCAGGCTCTACAATCGTTTATTAGCAGTACTTTTACAATATCAGCCCAAAGTGATCGGATGGGTATCAGGCTCAAAGGAGAGGCCATCCTCAGCTCTGAGTCACACGATATTTTGTCTGAAGGTATTTTACCTGGGTCTATTCAAGTACCCAGTGATGGGCAGCCTATTGTATTAATGCGAGATATCCCGTGCACTGGTGGATATCCAAAGATTGCAATTTTAAATGAGGAAGATATTTCCAAAATCTCTCAACTTCCCCCTGGAAGCCAAATTACGTTTGATTTACAAACAATCTATTAGCCAAATTTCTATGTATAACTAGAAATGAAAATTTCAAAGATTCAAGATCTCATCCCCTCATCGACTAAATCAAATAGCTCTGTTGCCTCAAGGCAAGATACTTTAGAAAAATTTAACTCTTTTAATCCTGCACTCTATGCAAAGACCAGAAACTTTCTCAATGGACAAATTTCAAGATTATCTGCTCACATCAAACATGGAATTATTTCAAATAAAGAGATATATGAACATGTTCGAGATAAATATGCTTTTAATGAGAGTGAAAAATTTATCCAAGAATTAGCATGGAGAGACTTTTGGAGAAGTTATGCCTATCATCATCCTGATCAACTGTGGACAGATGTGGAGGAATATAAAACTGGATTTCAAGCACACGAGTATCAAGACGACTTACCTGAAGACATCGCATCTGCAAAAACTCCAACACAAGTAATCAATGTTTTTATCGACCAGCTTCTTAGTGCTGGGTATCTGCATAACCACTCACGTATGTATTTGGCCTCTTATATTGTCCATTTTAGAAGAGTGAAGTGGCAGGCAGGAGCAAAGTTTTTTTTAAGCCATTTACTAGACGGTGATATTGCGAGTAATAACTTTTCGTGGCAATGGATAGCGAGCACCTTTGCAGGAAAGCCCTATATTTTTAATTTAGAAAATGTCCATAAATACTGCCACCGCTCAATTGAGATTATTACAGAGAAAAACCAAGAAATAGATGGAAGCTATGAGGAGATTAGTGCGAGGCTCTTTCCCAATTTATGAACCTAGTTTATTTATATGATGAGTTCATGAGAGTGCCTCTAGGTATGGAGGGAAATCCTGTATACATCTTTGACAATACCTTGAGTGAAGGCTACGAACTTAGCGAAAAAATCATTGAAAATAGATACTTTTTGGCCAAAGAGGCTGGAGCTGAGATATATCAAGGAAACACATATGAAATATTGCAAGAAATTCATAGTCAAAATCCCATATCGAAAATCATAACCAAAGCTACTTTTAGGCCTGTGTACCAAGAGTTATTTCAAAAGCTCGGTGATGCCTATGACGTAGAGCAACTGCCCGATTACTTCTTGTTACAGGATAATTATCTTCATCCTGCAAAAAGATTTTTTCAGTATTGGAACAAAATCAAGAAAAATTTAAAATACTAGAGATGGCAGAAAAGTGTAAATACTGCGAGGGAGAATTATCCGTCATGGATAGCGTCTACATTGAGTCTGAAATTCGAACAGCCCCAAAGAAAGTACAAAACCTAATTAAAAGTCATCACAATCTTGTCTGCTATATGTGCTACAAAAAGCTAAAAGCTATCAAAGTTATCAATACTGAAGATAAAAATAAAAAAGTTAATTAAAGTTTTTTGACTGTTTCTCTTAGTTCGTACTTTTGAATTTTACCCGTTGACGTTTTTGGTAAGACTTGGAATACAAAAGTTTTAGGCATTTTAAATCCTGCTAGATGCTCGCGGCAAAATTTCTTTAGCTCATCTTCCTCAACTGTTTGGCCGTCGGCCAATTCAATAAAGGCACAGGGCGTCTCCCCCCACTTTTCATCGGGTCTCGCCACAACCGCTGCTAGTGATACGGCAGGATGCCTAGTAATAATATTTTCGATTTCTACCGAGGAGATATTCTCACCCCCACTAATGATTATATCCTTTGATCGATCTTTAACTTGGATATATCCACTAGGGTGCATTACTGCCAAGTCTCCGGAGTGAAACCATCCACTTTTCATAGACTCTTTGGAAGCCTCTTCATTTTTATAATATCCCATCATCACAGTGTTTCCTCGGATCATAATCTCACCCATGGTTTCTCCATCAGAGGGTACGGGTTCGAGCGTATCGGGATTCATAACCGATACCATTTCGGTGTGTGGATAGCGAACTCCTTGATAAGCTTTTAACTCAGAGCGTTTATCTTCCGCTAAACTATTCCAGTCCTTATTCCAAGCACAGTGAACAACGTGGCCATAAGTTTCTGTTAGCCCGTAAACATGCATAACCTCAAAGCCCAAGGACTCCATTTTTTGAAGAATTGAACTGGGCGGTGGGGCTCCCGCAGTCATAACATAAACCTTATTTTTCAATGCTTTTTGATCTTCAGCTGGAGCGTTGGCGATCATGTTTAGAACAATCGGCGCTCCTCCAAAATGCGTTACATCATATTCATCGATTAACTCAAAAATCTCTTTAACAACAATATTTCTAATAAAAATCACACGGGCGTGCAGCATAGCCAAAGTCCAAGGATACCCCCACCCGTTACAGTGAAACATAGGAACGGTATATAAGTACGTCAGGCGGTTAGGCATGTTCCATGCACTAATACTTCCCATTGACATTAAATAAGATCCTCGATGATGATAAACGACACCTTTAGGGTTTCCTGTTGTACCCGAAGTATAGCTCAGTGAAATTGCTTGCCACTCATCATCTGGTCTAATCCATTCAAACCCTTCATCACCCGTTTCTAAAAAACTCTCATATTCTAATTTACCTATTGCAGGGATATCTCCAAGGCCCGCTTGTTTGTCATCAATGTCAATGACCATGATCTCCCGGTCAACTTGTGCTAGGGCATCCACAACTACATTGTGAAACTGTCGGTCCACGATGAAAACTTTACAGTCACTATGATCTAAGATGTAAGCCACAGTTCTGGTATCCAATCGAGTATTGATTGTATTCACAACACCGCCCGTCATAGGCACAGAATAGTGTGCTTCGAACATTTCAGGTGTATTAGCTGCCATAATAGAGACAACATCACCCTTACCAATTCCTACTTTTGTTAAAGCGCTCGCAAAACGAGTACAGCGGTCATAAACCTGTCTCCAAGAATATTTTCTCTCTTTGTATACTAAAGCTTCGTAGTCGGGATAGACGTCTTTGATACGGTCAAGGAAACTGATGGGAGTTAAAGGAACAAAGTTTGCATCATTTTTATGCATTCCTTGTTCAAAATTACTCATTAGTTTTTTAGTCTTCTCCCTGTAGACAACATTGCATGGATCCTATCCCTCGTCTTATTGGATTGTATTAAATTTATCAAAGACTGTCGCTCTAAATTATATAAGTCCGCTTCACTCAATTCGTTTGATTTAGTTGTGTCTCCACCGCTAAGGACGTCCGCTAAATGCAGACCAATATCCACATCGTAGCCATAAATAATGTTTTTTTGCTCCAAACCTAACAAAACTTGGTGCATTTTCTCTTTTACTTCAGGGCCGCTAAGTACGAACTTCGGCTTTTCTGGAGCAGAGTAACCCTCTTTTAAAGCAGACACTTGTTTGAACGCTTCCACTAATAGATTATCTCGGTTCAAAACAAAAATATCACTGTCTAAGAAAAATTTGTGCTTTTTAGCTTGGAGCGGAGAGTGTGCCATCAGCCCATACCCTATAATATCAAATACTTGAAGGGCTGCTTGATCGTGATCGCTTGTATATTTGTCGTCTTGCACCCATCGCCATAATAATTCCTTACAGCCTCCACCGCCTGGTACCAGACCCACGCCTGTCTCAACTAAGCCTAACGTGCTATTCATGTGAGCGACCATTTTAGAAGTTTGGCATGCTACTTCAAACCCTCCTCCAATAGCGAGTCCTGCAACGGCACTGACTGTGGGCTTGGTTGCATATTTCATTTTTTTACATGCAGATTGAAAATCCGATAGGTATTTATCAATCCCTTTCCAGTCTTTCACATCCGCTAGACCAATCATGGTATTTAAATCAGCACCGGCGGAGAAATTCATTGCCTCATTGTAGACGACAAGGCCTTGATAATTATCTTGTTCAAGGCGATCGACTGACTCCTCTAATATTTTCATTGCGTCTGCATTCAGAGCGTTTGCCTTGGTGTGAAATTCACAACACAGTATTTTTTGTTCACGCGGCTCGTCGGTAAACTGCCATATTGTAGCTGCAAAATTTCTAGATAAATGATTAGCGTATTTTTTGTGATCACCTAGTCGACGTATATCCTCTCCTCGAGAGATAAACTTCATACCCGCCTCATGATCATAGGCTCGTGAGGAGGTGGTATCGTAAGGCTCTTGTTTTAGTCCAATCATTGTTTTTAATAATTCAGGGACTTCTTGTTTTTCATCCTGAAGTCGTTGAACAAATTTGGTGAGCCCGTACTCATTCAATAATTCAAATGGCCCTTCATTCCAATTAAATCCCATACGAAGTGCATCATCGATGTCTGTCACATTTGATGAGACTTCAGGGATGCAAAAAGCGCTATAATTAATGATTTTGGCGAGTACTGCAAAAGCATATCGACCATATTCACTGTCATCATCAAGAAGGGCTTTAATCCCCTCTTTCTCAACTCTTCGAGCAATTTCTAAATCAACTTTATCAAAATCATAATAACTCATATCTGATGTATTCATCGCCTTGACGATTTCATCATCATCAACGATTGTAGTTTGATAAAAACCCCCAGGACCCTTATTTCCATTGAAACCTTTTTCAAGCAATTTCTCGACTAAAGGATGAGGTGCGACTACATCCATGAAAGGATCATTTTCTTGTAATTCTTTTTTAAAGCTAGCGAGCACATCTTTCATCAGATCAATTCCAATGAGGTCGTATAAACCAAACACACCTGTTTTAGGAATTCCTAAAGGTCGACCAAAAAGTGCATCCGCGATTTCTACTGGAAGGCCTCGCTCCAAAGCTTCATACATCGCGACCTGCATCGCGTACACACCAATACGATTACCGATAAAACCTGGAGTATCATTACAGTTAACAATTCCTTTACCGAGTTCATTTTGACAAAAGTCACGAAGGCCACTCATCTTATTTTTGTTCATGGTTGGTGTCTCAACAATTTCAAGCAGTCTCATAAATCGCACAGGATTGAAAAAGTGAGTAATACAAAAATCAGCTTTCATGGTATCTGACATTTCTTGAGTCAAGATTGACAGAGGAATGGTGGAGGTGTTAGATGAAATGATAGAGTTGGGGCTACGAACTTTATCAATTTGAGAGTAAAGCTTATGTTTGATATCTATACGCTCAACAACTGCCTCAATCACCCAGTCTGCATCTTTAATTTCATCAAAATCATCTTCAAGGTTACCAGGTTTAATATGTTCTAAACGAGAGCGTTCCACTAAAAGTGGGGGGTCTGACTTTTTGATAATATCAATGGCATTGTCTGAAATTTGGTTCGCTGACCTCTTACCCTTTAGATCGAGTAGGATAACTTCGCGATTAGAATTGGCTAAATGAGCGGCAATACCAGAGCCCATTGTCCCTGCTCCAATTACAACAATTTTTTTAAACGCAGTCATGTTTAAGCACGAGATAATAGCAAAAAGAGTCCTCGTGTTAAGAGTAATCGACCCCAATTACCACATATTTTGACACAACCAAAAAATACCTATAAATAATGATTTTTTAGTAATATTCATAGGTTTTGGACTTTCTTTTGGTCTTGGAGACAAACTCGAAGGGGTCAATCCAGCACCCATAGCGAGAATCGTGACCAAGATGAGGACTGTAAGCACGGATACGTTGATGAATAGCTAGTTTCTTATTTTTCAACCGTTCAGTGGGTTCGTTCATCGAAATCACTAAATCCAACTCTACCACCCGAGCCAGTTGCTGCCAAAGAACCTTATAGTTTGTCACTACCATACAAAATATTATATATTCAGATTTCGTGACAAACTATACTGAAAAAGAAATATCATATTGTTCTTTTTATATAATCAAAAAACATAAAAAAATTACGACTAAAAATCTGATGCTTTCTTTAAGGAATAAAATGAGGCCTATTGGGCATGATGCTTTACTGCTGAAGGGTCGAACAGATGATTTATTTAGTCAAAAAGTGAGAAATTTAAAATCACATGATACTCTAAATAAACTTAATTTAGCTTATTATGAAGAACGGTATTTTCATTATATTGAAAATAATAAAATTGAAATTTTTGAAGAGGAGAATGAAGATATAACTAAAAAATTTAAATCTTTATTTCAAGACTGACCCATTCAGTATTATTATTATTTTTTAAAACTAGTTTAGAAATTTCCTTATAATCTAAAATTTTTAATTCATTTTTTTGATCCCAAAAATGAATAAAATAACGATTCTTTTTACCCTGGGCCTTCCTCCACTCATTTCTAGAAAAAAAGAATCTCATTTCTTTTATTGATGATTTTTTAACTTCAATAAATATTTTTTCTGCATTTTTATCGACTGACTCAATATCATATCCTAATAAATCATCATATGGGCTTACCCACTTTACTAAATGTTCAAGATTATATTTAGAGAGTTTTCCTTTTTCATATTGGAATGAAAGCTTTTCAGCTTCTCTTCCAATTTCTATCTTTTTTATGTTTTCTCTGTCTCTAACTTTCTCTTTAATGCTATCCCACCATTGAATTATTTCCATTGATGGGTTTTCAACTAGTAAGCCCGCATTATGGAAGCATTGAACTTCATTTTCAGTTAATTGTTGCATAAGATGATGTGGGCCTTTTAATATAGATTTAAGAAAATACTGATTAGAGTTCAAAATAATTTCTTTAATTATTGATAAAAAAGTTTGTTCGTAATTGATAGGTTTTTTAATTTCTAATTTAAAATTTTTTATAGTTTCAAAGGCAAGATTAAAATTAGTAGATGAAAATAAATAGTTTTGATATTTAGGCTCTAAACTATTCTTTTCAATAAAATTGGGTTTTGATAAAATATTTATAACGGTGTCAATATTCGTTTGATTTAAATAGTCTCTATTATTCAACTTTACTATTTAAAAAATCTTCAGCTAGTGAAGATATATCTGCTAGCGAAGATGTTTCATTATCTTCCTCAGTGATGGAGCCCTCTTCGGCTAAGCCAATTAAATCCTCATCATTTAAAAAATATCCCATGTTCTCAATTTTTCGAGTAAGGTTATTATTTATTGCTAAATCGATATTTCTAATTTCACTTGGAACTGTAGACTCAAGTAAGGTTACAGTTTTAAGATCATTGTTACCTAATCTATGTATTCTGTCGATAGATTGTAAATAATGTTCTGCCTGATAACTTCGGTCGATATAAATAGCATTATTACATACTTTTTGAAGACTGATACCTTCGGAACATGCAGCAAAGTTTGCTACCATTGCAAAACAATTCGGGTCCTCTTTAAATTTTTTTATTTTTCCTTCCCTTTTGGTAAGGTCATCATCACTGCCTGTATCTACAGAGCCATGAATATATTCTGCATCTAAATCTGTAAGCATATAATTTGCAATATATTCAACATTATGTCTAAAAAAACTCCAAATTATCGTTTTTTCTCCTTTTTTTGCATTCTCTCTTGCTATCTCACAGGCTTTTATCAATTTATTTGAATGACCCTCCTCATAAATTTGCTCAATAACATTTCTTTCAAAATCACTAAGAACATTTTCTAAAAAATTAGCATTCTGCTCTCCCAAAAACATTCGATTTAAGACGATCATCGGGTTTGAGGAAATGGCAATCAATCTCATTAAAGATCTTCTTATTTCAGAAAAATTATTAGCATTAATAGAACCACTTTGAAGGTTAAGTAATGGTGAAGCAGCAAAAGAATAAAGCTGCAATTGTGCATTTGACATATTTATCCTTTCTGTAATTTTATTAATTGGAGTAAGACCAAGGTCATCTTTTTTCGTACGAACGTAAAAGTTTCGAACATTGTTTGGAATGCTCCTAGCATTCTGAGAAATTTCACCAGGAAGAACAATGTGATTTATTGCTGACTGTCTCCATAAAAAAATTAATTGATTTCTTAAATCATCTAGAGAACGGGGCATAGGAGTGCCAGTCAAGATATCTCTTCTTATTGCTGCGTAAGATAAAGCTCTAACAGCATAAGATTGATCTGAATTATTTTTTATTTTATGGCTTTCATCCAGGACTAAATGAGTTCGATTTTTTTCCATAAACTTTCTAATATGATAATTGTCTCTTCTAACAACTTCATAGTTAGTAATGAAATATTTGCTTCCTGAATTTATTTTTTTTCCAATTTCATCGTCAGTTCCAACTAATCTTACCAAACCTTTTGAAAGATCATTTTCCGGAGCCACAAGTTCAGAGATATTTTCATCCCAAGCTAAAAAAGCGTTTTTGGGGCAAATTACTATAAATGAGTTTAAATTTAAAAATTGCTTTAGGTATGTAAAGACACATAAAGTAACATAAGTTTTTCCCGAACCAGGAACGGAAAAGTTTGCTCCATGTGACATTGCTACTAAATTTAAAATATTTTCAATTTGGTGATTTTTAAGAGGTAGTTCTTTTATCTTGATACCATTATCTAAAAGAGTTTGCTCTAAGAGCTCAACGCTTGGTTTGTCAATTAGTTCAGGATTATTGTTTACTTGTTCTGCTTTATCAAAGTTCTCATAATAGTCCTCTAGAAATTTTGTTACATATTCATCGTAAATGAATTCAACACTGTACTCATCAACTATAGACTCTAAAGTTACAATCAAACCCTCAAAAGCAGATTTTTCACATATCATAGTATTTTCATCGGGACTTTTAACTAGGCCGGTTTGTCTGTTTAAGATTTCTCTATTTATCAAATACCAGACTTGATTTGGAATATTATTTGATTTTATAAATAATATTTCATCGACTAAGTCATTATATTTAACTTCTATTTGCATAAAAAATTAGAGATTATTAATATCTTGGGAGATTTTTATTATTTTTGAAATGTATCTCTTTATTTTGGGTTTATTTTTTTCATCAATGCTTGATCGGTATTCTTTTTTGATAAACTCTAAAGTGGTCAGGGCATCCTCAATATTTCTAATAAATCTATCTTGATCTTTTTTCATATCAAATGAGTTTTTTATATTTCTTAAAACACCAGCATATCTCTTATCGTCAATATCAAGCTTTGAGATTTCCTTATTTATGACTCTAAATTTATCTTCTCTAGTAAGATCATTTGAAGATTTTATGACTTTACCAAGTAGATTTTTCTTAGAAGGTGCATTCTCACGATAAATATTATCAATACTTTTTCCTCCTCCTAATTTAACCAATAAATATTCACTAGTTTCTAATAATCGATTTGATTCTAATAAAGTTCTAAAGCTGTATGAACGTTCATTAAAAATGTTTTTTTGTGTTTGCCTGATGATAGCAATTGCTATCTTGTTACCAGCAGAAACTTGGGCACCACCTTCTTTTGAGAGTTTATTTAAATTTTTGGTAAAGTTATAAAAAATTTGCTCCATGTTTTTAATTACTTCATAGTTGCCTTCCTGTTTTGTTTCCTCAAGATATTGGTGAGCTAATTCTAATATATTTAATTTTTCTTCAATTTCTTTTGGATTAGAAATGCCCATAGATGCTCCAACTTCAGCATAAATAATAGATTTTTTAATTTCTTGATTTTTTGGTGCATTCTTGAGCTTTAAATCTATTTGATATCTAATTTTAAGTAATTCATTAATCCATGAGTAATCTAGTTTTAAATCTCTTTTAAGTTGAAGTCTGTTTTCAATTTCTTCTATATCTAATTCAGTTAAATCTTTAACATCCAAGACTGCGCAAGGAATAGTTTGAAAGTTTGAAAATGCTGATGGATTTTCATTATATAGTTCTCTAACCGTAGATAGTCTTCTATTTCCATTTATAACCACTCCATCAAGCGTAATTAAAAAAGGATCATGAGTTTTATCTAATTCTTTTTTCTTTTTAAACTCGGTATATAGATTTGCATTTGGATCAGAAGCTAAATTAAATAGAAATTCATGTTGTAGATTTAACTGCTCTTGGTTTTCACTATTAGCGGTAAAATAGTCTGACTTATATTTTTTCTTTTTAATATAAGATGTTTGTTGAGATCTTGTTCTTCCATTCATCATTCTATAAATAGGTATTTCTTTATCAAGATTTATGATGGGAAAATTTTTGATTTCACCTCTTAAGGATACATTATGAAAACTTTTTTTATCGTGGGCCTCTAATTTTCTTGAAATTTCACTTTGTCTTTTTTTTAAAGGATAAATCGTAGGTTTTAGACTCGTCATTTTTAAATTATATATTAATTATCAATTCCCATCAAAACCAAAGGTATGTTAGGATATGCGCCTCTGCATCTTAAAATTTCATGAATATGCCTCTCATAAATAGGTACCCCCGTAGACATTAAATTAGTCATAGACTTAGTAGGTAAAATGATTATCCCGCAGTCTATGATATCGTCTTGGTAGTTTGAAATATGGTTAAAAATATCAAAATGAACAAAAGAATACTTTCCCAATTGAAGATTAATCGATACTCGTTCTTTCAATAAATTAATCTTATTACTACTTTTATAAGTAATTATTTTTCTTTTTTTTGCCATTTCATTTTGAATTTTTACATGTTCTTTATATGCTGACTTCATAAATTGAATGTCAGATGAAATTAAAAAATCCCTTTTGTGCGACCTCCACCCATTAGAAAATAGATAATTTTCAAACTTTTTCTTAATTAAAGTTGGCGAATACAGAATTTTTTTTAATTTTGTTTTTTCTTTTGAAGTTTTTTTTTGAATATCATTAACATTGATAAGGGACAGAGATTTTTTTATTTCTTCTATAAGATGAGGTTTATTAACATTTAAAAATTCAAGTCCGTTTAAATGAGAATATTGTTCAACTATTTGCATTAATCTTTCCACTCCTGTGGGATTGATGCTACTTTATCACTTTTTTTAGGAACGTGAATTTGTGTGCCGATCTTTCTTATTTTGATCTTTCCTTTTTCAAAATCATTAACTCTTTCTTTTGTGGTATTGACAAAAGCGGGGTCAGACTCGTATCCAATTGATTTTCTATTAAGTAAATAACTACCCACTAATGCTGAACCTACACCAGCAAATGGATCTAAAACCTTTCCATCTTGATTTGTTAAAGCAAGAATACATCTTTGAACAAGCTCGATAGGAAATTGACATGGGTGATTAGTTTTTTCTATATGATTTGCTTTAACATTTGGTAATTCCCATATTTGTTTATCCCAATCTTGCTCGACTATTTTCATAAAATCTGAAGGGTTTTTTCCAAGTGGATTACCAGAGGGTTGTCCTTTTTTTTTACCAGAGTAATGCCTCTTCCCGGGATATTTTGACGGGACTCTAATATCATCTAAATTGAAAATATAATTATCACTCTTTGTAAACCACATTATTGTTTCGTATCTGCCAGAAAGTCTTTTTGAAGCATGAAGACCATGCTCAAAATGCCAAATTATTCTATTTCTTAATTTGAAACCTGCATCGCTAAAAATTTTGTGAAAAGGAATATCTAAGGGCAAAATTTCTCCATTATCAATATAGTTACCTACCTGCCAACAGATACTGCCTGAGTCTTTAATAGAACTATATAAGTTTTTAGAAAAATCGATGTAAGGCTCAAGGTACCTTTCGACCTCAATTTTTTTTTCATACTTCTTACCTATGTTATAAGGAGGAGAGCTAATTACTAAATCTATTGAGTTTTTTCTCTCATTTTTTATTAGATCAAAAGTGTCACCCAGAACTATATTTGGTTTATATTTTTTCTTTAAAAGGCTCATTTAAGTATTTAAATAATATTTTATCATAATTTATTGATCGATTTGGTTAAAAGCATTCAAATAAGCACAATTCATACAACTTGCATTTGCTTCAGGTAATATTTCAGAGTCTAATTGATTTTTCATTTGAATAATTTTTTCTTCTACCCACGATGTATCCACTTCATAGTCGATTAACTTTACCTCAAATTGCATCTGAGAATCAAATCTTTCAAAATTTTTCTGTGCATTACAGACAACAAAGTATGTATTTGAAGAGACATCAAAGCCCATATTTCTAAATATATGCACATATATTTCCATTTGAGTTTTATATGATTGATGATACGGGCTTGATAGATATGTTTCTTTTTCTAAAGATTTGCTGCTAGATTGGGCTTTGTAATCAGCTAAAACTAATTGATTAGTATCAACATTTAACCAGACATCATCAACTCCTCCTTGGATAATTAAATTTGTATTTTCATCCTCATATGAAATTCCTCCCGTTCTAGAGTCTCTCCATTTATCAATATCTGGATGTTCAAATGCTAAGAAATTTAAGTTGTTCTTCTCAAAAATTGGATGGGGCTTTTGTTCATCTCGATAAAAGTCAAATTCTTTTTTTAATAACTCATCGACAGTGACGTTTAATGACCAGCCTGGAACTGAGGGCTGTTCAAGTCCTTTAACTCTATCTAAATAAAAACATCTAGGACAATCAATAAAATCTGAAAATTTTGATCGGCTTATTTTAAATGGAGAATTTTGTCCAGGTTTGTACATAGAACTCTGTCGAACACGCACGCCCTTGGCCAACTGTATTTCACCTTTACCATTTCTTTTTAGGCTAATCATGCTGATATTTAAACAAAATTTGGAGATGAGTTATAGTGAAAAAAAAAGCTCAACATTTCACTAAATAATTATAACAAAATAAGTATTTTAGAATTGTCTTTATGTTTAATGTTTAGCATTTTGACTCCTTTCTGTTTGTTAATGAGCCGGATCAAGTGCCCCTAAAAAGGGCACTTGATATTTAGTTATATTTTTTTAAATATGTTTTTCTGAATGAAAAGTCTAAAAAATATTAGGATTAATAAAAAAGACAAAATTTCCAAAACAATTGAAAAAAGTAAATAAATTTGTTTTTTATTGTTCGCATTATTAATTTCAATATTTAGATTATCAATTTCTCCTAATGTGGCACCTGCTTCTTTTCGTAAAACTCTATAAAAATTCATTATCTCATATAAATAATCCTCAAAAAGTGAGTAACTATTTAAATCTTTAACGTCTATTGCCTCAATATTCTTTTTTAGATTTCTAAAATTATTGATGGAAGTTTGATCAATAAATTCTTTTACATAGCTGTTAGAAATAACTATTTCCATAAAACTTGAAGTGTAAAATTTCAAATTAGATAATAAATTATCACTATATAATCCAAAATTAATTGACATTTGAATTGATTCTAAATACTCACTGTTTAATGATGTCAAAGAAAAATAAGAAGATTGTATATTTTGAAATTTATTATTTAACTCTGGTATACTTTCCTGCATATCTCTGATATTTCCCTCAGCTTGAACCACATACTGTTGAATTGCCAAAGATCCAAATTGTAAGACACCAGCTATTACTAAAATTATAAAACCTCTTTTACTTATTTTACTAGACTTCTTCACTACTTCTAATATCCACAAACTGAATTACGATGAAAATTAATAATTGTAAAACAAATGAAATTAAAATGATATTTGTTGATAATCGAGATATTTCATTTTTTTTAAAATTTAATTCTATAATTCTTTTATCAACTTCTTTTTTTGCTGATTGAAAAATATTCAAGGCATCTTTGAGTAATCCTCGAGTTTCAAAAATTGAGTCTATTAAATTTCTTTGAAACAATCTGAAGTCAGTATTAGGGTTTTCACTTTCAAAATCAGTATTTTTTAAAACTTCTACTGCTTTATGGTACCCTTCCTCTAATTTATCAATATCGTATGAAGATAACTGCTTATCTGAAAAATTATATTTCATATCTCTTGCTGAGTTTTTAAGCTGAGTTGGCATTTGATTAAGAATTTGAAAAATTCTAAATGTTATTGTTTGCTCTCGATCTATATCTTTTTCAAAGGTTTCATATGTAATATTTATGATATCGGAAGTTTGAGTAAATCTCCTATCTGATTTATGAAGGTTTTCACTAATTAACTGAACCCATTGGTTGTAAATTCTTTGTTTTGTTTGTTCTTTTGAGATTTGTAAAGAAATATCATTTATTTTAATTTCATAGCTAATTGAGATTATTGAGGCGATCAGTGCAAAAACTGTTAAAAAAATTGCAAGGTCAACAACTCTTTTTAAAGTTGAGTAATCAAAAAAGTTTATAGAATTTTTAAGATGAACTAATCTTAATCTCAAATAATTACTGTCGGAAAGGGTCTCTTGAAGACGGTTTTTTTAATTCCCTTTTCATGCTAACACTATTTCCTGAAGACCCAGCATCAGCAACGAGTTCCTGACACTGTGCAAGAGACACTGCAGCATTATAACTACCATCTAAAATTAAACCTAATAAATCTCTATCATTATAAGTGAATCGGATTGAGTCCATCTCTGCAAAGGCAACAAGAAATTCTGTGCCGACTATGAACTCTATACCTTTGTGATCACCGTAGCTTACAACCTCTGCTTCACCAATCCACTTATCAGCAAATGGTTCAAAAATAACTCCCATTTCATGGATATCTCCAACTTGTAGACTACTCCATAAAGGGTTCACAAGATGCAAATAAACATTTTCAGCATTTTGTCTATTATCAACATAAACTGAAAGTATTTCTCCTCCTTCATATACTGGTGAGGATGTATAACAACCGAAATTCAGATATGGGAGAATACCAACTTCCCAGCCATCTACTTCATCATAAAAAATAGGATCATCTTTACTGCTTGCAGTAGCATATGAAGATATATTAAATAAAAAAACTATATAAATTAAGTATCTAATAAAATTCATATCTAAATGTAACCAAAAATTATTGATAATATCAATGAAAAAATTAAGCCAATAAATGTAAGTTTAATATAATCACTATATAT